>JAFDVV010000028.1 GCA_018268775.1 Acidobacteriota bacterium | reverse complement strand
AGCGAGCGAGGCGAGCCAGGCGAATAGTGGCGGGGCCCGCGCGGCGGCGAAGTCTCCGTTGGAGATGGTGAACCTGCTGCAGGGGACGGGGTCGACGTTTCTGTTCTCGCGCGGGAACACGCTGCCGATCACGGCTGTGCCGTTTGGCATGGCGCACTGGGCGCTCGAGAGCAACGGGCGCAACACGCCGTGGTACTTTCATCCGGCGGACCGGCGGATTGAGGGCGTGCGGTGCACGCATCAGTTGAGTCCGTGGCTGAACGACTACGGGTATGCGACGTTTCTTCCGGTGGACGCGCTGGCGAAGCCCGCGGGTGGTTCGCGCGGGACGTCGTACAGGCCGGAGGATGCGGTGCTGTCGCCGGCGGGGATGGAGATTGACCTGCTGCGGTATCGCGCGCGGATGGAGCTTGCTCCCACGGCGCACGGCGCGGCGATGCGGGTGACGTTCGCAGCGGGCAAAGACGGCGAGCGCGATACGGCCGAGGGTGCGGGGCTTGCGATCGAGATGCCTGGCGCGGCGAAGGCGGAGGCGGTGCTCGATGCGGCGTCGGGCATGGTGCGGCTGAGCAACGGCTTCAACGATGGCGGCGTGCCGGAGAACTTTCGCGCGTTCTACGTGGTGCAGTTCGCGGGCGTCGATGCGAAGGATCTGAAGCTGGAGACGACTGAGATTGCCGCGCGCAACGGTGGTAGCGGCGGGCACAAGGTGGCGGTGGTGCGCTATCCGGCGAAGGCGGGCGTGGCGCAGGAGATTCGCATCGGCACGTCGTTCATCTCGTATGAGCAGGCGGAGCGCAATCTGCGGCTCGAGCTTGCGGGCGGGTTCGATGCGGTGAAGGCTGCGGCGAAGAGGGTGTGGGAGGAGCATCTGGATCGCGCCAAGGTTGAAGGCGGAACGGAGGCCCAGCGGCGGACGTTTTACTCCTGCATGTATCGCGCGCTGCTGTTTCCGCGCATGTGGCACGAGATGGACGCGAGCGGGAAGCCGGTGCACTTCAGCGCGTTCAACGGCAAGGTGGAGCCGGGCGTGATGTACGCCGACCACGGCTACTGGGACGTGTATCGCGCGTGGTATCCGTGGATGTCGGTGATGTTCCCCGAGCGGCTGGGCGAGATCTTGCAGGCGTGGGTGAATGCGTATCGCGAGGGCGGATGGATGCCGCAGTTCCCCGCTCCCGGCTATCGCGCGTGCATGACGGGAAGTCTGATCGACGCGGTGTTTGCCGATGGCGTGGTGAAGGACATCCCGGGCTTCGACGTGGAGACGGCGTATCAGGGGCTGAAGAAGCATGCGATGGAGCCGGGCGATGCGGACAAGGGCTACGGCAGGCGCGGCATCGAGGACTATCTGAAGCTGGGCTATGTTGCCGAGGACCACATCCATCAGTCGGGCGCGGAGACGGTGGATTCGGCGTATGGCGACTTCTGCATCGGGCAGATTGCGGCGAAGCTGGGGCACAAGGAAGACGCCGCGATCTTCGAGAGGCGCTCGCACAACTGGCGGCATCTGTTCGACGCGAAGGTGGGATTTCTGCGCGGCAAGAACTCGGACGGAAGCTGGGTGACGCACAACGGCGCGCCGTTCGACCCGGTGCGTTGGGGTTCGCCGTATGTGGAGGGAGCGGCGTGGCAGCATCGCTGGGACGTTCCGCATGAGCCGGAGGAGTTGTTCAAGGCGATGGGCGGCGATGCCGTCGCAGCGGCCGAGTTGGAGAAGATGATCACGATGCCGGCGGCGTTCGATGTGGGGTCGTATGGCAGCGAGATTCACGAGATGTCGGAGATGGCGGCGCGGACGTTCGGCCAGTATGCGCACAGCAATCAGCCGGTGCATCACGTGCTGTATCTGCTTGCGCTGGCCGGGCGGCCTGACCGCACGCGCTACTGGACGAAGCGGGTGATGGAGGAGCTGTACTCGCCGGACGAGTTTGCGGGCGACGAGGACACGGGCTCGATGGGCGCGTGGTTTCTACTGAGCGCGGCGGGGTTCTTCCCGGTGTGTCCGGGCAAGGCGGAGTATGTGCTGGGCGCTCCTCTGTTTGACAGGATGACGCTGACGGTGGGCGATGGGAAGAAGCTGGTCATCACGCGGCGTGGAGATGCGGGATCGTTGCGTGTAGGCGGCAAGGCCCATGCGGGTGTGGCGATCGCGCATAAGGAGTTGATAGGGGCGGGGACGCTGGAGTTTGCTTAGGCCCTGGTCGGGGTTCGCGCTAGGCTTGCGCACCTGTGTGTTTTGTCATTCCGTAACAGAGTGAAGGAATCCGCTTTCGTTTCGCGCGTCACAAACAGCAGATTCCTCCGCGTTGCTACGGAATGACAAAGAAGAGGGATGCGGGATGCGCTTTCAATGCCATTCGCGCTTCGCGCGAATGGCCCACATCTGGCGATGATGCCGCCAGATATGGGGCACCCGCCTTTGGGGACACGGCACTTCCGTTTTTTACGATGGAGCCACTCATTGCGGTTTGACAGGAAAAAAGCAACGGTCTATATTTCTCCCCTAAGATGATTAGGGAAGAAAATACCGACTCCGGCGCGCTGTTGCAAGGCACGCTGGAGATGCTCGTTCTCAAGTCGCTCGTACGAGGTCCGCTGCATGGCTATGCGGTGGCGGAGTGGATCCACCAGACCTCGCAGCAGTTGCTGAAGGTGGAGGAGGGCGCGCTGTATCCGGCGCTGCACCGGCTTGAGCTTCGCGGCCTGCTGAAGGCCGAGTGGGGCGCCTCCGAGAACAACCGCCGTGCGAAGTTCTACCAGTTGACGGCCGAAGGGCGGAAGAGGCTCAGCGCGGAGTCGCAGCGCTGGGCGCGGCTTTCGGCGGCGGTGGCGTTTGTAATGCAGGCTTCGTAAGGAGCAGCATGAACTTGCTGGCGGAGACTGCCTGCGATGAGTCGGGCGCGAGCCATAGCAGACAGAAATCATGCGTCGTCATTCTGAGCGCAGCGAAGAATCTCAGCATTTTTCCTGCGCAAGGAGAAACTACAGGGATTCTTCGCCTACGGCTCAGAATGACGGCAGAAAGTTGATGTGCCTGGTTGAAGCGCATAACAACCCTTAAGGAGAGAGCGTATGTTTCCCGCGATACACGAGTTTCTTGGACGTATGAGGTCGTTGTTTCGCAGGCAGCGCATGGACCGCGAGATGACGGAGGAGCTGGAGTTCCATCAGACATTGATGCGCGAGAGGCTCGAACGCGAAGGGCGTTCGCACGAAGAGGCCGAGGCCGCGACAAGGCGCACCTTCGGCAATGCGGGCCGGTGGCAGGAGCGGCTGCGCGAGGTGTGGCAGTTTCGCGCACTGGAGAACCTTGTCCGCGACATCAGGTTTTCGACGCGCCTGCTGGCGAAGTCGCCGGGGTTTACGGCGATCGCCCTGCTGACGCTGGCCCTGGGCGTGGGTGCGAACACGGCGGTCTTCTCGCTGATCAACGGCCTGCTGCTGCGGCCGTTGCCGGTACCCGATGCCGCGCAGATGGTGGCGCTGCGCATGGAGGAAGGCCCGAGGCCGGAGTACTCCTTCTGCACGCCGTACTTTCGCGGACTCGAAGCGCGGCACGACGCGTTTACCAATGTCTTCGCCTACAACGGCGACACGATGCAGGTGAAGGGGCCGTCGGGCAACGAGAACATTCGCGGCGTGCTGGTGAGCGGAGAGTACTTCGAGGCGATGCAGGTGGCCCCGCTGCTGGGCCGTTATCTGACGCCTGCCGACGACCGGGAGGGCGGAAGCCCGGAGGGGTTGGCCGTCGTCATCAGCGAGGCCTTCTGGAACCGGTGGTTCGACCGCGCGCCAGATGTCATTGGACGCAAGCTGGTGATTGCGAATACGCCGTTCACGGTGGTCGGCGTGATGCCTAAGCGGTTTACAGGAGCGGACCCCACGCAGAGGCCGGAGATCTACGCTCCGCTGTCCGCCGACCCGATCATCGACGCGCCGCGCGACCACATCCATAACGGCGTCCACTCCTGGTGGCTGACGGTGATGGCGCGGGTGAAGCCGGGCGTGACGCTGGAGCAGGCGAACGCGGCGTTGCTTCCGGTTTCGCTGCCGATCGTGTATGAGTCGACGAACGATCCCGGGCACATCAAGGACGCGGAGAAGAACCACCTCCACTTCACGGCCGAGCCTGCCTCGAACGGGTTTGCGTATGTGCGCATCGCGTTTCGCAAGCCGCTGGTGGCGATGTTTGCCATGTGCGGAGGCATCCTGCTGCTGGCGTGCCTGAACCTGACGAGTCTGCTGATGGCGCGCGGAGCGGCGCGCGAGCGCGAGCTGGCGACCCGGCTGGCGCTGGGAGCGACGCGCGGCCGCCTGGTGCGGCAACTGCTGGTCGAGAGCCTGCTGCTTGCCGTGGCGGGAACGGCGCTCGGCCTTGCGCTGGCACCGGCGGTGAGCCACTCGCTGGCCGCGATGCTGATGGGCGCGGACGGAGCGCAGGGCGTTGTGCTCGACACATCGCTCGACGTGCGCGTCTTTCTGTTCGCAGCGCTCATCTCGGTTGTGGCGGCGATCGTCATCGGACTCGTTCCGGCGTTGCAGGCGACGGGCGGCGACCTGAACAGCCACATCAAGGAAGGCCAGCATGCAAGCAACGTGCATGAGCGAAGGAAAGCGCTGCCGCGCATCCTGATGGCGTCGCAGGTGGCGCTGGCGCTGGTGCTGGTGACAGGCGCGGGGCTGCTGGCTTCGAGTCTGGTGAAGCTCTATCGCACGGGCCTGGGCTTCGACCCGAAGGGGCTGGTGAACATCTCGTTCAGCATGGGCAAGCAGCAACTGGACGGCGAGCAACTGATGGAGGTCTACCGCCAGATAGGCGACGGTCTGCGCGCGCAGCCTGGGGTGAAGGACGTGAGCTTCGAGTTCATCGTCCCGATGTCGCACCTTGGGTGGAACGGCAACTTCCAGACGCCTTCTGGAGAGAAGCACCTGTTCTGGTTGAACGCAGTTGGACCCGGCTACTTCCGGACGATGAGGATTCCGCTGCTGCATGGCCGCGAGTTTGCGTGGACGGACACGAAGGCCTCGGGGCTGAAGATCGTCCTCAGCCAAACGGCGGCGAAGCAGCTCTTTCCCGACGGCAACGCTCTCGGGCGGCAGGTGGTGGCCACGATGAGCAAGACCACCTACGAGGTGGTCGCCGTGGTTGGCGATACGAAGTACAAGGACGTGCGTACTCCCGCCGGGGCGGTGGCGTACGTGCCCATGCAGCAGGCCGAGGAGACGAAGCCCTCGCTCACCGCAGTGCTGCGCGTCGATGGCCCGCAAGGTCCGCTGGCATCGGCGGCGCGTTCGCTGGCCGCGCGGCTGGCGCCAACAATTCCGGCTCCGGTGATGCAGCCAGCCGGCGACCTGGTGGACAACTCGGTCGGCGCGGAGAGGATGATGGCGGTGCTGGGCCTCTTCTTCGCGGCGTGCGCTCTGCTGGTGACGGCCATCGGCCTCTACGGAACGCTCGCCTACTCCACGGCTCGGCGCACGAGCGAGATCGGCATCCGCATGGCGCTGGGCGCGCAACGCTCGCGGGTGATGGCGATGATCTTCCGAGACAACGTCATGATCGCGGTCATCGGCTGCGGCGCAGGACTGGCTGCCGCAGTCATGTTGTCGAAGGTGCTGGCGAGCTTTCTGTATGAGACATCGCCACGCGACCCTGCGGTCTTCGCCGGGGCGATCGTTGCGTTGACGGTTGTCGCCTGCACGGCCTCGTTTATGCCGGCGCTGCGGGCGTCGCGGATTGAGCCGGTGACGGCGATCCGGTACGAGTAGTGTCGTCGATGCGGTGTGCCAGTGCTTTCGATGCCGCAACAAAAGCAGATTCCTTCACTTCGTTACGGAATGACAAACAAGAGTTACGGGATGACAAACAAGGGTGCCGGATGCGTTGGGTGAAAGCAGATTCCTTCACTTCGTTACGGAATGACAGAGTTGGACACGTGCGTGTGTCCTGGCCGGGTGTGCCATGTCTGGCGGTCACAACGCCAGTTGTGAGACATTCGCGCAAAGCGCGAACCCTCTCCACGACTTTCGCCCCACGATTAATAGCACAGCGATATCTACTTCGCAGGCGGCGCCGGGTGCGACGCCGTGCTTCCGTCCGTCATGCCCAGCGACCACTTGATGGCCTCGAAATACATCGTGCGGATGTCGGGGTCCTTCCACGACTCCGTAGTGTGGCCGAGCGTCGAGTAGAAGACGCGGCCCTTGCCATACATCTTCGACCAGGCGACGGCGAAGTCGTGGTCGGCGCGGTGGACGCGCGGATTGTTGTAGTCGAGCTTTGTGGGGTCCAGGCTCAGCAGCACATTCACGTTGGCGCGCGACCAGTCCTTGGCCTGGTAGATCTCGTCGTACTTGTGGAACGACGCGGGAAAGTGGCGCGTCGCCGGGAAGTCGCCGCCCTCGTTGCGAATGGGCGCGTTGAAGGTGCCCCATGGGTGCTGGTCGAACCAGCCGCCGGTCATCTTGCCATACTCCGGCCACTCGTAGAGTGTGTCGATCGCGGCGTGAATGCCAACGTAGCCTTTGCCGTCGTCGTGCACGAAGGAGAGCAGCGCTGCTTTTTGCTCGTCGTTCAGGTCGAGCTCGCCGGTCGTGCTGGCGAAGACGATGGCGTCGAAGTAGTTCAGGTTCTTCGCGTTCTTCGTCAGCTCCTTCTTCGTGATGAGCTCGGTGTCGGTACGCATGATGGTGTCCCACAGGCCGGACTCCTTGCCCATGTTGTAGACGGCGGCCATCGCGTCGGAAACCGAGTCGTGCTCGAAGCCATGCGTCTGCGCGATCACCAGCACGTGACGCGGAACCTTGCCAGGAGGCGGAGCGGGCCGCGTCGCGGGAGCAGTCTGCGCCGCCATGGACGAGACAGAGGCAAAGGCGAAGACAACGGCGGCAGCAAGGCCCGTGGCAACTTTGAAGGGACGGTTCATCTGGATTGCAATCTCCCGGAAAGCCGTGAATGCTTACGCCCACTACAGTACGTGAGGCGTGATGGATTCGCCACAGGCGCGCGTGTATTTGTTCAAGCAGTGTTTGCACTACATAGAAAATGCGGGGATTCCTTCGCGTCGCGACAAGCGCCGCTATGGGCGAATGAATCCGGGACCGGCACGGTAGGATAGAAAGAGCGGAGGCGCTTTCACAGAAAGAAGCGGCCCGGACACGTTGTTTCGTAAGCCATGAAGGACGCGGATTGAAGTTCCCTGAATTTAAGATTGGCCTGCCCCAGCGCCTTGCCGCGTTGTTGCTTCTTTTGTTTATGGCGCAATGTACCTGGGTGATCTCGCACCAGCAGCTCTCGACCGTCGACTACCGCTTTGCGCGTTGCGGGCGCGAGATGTGGGAGCGTCCCTCGCCGCTGGCCGGATACTTCACCTCGTGCGGCAACCTCAACGGCGACGGCACGTTTGCCTACCGCGTCGCCGGACTCCCACTCACCGCGCAGCGTCTGGTCCTGCTCGCGGCCGACAAGCTGCGCAAGCCCGAGGACCGGCTCTACACCTCCACATCTCTCAACGGCTCCACGTGGGAGGCGCGCCACGAGATCACCAGCGTGAAGTACCTGATGCACCTGCCGTTTGTGCTCTTTGCCGTGTGGCTGGGCGCGGGGCTGTGGTGGGTTGCGCGACGTCTCTTCGGCAACGAGGGCGGCTTCTTCGCGCTGGGTCTCTACTGCTTCTGTCCGGAGATCGTGCGCTACTCGGTCAGCCCCAACAACGACGTGCTGGCCATGTGGGGACTCTACGGCCTGGTCTACACGGCGATGGGCGTTGCGCATGCGATGCAGGGGCCGCGGCGCAAGTGGCGTCCGCGCATTGTGCTGCTCACGCTCGCGCTTGGACTCACCGCCGCCGCGCACCTGCTTGCGGCGATTCTGGGCTTCTTTGCCGCAATCGTCTTCATGATGTACCTCGCCGAACGCCGCCGCAGCTACGTGATGCAGGTCCTCATCAACTCGGCGCTGGGAGCGCTGCTGGTGCTCTTCGCCTCTTACGCCTTCCATCTTGCGGCGTTCAGCTATGTCTTTACCGGCGGAGGCGCGCGCTTCTGGTTCTCGCTCGACGCGGTGCGCGGCTTTTTCACCAGTCCGGCCAATGCGCCGATCGTTGGCGCTCTCGCCGTCGCTGCCGCGTTGTACCTGGTGGCGCGTCGCTGCCGGTACTTCGGCAACACAGCTCCGCTGCTGACGGCGCTGGCGCTGCTGCCCGTCGTCACCACGCAGACGGCCTCGCAGCCCTGGCTGTGGGCGCTGCCATTTCTGTTCACCTTTGTAGGCGGGGTCTTCGCCGACGTCTTCGAGTCGCGCCACCGCAAGCTCTTTCTGGCGCTCGCCGGACTCATCCTTCTGGCGCAGGCCGCGCTCTCGGTCGCGATGCTGCCGGCGATCGCGCAGCTTTGAGGCGTTGCCGGCGGGTGCGCGGTAGGCGCAAGAGTCGTCGGCAGCCGCAGAGGAAACGCGGGGATTCCTCGACTACGGCCTTCGCTCGGAATGACACTCCATATAGCCCACTGGCTTCCGGTCGGAATGGCCCTCCACTTGGCCTACTGACTTCCGCCACGAATGACATTTTACGGATACGCGCTGTCCGGCGAAGGGTCATCGAGTGGAGTCGCGATCTTCGCACTCGCTCCTTGCATCGGACACGGAATGCGGGATAATGAGAGCCGCAGCACGCAAAGACGGACCATCAACCGTCAAGGACGGTCACGACCGCATGTTGAAGCTCTCCGCCCGGTACGCAGGCGCTCTGTGCGTCCTCGCACTTCTAATCGGCGTTGAAGGATGCCGCAAGCCACGCAAGACGACCTCCGCGCCCAACACGGCGGACTACTCGAGCAACATCCAGCCGCTCGCCGCCTCGCCGCGGCTCGATTTTCTGCGCTGGCCCAACGTTGCCGAGTACCAGCCCTTCGTCAAGACCTTCTACGAAGACCGCAACTACGAGATCGCCTGGACGCGCGAAGGTATGCCCACGCCCGCAGCCAAGGGCTTCATGGTCGCCTTCGCCAATGCCGAGCTGAAGGGGCTGAACCCCGAGGACTACGACAGCTCCCGCTGGCTCGACCGCGTGCGCGGCGTCGCCGGACGCCACCCCGACGAGGTCGCGCAGTTCGACGTCGCCATGACGGTCTGCGTGATGCGCTTCATCTCCGACCTGCGCATCGGCCGGGTGAACCCGCAGCACTTCAACTTCGACATCGACGTGACGGGCAAGAAGTACGACCTCGCCGAGTTCGTCTCGGACAACGCGGTCGACGTCACCGACGTTCCCGCACTGCTCAAAAAGGTCGAGCCCGGCTCCGACCTCTACCGCCGCACCGAGCAGGCGCTGGCGCAGTACCTCGCTCTTGAGAAGAAGCAGATCGAAGAGGGCAGCGAGCCACTGCCCGAGTACGAACGCACCATCACCGTGGGCGACTCCTTCGACGACGCTCCTCTGCTCGTCCAACGCCTTCAACTCGAAGGCGACCTCGAAGCGGACGATACACCCACAAACGGAGACGACTCCGCCTTAGATAAAACGGGTGTCATTCCGAGCGAAGCGCAAAGCGCGGAGTCGATGAATCCCCGCATCTCCCCCGCCGCGCCAAAACACCCCGCGCAGTCCGGCGTCTACACCAAACGCCTCGCCGCCGCCGTCAAGGAGTACCAGCACCGCCACGGCCTCACCGAAGACGGCAGGCTCACGGCGCAGACCATCGCCTCGCTCAACGTGCCCATGGCGCAGCGGGTCAAGCAGCTCGCCTACACGCTCGAGCGCTTCCGCTGGCTGCCCGCTCCGTATGAAAACCCGCGCCTGATGGTCAACCTGCCGGAGTTCGTGCTCCGCGGCTACACGCCAGACCATCAGCTCGACTTCACCATGCGCGTCGTCGTAGGCCAGGTGATGGGCGAGCACCAGACACCCGTCTTCGCGCACATGATGAAGTACCTCGTCTTCCGGCCTTATTGGAACGTGCCCGTCGACATCGCGCGCAAAGAGCTGGTCCCGCACATCGAGGCGAACCACGGCTATCTCGAACAGAAGAACTTCGAGGTCGTCACCTCGAAGGGCCAGCCCGTGACCAGCTACACCGCCAGACAGATCGCGCAGGACTCTTACATGGTGCGCGAGAGGCCCGGCCCCCGGAACTCGCTCGGGCTGGTGAAGTTCATGTTCCCCAACCAGTACGATGTCTACCTGCACTCGACGCCGGCGGTCTCGCTCTTCCAGCGCACGCGCCGCGACTTCTCGCACGGCTGCATTCGCGTACAAAAACCGGAAGACCTGGCCGCGTGGCTGCTCGACGGACAAAAAGATAAAGACGGTGAAGACTGGGACCTCCAGAAGGTCCACGAGGCCATGACAAATGGCCCCGACAACCGGCAGGTCAACCTCAAGACGCCGGTTCCCATCGTCATCTTCTATATGACCGCCGAGGTCGAAGAGGACAACCGCGTCCACTTCTTCGACGACATCTACGGCTACGATGCCGCGCTGGAAAAGACCCTGGCCAAAGGCCCGCCGTATCCGCTCAAGCCCGACCCGGCCGCTCCGAAGGCCAGGCCAGGAGACACTGTGTAGGCAGTTGGGGAGCCGCCTGGCATTCGCCACAAGGACATATGCCCTACCCCGATCGCACGGGCATCCCGTTTATCGGCCATGCTGAAGCCCTTGACGGCCTCGGTACTCTAAAATGTCTGGGGTACTCGTAGAAGGAGAGAGCTTTGGCAGATACGATCTTTGACGTTGTGGTTCTTGGCGGCGGCCCGGCGGGCTACACCTCGGGCATTCGTGCGGCGCAGTATGGACTGAAGGTGGCGCTGGTCGACGCGAACGACCGCCTGGGCGGCACCTGCCTGCTCTGGGGCTGCATCCCCACCAAGGCCTTGCTGCATACGGCAGAGATTTGGGACCACCTCAAGCACGGCGAGACCTACGGCATCGACGGCGTCTCCTCGCCCAGACTGAACTGGAAGAACGTGATGGCGCGCAAGGACGACGTGATCACGCGCCACACCAAGGGCCTCGACTTCCTGATGAAGAAGAACAAGATCACCACCTTCAAGGGCTTCGGCACACTCACCGGCCCGGCGAAGGACGGCGTCCACACCGTCAGCGTCAAGCTGGCCGACGGCAAGACCGACACGATTAAGGCCAGGAAGGTCGTGTTGGCCACAGGCTCCGACGCGCGCGTGCTGCCCGGCTACAAGCCCGACGACACCATCCTGACCAACTACGAGATCCTCAAGATCGCGCAGGCCCCGAAGTCGCTCATCGTCATCGGGTCGGGCGCGGTGGGCGTGGAGTTCGCGTCGATCTTCAAGAGCTTCGGGGCCGACGTCACCATCCTCGAAGTGCTGCCGCGTCTGGTGCCGGTCGAAGACGAGGAGATATCGAAGGAGCTGCTGCGTCAGTTCAAGAAGCGCGGCATCGACTGCAACCTCTCCATCAAGGACACGAAGATCGAGAAGACCAAGGGCGGCGTCAAAGTCACCTGGACCGACTCGAACGGCAAGCCGCAATCGAAGGAGGCGGAGAAGGTGCTGATGGCCGTTGGCCGCTCGCCGCGCACCGAGGGTATCGGCCTCGACAAGACCAACATCAAGCCCGAGCGCGGCTTCGTGATGACCAACGAGTGGATGGAGACGACCGAGCCCGGCGTCTACGCCATCGGCGACATCGTGGGCGGCATGCCGCAACTGGCGCACGTCGGCGCGATGGCCGGCCTCGTGGTCGCGGCGCGTATCGCAGGCAAGTACGCGAAGGCGATCAACCGGCTGCGCATCCCCGGCTGCACCTACACCGAGCCGCAGATCGGCAGTGTCGGCCTCACGGAAGCTCAGGCAAAAGAAAAGGGCTACAACGTCAAGATCGGCAAGTTCCCGTTCGTCGGCAACTCGAAGGCGACGATCCTCGACGCGCACGACGGCTTCGTCAAGGTGGTCACGGACGCCAGGTACGGCGAGATCCTCGGCGTCCACATCATCGGCCCCTACGCCACGGAGATCATCGCCGAGGCCGTAACCGCCATGCAGCTCGAAGCTACGGTCGAAGAGATGATGTTCACCATCCACGCCCACCCAACGGTGGCCGAGGCACTGCTCGACGCGTTTTCGAGCGTCGAAGGCAAAGCCATCAACGTGTAGAAACATCTCACAATGAACTGAGAAAACGGCCTGCAAGGGCCGTTTTCTTATCTCAATCGATCCCACGAGATCTCAAAATGTTGTCATTCCGTAGCGTAGCGGAGGAATCTGCTGTTTGTGCAGGGCGCTAGTCTAAATGCAGATTCCTCCACTTTGTTACCGAATGACAAACAAGGACTAAGCACCCCATTCATGCGGCCTCACCGCATGAGTGGGGCATTCGAGCGAAGCTCGAACCAGACGGCCTTAGAGCTAGACATCATGATGCTTTAGTAATAGCATCATGATGTGCGAACGACTCTGACCATCGACGATGACGTAGCCCTGCTGCTGCGCAAAGAGATTCGCCGCTCCGGCGAACCCTTCAAGCAGGCAGTCAATCGCTGCCTCCGCGCCGCGCTCTCATCGTCGGCGGGCAAGGCTCCGGCGAAGCCGTTCAAGGTAACGCCCATCGCTTTACAGTTGCCCGAGGGCATCAATCTCGACAAAACATCGGCGATCCTCGAAGCCCTTGAAGGGCCTATGCACCGATGATCGTGCTCGATGTGAATCTGCTGCTCTATGCGCACATGAGTGTTTCACCATTTCATGGAGCTGCGCGAGACTGGTTTGAAGAGACGCTCTCTTCTACCGCCGACGTTGGGGTTCCTTTGCAGAGCGCGATGGCCTTCCTTCGCATCACGACCAACCAGAGCGTTCCTCTGGGGAGGCTGGAGATGGGAAAGGCGCTCGGGATCGTCGAAGGATGGCTGGAGCAGCCGAATGTGCGCCTTCTCTATCCCGAGGAAAGCCATTGGCCAATCTTTCGGCGGATGCTTCTTGAGGGGCGTGCAAGTGGGGTGCTCAGCACCGATGCCCATCTGGCTGCGATCACCATGGAGTACGGAGGCACACTCTGCACGACCGACTCCGACTTCGCCCGCTTTCCCGGCCTGCGCTGGAAGAATCCACTGGCAACGCACTGAATCCCCCTGCTGGCCACTTTGCCCGCGCCCCAAAACGGGTGCCCCATTCATGCGGCTTCATCGCATGAGTGGGGCATTCGAGCGAAGTCCGGGGTCCCCGGCGAGCTTGCTCGTTGGGGTGGAAAGCTCGAACCGCTTTTAACAAGAGCCGCATAAAAAATCGGCCCCCCTCTTCCTTGCGGAAGAAGGGAGCCGGTGGAGGCACTGTTTCGGTTGTGAGGCTTCGCGTTAGAAGGTGAGCTTCAACGCGAGTTGAATCTGCCTCTCGGCCCCAACCACGCCGGTGATCTGGCCGAAGTTGCTGGACGAGACGCTGTTGCTCGGCGGCGCGAGGCTGGTCGTGTTCAACACGTTGAAGAAGTCCGCACGGAACGCGAGCTCCCTCTCTCCCGTGATGTTGAACGACTTGCTGAGCGCGGCGTCGAGATCCTTGTAGCCGGGAGCGCGCTCCGAGCCGACCTTCGCCGTTCCAAAGCCCGTCGACGACTCTTCGCCATAGGCGCAGACGCCGTTGTTGGTATCGGACGCGCACGGCGTGGCCGACGGGTCCGTACCGAACCAGTTGTCGACGCCGCGGTTGACGATCTTCAGCGGACGGTAGTGATTGCCGCGATCGCCACGCTGGTTGACCAGGTAGTAGGTGTTGGAGGCCACCGTGACCGGCATGCCCGAGTGCAGGCTTGCGACCGCGCCGAGCTTCCAGCCGCCGAGCGCCATGTCGGCGAAGCGGTTGATGTTGGAGCCAAACTGCTTCCCGCGCCCGAAGGGCAGGTCGTAGTAGCCCGAGAAGGAGAAGAGGTGCTTGGTGTCGAAGAACGCCGGACCGTAGTCGCCCGGGCCATTGTAGGAGTCCTGCCAGTACGCGCCTTGCGAGGCCGATGCACCGCCGCCCGCGCCGTAGTAGCCGAGGTTGTTGGTGAGCGACTTGGCCCAGGTGTAGTTGGTCAGGAACTCAAGCCCATGCGTCAGACGGCGGCGGCCGGTGATCTGCAACGAGTTGTAGTTCATGTTGGCCTGCGACTCCGTCAGACTGACCTGCGTAACCAGGCCGAGGCCGGGCAGCGAGGAGACGGGGAACTTGCAGGTGGGGCACTTCTGCTGGTTGCCCTCGCGCGGGTCGACCAGGTGGTCGCCGGCCTGCCCAAGGTAGGCCACAACCAGCGAGGTGGCGTTGTTGACCTCATACTCCGTGGTCAGGTTGTACTGCTGGATCAGCGCGGGCTTCAGGTTCGGGTCCCATGCGCGGACGTTGCCGGAGAAGGTGCCCGAGCCGGGAGGCAGCGGGAAGCCGTTCTGCACCTGGAAGAACGCGCCGCCCTGGCTGTGCTTGCCCGAGGCGTCGGTGAAGAAGGGCGGGTTCAGAGGCAGACGAAGGTTCGCTCCGGTGCCCTCGAGGAAGTTGGTGAGGCCATATCCGCCGCGAACGACGAACTTGCCGTTGAACCGCGCCGGTGTGTAGGCGAAGCCCACGCGAGGCATGAAGCCGCCCCAGTAGGGGTTGTACAGGGCGCGGCTGTTGCCGTTCTTACCGGCGAACAGGATGGCCCCGGTCGTCAGGTTGATGTTGGTTTCCTTGTTGTTGACCTCATACAGGGGCTGGTCCCACTCCCAGCGCATGCCGAGATTGATGGTGAGGTTCTGCGTCACCTTCCAGTCGTCCTGGACGAAGAGCGCGTCGCGCCACTGGCGCTGGCCCCACTTGTCGGCGTAGGAACCCTGCCCGTACTGGAAGGCCTGGTTGGTGAGGAAGTCGCCCCATGCATCGCCGGTTGCGGCCGGGTCTCCGGTGTAGGAGAAGAAGCCGCGCGCGCCGTCGTTGCCGGAGTAGTTGCGGTTGGCCTGGTAGCGGAGCGCCTGTGCGCCGAACTTCAGCGTGTGGCGTCCCTTCTGCCAGCTTACGTTGTCGCCGTAGGTAAAGGCGTTGACGATGCTGTCGGACTGCACGCCGTTGGCGCCGCCGGAGCCTCCGCCGATGGCGTCGACGCCGGAGTTCGACGCATCGAGCGTGGTGATGCCGGGCGCGACCTGTGTGCCGGGGATGCCCAGCTTCTGATTGCCCGTGAGACCGAGCTGGCCGGCCACGTCGGCGGCCTCGTTGATGTAGCGTGTGCGTCCAAAGCCCGCGCGCGCCTCGTTGACGATATTGTTGGAGAAGACGTGCGTCCAGTTGAGCACGAAGCCGGTGTACGGGTCGGAGTTGTTGGCGGGCGTGTCGGTAGGCAGAGAGACCTTGCTGTAACCGCTGCCCTCGCGTCCGATGGAGAAGCGGCCGGAGACGCTGTCAGCCGCCGCCAGCTTGGCGTCGATCTTGACGTCGCCCTGGTCGTTGTGCACAGCCTGGGCCGTGATCCCGCGATAGTTGCCAATGATGCCGTTGGGGTTGGTGCTGGGGGTGTTGGGCAGCGGATACAGTTCAGGATGCGCGAACAAGTACTTCGCCGCGGGGTTGGTGATGGCGACCGTGGTGCCGAGGCCGGGGACAAAGCCCGTGCGCATGGCCGCCGTGGCAACGGAGCGAACTTCGACTCCGCTGTTGTGCTGGCGCGCTCCCTGGTAGTCGGCGAAGAAGAACACGCGGTCGTGGAAGATGGGCCCGCCGAGCGTGCCGCCGAAGATGCTGCGATCAAGCGATGGAACCGGGCCGATGGAGGCCTTGTCCGACGTGTGCTTGTTGACCCAGCTATTGGCGTCGAGGTTGGTGTTCTGAAGGAACCAGAAGGCGTTTCCGTGGAACGCGTTGGTTCCGCTCTTGGTGACCATCACCACCTGGCCGCCGTTGGCGTTGCCGTACTCCGCCGTGGCGTTGCCCGAGATGATGTGCATCTCGCCGATGGCGTCCACATTGGGGCTGTAGCCGATGTAGTTGTCGATCGACTCGTTGATGTCCATGCCGTCGAGCGTGTAGTTGTTCGACTGCTCGCGGTTGCCGTTGATGAAGAAGCCGCCGTTGTAGCCGCTGCGGCCAACCATGTTGTGTGCGGTGGGGTCGGGAGCGACCGCGCCCGCCACCAGCGTGGTGAGGTTGGCGAAGTTACGCGCCTGGACGGGAAGCTCCGTCGCCATCGTCGCCGTAATGGCGTCGCCGGTCGTCGGGTTTTCCGTGTCGATGATGGGGGCCGCTGTCGTGACCTCTACGTTCTCATTCAGCGAACCGACCTTGAGCTTGGCGTCGATCCTCGCCTCCTGGGCGACCTCGAGCGCGAACGGCCCGGCCGTGGACGAGCTGAAGCCCTGCGCGGTGATGTTGACCTTGTAGTGGCCGATCTGGAGGAAGCGCAGCGTGTAAACGCCGTCGCCGTTGGTGGTGGTCGGCGTCTGCACGCCGGTATCGACGTTGGTGGCGATGACCTTTGCGCCCGGTACTGCCGCGCCGCTGGTGTCGGTTACTGTGCCTGTGATGGATCCGGTGATCGTCTGCGCCCATGTGACGGAGCAGAGGAACACGAACAAGAAGAGACTGCTTAAAGCAGTGCGTACTTTCATTGGTGATCTCCCGTTGGAATTGCTGCAAAAACTGCGTTGGTTGAAATTGCGTACTTTGGAAAAATGCCTCGACCCCCACATGAAAAATCCGGCAAACACGGTACCGCGTGTCTCCGCGGCTAACGTTTGTCTGGAAGTAGAGGTGACTAAATGTATAGACAACCGGACTGAGATGACAAGACGAAAATTCATCAACTCGTCACTTAATTTGCACATCTCTTAATGGTTAGACCGGAGAGCATGCGCGGTATACAAACGGGATGCAGAAAAAGAAATCAGAAACAGGACAGAGGAATTAAAGAGAAGCCGCGCGGCTTTCATTCGGAAGCAACGCCGTTGTGCCCGTCGTGCCGGCGATAGCTGGTGCCACGCGCCGGAAGAGGTTACGTTACCGCTTACACTGGATTCCATAAAGGTGTAGCGTGGTTTTCAGGGCCAACGGCCCGAAGCATACCAGCCTGGGCCGAAGGCCCAGGTACACGATCCGAACAAACCAAGCGCTGAAAGCGCGACACAAAATGCCGCGCCACAGCGCACTGCCTCAAATGCACATCCACCTTCTACAACCCGGACGCATCTCCTACGTCGACGGCCTCGCCATTCAGAGGCGCGTGATCGACGCGCGCAAGCAAAACCTCATCGGCGATACGCTGCTGCTGCTGGAGCACCCTCCGGTGCTGACGCTGGGCCGCAACTCGCACCGCGAAAACATCGTCGCTTCCGATGAACTTCTTGCATCGCGCGGCGTCGAGCTGCACGAGATCAACCGCGGCGGCGATGTGACGTACCACGGCCCCGGACAGCTCGTCGGCTATCCCATCTTCGACCTGCGCGGCGACTGGCCCGGCAAGAAGGGCCCGCATCTTGGCCCCGTCGACTTCATGCGCCTGCTCGAAGAGGCCGTCATCCGCGTCTGCTACGACTTTGGCGTACCGGCGCAGCGCATCGCCGGACGCACCGGCGTGTGGACTGTAGCCAGCGGCGAGGTCCACGAGAAGAAGCTCTGCGCCATGGGCATCCACGTCTCGCAGGGCGTCACCTCGCACGGCTTCGCGCTCAACGTCACCACCGACCTGCGCGACTTCCAGCTCATCGTGCCCTGCGGCATCGCCGACCGCGCCGTCACCTCGCTCGAACTCGAAGCCCAACCCACCGGCGACGCCACGCGCCAGCCCACCATGCAGAACGCCATCCACTCCACCGCGCGCAACATGGGACGCATCTTCGAGCGGCAGATACTCGCCGCGGACTCGCTCGACGAGCTGCTGGCCGGGGAAGGTCTGAATGCCGCAGCTTCTTCAGGCTGAGTGAGCAGAACACACGGAGCTATTTCCCAAGAAGTGTAGTTCGGCTTTTAGGGCCGAAGGCTTGGAACCTGTTATGAACCAAAGGGCAAAGAATATGCGTTGGAATAGGTCGTCATTCTGAGCGTAGCGAAGAATCTCGGTATTTTTACGCTTCGTCAATGAAGCTACAGGGATTCTTCGGCTACGCCTCAGAATGACGGCAAAAGTAGCTTGATGCGGATGGGGGAGTTCATAACAGCCTCAGAGATTCAACCCGGTGCGCTCGGCATGGGCCGCGATTGCCGCGTTGATCTCCAACGCGAGCTTCAGCGCCGCGCGTCCGTCTTCGCCCGGGACCGCTGGAGTCGACCGCGTCCGCACCGCGTCGAGGAACGCGGCGATCTCCAGACGCAGCGGCTCGCCCTGCGGCACGTCGATCTTCTTGAGCGACAGCCCAGCCGAAGGATGCGCGCCCGCGGCCTGTGACGCCTGAAGCAACTGCGCCATCGCCGCCAGCTTCGCCATGTCCATCCCGGCGGCGGCGGTGACGTCGATCATCAGCAGGTCCTGCCGCGCGAAGTCGATCGAGAGATACTGATGCGGCTGGAAGAACCGCAGCTTGCGCACGCGCTCCGTCGAGATGCGGCTGGCGGTGAAGTTCGCCACACAGCCCGACTCGAACTCGACGCGCACATTGGCGATGTCGACCTTGGGCGACAATACCGGCAGCCCCACCGCGCGCACCTCGCGCACCGGCGACCCGGCGAGCGAGAGCACGATGTCGAGGTCGTGGATCATCAGGTCGAGCACCACGTCGACGTCCAGCGAGCGCGGCGTGAAGATGCTCAGCCGGTGCGACTCGAAGAACATCGGCTTGTTGAGCACGCGATGAACTGCGGCGACGGCAGGATTGAAGCGTTCCAGATGCCCCACCTGCACGATGCGCTCGTGGCGCGCGGCGAGCGCGAGGATGCTGTCGGCGTCCTCAAGGCTCGGCGCGATCGGCTTCTCGATCAGCACATCGACGCCCTCGGCGATCAACTGCTCAGCCACGGCGCGGTGATGCACCGTCGGCACGCACACCGAGGCCGCGTCGACCTTTACAGCAAGCAGGCACTCCGCGACCGAAGCGAAGCTGGGTATGCCGAAGCTCGCTCCGGCCTCGGCGGCAGCCTTCGGGCCGGCGTCGACGACGGCCACCAGTTCGACGGCCTCGCCTGCCTGCTCGAGCTCTCGATAGACGCGCAGGTGGTTGCGGCCAAACGCACCCGCTCCTGCGACTGCTACGCGAAGTGGACGGTTCGCTGACAATGGGGCCACTTATTCGATGGGGGCTTCCACTGCCGCGCGGCAGCGTGCGTAAAGCTCAAGCAGGTGTGTCACCTGGTCGTCTGCCTTGACGGCCGGGGTCGCGGCAAAGCCGGTGGCACCGGTGGTCTTGCTGGCAATGTTGGCGTGGCTGGCGACGAACTTCAGAAGGTCCAGCGCGATGTCCTCAGGCCTGCGCGCAGCACTCGATATCTCCATGGGAAAAGCACCTCTCACAATGTTTCTTCAGGCTTGATGTTAGCCGCCGCGCATCGCACAGGCAAATGGCGTCGAACGGCTGATAAGACCCAACACCGATTGACACCGATGCCACCGATTCAATTGATCGAATAAAGAATGGAAGCCACTTCTCACAGAAACGCTGCAATTCGCTCCGAATCCTTCCCGTTCCTCGATCGGTGCTATCGGTGTCAATCGGTGTTATGCCTTTCCACCGAGGTTCCGCGTCCATCCGCGGTCGGCCCTTGTCGTTACACTGAAAGCCAGCCGATGAAGACACTGGAACTGTTCAGCATGATGGTTGCGACCGCCGCCGGCTTCGGCTGGATCAGCCGGCGCTGGCTGCGTCTGCCGCTCACCATCGGCACCATGCTGCTGACGGTCGTGGCGTCGCTTGCGCTGCTGGGCGCGAGCCACTTCTACCCGGGCCTCAACCTGTGGGCCTCGACGCTGGTCGGGGCCATCGACTTCGAGAACCTCATCCTGCACGGCCTGCTCTCGGTGCTGTTGTTTGCGGGGGCGTTTCTGCTGGACCTCGACGCGCTGCGCAGGGAGAGCGCCGCCGTCGCGCTGCTCTCGGTGGCAGGCACGGCGCTGTCGACCATCGCCACGGCGGCCATCCTCTTCTGGCTTCTTCCGCTGGTGGGCCTGCACGCTCCCTGGATCGAGTGCCTGCTCTTCGGCGCGCTGATCTCGCCGACCGACCCGATCGCCGTGCTCGAGATGCTCAAGCGCGTCGGCGTGCCCGCGAACATCCAGGCGCAGCTCGCCGGCGAGTCGCTCTTCAACGATGGCGTGGGAGCAGTCATCTTCCTCGCCCTGCTCGACGCCTCGCGCGGCGCCGCGCCCACGCCCGCGCACTTCCTCACCCTGCTCGCACTCGAGGCAGGCGGCGGCCTCGCGCTGGGAGTCGCACTGGCGTGGCTGACCTCGCAACTGATGCGCTGGACCGACGCCTACCAGGTGGAGATACTCCTGACGATCGCGCTGGCCACGGGAGGATACGCGCTCGCCGGCCACTGGCACATCTCCGCCCCGCTTGAGGCCGTCGCCGCCGGTATCGCGCTGCGCCGCTTCAACGCAGCGCACCCGCACACCAGCATCGCGCACGAGAGCATCGACACCTTCTGGGAGGTCGTCGACGAAGTGCAGAACGCCATTCTGTTTGTCCTGCTCGGCTTCGAGATCCTCGCCATCCCCTTCTCGCGCGTACCTCTGCGCGCCGGTGCCGTGGCAGTGGCCACCGTAACGCTGGTGCGTGTGGCGGTGGTCGCGGCGCTGATTGCGCTGCTGCGGTTGGCGCTGCGCGGCTACCCGAGCTCGGTGCGCATCCTGAGCTGGGGCGGCCTGCGCGGCGGCCTATCGCTGGCGCTCGCCCTCTCCGTACCGCACGGCAGCGGACGCACCTGGATTCTGGTAGCGACCTACTCCGTCGTGCTGTTCTCCATCGTCGTGCAGGGAGGTTCGATGGACCTCGTTCTAAAACGGCTGCTGCGCGAGAGGCCCGAAGAGGGCGTTTAGACGCGATGGAGAAACTTCACACAGCCGCGGCTTCTTGTTCAGGAAACGAATTTTATGACGCTTTCTAGTGCCTTGAGTCTGAAGTTCGCAATATAAACAACATTGTCATCCTGAGCGGAGTTTGACGCGCTTCTGCGGCAAACGGAGTCGAAGGACCTGCGGTTGTTTTTCAACGAATTTCGGATTCACCACCCTGGCGGTTCTGGTACTTCCAGTTGCGCTGCTTGCCTTCGGCGATCCACTCGACAGCCTGGGCGACGCGCTTCTCTCTGGTCTCGGCACGCTTGGCTTCGGTAATCCAGTCAGCATACTCGCGCTGGCAGCTTGCGCTGAAGCTGGCCCAGACCCTTTGCGCGGCTTTGTTCTTTTTGAGCGCGGCGGCCAGATCGGCGGGAACTTCAGGCGCGGGGCGCGCGGCCTTCCTGGGGCGCTGCATTGTTTTTGCGCCGTCGTCGATGAAGGCAGCCGCCTGCCTGATATAGCCAATGAGCACCTTGTTGGGCGGAAGGTCTTTGACTCCGGTGAGCTTGCCGAGTGAACCCATGCCTTCGTTGTCGGTGCCTTGTTCCTTGAACCACGCCTTCATCGTGCCGCCGAAGAGGCCGAAGGAGCAGTGGGCCTTGAAGGCGGCGAGGTTGCCGAACATCTGTCCCTTGTAGGTGAAGAAGGGCATGGACCACTTGATGCTCTCTTCGATATCGGGAACGGTCTTGTGGACGAGCTCGCGGACGTGCTCGAGGATGGGCTGCGCAAACGGCGCTGACCTGTTGATGTAGGCATCGACACGGGGGTCGAAGGACGAGGCTCTCATGGGGGAGAAGTTTAGCAGCGCGCACCCCAGGAGCTGAAATCCCTCTCCGTTGACCGCCCAAGAGGCTGTTATGAACTTTACCCATCCGCATCAAGCTCCTTTGCCGTCATTCTGAGCCGAACGGGGTCCCCGGCCAGCTTGCTGGCTGGGGCAGGGAGGTGAAGAATCCCTGTAGTTTCATCTGCGCTGCGCAAAAAGTGCTGAGATTCTTCGCTACGCTCAGAATGACGACTTAGGACAACGCGTAATCGTTCCCTTTAAGTTCACAACAGACTCTAGCGGTTGCGCGCAACCGCCGTGCCGCGCGCGGAGAACTCCGGGTTTCTCTCTTCGCCTACAGCAAGACCGCAGTTCATGCACTGAAGTCTTCCCGGGAAGGTCAGGCCGTACTGGCCCCGCTTGAGATAGTTGCGCAGGCAGCCCGGACACTTCCACTCGCTCAACAGATACCCGCCCGCGAGCCACGCCAGAACATACGGCACCATCAGGAAAAACCAGAAGTCTTCCAAGAGGTGCGCGGCAAGAACAGTAAAGGGAAGGAGGCCGGCCAGCAGTGCGGTCTGCAACGCCAGTCGAAGATAGAGTCCGCGCCAAGCGGGTCGTTTGAGGGCACTTTGGGCGTACATCTCAGCAGCCATTCTCCGCGTCCATCATCGGATATTGTCGGGGGAATCTTACAAAATCCCGCTCCTGTTATCCAGTTAGTAGATGCGCAAACGATTGCATGGCGATGCGCGGGGGGATGAAAATAGCGCCGAGGTCTTCCCATGTGCCGGAACATCAGAATGCTGTTCAACTTCGACCCGCCTGTCACCGACGACGAGATCCGCGCCGCCTCCTTGCAGTTTGTGCGCAAGATCAGCGGCTTCAACAAGCCGTCGAAGGCAAACGAGCAGGCGTTCAACGAGGCGGTCGAAGGCGTGATGCGGGTCTCGGCAACGCTGCTGCACTCACTTGAGACCACGGCCGAGCCGAAGAACCGTGAAGAAGAGGCCGCGAAGGCCAGGGCGCGCAATGCGCTGCGATTTCAAAGTTGAAGCGGAGTACATGGGCTGCCACATCGGCGAGTTTGTACCCCGCTGCTCCTCCACTTTTGCCATCCCGCAGCTCTTCCACTTTTGTCATCCCGCAGCGCAGCGAAGGGATCTGCTTTTCCCTGGCCGTCGCCGCACACCGCAAGAACAGCAGATTCCTTCGCTGCGCTACGGAATGACAAAGTTTGGGGCAGCCAAGGCCGGGTGCCCCATATCTGGCGGTCTCATCGCCAGATGTGGGTTCATTCGCGCAACGCGCGAACCCCCCGGCTACCTGTCCTTGCGGTACAGCAGGTCCTTGATCGCGGCGCGGCGGTGCGCGTTCTGCTCCTTATTGCCCGCGTCCAGCGTTCCTTTTTCGGTCGCCTCTTCGTCTTCAACGCTGCACGTGGGACAGCGATTGGCAAAACCGGGCTTGCCGGGCTTCAGTTCGAACTCTTCACCGCATACTGCGCATGTCTTGATCGGGAACGGCATAGCATCTCCATGATATCGCCCTGGGGCGTCTCCCGTTGCAGCCCCTCGCCTGGAGGGAAGTTGTCCGGTCTAGCGCCGGTATTGTTCGTCCGTGACGTGCTCCATCCAGTCGACGGCCCTGCCGTCCAGCCGCTCCTGAATGGCGATGTGAGTCATTGCGGTGGTTGGCGTCGCACCGTGCCAGTGCTTCTCATGCGGCGCGAACCACACCACGTCGCCGGGACGAATCTCTTCCACTGCTCCGCCTTCGCGCTGCGCCCACCCGCAACCCGCGGTAACGATCAGCGTCTGGCCCAGAGGGTGCGTATGCCACGCGGTGCGCGCTCCCGGTTCGAAGGTGACGCTGGCTCCCGCGACCAGCGCGGGGTCCGGTGCCTGAAACAGCGGGTCGATCCGTACCGTCCCCGTAAACCACTCTGCCGGGCCTTTGCCCGAGGGCTGCGAGCCTGCACGCTTGATCTCCATGCGTGAGATTTTACGCCTTGATGACATCGCTTCGGGCAAAGCCTTGCTCCTCAGCCTTGTCATTTCGGGACCTGCCCAAAGCCTTGTCATTCCGACCGTAGGGCCGAAGGGCCGTAGTGGAGGAACCCGCTTGACTGCACCGCGATGAGAGTAGCGACAACAAGCAGAGAAGCAGGTCTCTCCGCTCCGGCTTCGCCTCCGGCCGGGATGACAGACAATGGGAGTTAACCTGTTGCCAAACGTCACAGCGATGAGCAGGCCCCCTCGTTACCAGTGAATCCTCGCCGCATCTAATCTAGTGACAGGCAGGTGAACTTCGATGAAGAACACATCCTACTGGATCGGCCTCGGCCTCACCTTTCTCATCGCTCTGGCCGCCGTACTTTGGATAGGAGGACGACAACCCATGACAACCTTTGCCGACACGAAGAAGGCCCCCATCCCGGCGCCGACGGTGGATGAGCACGTTACCGCCTCGCGCTCCGAGACAGCGGTCTTCGGCGGCGGATGCTTCTGGGGCGTACAGGCCGTCTATCAGCGCGTCAAGGGCGTCACCGCCACCACGGCGGGCTACTCGGGCGGAACGAAGGAGACGGCCAACTACGGCGACGTCTCCTCAGAGCGCACCGAACACGCCGAGACGGTGAAGGTCGTCTTCGATCCATCGAAGGTGAGCTACGGCACGCTGTTGCGCGTCTTCTTCTCCGTCGTGCATGACCCCACGCAGCTCAACCGGCAGGGCAACGACGTCGGCACCTCGTACCGCTCGGTCATCTTCTACACCACGGCTGAACAGCAGAAGGTCGCGCAGGCTTATATCGCACAGCTCGACGCCGCCCATGTCTTTCCCAAAAAGATTGTTACGCTCGTGCAGCCGCTGAAGGCCTTCTACGACGGCGAAGACTATCACCAGGACTACGCCGAGAAGAACCCTGGGAACCCGTACATCCAGGTCTGCGATGTGCCCAAGATCGCAGGGTTGAAAGAGCAGTTCCCCGAGCTGTTTCAGGAGTACAAGCACAAATAAGAAGCGCGAAGCCCTTCTTTGTTGTCATCCCGTAACGCAGTGGAGGGATCTGCTTTTTGTATGTCAAGCGAAGGTCCCGGAAACAGATTCCTCCCCATTCGACTTCGCTCAGGGCAGGCTGTTTCACTACGGAATGACAAACAAGAAACAGTCGGAGCGGTTTGTCACTAAGTCACGCGTAAACTTGTATTTGGACGATTTTTCCTGATTCCCACACGTCCATGCGGGAATCCTCAGATGCGCGTCCGATAAGGTAGAAGCACATGGCAGCATTTCCCCAGTTGGTTTCGGGCGGCGGCGACGAGCGCCCCGCATCTCTTCACGCCGAGATGACCATCCTCGGCGCCATGCTCGTCGAGCCGGTCGCCATCACCGACGCCAGTATGCTTCTGGTCGCCGACGACTTCGCGCTCGACTCGCACCGCCGCATCTACGCGGCCATGCTGCGCATCGCCGAGACCGGCCATGCGGTCGACATCGTCACCGTCGCCGAGGAGCTGCGCCGGCAGAAAGAACTCGACTCGATCGGCGGCGTTCCCTACCTCGCGTCGCTCAGCGAAGGCCTGCCGCGCAAGCTGAGCATCGAGAGCTACGTCCGCATCGTTCGCGACAAGAGCCTGATGCGCCAGCTTATGACGGTCTGCGATGTGGGCCTGTCCACGGCCGCCGACCAGAGCGAGGAGGCCATCAACGTCCTCAACGACATCTCCATGCGCCTGATGGAGATATCCGACCACGCCGTCACGGGCGGGTTCTCCAACATCGGCGAGATCGTCAAATCGTCCTTCGGCTCGATCGACAAGCTGTACGAGCAGGGCCGCGAGGTCACCGGCCTCGCCACACACTACACCGAGTTCGACCGCATGACCAGCGGCCTCCAGGACTCGGAGCTGATCATCATCGCCGCGCGTCCTTCGATGGGCAAGACGGCGTGGGCGATCAACATCGCGCAGAACTCCGCGGTGAAAGACGGCAAGGTGGTCGCCGTCTTCTCGCTCGAAATGTCGAAGGAGTCGCTGCTGCGACGTATGCTCGCCAGCGAGGCGATGGTCAACTCGCGCAAGATCCAGACCGGCTTTCTGCCCAAGGAAGACAAGGGCAAGCTGATGGCCGCGCTCGAGCGGCTGGTGGAGTCGAAGATGTTCATCGACGACACGCCGGGTATCACGCTGGCCGAGATGCGCGCGAAGGCGCGAAGACTGAAGCAGCAGGAGGGCAGCCTCGACCTCATCATGATCGACTACCTCCAGCTCATGACGGCATCGTCAGGCCCGGGCAAGAAGGGCTTCGAGAACCGCAACCAGGAGGTCGCGGCCGTCTCGCGCGGACTCAAAGCGTTGGCCAAGGAGATGAAGGTCCCAGTCATCGCGCTGTCGCAGCTCTCGCGTGCCAGCGAGCAGCGCGGCGGCGATAAGAAGCCCATGCTGAGCGACCTCCGCGAGTCGGGCTCGATCGAGCAGGACGCCGACGTCGTCTGCTTCATCCATCGCGACAGCTACTACAACAAGGACGAGGACGGCAACGAAGACCCGGAGTCGAAGGGCAAGGCCGAGATCATCATCGCCAAGCAGCGCAACGGCCCCACGGGCTCGGTGCACCTCGCGTACCTGTCGGACTACACGCGCTTTGAGAACCTGTCGACGGGCGACTACGGCGGCGGATATTAAGACATTCGCTACGGAAACTGAACGTGGATCTTCATCGATTCGGCGACGGATCTTAGACGCCGGTCGCGCGTCCACAGAGCCAGACCGGGCGACAGCAGGACAGCCGCAATAAGGTGCACGTCGGAGTATCCGATGCCCCGGCTGTACAGTGCCTTATTTTCAATCAGCCTTCGGACCTCGTCCGGTTCAGCGACCATCGCGGCTGGCAGGTCGTCGATTGCTGCAAGAATCTTTTTACGCTGACCGAGAGAGCCCAGCGCCAGCTCACCGGCAATAAAGGCGTGCATCACGATATTCCCGCGATCCAGCTCGGTGAGAAGCCTTGGGTCGCCACTTCGAAGATGGTCCACCCACACAGAGGTGTCCGCAAGAATCATTTTTAGAGAGGCCTTCTGCGGGCAGGGGCGACAAGATCAGGAGAGGTTCCACCCATGCGGGCAAGCCGCCGTGAGGCCTCCCGCTCAACCAGAGCATTCAAGGCCTCGCGCACGATAGCGGTCTTTTCCGAGATGCCGGTGTACTTCTCGGCCTTCTTCAAGAGCTCGTCGTCGAGGATGATGGTCGTTCTCACGGTTTCTCCTGCATCAAATATAGCATCACTTGATGACACAAAAAATGCCTATATATTCAGTCTACAGCGCGACCGCATTCTTCGCGATGTACTCCTCCATGTGCGAAGGACTGGGGCCCACGTAGCGGAACCGCTCCGCCCACGCGAAGCCGTAAGGCGCGCCAATCTCTTTGTCTGACGGAACGCCGCGCGTGTGCATCGAGTCCTGGTCCAGCACGAAGTGCTCGACGTAGTTGAGGTTCGCGACGGTGTCGTTGTCGCCCAGCACAGGCAGCCGAAGTTTACGCGCGGCCAGCCGCTGCCGCAGCAGCGCACCGTTGTTGCCGCCGGGCCCCTGTGTTCCGATGGCCTGGATGGATGCGATCTTCCGTTTGACGTCCCGGCCGATGTCGACCACGCGGTTGGCGATCTGCGGGCCGCGCGCGTAGTAGTACTTCTCCATCACGCTGTGCGGCTTGAGGCCCGCCTCCAACTGTTCGGGGTAGTCCTTCGACATGCCGGCCATCCAGCAGGCGGACTCGACCGCTGCCGCCGTCACGTAGTGGTCGGGATTCTCTTCGTACAGGCCCCAGTGGTCGTAGCTGACGACGGTATCGACCTTCAACATGCGGAAGAGGAGAATCAGGTTGCCGCGCAGGTCCTGCGGCGACATCTCGTCCATGCGGTGGTTGCGATAGGCGAGGCTGTAGCTCTTCTTCAGTCCCAGCGCGCGGGCCACGGCGTCGTTGTCCTGCTCGTTGTGCAGCACGCCTTCGCCGCGTGTTCCGCCGCCGGTCATCTCGTCGTTGGTCACGCGAATCAGGTAGCCGGTGTACCCCTCGCGAATCAGCTTGGCGACCGTGCCGCCAGCGAAGAGCGGCACATCGTCGGCATGCGGCTGGATTGCGGCGAGCACCTTTCCGGCGTGCGGTGTCCCCTCGACGGCGCGCTCCACAACAATCTCGCCCTTGCGCGTCCACTTTGCCTCGTCCTCATGCGCGGGTACCGCAGAAGGAGCGCCGCCAACTGCCTGCGCACTCGCAGAAGCATCCAGTCCTGCCGCTGCCGCGCCCAGCAGAGCGCCTCGAATCATATCTCTCCGCCTCAAAGCCTGCCTCCCGTATGCATTCTTCCGTTGCGGAACACTTTATCTGCATTTAGAGCCTGTTATGAACTTAGAGGGGAAGATTGCGCGTAGTCATAAGCCGTCATTCTGAGCGTAGCGAAGAATCTCAGTATTTTTTGCGCTGCGCNNAGAATGACGGCAAAGGAGCTTGATGCGGGTGGGTGAAAGTTCATAACAGCATTGAAACGGCCCCGCACTTCACTTGTAGCAATAAAGCCCGGTGGAGCAAGCCTGTCCCTCTCTCCTAAAGTTTGTCATCCCGCAGCGCAGCGGAGGAATCTGCTTCTTTCAGGCGAACCCGGGCTGGAGAGAAAAGCAGGTCCCTCCGCTGCGCTACGGGATGACAAAGGCTCCGCTCGGAACGACACCTCGCGGGAACCGTTTCAACCCCGTGCAAAGTTCCGCCGCTCCCGCCAAACCTGCTGACATGATGCTGTCAGCAGGGGTCCGCTATGCTCCCTGTTGTAGTCGCCCTTTGTGTTTCATTTCAGGAGTGAGTGATGAGCGAACAAACAACCTCGCGGCAGCATGCGATCAACTGGTTCGAGATTCCCTGCGAAGACCTTGACCGCGCCACGGCCTTTTACGAGACGGTGCTCGGCGCGCCGATGCAGCGCATCAACGACGAAACACCCATGTCCTTCTTCGCCTCCGAGATCACCGGTACCGGCGGCACGCTGGTCAAGCGCAGCTTCCAGAAACCGGGCCGCGGCGGCACGATGGTCTACCTTAACTGCGACGGCGAGCTCGACACCGTGCTTGCCCGCGTTTCGCGAGCGGGAGGCCTGGTGCTGATGCCCAAGACCCCCGTCCCAGGCGGTCACGGCCACTTCGCCTGCCTGCGCGACAGCGAGGGCAATCACATCGGCCTGCACAGCCATTGAGTTGTCCGTTCTCAAATCTCCATTGTCAGTAAGTACAATTTGAGGCAAGCAGAGAACGGACAACAGACCACCCTTATGCGCCGCGCCGACCGACTCTTTCGTATCGTGCAGTTTCTCCGCCAGGGCCGCCTTCTGACGGCGCAATCGCTCGCCGGCAAACTTGAGGTCTCGCAGCGCACGATCTACCGCGATATCCAGGACCTGCAACTCTCCGGCACTCCCATTGAAGGCGAGGCCGGCGTGGGCTATACGCTGCGCCGAGACATGGACCTTCCTCCGTTGATGTTTACGCGCGGGGAACTGACGGCGCTTGTCCTCGGTGCGCGGCTGGTCCGCGCCTGGGGCGGCCAGGAAAACGTGCAGGGGGCCAACGAGGCGCTGCAACGCATCGAGGCCGTGCTGCCGCCCGACCTGCGCAACGAGTTCGACTCCATCCTGCTCTACGCACCCGGCTACCGCATGAAGCCGCACCTGCGCACGCGGCTCGACATGCTGCACATGGCCTGCAAGGCGCAGCGCGTCGCCGCCTTCAAGTATGTGCGCGAGGACGGCGAACGCAGTCAACGTCACGTCTGGCCGCTGGCCCTCGTCTTCTGGAGCGGCGTCTGGACGCTCACCTCGTGGTGCGAGTTGCGCAAGGACTTCCGCGACTTCCGCCTCGACCGCATGGACGAGGTCGCCGTCCTCGAACGCAACTTCTCGCCGAAGAAGGGCCAGCGCCTCGAAGACCACCTGCGCAAGGTCGCCACAGTCGAGGAACGCCGCGAGTGGCTGGCACCGTCCGCGAGCTGCCACGCGGCTTCCGACAAAATGTAGTAGGTTCTGTCGCGCCTTCAGCGCTCCGTTCGCTCCGGATCGTTTACCTGGGCCTTTGGCCCAGGCTGGTATGTTTCGGGCCTTCGGCCCTCTTGGCTTCAGAACTCTATCTTCATGGAAACCTCGACACGGTGCATGCCCTCGAAAATTACCATTCATTCCGTCCCACGGTTTGTCATTCCGTAACGCAGTGGAGGAATCTGCTTCTCTGCGCTCCGCAAACAGATTCCTCCCCATTCGACTTCGCTCAGGGCAGGCAGTTTCACTGCGAAATGACAATCGAAAAGGGACACCATTCGCCAGCTACCATAGAAGGTGTGAAGAACTGGATTGAGATCTCCGCCTCGCGGGTGACCGCCAACTATAAAACTCTCGCCGCCATCGCGGGAGAAGAGGTCGAGGTGCTCGCCGTCATCAAGGCCGACGCCTACGGGCACAGCGCCGCTCTGTGCGCGCCTGTGCTTGCGCAGGCTGGAGCACAGTGGCTCGGCGTTACCGACTCTCGCGAGGGGGCGCAGGTTCAAACAGATCTTGCGGCGGCGGGTGTTACGCAGCAGCCGCGCATCCTTGTTATGTCGGGTTCACTCAGCGATGAGGCAGCGATCATCGTCGAGCACGGTCTCACTCCTGTCGTCTGGTCGATCGCGGAGCTGGAGGCGCTCAGCGAAGCGGCGGCTGCACGCGGCACAACGCTCGCCGTGCACGTCGAGGTCGACACCGGCATGTCGCGCCAGGGCTGCGCGGCCGGCGAGGAGTTGGACGCCGTACTCAAGTGGTTCGCGACGCAGAGCACGTTGACGCTCGAAGGCGTGATGACGCACTTTGCCTCCGCAGAGATTGCGGGCTGCCATCAAACCGCGGCGCAGCAGCGCGCCTTCGAGCAGGCGATCGCACAGGTGCGGGCCACGGGACTCAGGCCGCGATGGGTGCACGCCGCCAACTCCTCGGCGGTCGACAACCTCTACGCTGGCGGCGATGCGCAAAGCGCACTCGAGTGGTTGAAACAGCTTGCCGCCAGCATCGGCGCGCGGGCCATGGCGCGCACCGGCCTCGCTCTCTACGGCTACTGCCTTGCAGTTGAGCGCGAATACGGTTATAGCGGAGAGGTGGAGTCGGCGGCTCGCGCCAGACTGCTGCCGGTGATGACGTGGAAGGCACGCGTCATCGGCGTGCGCGAGATCGCCGCAGGGGCGCACGTCGGCTACGGCGGCACCTTTACCGCGACGCATCCTATGCGGCTTGCGTTGTTGCCGGTGGGTTACGCCGACGGCCTGCGCCGCGAGCTTTCTTCGTCAAGTAAATCCGCCGGGTGGGTCATGTTCGGCCAGCGTAGAGCGCCGATCGCCGGCCGCGTCTCCATGAACCTGACGGTCGTCGACGTTACCGGCGTCGACGGCATCGCAGTGGGCGATGAAGCCGTGGTTCTCGGTGAAGGCATCACCGCTGAAGACCACGCGCAACTTGCGGCGACGATTCCCTACGAGATACTGTGCGGAACGAAGGCACACCCGGTGCTTGTTCCATGATGCAATTCAAATCCGGTTTCCGCGCCTGACCGTTGAAGTGTCACGCCCTGTTCCACACCAGATCTTTGTCCTCCAGCACCTGGAGCAGCATGTTCTCCGGCGGCAGGAAGCGTTTGACGAGCGCTGGAATGATGCGCGCAACGGGCGACTGCCGCAGCACAATCAGGTCGGTCGCCTTCTCGCGAACGAAGGCGTGGCTCATCGAATGCGTCGTGCCTCCCTCGACGTAGAGGCGGCGCGTGCCGATCGCCACCTCGTGTTCGATCAGCAGCGAGCGCATGGCCGTGCTCAACGACTGCGAGGGCAGATCGTCGCGATTCATCTGCCAGTACATCTCCATGTTGCCGTTCGAGTGTCTGCCGCCGATCAGGCTCAGCCAGCGGCCGTCGCGGTCGCGCAGGCCGTACAGCAGGGGCGACTTCATGATGTTGAGCGACTCGTACCGCCACGCCGCCTTGTCGTCCGGCACCGGGTAGGCCGACGCCCGGTTCATCGCGAGGAAGTCTTCGCGAGAGATCGTCGCATCGGGCACGAAGACGCAGCCCAACTGCTGCTCCGCTTTCCTGCGGTAGTAGCGCAGATGGTTGCGTGTGCGCGCTCCCATCTGCGCCAGCGTCGCTTCCACGGTCGAAGCGAAGGGAAGATGGCCTGCGATCTCGCGCTCGCGGCTCGCCCACCGGCAGCCGAAAGCCCGGTCGGCCAGCAGCTCCGCCATCTCCCGGGCGATGCCGGTCTCTTCATGACGGAACGAGATCAGAACGCACTGCGCGCCCTGGGCCAACAAGGTGTGGCAGGCGGCGAGCGCAAAGCGCGACCGCATGGCGGGCGGTGAGAGCAGCGTCCTGCGGCCTGTCGTGTCGTCGGTGGCGAAGATGCGAAGGCTGTGACTGCCGATGCGGTGCTCATAGAGAAGCACGGCGGCATCCAGGCCGTTCGACGGCGACGGTATAGACTCCGGCAGCGCAACCAGGCAAGGGGTCTTCTTCCGTATCTGCGGGCGGGCAAGGAAGTAGTCCAGGTCGTCCATGGCGCCGGACTGGCCGCATCTGACCGCGAGCCCGGTCAGCGGATCGGACAGACGGAGAATGCTGTCGGCCCCGCGCATGGCGCCCGGAGTTTGACGAGGCGTCGTCGACGAATAGACGAGATCGCGCGATCTCTCAAAGACGGCAGTGTGCATACCCAAAATCTCTCGGACAAAAAATTGAGGCAGATCATCAGGACTGCGAACAGGACAGGGATGAATTGAGAGGGCCCGCGTGCGTACAGCGAACGATGCACACATCCTACACGGGATTGGATTCCGCAGAAACACTCCCGGGTTGCTGGAGTGTTATTTTTCTGCTGCAACACGGGTTGCTGGGCCGGCGGTTGCTTTCATCCTTACCGCGCAGCCCATCTCACCCTAAAATTTGTCATCCTGAGCGAAGCGCGCAGCGCGCAGGCGAAGGACCTGCATTTGCACTCTTCCCAAAAGAGCAATCTATACGCAATGAAAAAATGCAGGTCCTTCGACTGCGGCACTTCGTGCCTTCGCTCAGGATGACAATTGTTGGGGGAACGCACTCGCTTTTGTGGGAGCGGATGCGGCTACGATGCCGCGGTCAGCTTGCGGCGTTCCGTCTCGAGGTACGTATACCGGATGCGGTGAATGACCGTGATCGTCGAGAAAACGGCCAGCACCCACAGCGCCGCGGCCATCACTCCCCATTTATTGCCCAGCGCGCCCAGAATCACGCAGACGATGCGCTCCGGCCGCTCCATAAAGCCGACCTTGCAGGTGCCTATCAGGGCCTCGGCCCGGGCGCGCGTGTAGCTCACCATCAGGCACGCCGTCATCACAAAGGCCACAAGTCCCACGTAGAACAGGCGGTTGCCGCGAGCGTAGTACACCAGCAGGCCGAAGAAGATGGCAACGTCGGAGTAGCGGTCGATCACCGAATCGAAGAACGCACCGAAGACCGACACCTGGTTGGTCGCGCGCGCCACGCGCCCGTCCACCATGTCGAAGATCCCCGCGCCGATGATGATCAGACCGGCGTAGAAGAACATGCGGTTCGAGTGCGGCCCGCGCGCAAAGCCGAAGAACAGCGCCGCAATGATATTGATGATCAGACCGATAAAGGTCAGCGTATTCGGCGAGATGCGGGAGAGCGCAAGCCCGTTGACGATCTTCTGCAGCAGCCACCCGCTGCCCTTTCCGAATGCACTTGTCCAGGTCATTACTTGCCGTCTACCAGTTTATCTTCGATGAGGCAATAATGGGGAAACCACCTATGTTGCCGCCATCCAGCCTGGTACTCCGTCATTCTGAGCGAAGCGGAAAATCTCAGTATTCTTGCCCCTGTGCCAGAGGATGAAACTACAGGGATTCTTCGGCTGCGCCTCAGAATGACGGCCGAACATCAAATCAGCCTACGCCAACTACTCCGCCGCGTCGTGAATCGTCAGCAGCTTCAGGACCTCAAGCTCGCGTTTGCCGTTAGGAGTCACGACAGTTGTCGTGTCGCCCACCTGCTTGCCCAGCAGCGCGCGGCCGATCGGCGAGGTGGTCGAGATTAACCCCTTGGACACGTCCGACTCTTCGCTCGTTACCAGCTTGTAAACAATCTCCTCGTCCTTCGAGCTGTCGAAGACCGTCACCGTCGCCCCAAAGCCGACCTTGTCGTGGGGGATGTTGGTCAGGTTCACCAGCGCAAGCTCGCCCATGCGCTTCTTCAACTGGCCCAGGCGCGCGTTCACGAAGACCTGGCGCTGCTTGGCCATGTGGTACTCGGCGTTCTCGCTCAGGTCGCCCAGGGCGACGGCTTTCTTGATCTCGGCCGGAAGCTCGGTCGTCAGCTCGTACTCAAGCTGCTTAATCTCCTCTTCGAGCCGTTTCTTGATCTGTTCTGGCATTGAGCTTTACCGCCCTTCCCATTAAAAATGACCACGGCTTCCGCCCGGGTCTGTTACACCCGTGCTCGAATCCGTGCATGGGGGTGAAAATACGATTATACGATGTTTGCGTCCGGTTTTCGCCCACAATGAGAGCCGGTTCAGCGGCCGGCCACGCTCCTGGCGTCCAGAAAGCTCTGTAGAATCAACACGGCGGCTACCTGGTCGATGATCCCCTTCCGCTCCCGGCCAGCCGCGTGGCCCGCCTCGTCCAGGTGCCGGTGCGCCTCGGTCGTCGTCAGGCGCTCGTCCCAAAGGTGAACGGTGAGCCCGAACTCCGCCCGCAGGTCGTCGGCGAAGGCCTGCGCCTTCAACGCCTGGGGACTGACGTCTCCCGACATATAGAGAGGGTTGCCGACGACGGCCTCGCCCACCCCATGCCGCCGCAGCAGCCTGCCCACGGACTTCATGTCCGCCCGCCGGTTGGTCCGGTGCAGCGTCAGCAAGGGTTGCGCCGTGTACCCGAGCGGATCCGAGATCGCGATGCCGATCCGCCGGTCGCCCACGTCGAAGCCCAGGACACGGGGAACCCCCTCTGCACCCGGCAGTGGGTTCGGCATGGCTCCAGCGCCATTACGCAGTGACTTTTCCTGCATCCTTCACAGTCTATGCCTTCAGTCATGTCTCGCAACTTCCTGCCCTGCTAGTCTTGTTGCGGAAAATCAACTGTATACCTGTGCTGAATCGAACCTGCTGGAAAGCAACATCTTGTCGATCTCGATTTATCTGTGAGGAAGAGCATGATTCAGTTTGCCGATGAGGTACGGCGCAAGGTCTACTACCCGGATGATCGCAGGCATCGGCTGTGGATCAAACCCGGCTTCATCTATGCCCTGGTGGCGATTGTGGTTGCACTGTTTGCCGCCGCGTGGATCGAGCGGCTGGTATTCGGGATGCCCCACATCGCCATCAACGAGGCGCTCGACCAGGGCAGGATCAGCGGCCCGCACGGCTTCCCGGGCTGGATTCGCTGGACGCACTTTTTCAACTTCCTCTTCCTCACCATGCTCATCCGCAGCGGCCTTTCGATTTTGGCCGACCATCCCCGCCTCTACTTCAACGACGACTGCACCCCAAACTCGGAGTGGATCCGCTTTACGCCGCTCAAGGTTCCCGTCGGCAAACGGTGGACGGCAAAGGACGATGCGCGCTATCTCTCGCCTTTGCTGGGGCTACCCGGCTACAAGCACACCATCGGCATGGCGCGGTCCTGGCACTTCCTCAACGTGTACGGATTCATCCTGACGGGAATCGTCTTCGTGATCGGCCTCTTGACGACCGACCAGTGGCTGCGTCTGGTACCCACATCGCCTGCCATCTTTTCCGAGGCATGGGCGACCTTCGTCCACTACGCAACCTTCACGCTGCCACCGGAGCCGAACGGTTTCTACGGCTACAACGCCTTGCAGCAGCTCGCCTACTTCTCCACCGTCTTCATCATGGCGCCTATCTCCATCTGTACGGGGATGTGCATGTCTCCGGCGCTGGTCAACCGCGCTCCGTGGTTCGCAAAGCTCTTTGGTGGACGGCAGTCGGCCCGCTCCATCCACTTTCTGATGATGGTGGGCTTTGCCTGTTTTCTTGTGGTGCACGTCACCCTGATCGTGCTGACCGGCTTCGTCCGCAACATGAACCACATCGTTCTCGGCAAGGACGAGCCGACGTCGCTCGGAATGTGGCTGGGTCTTACGGGGATTGCGGTCGTCGTCCTGACGTGGGTCGTCGCCCACCAAATTGCGTGGAGACGGCCCCGCGGCGTTCAGCACCTGAACAAGGCGATCTCGCTGCCACTCTGGCTGGCCACGCTCAATCGTCTCGATCCGGTGCAGACATACAGCGCGCGTCAGGTCTCTCCGCACATGTGGCCCAACGGCATGCTGCCGGTGCGCGAAGACTGGCTCGCGCTCAAGGCCAACGGCTTTCGCGACTTCCGCCTGAAGGTCGGCGGCCTGGTGGAGAACCCGCTGGAGCTGTCGCTCGAACAGATGGAGCAGATCGGCCGCAGCGAGACCGTGACGATGCACCACTGCATCCAGGGCTGGTCCGGTATCGCAGCCTGGGGAGGTATCTCGCTCAGCAAGATCGTGGAGATGGCACGGCCGCTGCCCTCGGCAAAGACCATCGCGTTCTACTCCTTTGGCCCGGCACTCTTCGGCGGCGGTTACTACGACACGCAAGCCATCGCCAGCGTCCTGAAGCCCGGCGCCATGCTCGCCTACGAGATGAACGGCGCGCCCCTCGGCGAGGAGTACGGAGCGCCGCTGCGCCTCCGCGTCGACGACCAGCTCGGCTACAAGATGGTCAAGTGGATCGAGCGCATCGAGTTCGTCGAGTCGGAGAAAGTCGTCGGCAAGGGAGAAGGCGGCAAGAACGAAGACGACGAGTTCTTCGACCTTCTGCCCAACCTGTGAAGACTGTTATGGACTTCACGCAACTCGTCTGCCGTCATTCTGAACGCAGTGAAGAATCCCCGCATTTGTTTATCCAGCGCCTGGGACCAAACTACCGGGATTCTTCGCCTACGGCTCACAATGACGGCTTATAACAGACAAGGAAAGGTCCCCACGGCTCATAAATCTCCCATCTATGGCGACTGAGACAGAACGCTCCCCTCACGACTTCGGCCACGTCGCCGTTCTGCTGGAGCGGCTGCGGCTGCCCTTTCTTCTCAAGCACTTCCCCAGGAGGGCGGTGTGGTGCGCCTACGTCTTTATCAACGGCTTCGTGACGATCGCGCTGCTGGCCCTGCTGGGCGAACTGACCCATAGCCCGTTCGTCTTCCCCTCGCTTGGCCCGACGGCGTTCCTGTTCTTCTTCTCTCCGCTGGCCGAGGCCTCCTGCCCGCGCAACGCCGTCTTTGGCCACGCCATTGGCCTCGTCTGTGGATACGGGGCCTTCTGGATCACCGGGATGAATACCTTCTCTCAGGCCACGGTCCACGGCATCTACTGGCCGCGTGTCCTTGCCGCGGCGTTGGCTCTATCGCTCACCGGAGCGCTGATGGCGGGCTTCTCCATCAACCATCCTCCCGCCGGAGCGACGACGCTGATCGTCGCCCTCGGCATTCTGTCGGAGCCGCGCTATCTCGTCGTCATCGAGATCGCCGTCGTGCTGCTGACGGTGCAGGCGTGGGCGCTGAACCACCTCGCCGGCCTCGCATATCCGCAGTGGCGGTGGAGAGGGCCGCAGTCCAAATGAGCGCAGGTGCAACAGAAACAGGCGCGATTATATCCGCGGAAGCGGCAAAACCTCGGAGCTCCCTTATAACCCTAACGATGTATATTATTTGCATCCTCATGGGCCGACCATCGTACTAGTTGCCAAAGTTCAAAGCAGAGCAACCCATTGACGCTTGCGAAAAACGAAAAGGCCCAGGTGCTCCCTGAATGTCACTTGTTGCACTTGAACAATCGAACCGGTTCTCCGCGCCCTCCGGGAGATCTGGGTCGCCCCTTGTTCTACGCGATTCCGCGTCGATCCTTAGCGCGCAGCCGGCCCTGAGCGATCTTGGCCGTTGCTGCGGCCATCCGGGTGCCCTCGACAATCTGGGCTACTTCCTGTCATGGCTGGATGTCCGCAAGAAATCTCCCTGCATGGTGATGCTGGCCAGGGGTCTCGGTGCAGGATCGTCTCCCAAGGCCCAGGCTGCGATGTTGCTCTACGAACATCGCATCGCAGGCGTCGGGATGCGCATCTTCGCCTCGTTCGACAACACAGGCCGCCGAACGCTGGTTCCGCCGCCGGTCGACAGCCCGCAGTTTGCGTGGCTCGTCTGCCGCACGCTGCTCGACCAGGGGGCACAAGCCATCCTGTTGACCTTCCGCAACGACGGACCGGCCCTGACCGATCTTCTCGATGGCTCCGGCCACGCCCTGCAATGGGCCAGCCGAGAGAGGGTCGTTCCCGAGTATCTCCAGCTCAAGCAGACCTTCGACGAGACGCTGTCCCAGATGGGCGCGCGCACGAGAAACCACCTCCGCTACTATCGCCGCCGCGCGGAAAAAGACCTCGGCTGCGAGTTCGTTCCAGAAGCGACGATCTCCCGTGAGGACTTCCTCGATCTGAATCGTATCTCCTCCTACCCTTCGACAGAAGAGCTTGCAGGATGGAAGTACGATTCCTTCCACGAGCTGGATCAGCCCGTCTTTTCAGGCCTGCGCGACCGCGACGGCCGCTGGCTCTCGCTCGTCGGCGGCCTGCGCGCCGACCGCAACATGGAGATGTTCTGGCAGATCAACCGCAACGATATGAAGCCTTACTCCCTCGGTACCGTCATGCGCTCCTTCCTGATCGAGCATGAGCTGACGCGCGGCACACGGAGGATGTACTTCGAGGGCGGCACCTCCCACTCCATGAGCCACGCCTTCGTGCAGGAGCGCTGCACCGACCTCTTCGTGATGCGCGACAACCCCGTCGCCCGCCAGGTTCCCGCGCTCTTCAAGCGCTACGTACCCAAAGAAAACCCCATCAACGAGTTCTTCGAAGAGGGCGGCCTCGAATGGAAGACGACGCGGCCACGCTGAGCGGCGAGCGGCGTTTACGAAATTCAGGAATGGCTCAGGGCCAACTCGCGAATCGGATATCATCGCCGTATGAGGCGTCTTCTCCAGTTCGGCACTTTGCTCTTCCTGCTGACGATGTTTCTTGCGCCTCTGTCGGAGTTCTTCGACCGCTGGGACGCCCCGGGAATCTCGAACGACACGGAGCTTGGCCTCTTTGCGCTGGTCGCCGTTCTGTGTCTCGTCCTGGTTGTGTGCATGCTCCTTGCGGCGCGATCGCTACGCAACAAGCTCGTTGCAGGGCCGACGACTCAATATCCGGCTGACGGAAGCATCTTCTTCGGCTCTCTGCCGGACGCCGGCATCTTCCTTCCTCCTCATCTGACTCCACTCCGAATCTGATCCGCGCTGAACCGCGCCTTCTTTGGATGTGCCGCTGGCGCGTCCGTGTCGCTTGTGCCTGTGCGTCGACGCGCGGGCATTAGTCAGTTTTTGGAGAGAGCAGGATGTCAGCTTCAAGAACCCTTCGTCGTTGGGTGCTGTCCGCCGTTTGGGCAGCATCCTCCATCGTCTGCGTCGCGCAGACCAGCAGCACCGGAACCGTCAATGGAACAGTCTCTGCGCCGGACGGCAATCCTGTCTCTGGTGCGACCGTGACGCTGACCGGTATCGACGGCCCCGCGCGTGCTGTCTCGTCCTCTGCCGATGGCTCGTTTCTCCTCAAGGAGCTTCCCAGCGGGAGCTACACCCTCAAGGCAGCCGCTGCCGGCTTCTCTCCGCACGAGGAGTCTCCCGTGATCGTCGCGGTGGGGCGCACCACGCATCTCTCTATCCGGCTCGCGGTCGCCGGTGCGCAACAGACAGTGACCGTCAGCGCCGCCCCCCTCAGCTTCGATACCTCGCAAACCTCCTCCGTCGTCAACATCGACCGCGACCGCGTCGAAGAGCTGCCCATACCCAGCCGAAACTACCTGAGCTTCGTCCTGCTCTCTCCCCAGGTCGCCGCCGCCAATCCGGCTCTACAGCAGCAAGGTCTCGTCCAGAACACGGGGAGCTTCAGCTTCGGCGGACTTCGTCCAGGCAGCAACGCAGTCTACCTTGACGAGGTGAACGACAACGACGAGTACAGTGGCGGGAGCCGCACCCAGCTCTCGCCCGAGGCCATCAGCGATTTTCAGATCGTCAATCACGGCTTTTCGGCGCAGTCCGGCGGAGGCGCCGGGGGCTCCATCGACGTGCAGACGCGCTCGGGGTTGAACCGCATCCATGGAGACGCCTTCGTCTTCGTGCAGAACGGCGCGCTGAACGCAACGCCGCCGCTCGGGCTCAATCCATCTAAGCCAGACGAGAGCCGCGTCCGCGCCGGTGCGGCGCTGGGAGGCCCCATGCAACGCGACAGGATGTTCTACTACGTCGCCGCCGAACAGGAGATCGCCCGTGGCGAGGACACCAACGACCTCAAACCCTCAACGCTCAGCGCCATCAATGCCGCGCTGAAGCAGCACGGCCCCCTGCCGGACCTCACACTCCACGGCGGCTTCTTTCCCACGACCGATCAGGAGACGGAGCTCTCCGGCCGCGTAGACCGAACGCTGACGACACGCCAGGCCGTCATGTTGCGCTATGCCTTCACCAATGGCCGCAACGTCAACGACGCCTTTCACACCGACGAGCTTACCGACTGGACGGCGCGCGGCTCCTCGTTCATTGCGGACAACAGCCTCAACGGAACGCTGACCTCGACCGTCAGCAGTGTGTTCTTGAACAAGCTGAGCTTCGAACTTGCGCAGCGTCGCGCTGTACAGAGGACCAACCAGGCATCCGGGCCGGGAATCCTCATCCCCGGCGTCGCCCTGCTGGGAACGCCGTACTCTGGCAACGGCCGGCGCTTTGAGACGCACCTCGAGCTTGCGGACTCCGTCTCGCTGCAACGGAGGCGGCACCTGTTTCAGCTCGGCGGACGTGCCGATCGCGTCGCGCTGCGAACACGCGTTACGGACGGCTCTCAGGGCTTCTTCGCCTTTGCCAGCCTCGCGGCCCTTCAGGCGGGCAATGCGGACTTCTTCTCGCAGAGCTTCGGCAACTTCAATACCAACCTCAGTGCGGTGCGATTCGCCGCCTTCGCACAGGACCACTGGACGAACTCCTCTTCGCTGACCCTCGACTACGGCATCCGTTACGAATACAACCGGCTGCCTTCATCCCTGCCGCAGGACGCGCTGAACTTCAGCCCGCGCCTCGGCCTGGCGTGGACGCCGTGGAAGTCGACGGTCGTGCGCACCGGCTTCGGCATCTTCTACGACCGCTTCCAAATTGCTACCATCAATCGCCTGCTGGAGTTCGACGGCGCCCACAGCTTCAGCCAGATCGTCGAGGACACAGCCGCCGCCACTCTCTTCCAGCAGAACGGCAGTATCTCCTCCAGCGCCCTCCCCGGGGTCGCGCCCAGCATCTGGCGTGCGCAATCCGGACTGCGCAACCCATACAGCGAAGTGGCCTCGTTCAGTGTCGAACAGGCCCTGCCCCTCGAAACCACGCTGACCGCCGAGTATCAATCCGTCCACGGCGTCAGGCTGGGCCGCGCCGGCAACATCAACCTTGCGTCGCCTGTATTGCTCACCGCCGCCAACGCCGCCGCCGTCGGCATCTCGTCTCCAACGCCGCAGCAGCTCGGGCGGCCAGCGTTTACCGCATCCCGCATCGACCCGGCATTCGACGCAATCAACCAGTTCGCCACCTCTGCCCACTCTTCGTTCAACGGGGCCACGATCACACTCAACCGCCAGTTTCAGGACGATCTTCAGGTCCTCGCGGGTTACACCTTCTCGAAGACCATCGACGATGCCTCCTCCGACGCGGAGCAGCCGCAAAATCCATCCGCTCTGCACGACGAGCGCGCGCGCTCTCTCCAGGACCAGCGCCACCGGTTTACGCTGAGCGGCCTATGGCTCATCGGCCCCGACCTTGGCGACCCCCTCGACGCGGCCAAAAATGCACACCCCGGCCCCATCATGAAAGCTCTCACCGGACTCGAGTTCGCGCCGGTCGTCAGCATCTCAAGCGGATTCCGCAGCAACCCGGTCACCGGGCTCGACAGCAATCGCGAACACATCCTTCCCTTCGCCGCACGCCCTCTCGGGTACGTAAGAAACTCTCTCTCCGGCCCCGTGAGAGTCGATGTCGATCTGCGCGTCTTGAAGATGATCCCAATCGCAGGCGGCCACCTCGACCTCGTGGCCGAATCCTTCAACCTCCTCAACCATCGCAACGTGTCGCTGCTGAACACGGCCTTTGGCCTGGGAGCGCAACGTGCACCCGGCTTTGCAAGCCCCATCGCGGCATCCACCGCTCGCCGAATCCAGTTCTCGCTTGACTACGAGTTTTGACCGCTGACGTCAAAGCGCGCCCGCACCGACTGCTTAGCGAAACAACCGCGCATCCCACTGGACGGGGCGCGGAGGATCGACCTTGATGGACCTGTAGTCCGGGTGCTCCGTATTGATGACGACATTCCGCTCAGGCCCCAGCGTGACAACACTGGGTACGAGGAGCACCGCGCTTCGCCTCTCGTCGTACCAGCGATCGCCAAAGGCGCGGGAGGCTTTCATGTCCAGACTGTTCCAGCCGCGAAGAGCGTCCGCAGCGACCCTCTCAACCGGAATGCTGTCGGGAATCTCGATACGGACAAACTGAAAACCCGGAGGTGGCGAAGGGCGACTGAGATGAACAAGGGTCTCGAGCATCGCCCCGGAGTAGGTCTCCGCCCCATAGATGACGCGACGGCCCGGAGAGTTCCACCGCCCTCCCCAAAGCGATGCGCCGGTCGCGTCGAAGACGGGATGCTTTCCCGGCGCGATCCTGTAAGCGAGCATCAGACGGGCAGCCCGAACAGGATGCGCATCAGGATGTCCTCCACCCTGCGCGCGCCAAGCTCCGTCTGCGCCGCGTCCACCGGGGCCCTGCCGTCAAGCTCAAGGTGAGGCTGCGTCATCCACTCGCGGGCAAACTGCTTGTCGTCGAGCACGTACTCAGCGAGCGCCAGCAGACGTGCCAGCCGCTCCGTCCGCTCACTCTCAGATACGGAGAGCTTTGTCTTGCGGCGCTTCCATGTGGCCAGCGGGACGACCTTGTGTATGCCGGTCCTTGCCACGCGGGTGTCGGCCCACAGCCTGCCGCTTAGCCGTTCAAGCGAGCGCTTCGGCAATCCGGAGCTGACGGCGCTTTCGAGGTCCTGCACGGAGCGCACCGACTTGCCCAGCCCCAATATCTCCGCAACGGATTCAGCAGCAATGACAGACATGGAAGCCACCTGTTCTTAGTATCCATTGTATACCTGTATCTGGCTCAAATGAGCCAGCATCTTATCCGGGTCAACCAACGGGGTGCCCCATGCATGCGGCTTTGGGTGGGTCATTCGAGCGAAGCTCGAACCGCTTCCTTCCCTTGGTTTTGTCATCCTGAGCGAAGCGCAGCGGAGTCGAAGGATCTGCGGTTTGACTTTTCCAGACGATACATAAAAGGGAAGTGTAGTAACCGCAGGTCGTTCGACTGCGTTTGCCGTAAAAGCGCCGGCAAATTTCGCTCAGGATGACAGGGCAAAATACAAGGCCCGCAAACATGTGCAAGCAAGGCTGAAGACGCTACCGCTTGCCCCAGACGCGCTTTACCCACAGCCGTCCCAGGTACCCCCAGGCGGCGATCAGCGTCACAAACCCCGCTACAAGCCCGCCCCGCAGGTAGCTCAGGGCGTAGTTCACCGTGGCGTGAAAGGCCGTGTTGTAGAACATGATGCCGACGATCCCCAGAAAGGTCGCCAGAAAGAACGCCGCAAACCCCACGGCCGCGCCCATCAGCAGGCTGGCGAACCAGCCGAGTTCGCCTATCGGCGCCCCAAAAAACGTCGCTCTCGTCTCCACTGGCCGTCCACCCTCATCTTCTGTCCGCGATTGCTGCGCCATACAAGTAGAATACTGCCTTATGGCAGAAGGTGTTCAGAACGGACTGGTTCGGGCGTCGCAGGTGGCCCGCGAGACCACGGTGCGCCGCGCGGCAAACGGCATCGCTTACGCGGCATTCGGCGATAACTCGCTCTCTGGCAACGACCTGGAGCGCATGGTCGAGGCTGTTCCCGTCACCATCGCCGCCGCGCTCTCGCGCAAGGCCTACTACTTTGTGCCGCTGGCGATCTCCGAGCGCCGGTCTGGCGAATCCGCGGACGCCACGCTGATCGCCCCGGCCTACACCACCGAGCTGGGCGACCAGGCCATCTGCCACCGCAACGTCTCGCTCGATGGCGCCGACGGCGTCTTCATCTCCACGCGCCTGCTCTCGGACCGCTTCGCCCTCGCCTTCGAGTTCTTCATCAACGTCGGCCATGCCTTCGTCGACGTCGCAGGCGTCCCGGACGCCTTCCAGCAGCTCGTCTGGTCGCAGGCCCTCTCCGACGTGCGCGGCGAGACCTCGCGCGACGCCTGGGAGAACCGCCATCAGTCCCTCGCCGGAGACCGCGGCGCAGGCAAGCAGGAGGGCAAACCGATCGTCGACGAACGCGCGAAGAACATCTTCATCGAGAGCGCCTTCTCCGACGCCGTCGCCATCTACCTGCTTTCGCTCTCGATCGACTTCGACTACACCGAGCTGCGCGAGCGCGAGTACCCGCTGCTGGCCCCGCAACCGCTCGCCGATCGCCTGCGTCTCGTCGCCAAACTCTTCCCGCCGAATCCAGGCTATGAGTTCGCGATCAAGTACCGGCGCAGAGCGTAGCTCTCAATGTCTTTTCAATACCGGTCATCCCGGCCGGAGCGCAGCGGAGTGGAGGGACCCGCTTTTGTCTCCGGCCGCCTACGATGGTTGCCTCCTAAACGTCTTGCACCTTGACTGCGCGCTCCTATCCTCGATGTATGGAGCTGCTGACCCGCGACGAGCTTTCACGGCTGACGCCGCCCGAGCGTCTAGCCCTCATCTCCCAGCTATGGGATAGCCTCGAAGAGGAGCAGCTTCCCATCTCCGCCGCGCAGCGCGACGAGTTGAACCGCCGACTCGCGATGCTCGACTCCCAGCAACACGAGACGATCACCTGGGAGACCTTGAAGGCTGAGCTGGAGAGCCGCCGCTCCTAGTGCATCCCATCGTCTTTACTCCCGCCGCACGGATCGAATTGATCGACGCGCAGAAGCGCAGTTAGCCATACCTGGAGCGCCTACAGGGCCGGATCGAAGCTGGCCTGCGCTATAGCTTCTGAGACGTCCGCGCCTCAAGATGCTGCACCCACGCCGCCTGCTCCGCCTCGCCCCAGTGGCCGATCTCGATGCGATAGCCGTCGGGATCGGCCAGGTTCACCGTACCACTGGGCATATATGCAGGCCGCTTGATCTCCGGCACCGCGACGTTATTTGCAACCAGATGCTCACGCAGCCCAGCGAGGTCGGGCGTGTAGAGGTAGAAGAGGAACGCCTGCTTTGCCGAATCGACCGGCTTCTCGGCGCGCAGAAACATGATGTCGCCGCTGTCGCAGTGCAGCCGCGCCCATCCGATCGGCTTGCACCCATCGTCGTCGATCAGCCGGAAGCCAAGCAGCTCGTAGAACACGATCGAGCGCTCGATCTCCGCTACATGAAGCATCGGTGTTGAGTGGGTTACGCGTGCAGCCATTCGTTCTCCTTGCTCCACGCTCACACTATACGGCTACACTTCGCGTCCGCGCGAGCTGCACAAAGAGCAGCGCCAGCAGCGCAATCGCCACCCATGCGAACCAGTCGCCCATCGCCTGATACACCGTCCAGCGATGTACTGCGGGTACATCGACCAGCAGCGTTGCAAACGGGGCCGCGCTGCTGCTGGCCTCGCCCACGATGCGGCCGCGGTCGTCGCTCACCGTCAGCCATCCGCCCTTTGCCGCGCGCGCGATGCTGAAGCCGTCCTCGACGCCGCGCATGACGGCGATGTGTCCGTGCCAGCTTCTATCCACGACGAAGTCCCAGGCCGGGACCAGCATGAGACCAACACCTTCGCGCGCATAGAGACGCGCAGGGTTTTTGAAGTCCATGTCCTTGCAGATGGCGACGCCCCACAACTGCGCGTTGCGAGTCAGCGTCAACCGTTGCGTTCCCGGCGTCGTCTTCGACTCGCCTGGAGGCAACAGGTGCTCCTTGTAGTAGCCCTCAACCGCCGTCCCCGGCGCATACACGCGGGCCTCGTTGTGCTGCACACCGCCGTCTACAGCGATCAACCCCGCCACCACCGTTGCTCCCGACCTGTCTGCGAGCGATTGCATGACCGCGTCTGTCGCGGTTGAGTTGCCGTCGAGCGCAACGCCCAGCATCTCCGGCACTACGATCGCCTGGGCCCCTCGTGCTGTGAGGCCCTCGGCCGCGCGTTCATAATCTCCCAGCAGCCGTTGCGTCGGGCTTCCCGGTCGAGCAACCGACTCGTTCTGTTTCAGGTCCGAGGCAACCAGACCGACGCGGGTCGTCGCGCCCTCTGGCAACGCCAGTCTTACAGCGCCCAGCGCAACCACCGCAACCGCGACGCAGACAGCGGTCGCCGCCACCCGTTGTGCCTTGCGTCTGTCGCACGGCCATAGGTGCCACGCAACCGCCACAGCCGATGAGAACAGCAGCAGTACAAACGTCATGCCCCACGGGCCTGTGACGGAGGAGAGCTGGAGAAACGGCAGAAACCCGAGCTGCGAGTAGGCCAGGCTTCCGGCCGTTCCGTGCGGCGTCGTGAAGTACCTGCTGTATTCGACCGCGACCCACAACGACGGCAACGCAATCAGCCCGCTCCACACCACGCCTCGCAACACGAGCGCGCGAAACAGCAGCACTCCTGCCGCAAAGGCCAGGGCCGCAATGGAGAACGCCGTCCACCACATCGACGCGGGCATCTCCAGCGTCTTCGTGTAGTAGCTCCACATGTTGAGGTCGCCCAGCAGCATGGAGAGCGCCGCCACCAACGCCGCAGCCCACCACGGGCTGCGCAGCGCAAACCAGAGCACCGGCACAAAGACGATCCACATCAGCGGCCACACCGGCTCCAGGCCGTTGCCAAAGTAAAGCATCAGCGCCGACGCCGCTACGGCAAGCGTGCTCTCAACTACTCTGCGAAGACTAGCTCCGAATGCCATCGATATATCTCCTGAACGATCTGTGACAGAACGCGCGAAACTCCTCGGGCCGCATCGAGACGCGGCCGCCGAGGTACAGCATCACCAGCCCCTGCAACAGCGCGCCGGTCTCGAAGACGATCTCCCACACATCGTCCTTTGCAAAGTGGCCCGTCTCCATGCCCTGCGTCAGAACTCTGGCGAAGAGGTTTGCTGTCGGAGAGTTCCCAGACTTGAAGTCCTCCGGGAAACGTCGCGCGCCCTCGCGCTTCGTCAGAAACATCAGCTCGAACATCCGAGGGTCGTCGAAGGCGAAGTCCAGAAAGACGTCGAGGACCTTCACCAACTGCCGCTCCGGCGCTCCCGCCAGCCGCAGCGTGTCGAGCCTCCCCGACAACTCGGCGAATCCCCCGTCCGCCAGCACATTCAACAGACCGTCGCGGTTGGCGTAGTGCCGGTAGAGCGCCATGGGCGTGATGCCCACCGCCGAGGCCACGCGTCGCATGGTCACGCCTTCCACGCCATCGCGCTCGAGCAGCCTGCGCGCCGCGCGCGCAATCTTGTCCGCCGTCGCCGGCTTGTTCCGAGGTTTCGTTGCGACCGTTGTCATGTTTACACTGTATACTTCTTCGTATACGCTGTAAACAATATTGTTCCGGAGCAAGCGGCAATCCCGCATTTGGCCCTTGCTCTACACTGTGATCGTCATCGACCGGAGCCCACCATGCTCGCCAACCGTTCCATACCCGGCAGCACCGTCATCCCCGAACTGGCCTATCCCGACCTGGCCGAGGCCATCGACTGGCTCACGGCGGCGTTCGGCTTCACCCTGCGCCTTCGCATCGCCGGCCACCGCGCCCAGCTCACCTACGGCGATGGCGCCGTCGTGCTGGTCCAGCATCATGACGCCGGGGCGATTACCCCTGTCGCGCATTCGCTTCTTGTCCGGGTCGCCGACGCCGACCTGCACTACGCCAACGCCGTGAGCCACGGCGCGCGCGTCGCCGGTCCGCCAGAGACCTACCCCTACGGCGAGCGCCAGTACACCGCCGCCGACCACATCGGGCGAAGCTGGACCTTCTCGCAGTCCGTCGCCGACGTCGACCCGCGCGACTGGGGAGGAACGCCGGGAACCCTGTAAGTGTCAGTTGGTTCGCGGCATCATCGCGTACGCTGCGCGCATCCAATCATCCCGGAGAACGACCCATGCCCCTGATCCGCGCCTGTTCGCACTGTGGCCAGAAGAACCGCATCCCCGCCGCGCGCCTCGCCGATACCGGCCGCTGCGGCAACTGTAAGAACGAGCTTGCTCCGATCGCCGAACCCATTGCCGTGGATCAGGCGCTCTTCGATGAGATCGTCCAGAACGCCCGCGTGCCTGTCCTGGTCGACTTCTGGGCCGACTGGTGCGGCCCCTGCCGCATGGCCGCGCCGGAGGTGGCACGCGCCGCCGCCAACACCGCGGGACGCGCCCTCGTGCTCAAGGTCGATACGGAAAAGAACCGCGAGCTCTCAGCCCGCTACAACGTGCGCGGCATCCCCAACTTCGCCGTCTTCAAGGCCGGCACCCTCGTCTCGCAACAGGCGGGACTCGTAGACCACCAGCAGATGGAGGCGTGGCTCAATCTCTGAGCCTCGAACCTTCGCCTTACTTCAGCGTCTCGATGTTGATGCCTTCGGGAATCTTCAGTTCGAACTGGTCGTCGTCCAGGTGGCCGTTCAGCGTCAGCTTGGTGATGTTGATCGTCAGCGAGTAGTGGTCGCGCGGCCGCTCGACGACGATCTTCGATGGAAATGGGGTCGTGCCGTAGTACTGGTAGTCCGAGTAGTAGGCTTTGGTGATCACCTTGCCGTCGGCGTCGTAGATGTCCTGCTGGTACGGCAGCAGGTCGGTCGAGTTGATGTGGATGACGCGAATCGTGCTGACCGTGCGGTCTGTGCCTTCAGGCTTGCTGAGAATCTGCACCGCGTAGGCAGGCTCCTCGATCAGGTCTTTTTTCTTTTTACCGCTCTCGATCACGCGAATGTCGGTGGTCATCGAGAGGATCTGCTTCTCGTCAGGCCCCTGGATGAACATCGAGTCGAAGATGACGTCGGGGCGCAGGTTTTCAAGCCCGTTCTTCGATGTGGTCGTAAGGGTATTCGACCCGACGATCGCGCGTTTGCGCGGAGGGATGAAGAGCTTGAAGTTGCTGCCGTCGGAGACCATGTCCAACGCCTGGGTGCGCACGACGGGGAGCAGCAGAAGCACGCGCAGAAACTCCGGCTTGCGCATCAGGATGTAGCCGGAGAAGGCGAGCGACTGGGTCTCTTTGCCCTGCAAGCCGCCGCCGGTAGTGGCCGAGATCTCAACCGCGGCGTTGAAGGTGTCGATCGCGTTGAAGCGGGTGTTGATCTGACCCGCCATCGAATCGAGCGACGTGCTCATAATCACGTCGGCGACACGCGTCCTGGGGACGGCACGGGTGTGACTGAGACACCCGGTCAGCGATGGCAGAATAGCCACGGTCGCCAACGCTAAGGCTTGTCGTATCTTCATTTCCACGAAGTTTTAGTATATCCGTCCAGAGAGTTTCAGCCTGTCTGCCACGGTATATAGATGAAGGACGAGGGTTTAGGGTTCTCCAAAAAATCGCCATCAGCGCTGCCGCGCCTTGCGGTAGGCGTCGACGTTCTGGTTGTGCTCCTTCAGGCTGGCGGCAAAGCGGCTGTGCCCCTGGGCGTCGGAGACGAAGTAGAGGTAGTCGGTCTGCGCCGGATGAATCGCCGCGCGAAACGCCGCCATTCCGGCGTTTGCGATAGGGCCGGGAGGCAGGCCCGCATGGACGTAGGTGTTATACGGCGAGGGGTTCTTGAGGTCGGAGGCGTAGATCGTCCCGCGCCAGCGGTTGTCGAGCAGCGCCGCGTAGATCACCGTTGGGTCGGTGGCCAGCGGAATGTTCTTTGCCAGCCGGTTGACGAAGACCCCTGCCACCAGCGGGCGCTCGGCGTCCTGCGAGACCTCTTTTTCGATCAGCGAGGCCATGATGACCGTGCGGTTGACCTCGGGTCCGCTGAGTGCGAGTTGCTGCGCGACCTGGCGGAAGCGCCGCACCATGGCCGCAAGAATCGCCGGCGCCGGAGTATGCCGGGCGAAGTGGTAGGTGTCGGGAAAGAGGTAGCCCTCAAGCGAGGCAGGCGGATGTGCCGGGTCGATCTGCGAGGTCCACTCGGCGATCAGCTCCGTATGCTTGCGCTCGGCGGCCAGGAAGTCGTCGCGCTGGCCGAGGCCGGCGTCCTGAATGGCCTGCGCGATGTCGAAGATGTTGTACCCCTCGGGGATGGTGATGCCGATGGTGTAGATGTCGCCCCGGACGATGCGGCGGTAGACCTCGGTCATGGGCACGGGGTGGTCGAAGCGGTACTCGCCCGCCTTGAGGGTACCCTTCTCGTAGAGGCGCAGCGCCTGGAAGACGTACCGGTTGCGGATGACGCCGGCCTTCTCAAGCTGCTCGGCCATGTTCGCGGTTGCGGTATGCGGGGCAATCTCGACGAAGGTCTCGCGGGAAGGACCGAAGGGCGTGGTGGCGAGGTAGTACGCACCGCCTGCGGCGATGAGGAGAAGGAGAAGAAGGGCGGCGAGAAACTTCAAGGAGCCTCCGTTTTGTCATTGTAGAGGAGGCGAGAGATGCTTCGAGCGCTTGGGAAGCGAGACCTTGGCACATGGCGGCTGTGTCCAGCGCAATCGTTTACAAACCTGCGAATTACCTAAAACTTTGTCATCCTGCGCGAAGCGTAGCAAAGTCGAAGGACCTGCATTCTTTAGTGTCGGTTTGGGGTGTTCGCTTAGTAGGATGCAAATGCAGGTCCTTCGACTTTGCGCTTTGCGCTTCGCTCAGGATGACACTTTATAAGAATTGTAAGGATAAGAGCGCGGCGGGGTAATTGTCCGACGGGGCCACGGCTACGTCAATTGTCCGTAGTCAATCGATGGTGTGGACTCGTATCATTCCGGCACACTTGCTTTGAGCTGTGCGGGCTTGCCTGCGGTCTGCTTCGGCAGGACGAAATCTCGATCTCGCGAATTGGAGGAGTCAATGGAAAGCAACTCCCGGCGTAGGTTTTTTGGAAAAGCCGCCTCGATGGTGGCGGCGGCGATGGCGGGCACAAAGCTGTTTGCACAGCAGGCCCCCGCGGCGGCAGCACCGGGCGCGCCCGCGGGCGAGAGGCCGCGGCGGTTCGGCAACCGCATTCACAACGGCATTTATTACTTCTCTGGCACCGGGTCGAACGACGGCTTCGGCAAGGAAGACCACATCACCGTCACCGACCCGTTTGAGAAGCATGTGACGCGCTCGATGGATGCGCTCAAGAAGTCGCTCGAGCGGGCAGGGTCGAACATGGACTCGATCCTGAACATGCAGGTCTTCATCTGCCTGCCGCACGCGGACTCAATGCCGATGCCGACGGGCAGCGCCAAATTCGCCTCGTACAAGGAGCACTATGAGGCGTTGAACAAGATCTACGGCACGTACTTCTCGCCGGGCAAGGCGCCTTCACGCGCCTTCATGGCTGTGGAGTGGATTCCGGGCGACTCGCTGGTCGAGCTGGTCGGCAGCGCTCTGGTGGTCGATCCGTCGGCTGCGCCCGCCGCGCCTGCTGCCCCGGCCGCTGCCAGGCCGCCCGCTGGCCTCTAATTTTTTCGAACTTCGTCTAAGAGATTAAAGAGATAGGGAAGGGTATTGGTATGAGTCTGAAGTCACGTTGGAACCGCCGGTCGTTTCTGGGAACCATGGGAGCCGCTACCGGCAGCCTGCTTGCACCGAAGGGGGCACAGGCCGAGAAGAAGCAGAAGGACGAGAAGCACGGCGTCGACGGTCACGCGATCGTTCCGATCACCAAGGGTCTTGGGTCGACGGGCGACGTCTACGCCGAGCTGGGCGTCAAGCCGCTGGTCAACATCGTGGGCACCGTGACCGTCATCGGCGGCTCGGTGATGAAGCCCGAGGTGATGGAGCTGATGCGTCAGGGCAACCAGCACTTCGTGATGATCAACGACCTCGAGGTCGCGGCCGGCCGCTACATCGAAAAGCTGTGTAAGACGCCCGCCGGCTACACCGGTCTGGTGACGGGCGGCGTGGCGGCGGCCATTGTGGTGGCCTACGCAGGCATGCTGACCGAAGACCTGGAGCCGAGGTTGAGCAAGGTGCCCGATCTGACGGGCTTCCCCAAGAATGAGGTCATCATCCAGAAGGCCCACCGCAATCCCTTCGACCACCAGGTCCGCCAGACGGGCGTGTCGCTGGTCGAGGTGGAGACGAAGGATCAGATGATCAACGCCATCAACCCAAAGACGCTGGCGATGCACTACATCAATATCCAGTCGAACATGGGCAAGGTAAGCGGGCCGGAGATGATCGAGATCGCGAAGAAGGCAGGCATCTACACCTTCAACGACGCCTCCGCCGACGTTCCGCCGAAGGAGCGGCTGTGGGAGTATCCGGCGCAGGGTTGGGACTTCGTCGCCTTCTCGGGCGGCAAGGACATCTGCGGCCCGCAGTCGACGGGCGTTCTGATCGGCAAGGAGCAGTTGATCCGCTGGGCGCAGATGAACATGAGCCCGCAGGAAGACCGCATCGGCCGCGCCTGCAAGGTGGGCAAGGAGCAGATCTTCGCGCTGCTGAAGGCGCTGGAGATGTTCGTCGACCAGGACTACGACGCCGTGGTGAAGAGCTACGACGATCGTGCCGCCGTGATCACGAAGGCGGTGGAGAAGTTTGGCGTGACGGCGCTGCCCCGCCAGTTCAACCCGAACGCCCTGGGCAATGTGACACCGCACTATAGCTGGAAGATCGACCAGACCAAGGTCAACCTCACGGCGCAGGACGTGATGAAGCAGCTTGCCGAGACCAAGCCCGTGGGCATCGGCAGCATGAACGCCGACTCGATGGGCATGCGCGGACGCAACCCCGACGCACCGGCACATCCTCCGGAACGCCGCCGCCGCTTCCAGCAGGACCCGGCGACCTTCGGCTTCGCCATGTGGCAGTTGAAGGACGGCGAGGACAAGTACATCGCCGATCGCCTAGTGGAGATCTTCTCCGCTGCAAAGAAGGCGTAGCAGCTCTGGTGGCTGGCTTGAAAGGCCCGGGGAGTGCCGGTGCCCCGCATCTGGCGGCCTCATCGCCAGATGTGGGCTTTCAGAAAACCTCAGGAATGCCACTGATCGGGTGCCCCATACATGACGCAGCTTCATCGCGGCATGTGTGGGATCATTCGCGCCAGAGCGCGAACCCTGAATACATTTCAGGCTATTTTAGAAGGCCGCATAACGATCGGCGAGCCGATGCCACCACTGCCAGTGGCCGGCCGCATTCATCGTGAGCACCATCGGTGCGAAGCACGCGATGGCCAGAGGGTAGGCCGCGCGGACGCGCCCCTGACGACGGTCGTCGAGGACAAGCAGGCACAGGATGGCGACCATCGATATGTAACTGATATCGATACTTATCGTCATGCTGTCGAGTCCGGGTACGAGCGTCAGAGCGCGGGTGAGCGCGGGCGGCAGAAGAGCGAGTACTGTGCAGCTCATGTAGCGGGCGTGCAGGCCGGTATCGTGCGCATAGCGAACGGCGAGCCCCGCGAAGAGCGCCAGCAGCAGCAGCGACCACGCATCCAGATAGCTGAGCGTGTACACCATCCCAGGCGGATATCCGGCCTGGTGCTTCACCATGTTGTGCACCATCAGCGCTCCACCCATAAGCAGAGCGGGGAGCAGAACGAAGACGCCAAGGCGTCCGAGACGGCGATGCAGCGCAAGCTGCCCGCGCTGGTAAAGCATTGGCTGGACGAAGAGCAGTGTCATCCACAGCCCCGCCGTGGCCCCATGAATGTGCTGGTAGACGGTGGCGTGACCGATGCGAAGAAAGTAGCTGCGCGAGAAGCCGATCCACGTGGTGACGATGGCGGCGAGAAAGTACCACTGCGCGCGCGGGTAGAGCCGGGTTTCGCTCGGTGTAGCGGTGGCTGTCGGCAATGCGGCCTCTGCAAGCGTTGGTATGCAGCAAATCTTCCCACATCTGGCGATGAGTCCGCCAGCTATGGGCACCCGGCACCGGACACCGACGGCTGTGGCCCGTGGGGATCTTCAAACTGACCCAATCTCCTCGCCCTATTTCGCTATTGGAAGATCGCGCTCCGCCCACGCGGCCATGCCGCCATCCAAAATGCTTACCTGACGAAATCCATTGGCGGCGAGAAGACTTGCGGCGGCTGCGGCGCGATATCCGCTGCCGCAGACAGTAACGATGGGCTGCCCCGTATCGAGCGTGGCGAGCCTTGCCGCAAGGTCGCCCAGCGCGATGTGGGTCGCGCCGGCGACGTGCCCCGTGTTCCACTCCGCGCGATTGCGCACGTCCACAAACAGCGGACGCGCGCCGGCACCTTGCGTGGAAGCGGCAGCCTCGGCGGCCGTAAGCAGCGGCGTGGACTGCGTCTCGTACCTTGCCTCGGCCCATCGACTGAAGGGAAGCTCTCCGGCGATGCGGTCGAGACCGACGCGCAGCAGAGATGTGCGCGGGCCAGGGCCGGCAACAGCGGTGCTGTCGTTGCCAACAATTACGATCGGCTTTTCGGCGTCGAGCAGCCATCCCGCCCACAACGGAAGACTCGGCCCCGCGGCGAGGTTGATGGAGCCGGGAATATGCGCGGCGGCAAAGCTGGCCACATCGCGTGTGTCGAGCAGTGTCAGGTTGTCCGCGTTGGCGGCAATCGTCTGCTTCAACTCCGCGGCGGACAGCTCGGGCACAGACTCGGGCGCGGCAGGCGCGGAGGCGCCCACGGCGTTGAGCCGCTTCATGCGCGGATAGTAGGCGGGCATCGGCGGCACGGAAGCCAGAATCTGTTGGACGAACTCGTCTTCGTCGAGACGGAACAGGTGCTGCGTCCTGCGTTCGTAGCCAAGCGTGGATTGCCCGCCCTCGCTCATGCCCGCGCCGCAAAGCGAGCCCGCGCCGTGACCTGGGTAGACGATCGCCGAGTCCGGCACGTGGGCGATGCGCTCATGCACACTGCGGTAAAGCTGGTGCGCGAGCGCGTGCTTGGCCCCTTCGCCAAGCAGGTCGGGACGGCCCAGCGAGCCGAGGAAGAGGAAGTCGCCCGTGAAGATGGCCGCCGGCTCGTTTGCGCCGCGGTCAAGGTCGAAGAGCAGGAAAGACAGGTGCTCGGGCGTATGTCCGGGAGTGTGCAGCGCCTGAAGCCGCAGCCTTCCGACGGTGATCGAGTCGCCGTCCTTCAGCTCGCAGCGCGGCATGGCGTACTGGTAGAGCTCTCCGTTGTCATACGAGCTCAACGTCAGCTCGGCGTTCACCGCTTCGGCCAGCGCCCTGGAACCCGAGGCGAAGTCGGCGTGGATGTGCGTCTCGGTGACGTGCGTGATCGCGAGATCGTGCTCGCGCGCATATGCCAGGTAAGGCGCAATGTCGCGCATGGCGTCGATAACGACGGCGCGCCCTTCGGAGGAGACGACGTAGGAGTACTGCGCCAGCCCGGGGACCTCAAACTGTTTGATCATCGCCTGCTCCTTTGCGCGCTCCGTAGAGAAGATACTCCTTGCAGCTCGTCGAGCGACCGTTGCGTCCGCTGCCGTGTACTGCGGCATACAAGGTCGCAGAGCTTGAAGATGAACGGGTCGCCGATGGCGTAGAGCACCGACGTCCCGTCGCGCCTGCGGCCCACCAGCCCCGCCTCGTACAGCACCTGGAGATGGCGCGAGATGTTGGGCTGATTGCCGTCGAGCGCCTCGACCAGCGCGCCGACGGAGTGCTCGCCCCGCTCAAGCTGCTGCAGGATGCGCAGGCGGCAGGGCTCGCCGAGGATGCGGAAGCGCCGCGCCACCAGCTCAAGCATCGCGCCATTCATCGGCAGTCCGTCCGTTGCCGTTTTCATATCGTTATATTACCATACAATCATATAATGATGTTGTTGGGAGGAGAAAGATGGACCCACGGTGGATCGACGTTCGCGAGTACCCGGAGTTTGCAGGCGGCCACATCGCGGGCTCCGAGCTGACGCCGCTCGGTACGCTGGCCGAGGCGAGTGCAGCATGGGAGCGCGCGCAGCCCGTGATGCTCGTCTGCCGCAGCGGCCGCAGGGCCGAGGAGGCGAGACGTCTGCTCGCCTCCCGCGGCTTCCTCAGCGTCGAGGTGCTCGCCGGGGGCATCGAGGCATGGCGCGAGCAGGGCAAGCCGCTGGTCTCGATCGCGCGCAGGCCGTGGTCGCTCGAGCGCCAGGTCCGCATCGCCGCAGGGTCGCTGGTGCTGCTCACGCTGGTGCTGGCTGCGGCCGTCTCGCGATACTTCCTGCTCGCCACCGCCGCCGTCGGCGCGGGACTGGTCTTCGCCGGCATCAGCGACATCTGCATGATGGCTTCGCTGCTGGGCCGCATGCCCTGGAACCGGCGGTCGTAGAAGGCTTCGCGCGAAGCGACCACAACTGCAAAGGGCCGAAGGCCCGGGGAGTGCCGTCAAAATTGGTTTCTCGGAACGAGAGGTATTTATTGTCGTCCCGGCCGGAGCGCAGCGGAGTGGAGGGACCTGCTGTTTCAACGATGCCGACAGCCGGTTCAGCCTCTTTCGCAAAGATGAGAAAGCAGGTTCCTCCACTGCGGCCCTTCGGGCCTCCGGTCGGAATGACAGATCGTGGGGCGGGTTTCGATCTTCTACTCATGCCTGAATCGGGGTCATCCCGGCCGGAGCGCAGCGGAGTGGAGGGACCTGCTTTCTTGCGCTCCTATGCCGAAGAACCTGCGGTTTGCTTTATGCCGGGAGGTCCGCGGTAGAAAGCAGGTTTCTTTCACCCCGCATCTCACGATAAAGCTGTGTGATGCCGCGGTCGAAATGACACATCTTTTCTTTTGCAGATGGCAAATTCGATGACACCCAGCAGGGATGCTCTGATTAAGTTCTGCAAGCGTACCTCAGGGGCTAAAGCCCCTTTGATTTTTGCAGTGTTTACGGCACGGCTGAAGCCGTGCCCTTAACAAAACAGGACTCAATCAGAGGTTCCCTAGGTAAATAGCAGCAACCAAGCAGACCGCCGAGGGGGCGACACAGGATCCAGCACTCCACCCAAAGGAAGGCGGGCCGAACGGGAGGGATCCCTGCATTTGGTTTTTCAGAGCAGCTTACCTGCCTTCACTCAGGCAGATACTGCCGCCACTGCTCGCTCTCGGCAACCTGTTTCAACAGCGCCAGACGCGCGCGCAGCAGCTTGACCATGTGCGGCAGCACCACACGGCGGCCCGCCATTCTGCCAACCGGGCCCAGGTACATGGAGTAGCGCACATAGCCGAGCACAAGCGTGTGCCCGGCCACCTCGCTGAAGTTGAACTCCTGCTCGAATCGCTTGAAGCGCCCGCGCTCCATGGCGTCGCAAAAAGTGTGCGGCGGATCGAAGGTGGCGACCCTGCTCTCATGCACATGCGGCAGGCCGAACTTCCAGCCGTACCAGACAACCCGGTCGCCGGAGTCCAGCAGGCCCTCGGATCTCGCGCCTGCGCGCGAGACAGGGGTCATGCCAAAGCTGCCGGCCATCAGCCCAAGATGGGTCGATAGCCGAAAACAGCGTTCGATCGGGGCGTTTACGTGCTCACAGTCCCTGATGACAAACATGCCGTGCAACTCACTTCTGTGCCGTAATTCGAAGATCGTTGGGAGATACTCTCGCACAGGCGCGGCGGCGCGGCAATCATCTTTTAGTGTGAGATTTGAAGTTACCTTGTAAGGCACCGCACCCCGCGCCCGGGTGCTTTCGCCCAGCGAAGGGCCCCGCTTCAAAGGCTTTCAGGTGCTCCCCGGCCCATCTAGCTCTTCAGATTCAACTTCACCGCCGCGCGAACGAGTGCCTTCAACGCCGCCGCGTTCACCTTCTCGCCCTCGCGTATATCGATTGCGCGACGCACGTTTCCATCGAGGCTCGAGTTGAACAGCCCCTTCGGATCGTCGAGCGATGCGCCCCTGGCGAACGTCAGCTTCACGACGCTCTTGTAGGTCTCCCCGGTACACACGATCCCGCCGCGCGACCACACCGGCACACCCGGCGACGTCGCCTTCGCCCACTTCCACTCCTCCACGATCTCCGGGGCGGCACCCAGAACGATCGCGCGCACCTTGGCCAGCGTCTCACCGCGCCAGTCACCAAGCTCCGCAATCTTCGCGTCGATCCGCGCGGGCGCCGGTCCCGCTGAAGCTGACGTCTTCATATGCACCTCACATGTTCCATCGTGCTGTTTGTGCAGAAACAGCATACGCGAAAAGCAGATTCCTTCACTTCGTACGGAATGACAAACAACAGGAACGTGCGCCTGTTCATGACGCGCTCGGGTGCCCCATTCATGACGCGGCCTTATCGCGGCATGGGTGGGTCATTCGAGCGAAGCTCGAACCGGCGGTGGGCCATCTTCGCAGCAGCGAAGGTCCTACCGCATCCAACGAGTCGACCCGTCCAACGAAACCTGGGGCCGCAGCCCGTTCAGGTATGTTACGGGTCTTCAGTCTTGAAAAGTGAAAAGCCACCTCGCGGAGAGGTGGCTTTCAACAGGCTATTTTGCGCGCTTTAGCTCAGCGTCTCCATCATCTTGTTGATGGTGCGGTTCAGGTCCTTGTCCAGCCTGCGCTGTTCGTCGATCTTGCCGATCGAGTGCATCACCGTGGTGTGGTGCTTGCCGCCGAACTGGCGCCCGATCTCGGGCAGCGAGGCCTCGGTGAGCTGCTTGGCCAGGTACATGGCGATCTGGCGGGGCACCACGATCTGGCGCGAGTTGTTCTTCTGCTTCAGCTCGGCCACCCTCATGCCGAAGTTCTCGGCGACCGTGCGCTGGATCGTCTCGATGGTGATCTTGCGCACCTGCGTGTCGATGAACTGCTTGAGACACTGCTGGGCTACAGCCAGCGTAATTTCTACGCCATGCATGGAGCTCCATGCGATCACGCGCACCAGCGCGCCCTCGAGCTCGCGCACGTTGGTGCGCACGTTCGAGGCGATGAAGAGCGCGACGTCCGTAGGCAGGTGCGTCTGCTCGGACTCGGCTTTCTTTTGAAGAATGGCAACCTTCGTCTCGAGGTCCGGCGGCTGAATGTCGGCGATCAGTCCCCACTCGAAGCGCGAACGCAGACGGTCGTCGAGGTCGGCCAACTCCTTGGGAGGACGGTCCGAGGCGATAACGATCTGCTTCATCGACTCGTGCAGCGCGTTAAAGGTGTGGAAGAACTCCTCCTGCGTGCGCTCCTTGCCCGAGATGAACTGGATGTCGTCGATCAGCAGCACGTCGACGGTACGGAACTTGTCGCGGAAGCTGGTCATCTTCTGGTAGCGCACCGAATCGATCATCTCGTTGGTGAACTTCTCGCCCGAGACGTAGCTGATGGCCGCATGTGGCTGCCTGCGCTTCACCTCGTGACCGATGGCGTGCATCAGATGGGTCTTGCCCATGCCGACGCCGCCGTAGAGGAAGAGCGGGTTGTAGGCCTTCGATGGCCTCTCGGCGACGGCCTGCGCGGCTGCGGCGGCGAACTGGTTGCCGTTGCCCACGACGAACGAGTCGAACTGATACTTGGAGTTGAGCTGCGCGGCGGTGTTCCAGTCGAAGCGCGCCTGCTCCGGCCCGGGGGCGGCCGGGACGTTCTGGCCCGCCACGGCGCCGTTGGCGCGCGCCTGCCGGGGAGCGTTCTGGCTGTGGCTGGGCAGCGGGGCAAAGCCGCCGTCCTCGCGCACCTTGGGGGCACGGGGGTCCTGCTCGGGCGTGGTAAAGGTCACGGAGTCGACGTCGAGCGCGAGGTTGTCGATCGCCTCCTGAATGAGGTCGGCGTAACGGTCGCCGATGTGCTGGAAATCGGACGACGGTATCCGCACGAAGAGCTTTCTGCCTTCGAGATGAGAGAACCGGGTCGGCTTCAGCCATGTCTCGTACGACTGGCGATTGATCTTCTTTTCGAGCGCACCGAGGATGCGTACCCAGTAATTCAATACGGCCGTTGCCGTCGGAACGAATGACATTCTCTCTATCCTTCTTCTTCTGTTCCCTGTCTTGCACCCCAACGGTCCGCAATGGCTACGGCGACCGGCGAAACACTCAAAAATTCAAACCCGACAAACAGAAATCCTTCCTGTCCGGTTACGGACAAAGCGGTCGGATTATTCTGTCGTGCCAGAAGTCTCTTCGCTCGGCGCGTCGATCTACGCATCGCAAAGAGGAGTTGTACAACGTAAAGGCAGAGTGCGGAACTGCTGGGGACCTGCAGAAAAACGTCTTGCGAACGGGTTTGATAGTAGCACGGAAAACCGGACCCATTTCAAGAGTTGAAACCGAAAAATTTTGTTTGCACTATTCATGGTGAAGAATCGAAAACTTGCGCTCTTCGCCGCGAAAAAAACTACTGATCGCAGTGTAAATCCGCTGCACGAATATGTCGTTTGTGATACCTTCTCGCGCTTTGAACCCTTTCTGTTGTCGATGCAAGTTTGTTGCCATTGCGCAGAGCAGCGGAGGTCCTGCACCGCGCGCGCTGCAAAGTCTCTCGCTCGTCTGCGAACGCTTGCGTTGCATCTCGACGCGCATCAACACAAAGGAGTGTGCCGATGCGCATCGAAAGTTTTGCCGGTTGAATGGAACTCCGTTTGTTGTGCAGCACAGACGATGGAAACCTGCGATGAAACTTTAGGATGCGATGCGGATCGTTCAGACGGCAGGGGTGAACCTGTACGCGATGGCGATCCTGTTCCACGCATTGATGGAAACGGCGGCGGAGCTCAACGCGGCGAGCTCCGTCTGGTCGAAGACCTCCGTCGCCGTGCGATAGATATCGTCGCCGACGCCTGCCGGGGTGATGGAGGTGAGGGCCTCGGTCCAGGCGAGCGCCGCCATCTCGCGCGGCGTGAAGACCCCGGCCTCGCGCCACGCTGCGACGAGGTCGAGCTTCGTCTGCGCAACGCCCGCCTTGCGCGCCAGCGTCAGGTGAAACTGCAAGCAGAAGGCGCATCCGTTGATCTGCGAGGCGCGCAGCTTGATGAGCTCGACCAGCGCCTTGTCCAGACCGGCGTCGGTAGCCGCCTTGCTCAGCGCGGTGAGCGCCGCGCGCGCCGCAGGAGCAACCCGCTCGAAATCGACCAGCTCCATTCTCGCTTCCATGAATACCTCGATGATGTAGAGATGATCTTTGCATCGCTTTCGATGCAGGACAAAGCCGGCCCCCCCTTGATGTGTCATCCCGGCCGGAGGCCCGAAGGGCCGCAGTGGAGGAATCCCCGCATTTTCTTCGTGCGACGGGCGACCCCCCAATGTGACGAAGTGCGGAATCGCGCAGCCACGCGATGTCATCGAAAAGCTACAATTCTTCTGCCGGGCCAGGCAAATTTCAATCACAGTGAAAGAGAGGAACACGAAGCGATGAGCACCACCGCACCTGTTACACCGGAACGCATCATGCAGTTTGCCTGGGGTTACGTACCGACGCTGGTGATCGAGTCGTCGTTGAAGCACCACGTCTTCGATGTGCTGGATGGAGCGCCGAAGACGCTGGCTGAGACGGCGGCGGCGACGGGCGCCTCGGAGCGCGGGCTGCGGTCGGTGATGAACGTCCTCGTGGGGCTTGGCTTTCTGGCGAAGGACGGCGAGCGCTACTCGCTGACGCCCGAGAGCGAGGCGTTTCTGGTGAGCACACGACCCGGCTTTCAGGGCGGTATCTTCAAGCACACGAGCCAACAGTTGCTTCCGAAGTGGCTGCAACTCAATGATGTGATCGCAACCGGAAGGCCGGCAAAGGCGGTGAACCAGGAGGGCGACGGCAGCGAGTTCTTTCAGGGTTTCGTGAAGGACATCTTCCCGCTGAGCTATCCGTCGGCGACGGTGCTGGGCAAGCATCTTGCGCTGGGCCAGCGCAAGGGCGTGGTGAAGGTGCTGGACCTGGCGGCCGGGTCGGGCGTGTGGGGCATCGGTCTGGCCCAGAGCGCCGACAATGTGACGGTGACAGCAGTCGACTGGGAGGGTGTGCTGCCTGCGACGCGCGAGGTTGTCGGGAGCTTCCGGCTTGCGAACAGGTTCTCGTTTATCGCCGGCGACCTGAACGCGGCGGAGTTCGGCGGCGACTACGATGTGGCGACGCTCGGACACATTCTGCACTCGGAGGGCGAGCGCAGGAGCAAAGCGTTGCTGAAGAAGACCTTTGCCGCGCTCAAGAGCGGAGGGACGATCGCCATTGCGGAGTTCCTGGTGAACGACGACCGCAAGGGGCCGGTGGGTTCGCTGCTGTTTGCGGCCAACATGCTGGTGAACACCGATGAGGGCGACACCTTCTCGTTTGAGGAGATCGCCGGCTGGCTGAAAGAGGCGGGCTTCACGAACGCGCGTCTGCTGGAGGCTCCGGGACCTTCGCCGCTCGTGCTCGCGACCAAACCGTAGCTTACAGGCGATTGGAAGCAACAAAAGAGGCCGCAAACGTTTGCGGCCTCTCTTATTGCTATCCCAAACGGTGCAGTTCGGTTCCAGGGCCGAAGGCCCGTCACATACCAGCCTGGGCCGAAGGCCCAGGTAAATAGCCCCGGCGATCAAAGCGCCGAGGGCGCGACACAATATCCAGCACTACATCCGAAGGGAAAATCTTATCCCGGTGAACGGAGCTCCGCTTAGAGCAACGAGACGGAGCTGACCTTCAGCGTGTCGCCCTGGACATCGCCCTCGACGTTGACGCGCAGGTGGTCCTTCTTGCCCGAGGCCTTGAGCTCTTCGGTGATCTTCTTGTTTCCTTCCTCGTCGAACTTGAGGAAGTGCTGGTCGCTGGTAAGAATGCCGTAGCCGCTCTTGGAGCACTTGAGCGCGCAATCGCGCGTGTGGGCGTCAGGGTCGGCCGCCGCCTTCTTCGAACAGTTGACGTCGACGACGGAGACGTTGTGATAACTGGCGGCGGATGCCAGCGCAGGCATGGCTGCCAGACCGGCCAGCGTGAGCAGCGAGACAAGTTTCTTCATGGCGGTTCTCCTTTTTCAGTTGCGGAATATCAGTGATGGTGCGCGGGCACGAGCGGTGTGGCAGCATCGGTGGCGGGAAGCGCGTGCAGCTCGCGCAGCGCGGTAAGCTGCGAGAGAGCGAACGCCCCCACGGCGATCTCGATGTCGCGCACGGCCAGATCGTAGAACATGCCGGTCGTGACAAGGTTGACGGCGATGGCAAGCAGCCATGCCATGACGATGTAGCTGCCGGTCCTGGTCCAGCGGGTGAGCACAATGATGCCGGCGACGACCTCGACGACACCGACGACGTGCATGAAGGTGGCGGTGCTTACGGGGATGACTTTCGTGGCCACAGGGCTCAAATACATGCCCCAGTCGGCCAGCTTGTTGAAGTACTTATCGATACCGGCTGCGATGGGGCCAACACCCAGGGCAATTCTTAGCGCCCACCAGCTTCGGTTCAGGTAGGCGTTGGGTGCCGCTGCTGCGGGAGTGCGGGAGTCCATATTCTTCCCTCCGTATGTATGGAGCCGGGAAGGGCGAATCGGTTACATAGGAATTTGGATGCGGAGGAGCGTTGGATCGTTTCCCCCCCGCGTTGCGGCAAAGACCTGTCCGGGCATCAACAGGCATGCTCGCGCGCGATCGCGCTACACGTAGGCGACGCAGTCGATGGCGAGTCCGTAGTCGCCCGCTGGAAGGGCGGCGGGTTGCACCGTGTTTCGCGCCGGAAAGACAGGTCCCCACTTGCGTGTCTTGTAGACGGCGTTCATGCGGTCGAACTGCTTGATGTCTTCCATGAAGATGTTGATCTTGAGAATTTTTTCGAGCGACGAGCCCGCCGCGGCGAGGTTCTTCTCGATCTCGTCGAGCACCCACTTCGTATTCTCTTCGATGGTGCCGGGCACGCGGCAGCCAATGCCCGAGACGAAGAGCAGGTTGCCGTAGGCGACCACCGTCGTGAAGGGAAACTGCGTCTGCGACCTTCCTGTAGCGTCCTTCTTCACCGCCTTCGCCGCCTGCGCCTGCGCGGAAGGCTGCGCCACCAGCGCCGCTCCCGCCGCCGCAGCAGCCTTGGCTGCACTCTTCAACATGCCTCTTCGTGACTGGGTCTGCATATCTGCTGCTCCTTCTGACGAATGAATATTGCGATCATGGTACAGAAGTTGTGCCGGCGACGATTGGGACGTTTGCCGTAGATGGGGCACCGGGGCACTCAGTTGTCATTCCGCCACGCCTCTTGCTTTGTCATTCCGTAGCGCCTTTGTTTTGTCATTCCGTAGCGCCTTTGTTTTGTCATTCCGTAGCGCCTTTGTTTTGTCATTCCGTAGCGCAGCGGAGGAATCTGCTTCTCCTCTGCCCCGCACGGCACAAACAGCAGGCTCCTCCTCATTCGACTTCACCCTGGGGCTATGTTTCACTGCGGAACGGCAAGGCCCGTTGGTTCACTACATGAACGATAGGGGCACCCGGGGTTTGGTCCGCGTGCGATTCGGTGTATCTTGGCTGTACCTATGCGAACCCTTCATTCGACCGCTCTGGCACTTGCCGCCGTTATGGCCTCCGCCGCTCCCGTCTTCGCTCAGCAGGCCGCTCCCGCAATGAAGCACCAGGACACCGAGGTGTACGCGCCTGTGCCTCCGATCGTCACGCCGGGCACGACGGACTCGGCCCCACCCTCCGACGCGATCGTGCTCTTCGACGGCAAGAATGAAGACCAGTGGGTCTCCGCGCAGGACCACACACCCGCGCAGTGGATCGTGCACGATGGCATCCTGACGGTAAGCAAGGAGAAGGGCATCGGCAACATCGAGACGAAGAAGACCTTCAAGGACTATCAGCTCCACATCGAGTGGAGGATCCCGGCGAACATCGAGGGCAGCGACCAGGCGCGCGGCAACAGCGGCGTCTTTCTCGCCTCCACCGGCCCGGGCGATGCGGGGTACGAGCTGCAGGTGCTCGACAACTACAACAACAAGACCTATGTGAACGGGCAGGTGGGCGCGATCTACAAGCAGGCAATTCCGCTGGCGAACCCCGCGCGCAAGCCCGGCGAGTGGCAGAGCTACGACGTGGTGTGGACAGCGCCGCGCTTCAACGCCGACGGCTCGCTGAAGACACCCGCCTACGTCACCGTGTTCATGAACGGCGTCCTGGTGCAGAACCACTTCCAGTTGCAGGGGCAGACGCTCTACGTCGGCAAGCCGTTTTACAAGGCGTACGACAGGGCCCCCATCAAGCTGCAGGCGCACGGCGACAAGAGCGAGCCCATCAGCTTCAGGAACATCTGGGCACGCGATCTGACCTTCGACCCGAGCTACACGCTGAAGTAGTTTTCTCCTCGCATCGCCGATCGTTTTGTCATTCCGTAGTGAAACGGAGGAATCTGCTGTTTGTGCCGTGCAGGCGCAAGCGGAAAGCAGATTCCTTCACTGCGTTACGGAATGACAAAACAAGGGTGGCGCAGGCGTCTACGCCTTCGGCGGCCAGACCGCCTTGCCTCCGCGATGATACGCGAGGTTGCCAATGTGTCCGGCGCGCGCGGCGGCAATGCCCGTCTCCACCGGGGCGTTCGGCTCCTTGCGGCTCTTGATGCAGTCGAAGAAGTTGCGCATGTGCGGCGTCGTGCCGTCCTCGAAGCTGTCTTCCTTGAGGATGGGGTTGCGATCGCCCTTCACGCCCTCGTGCCAGATGGTCATGCCCGAGCGGTTGATCTTGAGCGTGGCCTCGGTGCCGCGAAACTCCAGGCCGCCGTCGTCGATCGACGAGGCCATCATGCCTTCGTACACAACGTCGAACCCGGGATAGCGGAAGGCTGCCTGAATGGTGTCGGGGCAGTCCCACTCCTTGTAGATATGCTTGTCGCCCAGCATCAGCGCGGTCGAGGGCTCGTCGGCCTTCATCGCCCACTGCGCCACGTCGATCCAGTGCGTGAAGAGGTCGGTCATCGCGCCGCCGCCAAAGTCCCAGTACCAGCGCCAGCGAAAGAATTTATCAAGGCTGAAGGGCTGGTCGGGCGCGCCCCCGAGCCACTGCTTCCAGTCGAGCTGCGCCGTGTCGACGGGCTTCGGCACCCAACTGAAGCCGTAGTTCTGCCACCAGTAGGTGCGCACCTGCGGCACCTTGCCCAGCGCGCCACCCTGGATGAGATCGACTGCGTTGCGGAAGTGCGACCAGCTTCGCTGCTGCATACCGCACTGCAATATCTGCCTGCTCGAACGCACGGCCTTGTGCAGCACCGCACCCTCTTCGAGCGTATGCGTTACGGGCTTTTCGAGATAGACATCCTTGCCCGCTGCCAGCGCGGCGGCGGCGATGCGCACGTGCCAGTGATCGGGCGTTGCAATGAAGACGGCGTCGACGGTCTTGTCGTCGAGCACCTCGCGGTAGTCCACGTGCTCTGTGGCCGATGTGGCGTTGGCGCGGGCCTTCACCTCGGCGCGGCGCGGCGCGTACACGTCGCATACAGAGACGATGTCATACGCTACGCCAGAGCCGTCGGCCGCGCTCATCAGCGCGCGCATGCGCCCGCCCGCGCCGATAATGCCGACGCGCAGACGCTCGTTGGCGCCAAAGGCCCGTGTGGAACCAAGCGCAGTCAGTCCGCTGGCAATCAGAAAGCTGCGACGGTCCGTATTCGGTGACATGGGGTCTCCTCGCGATTTTGCAGTCGGGAGGATAGTAGCAGAGCGCTGGTTGGAGCACGGCGACGCAAGTGCAGTTCGAGCTTTGCTCGAATGGTCCCACTCATGCGATGAAGCCGCATGAATGGCATCCGGCGGTCCAATGTTCGACCCGAGCTGCACGCTGCAGTACCTCGCGCTTCGCACCGCTTTTATAGTTGTCATTCCGTAGCGAAACTGCCTGCCCTGAGCGAAGTCGAACGGGGGGGGAATCTGCTGTTTGTGCCCTGCATGCACAGACGAGTAGCGGATTCCTTCGCTGCGCCGCGGAATGACAAGCAAGAGCATGCATTCCCGGGCACCCATACAGATGTTTCAACGAATGCTGGTGCGGCCGTTCGTCCCATTTCTTCGCATATTCATCCTGCTCATCGCCGACGCTCGTCCTATTCAAGTTACGCTGGGAAGTAAAGCAATACATATCAACACTTGCTTTAATTCCCTGAAGGAAAACACCAGATCTCCCCATGAAAACCATACGTTATGCTGTATTTCTTTTTGCGACGTTTTTCGTAATTCACTCCTCCCCGGCCCATGCACAGATTGCCATCTACGACACCGTAGGTGGAGGAACCTTCAATAGCGCTCCCAACAACCTTGGGGTTCATCACGTCATCGGCGCCTACATCTCCAACGGCTTTGCGAGGCACACCATCTCCGTCGGCGGCGACTTTCGAGCGTCGCTCATGGGGCGTGATGGCTACCACTACAACACGTTTGCCGTCGGCCCGCGCATCAGTTTCAATCCGCACGTGATCAGGCTGCACCCTTACGCCGAAGGACTCGTCGGCCTTGCCAACTACAAGGGCGGCAAAAACGCATCGTCCAGCAATCATCTGAGCTACCAGATCGTTGGAGGAATGGACGCAACGATCTTCCCTCACTTCGACTGGCGGGTCGTCGACCTCTCCTACAACGCCACCACAGGACAGGACCTCCGCTCATTCACTGCTGCCACTGGCATTGTCTTCCGCTTCAGGTAGCCATCGCTTCCTGCTCTGGAACCGGAGCCCCACCTTCGGCACAGCGCCTGAGGTGGGCTCGCAGTCTGGATCAAGCTCCGGCTTTGGTCTTGACGGCACGCAGGTTCGTTTTCATCGAAGAATGACGCACCCCTTGAGAGCTTGTCCGGCCTCAGGCGCGTTGCAGCTTCCGCTTTGGCCCTTCGATGTCCGGTAGCAGGCCCGTCAGCAGTCCGATCGCCGGCAGGTACGCGCAGAGGTGATACACCGTGATGATGCCGGTCACGTCGGCGAGCTTGCCAAGAACTGCGGCCCCGATGCCCCCCATGCCGAAGGCCACGCCGAAGAAGAGACCCGAGATCATACCGACGCGGCCGGGGAGAAGCTCCTGCGCGTAGACAAGGATCGCCGAGAAGGCCGAGGCGATGACGAAGCCGATGACCACCGAGAGCACACCCGTCCACCAAAGGCTCGCGTAAGGCAGGATGAGCGTAAACGGAAGCACGCCGAGGATCGAGATCCAGATGACCAGCTTTCGCCCGTAGCGGTCTCCCGCCGAGCCGCCGATCAGCGTGCCCGCCGCAACCGCGGCGAGGAAGATGAAGAGCATGATCTGCGACGTCTGCACCGACACGTTGAAGCGCTGGATCAGGTAGAAGGTGTAGTAGCTCGACAGGCTGGCCAGGTAAAAGTACTTCGAGAAGATCAGCGCGACCAGCACGGCGATCGCTCCCACAACACGCCCGCGCGACAGGTGCGCGTGCTCATGCCGTTCGGTGGGTTTCCTGCCGGCCGACTCCGCCTGCCGCGCCTTGTACCAGCGCCCAACGCGATAGAGCACCATAATGCCGACGATGGCCGGTAGCGCGAACCACGCCATGCCCTTTTGCCCCAGCGGCAGAACGATAAATGCGGCCAGCAGCGGGCCGATGGCCGAGCCCGAGTTTCCTCCCACCTGGAAGAAGGACTGCGCAAAGCCGTGCTTGCCCCCCGAGGCCATGCGCGCAATGCGCGAGCTCTCCGGATGAAAGACCGCCGAGCCGACGCCGACCAGGCACGACGCGAAGATGAGCCACAGAAACGTAGGCGCTACGGCCAGCAGTAGAAGGCCGAAGAGCGTGAACGTCATGCCGGTCGCCAACGCATAGGGCATGGGCCGCTTGTCGGTAAACTGGCCAACCATCGGTTGCAGCATCGAGGCCACCGCCTGATAGGTCAGCGTAAGCAGGCCAAGATGCGCGAAGTCCAGGTGAAACGAGCTCTTCAGAATCGGATAGATCGAGGGCAGCAGCGACTGCACCATGTCGTTGAGCAGATGGCAGAAGCTGATGGCGGCCAGCACCCGGAAGAGCGTTCGCGAAGGCTGGCTCGCGGGTCCCGGTACCTTCATCTCTGAAGCAGGAGTCACGGCGTCGGCAGCGGGCATGGTGGCGGTGAGGGAGGTCTCGTTCATGGCTTGTCTGCTGGTGCTGCAAGGTACGCTGATCCAAGTCTAGTGACTGCGGCCGCTCTTCGATAGTGCTTATAAGAACTCGCTATGCCCGAATAATGCGCAGCCCGGCCCGTCATCCTGAGGCGTAGCCGAAGAATCCCGGTAGTTCATCTCGGCGCAACGGGGAAGAGTACTGAGGGCTACGCCTCAGAACGCCGATAGACGTGCCCGTACACCTGGGCAACGTTCACAATACCCGCCTCGTCCATGTTCCCCATTCATAACCTGCCCGCACTGACGGGCACGCTCACACTCCATTAATATGGAGCGCAGTATGAAGTTGAAAGAGATTGGCTGGGAAGAGATCTGGGGAGCGCTGCGGCGAAAGTCTCCCGCCGTGATTGCGGCCGTTTGCACCGCGGAGGCAGATGGCACAGACCCGAAGTACGCCGCGGGCCAGCGCCGCGAGCTGCTGGTGATGCTGCGCGCCACAGCGCAGGAGCCGGAGGCCGCCATTCAAAGCTGGCTCAGGGCCAACGGATGGACGAATGCGACGGTGCTCGAACACAGGCTGCTCGAAGAGACCTTCGACAGCGGCGACAACGAGGTGCGCGCCTGCTACGTGAACGCCATGGCCTCCGACGGCGCATGCCTGGTCTACGGAGAGACGGCCGAGACATAACGCTGCGATTCCACAAGTCTCCAGAAGAAAAACTCACAGTCGATTTTTTTTACGGAACCCAGGGAGTATCGCCGCCGTACTCCTCTTGACGGCCTAGTGGTGTAGAGAATTCCACTAGATAATCGAGAGGAGCAATGGCCCATGCCTGAAAAAAGTTCCGAGCTGGTGCAGGGAACACTGGAGATGCTCGTATTGAAGACGCTGGCCCTGATGCCCATGCACGGCTACGGCATCGCATTGCGCATCGAGCAGATCAGCGATGGCGCATTCAAGGTGAACCCAGGCTCGCTGCTGCCCGCGCTCAGCCGCATGGAGCGCGCAGGCCAGGTGAAGGGCGAGTGGCGCGAGACCGAGAACAACCGCCGCGCAAAGTACTACGCGCTCACTGAAAAGGGCCGCAAGGCGCTGAAGTCCGAGACCGCGGCATGGGGACGGCAGGTCGCGGCCATCAACAGAATTCTCGAAGCATAGCGAGGCGCGCGATGGGATGGCTGCGGAGTCTGCTGAGGGGATCAAAGTCGCTCGCGGACAAACGCGCGCGCAACGCGGAGATCGACGAAGAGCTTGAGGCCTTCATCGGCGAATCCGTGAGCGAGAAGATGCGCGGCGGCATGTGCCTGAAGGACGCCGTCAAGGCGGCGCACGCCGAGGCAGGCACCGCCGCCACCGTGCGTGAGAAGGTGTGGAGCGCAGGCTGGGAGTCTACGCTCGACCGTCTGTGGGGCGACCTGACGTACTCGCTGCGGCGGCTCTCTCACGCGCCCGCGCTGGTCTTCACCGTCGTCCTATCGATCGGCCTGGGCATCGCGGCAAACTCGACGGTCTTCTCCATGGTGAGCAAGTTTGTGCTGGCGCCACCGCCGGTTGGCGATCCGGCAGCGTTCGTGTCGTTGTTCAGGACGTACGACCACGGCCAGTGCTGCAACTATTTTCCTGCGCCCGTGTATCGCGACGTGAGGGAGCAGGCGAAGTCGTTCTCCGATGTCGCGGCCTACTACGATGCGGTACCGGCGTCGATCGGCTCGGGGGGCGAGTCGAAGCGCGAGTGGGGGCAGGCGGCAACGGAGAACTACTTCGAGGCCGCGCGGTTGAAGATGGCGGCCGGACGCGGCTTCGCCGCATCTGAAGAGAGTTCGCCGGTGATTGTGCTGGGCTACAGGCTGTGGCAGCAGCGGTTTGGCGGCGATGCCGGGGTGATTGGAAAGACGGTCGACGTCTCGGGACATCCCTTTACCGTGGTGGGCGTGGCGCGTGAGGGCTTTCGCGGACTCGACCCTGTACTCGACCCTCAGTTCTGGGTCCCGTTGGGCACGTTGCCGGAGCTCGTCGCGCAGGCCACAGACCCGCAGTCGCGGCTCGCGCAGTGGCTGCACATCGTGGCGCGGCTGAAGCCGGGAGTGACCAAGGACGAGGCATCGCGCGAGCTCGACGTAATTGCACAGCGGCTTGCAACAGCGCATCCCAGGACAGACAAGGGCAACGGCATTGTGCTGAAGAGGCTGGACTATCTTGGCCGCAACGAGGCCGCGCTGCACATGTTCCTTCTGGCCCTCTCCGTTGTCGCGTTGCTGGTGCTGGCCATAGCCTGCGCCAATGTCGCCAACCTTCTTCTCTCGCACGGGGCCCAGCGCCAACGCGAGATGGCTGTCCGGCTTGCCCTGGGAGCGACACACGCGCAACTGTTGAGGCAGATATTGCTTGAGAGTATTCTGCTCGCGCTCGCAGGAGGCGCAGCCGGCGTACTGCTCTCGCTGTGGGCGACCTATGGCCTGTCTTCGTTCAAGCTGCCTGCGCCGGTAGCGACAGATATCAGTGTCCACGTCGACTGGCGAGTGCTGCTCTACACCTTCGCGCTAAGCGTCGCCGCAGGCCTGCTCTGTGGCTTTGTTCCAGCATGGACGGCGTCGCGCCCCGCGGTACCGGGCGCATTGAAGGGAGAGAGCGCGCTGGCGCGGCCAGGCCGCCGCCTTACGCTACGCAGCGTCCTGGTCGTCGCGCAGGTCTCCTTGTCGCTGGTGCTGTTGTGCGGCGCCGGGCTGTTTCTGCGGTCGCTGGAGAGCGCGATGAAGATCGACGTCGGCTTCCGCTCGCGCGGCATCGCGATGATGGCGGTCGACCCGCAACTGCTTCGCTATGCGCCAGAGCGGACGGTGCAAATGTTGCGCGACGCGCGCGAGCGCATTGCACACCTGCCGGGTGTTATCTCCGCGACGACGACCGACGGCGTCCCGCTCTCGGGAGGCCACCGCAGCGATGGCTTCGTTGTGCCGGGGTATCCCGCGCCACAGAGCGCAGACAGCGTCGAGCTCTACATGGCTGGCCCGCAATATTTCGAAACGCTCGGCATCCCCCGCATCGCCGGTCGCGACCTCGGCGACGAGAATCCAACCGCACCAAAGGCCGCCATCGTCAACGAAGAGTTCGTGCGCCGCTACCTTCACGGCGACAATCCCATCGGCCACACGGTCACAGGCGGCGGAGTTCCTTATCAGATCGTCGGCGTCGTGAAGGACACCAAGGCGCGCACCATCGGCGAGCAGCAGCGCCCCGTGCTCTACCGCGCCATCGCGCAGAACATCGCGAGCGACCCGTCGGGGGACGGCTATACCATCATGGCGCGCTACGAAGGAGATTCCGCCGCGCTGATCAAAGCGATGCAGGACCAGATTCACGCCGTCGACCCCGCGCTCGCGGTCTTCAACGTCCAGACGATGGAAGAGCACATGCAGGAGGCGCTCCTGCTGCCTCGCTTTGTCAGTACGCTCTTCACCGTCTTCGGAGTCAGCGGCCTGCTGCTTGCACTGATTGGTCTCTACAGCGTGATGAGTTACTCCGTCAGCCAGCGTACGAAGGAGATCGGTATTCGCATGGCGCTCGGCGCCAAGGCGACCGAGGTACAGCGGATGGTCGTGCGCGGAGGCATGAGGCTTGCGCTCGTATCCGTCGTACTCGGCCTGCCGCTCGCACTTGCAGCGGCAAAGCTGACCACGAGTCTGCTTTATGGAGTAAAGCCGTGGGACGTCGCAACCTTCACGCTGGTCCCCCTGCTGCTGGTCGCCGTGTCGCTGGTCGCCTGCTGGGTCCCTTCGCGCCGCGCCGCACGTGTCGATCCCATGGTGGCGTTGAGAGTCGACTGACCTTCGACCGCAGCCCATCGAAGTACGACTCCGCGCGAAGATCAGTAAATCAAATGAAGTGTCGTTCCAAGCGAAGCGGCGTAGCCGCTCAGTCGAGGAATCCCCGCAGTTTTCTGCCGCGCCACTTATTTCCATCCGAAAACGCCGTTCGCGTGCCTGCTGTATTTTAGGAAGATGCAGTCGCTCACCTTCAGCCCCGGACGCGCCTTTCTCTCAGCCGACTCCACCCAGCCGCCGTGGACCGTCGTCTTCGAGGATGAGGGCGTCGCCGGCTACTTCTATGCCTGCGACCGCACCAGCACCACGCACGAGGACTCGATCCTCGACGCGATGCTCATCTACAACGTCTCGGCGCTGGAGAAGAGCGACCGCGAGAACGAGCGCCCCACCTCGGAGCGTATCGCCGCGGTCGAGTGGTCGAAGGACGGGCTGCGCGCCGCGCTCTACCTCGACGGCATTCCGCAGGCCCTCTACGACTTCGGCACGCGCGCCGGCTACTGCCGCATGAACTTCCCCAACTTTATGGAGGAGAAGGGCGACACCTGGCGGAAGTCGACACACGCCTGGTCCGAGGAGGCGATCCGCCGATTCGAGGCGGAGTTGTACGGGATGGCCGCCGGGACGGCGGAGTAGAGAAGCGGTTCGGATCCAGGGCCAACGGCCCGGAATATACCAGCCTGGGCCGAAGGCCCAGGTAAATAGCCGCAAACGAACGGAGCGCTGAAAGCGCGGCACACCATGGCCGAGCGGAAACACAGCCGCTAAAAACGCAGCTCCATAAAGACGTTTGCGCGCACGTACGGCGAGGGCCGCGGCGGAAGATGCCTGAACCCCAGCGACTCGTACAGGTGAATGGCGTTTGAAAGACTGCTGTTGGTCTCAAGATAAAGCCTGTGCGCTCCGAGAGCGCGGCCCTGCTCCACCGTGTAGGTCAGCAGCTTTCGGCCCACGCCCGCGCCCTGCCAGCCGGGGGCAACCGCCATCTTGACCACCTCGTAGACACCGGGCGAGACGAACGTCAGACCGCAACACCCCACCAGCCCTTCGTCGCCGATGGCAAAGAAGATGTGTCCGCCCTTTGCCAGCACATGGCCCTCCGGGTCGCCGAGCATCTCCCTGTCATGCTGCTCGAGGCCGAAGTACTTCTCGATCCACCACTCGTTGAGCGAACGGAAGGCCGCCGCATCCGCGACATTGCCAGGCTGGAACGAACGCAGCTTGATGGCCGTCTGCTTCATCGAATCGCCGTCCAATGGTACTTCAGCGAGAGAAAGGCTCAGGGACATTTGCCACCTCCTGTGTGCAGGGACTGTCCGCGACTGTGTGTAAAAGAAAGCCTAGGCCCGCGCAAACGATACGTCCAATATCATGTTTGTCACGATTATGATGTCTTAGATATGGATCGCGACATCGAGCTGCGGCACCTGCGCTACTTCGTGGCCGTCGCCGAAGAGCTGCACTTCGGCCGCGCCGCCGCCAGACTGCATCTCGCGCAGCCTCCTCTGTCGCAGCAGATACGCAAGCTCGAAGAGATCCTCGGCTATCCGCTCTTTATGCGCACCTCGCGCGCCGTGCGGCTGACGGCGGCCGGCGACATCTTTCTCGAACGCGCGCGGCGCACCCTGCGCAACGTGCAGGAGGACCTCGAAGAGGCGCGAGCGATCGGACGCGGCGACGAGGGCTCGCTGCGCGTCGGCTTCATCGGCTCCAGCATGCTGACGCCGCTGCCCGCCATGCTGGGTCGCTATCGCGGCCTCTACCCTCGCGTGCAGTTGCTGCTCTCTGAGAGCTACACGGCCAACATTGCGGCATCGCTCAATCGCGGCACGCTCGACGCCGGCTTCCTGCGCGACGGCGGCCCGATCGAAGGCCTCTATGTGGAGCCATTGTTCTCGGAGCCTTTCGTCGCCGTGCTGCCCAGGACGCACCGTCTCGCGGGGCGCGCCACCATCTCGCCCGCCGACCTGCGCGACGAGCCGTTCGTCTTCTTCACGCCATCCGCGGGCAAGCTGGCCTACGAGAAGACCATGCGGCTCTTCGACGAACACGGCTTTCGACCGCGCGTCGTGCAGGAGGCGCCGCAGTGGCTCACAATCCTGCGGCTCGTCGGCGCGGGCCTCGGCGTCTCTGTTGGGCCGGCCTGTACGCGGCAGATCGCCGGCGCCGACATCGCCTGCCCCGGACTGCGCGGCGCCCGCGCAACCAGCAACATCGAGCTCGCCTGCCGCGCATCCGAAGATCGCGCCGTCGTGAGGGCCTTTGCGAAGGTCGCACGCGAGAGCTTTGGGGCGGCGAAGGTCGCTAAGGGTGTGCACAAATAACCAACGGGTAAGCCGTCTGCGTTGAAATAAGCAACATCGCCCATCATTTGTCATCCTGAGCGAAGCCTTTGTCATTCCGTAGCGCAGCAGAGGAATCTGCTTCTCGACCTCTACCTCCGGAATTTGTCATCCTTAGCGAAGCGGCGAAGCGTACCCCCAACAAAGTATGGGGGCAGAGTGACAAGGTATGTGGGGGCTCAGGATGACAAAGTATTGGGGTGCCCGGGATACACGTTAGCCCAGAAACATCTTCTCCACGTCGAGCCAGTCGTTGACCCTGCGGTAGCCCTCGATGCCGGCGTTGTGCGGCGAGGTGTAGAGAATGCCTTCGCCCTTGAACCTGCGGAACTGGCGCACATTGTCGTCGATCAGGTAGTCCGCGTCGAGAATGCCCTTGTCGCCGCAATAAACGATGTGCGACGGCGCAATGAAGGGAAAGTGCTCTTCGAGCCAGGCGAACTTCTGCTGGAACGAGGTCGGCACCTCCATCGCCGCCGTGGCGATGAAGACCTCGTACCTCTCCTGCAAGCGCCGCATCACGCGCTGCGACTCCGGCATGACGGCCAGGCTGGAAAAAAAATCGTCAGAGCGCAGGTAGCCCGCCAGCGTATTGTGGCGGTCCGACGAGACCACCTGCCACAGCCACTTGCCTTGCAGGTCGGCCATGGTGATGTTCTCGTTATGGTCGCGGTTGTAACGCAGCAGATGCTCCCCCAGAGCATCCGCCATCACCTCGTCCATGTCGACACAGATCCTCTTCACAGCGACGCTCTCACAATCGAAGCGGCGATGCTCTCGGTCTGTGCCGGCTTCTTCTGCGGCGCGTCGCGCGCGGGGTCCCAGTAGAGGATGCGTCCGCAGGTCTCGCAGGCGAGCATCGTCTCGTCGTTCGAGCGGTCGCGCAGATCGTTCCAGCGCTGCGGCCGCACCATCATCTGGCACGCCGAGCACTTCTGGTCCACGCCCTCCGACAGCGCCGTGCCGCGTCCCTTCGCAATACGATCGTAGGTGGCCAGCGATGCTTCTCCAATCTGCGGACGAAGCTCCGCCCGCTTCGCCTCCACATCGGCAAGCAGTGCGCGGTCGCGGGCCAGAGACTCCGCGCCGTTTGCGCGCTCTTCCTCGTAGCGGCGGGTCAGGTTGGCGACCGTCTCCTCGGCGTCCTTCTTCTGCGCCTCCAGCGCCTCGGTGCGCTCCATGCTCTCAAGCTCGGCGTCTTCCAGCCGCGAGACCTCGCCCAGGGCAAACGCAATCTCGTGCTCCAGCGCCGCTGCCTGCGCCGTGGTCGTGACCGCGTCCATCTGTTTGCGCAGACGGGCGGCCTTCTGCTGGTGGTCTTTGACGTCCAGCTCCTGCCGCCGGCGCAGGGCCTCTTCTTTCTGAAGACCCTCGACGATCGCGGCGAGCTGCTTCTTGGCCGCATCACCCTCGGCCGCCAGCTTTGCCGCGCGCCGGGGCAGCGCGGCCATCTCGTCGTTCAGCCGCCGGGCCTCTACGTCGAGACCTTGCAGCACAATCATCTTTTCGAGGTCCGGGTGCATCGGCTCTGCTCCTCTGAAAAACAACCGCAACCGACCGCTGATTTACGCGGATGAGCACGGATTTGAATTCAATAATGAAATCCGTGTCGATCCGCGAGGGTCCGTGGTCGAAAGGTGAAGTCTAGCACCTGGGTACGCAGCGAACCAAAACCGGGACAGACGACTGGACGCGCGTTGAGATTCCTGCATCCAATGGGGGATAATGGACTGGATCGAGAGGCGCTTCCACTCTGTGTACCGTCCCAGGTGGGCGTCTCTTTCTTGCATAACTTGCCCCCTGCGGGCATTCTCCCTTGATTGAAATCCCAAGGACTGGTGTGCGTTTATGAAGCTCTGGAGCGACTACGAAGGCCAAACCATCGCAGAGGCCTATCCCCTCAAAAAACTGGTGCGCCCCGAAGGCCGCGGCGCCTTCTTTCTGACCACGAACGGCACGGGCACCCCCGCGCTGGTGCGCGTGATTGAAGCGCACTTCGACGAGTCGGAGATCCTCGAGCGGTGGAAGACCGTCTCCGCCATCGGCCAGGAAAATCTGATGACGATGCGCAAGTTCGGCGAGACCGAGCTCGACGGCACGCCGCTGGTCTACGCCGTCATGGAGCCCACCGAAATTTCGCTCGAAGATCTGCTGTACAACCGCACGCTGACCGTCGATGAGGCCCATGAGCTTGCGCACAGCCTGATCGCCGCGCTCGACGCGCTGCACACGCGCGGACTGGTGCACGGGCAGGTCGACCCGGCCAGCGTTCTTGCGGCGGGTGAGCTCGTCAAGCTGCGCAGCGACTGCGTGAAGCCTGCGGTCGACGACCCCGACGGCGGCCCCACGGCCGCCGAGCAGAAGGCAGCCGACGCGCACGCGCTTGCCGTGGTCCTGTTGCAGGCGCTCACCGGACGCACCAGCCTGCAAGGCTCGGCCACGCTGCTGCCCTCGCCCTTCGACGGCATCATTCGCAACGGACTCAGCGGAAGATGGGGGCTGGCGGAGATGGCGTCCGCGCTTGGCCCGGCAAAGCCGAAGCAGCCTGCGCAGCCTCCGGCGGCACCGGCGAAGACCGCGACGCCTACGGCCGCAGCAACTTCCACCGCCGCTCCGCAGCCGGCAAAGGCCGGCGAAGTGGCGCAGGCGAAGACCGCGACTCCTGCCGCAACCGCGCCAACCCAGGAAAATCTGTTCTCTGCGCCTGCCCAACCGGCGGCTGCGCGCAAGCCGGAGGTCTTCTCCCCAACAGCGAAGCCAGCCCCGGCCCCCGTCTCGCCCGCCCATTCGCCAAAGGCGGTGGCGCAAGCGCTCGGCACCGCGGCTGTCGCCGAAAGACCGGTAGCGCAGGCCCCGGACGTTCGCCACCGCTTCGTGAAGACGGTTGAAGAGCAGCCTCAACGCACGCGTATCTGGGTCGCTGCTGTAGCGGCGATCGTTCTGCTGCTGGCGATCGGCTGGCGGCTGATGCGCAGCGGACCGGCGGCCGATGCGGCGAAGCCCGTCTCCACCCCCGGCGCGGCAAATGCGAAGTCCAACGCCATCGCCGTGCCTGCCACTGTAACGGCGGAAGCGAAACCTTCAGCCGCAAAGCTGGCTGGGAAGGGCGCTCCTCCGCGACAGGCCGCTCCATCGTCTGCCCCGGTTGCGCGCGCGACATCGCCTGCAACGGTGGAAGGACGCACGCAGTGGCGCGTCGTCGCCTTCACCTACAACCGTCAAGACCAGGCGCAGCACAAGGCCGACACCATCGCCAGGGAGCATCCGTCGCTGAACCCCGAGGTCTTCACGCCAACCGGCCACGCTCCGTATCTGGTCACGGTGGGCGGAGCGATGGGCCGCGAACAGGCAGAGGCCTTCAAGCAGAAGGCGCGCGGACAAGGTCTGCCCCGCGACATCTACACGCAGAACTACTCGCGCTAGATGTGGCTGACGAAGTGAATGCAGGGATTCCACGACTCCCCCTTCGACTCGCCGCGCTTGCAGGGTCGCTCGAAATGACACATCAGGTAGAGCGACGGAACCCAGGGCCAACGGCCCGTAACAAACCAGCCTGGGCCGAAGGCCCAGGTATGCGGGCCCGAATCAACAGAGCGCTGAAGGCGCGACACAAATACCCGCTCACTTCTTCTCTCGCGACGCCATGATCGATTCGCGGTCGTAGAGCTCCCACTTCCACGGCGTGACCGTGTCGCCGAGGATGCCCTCGAGCAGCGGCTGGAACGCAAGCTCGCCGTTGTCCGAGTTGGTGAGGATGATCATGCAGTCCTTGTGTCTGGTGAAGCAGACCATGTAGTTCTGCGCGCCATCACCGTGGCCCTCTTTGAAGAAGGCGGGGCCGAACTTCGTCTTTGTCAGCAGGCCCCAGCCTAGGCCGTAGGCCAGACCCACTGCCGGCGCCTCCGTTCCCTTTGCTTCGTCGAAGGTCGGAAACTGGTGCAGCGTGTCGATCTGGACGACGGGCGTGAGCATCGTCTTGAAGCTCTCTGGCCTCAGCAGCGCTGGCGTTACTGGCGCATCGTTGTTGTTCTGCGCCGACATGCCGGTGAGGTCGCGCGTGATGCGCAGCGCCGTGCCCGTCTTCGGCTTGCTGAACAGATTGGCGACGAAGATCGCGAGGTCGTTGGCCGTCGTCACCAGCGAACCGGCTGCGCGCGCGGGAGTACGCTGCGTGTGCGATATCAGCTTCTCGCCAGCGTCGTAGCGGTCGGCAGCCGCGTAGTTGAAGACGGTGCCGTTCCAGACCATGAAGCTGCGCGTCATGTTGAGCGGGTCGAAGATGGCGGCCTTCATCAGATACTCAAGCGGGCGCTCCATGCGCAGCTCGACGGCGAACTGGAGCAGGTTGAGTCCCTGGCCGGAGTAGGCGTACCGCGAGCCCGGGGTGAAGTGCAGGTGCATCTTGTTGTCGGGCTCGTCGCTGGCGAAGTTGGCGAGGCCCGACGTGTGCGAGAGCAGCATGCGCGGCGTGACGGTGGCGAAACGCGGGTCGCGGACCAGCTCCGAGGCAGTGTCCTTGTAGGCTGGGTACGAGTCGAGCGGGCGCGGCAGAAGCTGCGCCAACGGCGTGTCGAGGTTGATCACGCCCTGCCCGGCGAGCTGCATCACGTAGGTGGCGAAGATGGGCTTGGTGATGGAAGCCGCCCACGTCGGCGTCTCCGGAGTCATGCGCAGGCGCAGGCCCAGGTCGGCGTAGCCGTAGGCGGAGATCCAGACGAGCTGGCCGTCGTTGACGATGGCGATCTGCGCCCCGGTAACGTGGTTTTCGTTGAGCACGCGGCGAGCGAGCGCATCGGCCTCGGGGATGGAGATCTTCGAGCCATCGATGCGGCGAATCGTTGGACCGGCGGCGTTGGCTGTGGCGGCAGCGATCAGCAGAACGGCGGCGGCAAGTCGTCTCGGCATGGTGAGCTAAGAATACTTTGTTCTGGGCGTGGCAAAAGCGCTTGTGCGAATATGGTTGGCCGGAGAGGTTTCCCAATCTATGACGAAGGCCAGAGGTTCACTTGGAGTACTGGCGCTGGCGGCGATGCTGGCCGGCGCGCCCGGCAGCGGGGCGCAGACGCCCAGCGCGGCAGGGTGGCAGGCGAAGGTCAGACAACAGCTTCCGCTGCTCGGTCATCGCAACTGGATCCTGATCGTCGACTCGGCGTACCCGTTGCAGGTCTCGCCCGGTGTCGAGGTGGTGGAGACAAACGCGGACGAGCTGGCGGTGGCGCGTGCCGTGCTCAGCGCGGTCGACCGCTCGATCCACGTGCGGCCTCTCGTCTACACCGATGCGGAGCTGCCGTACCTCTCCCCGCAGGACTTCGCTGGAATCGCCTCGTATCGCGACGATCTGAAGAAGACGCTGGCAGGACGCATCGTGAAGTCGCTCCCGCACGAGCAGATTCTGGGAATGATCGGCGAGGCGGGCAAGTCCTACAAGGTGCTCGTGCTCAAGACCACGATGGCCATGCCGTACACATCGGTGTTCCTGCAACTGGACTGCAAATACCTGAGCGCTGAGCAGGAGCAGCGACTGCGCGAGGCGATGAAGACGCGGTGAACGGGTTCGCGCTCCGCGCGAATGGCCCACATCTGGCGATGAGACCGCCAGATATGGGGCACCCGGCCTTTCTCACAACCGCTGTCATCCCCCGCATCAACTCTTGTCACCCCACGCGTCAACTTTGGTCATCCCACACATCAATTTTTGTCATCCCGCACATCAACTTTTGTCATCCCGCAACTCTTCCACTTTTGTCATCCCTCACATCAATTTTTGTCATCCCTCGCATCAATTTTTGTCATCCCGCAACTCTTCCACTTTTGTCATCCCGCAGCGCAGCGGAGGGATCTGCTTTTCCTTCTGCGCCACTATCGTTCTCAAAGAAGCCGACTCCTGCGCTGCGCGCTTTGCGCGAATGCTGTGCCGAAGAGTGCAGCCGGGTGCCACGAATCGGGTACCCCATATCTGGCAGTCTCATCGCCAGATGTGGGACCGCCTACTGCGGCAGCGGCTTCAGCGTGACGGTGCGTCCTGTCGCGGCCGAGGTGCGCGCGGCGTCGAGGATCTGCATCACCACAACGTTGGTGTCGAGCGCCGAGAGGTCGCCCGCGTCCCTCGTCTCGCCATGCAGCACGGCGGCGAGATACCCCAGTGAGGTCGCGGCGCTGGCGGGCAGCGCTGGCGCGTCCGCGGTCTGCTCCTGCTTCTCGCCGCGGAAGCGCGTGCGTATGCCCGACGGCCCCACGGTGACGGCGCTGCCGTTGGTGCCGTAGACCTCCATGTCCTTGCGGGCGAAGCTCCAGTTCCACGATGGCATCAGGACCGCCTGGGTCCTGGGATAGCGCAGAATGACGGTGGCGTCGTCGTCGACGTGCGGGTAAAGCTGCGGCTTGTCGGTCTGCTCTGCTGCGGTGACGCTGATGGGGGCCTCGCCGTGCATCATCACCGTCATCAGGTCGGCGCCATAGCAGCCAAAGTCGAACAGTGCGCCGGCCCCGTTGCGGACGGGGTCGGTCAGCCAGGGCAGCCACTCCGGGCCGACGCCGATCTCGGCCGGCCCTTCGTGTCCATCGTGCACGACCACCTTGCGCACGTCGCCGAGCTTCTTCTCGTCGATCAAACGAAACGCCTCCGCGTTGGAGGAGTACCACGTGGTCTCGTAGTTCACCAGCACATGCACCTTATACCTGCGCGCGGCAGAGCGGATGGCCAGCGCGTCTTCGAGCGTCGTCGAGAGCGGCTTTTCAACCATCGACGAGACGCCGTGGCGCGCCGCCGCCTCGATCACTTTGCGGTGGTCGAGGATGGTGGTGTAGACGAGCACCGCGTCGGGGTGCGTGGCGTTGAGCGTCTCTTCGAGATCGGTATGGAAGAGCGCATGATCGAGCTTGTACTGCCTCTCGTACATCGCGGCGAGCGCGGTGTCGGGTTCGACGATTCCGACGAGGGCCGCGTCCTTGCTCTTAGGCAGGTCGCGCAGAAAGCCTTTCACGTGGCCGTGCACAAGGCCCACGATCACGACGCGGACGGGCTTTTGTTGCGCGTAGAGAGGCACCGCCGCAGCGGTCATGAGCAGAAGCAGAAGATATCGGACGATTCGCAAAGGGGCGGTCCCTCCCGGTTGGAATCATAATCCAGAGGAGACGGGTGTCCTGCTTTGCAGAAGACCTTTAAAAACCGATGCCCACCTGAGTGTGGTGGGCATCGGCAGGTTCGTTCTTTGCAGTGTGCTTTATGCCATCAGTTTTCTGCGAGCGGCACCGGCAAAGCCCAGCAGACCCGTGCCGAGCAGCAGCAGGGAGCCGGGTTCCGGGGTGGCGGCAGAGGCTGGGCTGATCGCCATCTCGCCACGGCCCTGGATGCTGTCCACCGAATACACGTAGAAGCCAAAGACATCGCCGGCGGCCAGATTCAGCGTCAGGACTCCCGATGTGTCGAGCTGGAACTGAGTGTTCGCGTCCGTGCTGAGCTGGTGGTAGACACCATTAAGGACATACCCGCCCGGATCCCACACAGAACCGCAGCAGTCGAAGGTGGAGTACGCCCAGTTGAAGCTGACGGTCTCAGGCGCCGAGACGGTCGTCGTGTAGGTGGTGTAGCTGGCCCCAACGCCGTTGTTGGAGCCATACAACTGGTACGTCGGTGCCGATCCTACGACGTAACCATCGCCGCCGTTAGTGGAGGTGAGAGTATAGGTATCGCCGTACGCGATCCCAGAGATTCCCAGTGCAAGGGATGCCGCAAGACACAATCTGGTGACTGCTCGCAAGTTCATCGGAACGCTCCTTTTTATTGACTTAGGGCCTGAGCCCTACGTCAAAGCATTTGGAGTACCAAAGCGGAACGCCTCAACATCCTCAACTTACGAGCCTGTGCTCGCCGCCGCAGCGCAAATTTTTGCATGGTCAGGTGGAGGTTTTCTTCTACCGGAACACCTCCTAAGCCTGCCCCACAGGCAGCCATGCGCTGTTGATCCGGACGGCGGGAGTATGCCCAACCGTCTCAAGAATGTTTGCGTAGAGATGCCCCATTCGTGGCTCCTGTGTTTGAGACGGAGGCCCGTGTGCTTCGAAGGTGAGGGGACGATTTTAGAGCCTGTTATGACTTGAAGGGAAAGATTGCGCGTTGTCATGCGCCAAACAGAGGCGTCATGAGTCGTCATTCTGAGCGTAGCGAAGAATCTCAGCATTTTTTGCGCAGCGCCGGATGAAACTACAGGGATTCTTCGCCTCCCTGCCCCAGCCAGCAAGCTGGCCGGGGACCCCGTTCGGCTCAGATGGGATGAAAGGGAG
>JAFDVV010000027.1:1819-68062 GCA_018268775.1 Acidobacteriota bacterium | reverse complement strand
CACAAACAGCTTCCCCGGTTCCTGTCGGATGGACAACCTCTTGAAAGATCACAGGTGCCCCACATCTGGCGCGAAAAGACCGCGCCGAAGATGGAGCACCCGATTTTGGTAACGAGTCAGTTTGAAATTTGAACTCCTGCTCGATCTTTCGGACAATCCCATATTCCTCTCACTGGGCAACAGGACCATCCGCTAGAATTCTCCTCATCCCGCTCCAGCACGAAAGGACACAGCATTGCCCATGCCCACCGGCACTCCTGAAGAACTCCGCCTCGGCCAGCTCAACCTTCGCTTTCACATCGACGGCCCCGCGTCCGGCTCCTCGCTCACCATGTTCGAGTTCGAGGTCGCTCCTGGAGCCAGGGTTCCCGCCGCCCACAGCCACGACGCCTACGACGAGACCGTCTACGGCCTCGAAGGCACTCTCACCATGACTCTGCTCACCGTCGGCGGCGCAGCCCAGGTACATGCGATCACGCCCGGCACCTCGCTCTTCATCCCGCGCGGAGTCCCTCACCGCTTCGACAACCTGCACTCCACCCCGTCGCGCACGCTCGCCGTCATCACCCCCGGAATTCTCAGCACGCAATACTTCCACGAAGTGGCTGCTGTCATGAAGGCCTCCATGGAGGCGCAAGCCCCACCGGACCCCGTCGCCATCGGCCAGATCATGCGCCGTCACGGCCTCACCCCGGCTCCGCAGCTCGCCGCTCCAACGCAGTAACCCCTCATGTTTTGAACGCAGTACGCATAGCAAGCGGCATAGCTCAGGTGACAAACGGTCCAGGAAAGCGTCTCATCATCTTGAGAGAACGGAGTACAGAGCAGACATCATGGCAATGAACGACTACGACTACCGCATGAACCAGAACTACCCGATCACCATCGAAGGCGCGCGCGAGGAGACCTCATCGCTCCTCGCCAAGGTGCTCGGCATCACGGCGCTCGGTTTTCTCGTCACCGCCTTTGGCGTGGCCACCGCTCCCGCCTGGGGCACGTTCGTCGGCTTCATCGCAGTCATCGGACTCATCTTCGCCATCAACCTCACGCGCCGTAAGAGCCCCGCCGTCGCGCTTGGCCTCTTCCTCTTTCTGGCCTACTTCATGGGATGGGAGATCGGCCCGCTCATCCAGCGCTACATCCGCGCCTTCGGCACCGGCATGGTCTTCAACGCCGCTGCGACGACGGGCTGCGGCATGGCCGTGATGGGATGCATCTCGTATCTGTTCAGCATCAACTACCGCCGCATCGCCGGAATCGGCATGGCCGCGCTGCTGGTGCTTATCATCGCCGGCATCGCCAGCATGTTCTTCCACTTCCTCTCTCCAGACACGTATAGCTGGCTCACGCTCGGCATCTTCTCGCTGCTCACCGTCGCCGACTTTGCCCGCATCCGCGCCGGTGGCGATGGTGCTTCTGCCACCATGCTGGCGCTGTCGATCTACCTCGACGGCATCAACATCTTCATGGCCGTACTGCAACTGATGGGCGGACGCCGCAGCCGCGACTAAACACATCGCAGCGCCCTTCCACAAACACGCTTCATGGTGTCATCCTTAACACCATGAAGCGTGTTTCTCTTTTAAGCGCCGCCTTTCTTCTCTGCACCTTCGCAGTCTCCGCGCAGGAGACCGGCAACTGGCGCGCGGCCAACCAGACCGCGAAGTCGATCACCGGCGACATAGGCATCTCGCCGGAAAAGATATTCATCAACTTCGCGCGCTTCACCATGTCGCGCATCCGCGCACTCCGGCCCGCCGAAGTCGCAGCCGCGTTCGAGGCCGACTCAGCCACGGCAGGGGCCGGCAGCCTCTACCGTCTGAGCATTCCGCCCGAGCAAAAGTTCCTGCACAAGAACACGCTTTGCGGCTCCGACGAGACACAGTGGATGGCCACCTACGTCGAAGGCAAAACGCTCAAGGTCGCCTTCTTCTCCAACGCCGCGCCTCCCGTCTTCACGCTTGAGGCGTTGCAGAACTCACCCAATCTCTGCGGCACATTTACCTACGTCAAATAGTCCAGCAGCGCGGTGCTGCATCGGAACGAACGGCGCGAGCACATCACAGTGATCACGCCGTGCCGGGTAAAGCCCAGCCTAGTTCCCGACGATCGGCGGAGGAATCCACTTGCCCGTCTGTATCGTTTCGTCCGGCGAGTACATCCGCAGGAAGACGATATATCCCGCGCCCGCAGGTGTCGGCAGCCAGTTGCACTTCTGGGTCGATCCTTCCGGAGGTTCGGTCGATTGCAGATAGATATCCAGCGAGCCATCGCGGTTGAAGCAGGGGTGGTGGTTCTGCACAAACGGGTCTCCAACGGCGTTCCATGTCAGCGTCTCGGTCGTGTTCGGCCACGGCACCAGCTTGCCCGCAAGATCGTAGATCGTCACCGACCAGAAGCCCTGCACCGGGGGAATCTGCTCCACGCGGGCCGTCGGTGCCCTGAAGTGAATTGCGTAGTTCTTATTGCCGTCCAGCGGATTGCCGCGGCCATCCGTCTGCGTATAACCATAGACGGCATCCTCCTTGCGGTTCGCGCCGAGCGCATCCTGCGCCACCTCCGCGCGCAGCAGATAGCGCCTGCCGTATGTCCCCACATCGAGAGACACCGTCCACCCTGTCCGGGTCGGCCTGGTCACATCGATATTGGCCAGCAGCTTCTGGCTCAGTACGACAGCCTGTTGCATGCTCGCCAGCTTGTTTGGATCGATCGTTGTGCAATCGAGATTGGTGCCCGTGTAGGGAACGCTTCCCATAGTGGGGTCGCTGTTCTTCTTGATCAGCCCAAGCCTTAGCAGACTTGGAACCACCAGGTCGTCCTGCGGCAGGATTGGAAGGTTGAAGTTCATCATCGCGGCCATATTCTGGAAGAACGCGCACGCGTCCATTCCTTTGACCTGACGAAGAGGCGGCGTCACGGTATCGGCCAGCGGCTGCACGGACAACGTGTCCGGCGGAATGAACGTCTCGCCCGCTACATACTTGCTCAGCGGAGTGAGCGTCAACTGGGGATAGAGGTTCTTTACGATGTCGTCGATGTCTTCCTGCGATCCGTTGGTATAGATGCGGCCAATGATCCACATCGAGCTTGTCGGAATATGGATCGTCTCGACGACTGGAATCGTAATGAGCGGCTGGTCGTGACCGTTGCAGGGCGGACCAACCAGAGCATAGTTGCCTTCGCCGCTCTGCTTGTTCGATCCCGGCGACAGCGGATTGACCTCGGTCCATCCGTCCAGCATCTGCATCAGGAAGAAACGGCTGCCGAAGTTCGGCAGGTGAAGAATGATCGGTTCTTCGCACAGATTGATAAACGACGATGTATATAACGTGGACGTGCTTGGAAGCACAACCGCCGTGAACGTGGCGTTTGGCAGTACCTTCTCTTTGCCAAATTGATTGAGAGGTGCCCCGCCCAGCTTGGTCGTGGCATCCGGGACTGTCGTGCCCGTGCGCCCCGTTACGCCATACATCATCAACGGATATCCGTAGATGTAGCTGAGCACTCCATCGACCACCTGGGCGGGTGAGGTCTGTTGAATCTGTTCAAGCGACTGGCTGTTTCCCTGAGAACTGGAAACAGCAAAGATGAATGCGGCGGCGACAGCAATTGCCGCCTTCCATATCTTCTTCATACGCATCTCCATTCCTGAAGCGTGGGAATCAATTCAACGCAGGGCCGGATAGACAGGGGCCGATCACGAGAGGGGACATAAGACCGTGGGAGAGCGGAACGAACCGGCGCGGACACGCCAACATGCTTCCATCAATGCGGATCGCCGCGCGGTCGTGGCTGCAAGGCACATCCGAAGCAACGAGCCCCAACTATGTGGAGTACCTCGCTTTATGGGGAGAACAACCGCACAAACTCTAGTCCCTCGGCTGGGAAAAGTCCAGATCCGGCAAAATGCAGTAATGGATCAGTTCGGTTGTTGGGCTGTCATTCTGAGCGTAGCGAAGAATCTCGGTATTTTCCTCCCATGGCCGGAATTCCAACTACAGGGATTCTTCGGCTACGCCTCAGAATGACGGCGTGGTTTAGTAGCCGGAGATATTCAAACTGACCCACTACCCAAAATGCCGCGCCGCATCGGAACGGACATCGCTACCGCGACATTTACCGGCCCAGGTAGCTCTTGTACTGCGTCTCGACCACGCCGGTGTTTCGCGCCAGCGTGAGCTTCGCCTGGTTGTACTGATACAGCGTCTGCACCAGTCTGCTCTTGGCTGCGGCAAGAGAGGCCTGTGCCTGCACCACGGGAAGGTTGTCGTCTATGCCTGCAACGTAGCGGTCGGTCGTGTCCTGCAGTTGCTGCGAAGCCAGGTCGACGTTCGATCGCGCAACTTCTACCAGCGCGTGCGACGTCGCGACGTCCATCATCGAGGCGCGAATCTGCTGCTCGATCGAGACCTTCAGGCTCGACACCTGTTGCCGCAGTCCCGTAACCTGGGCCTCGGCTACCTCACGCTCACCTCGAAGCTGGCCCTCCTGAAAGATCGGAAACGTCAGCTTGCCAGTGGCCGTGAAGACGCCATGGTAGAGGCCGGTCGTCTCGCCGAGCACACCGTAGTATCCGTCGAACGCCAGCGACGGCAGCCGCTCGTACTTCACCGCCTTGACCGTGCGTCCGGCCAGCTCTTCCTGCGCCTGCAAGCTGCGCAGGTCCTTGCGGCGCTCGAACGCCAGCTTCATCGCGTCGTCCAGAGGAAGCTGCGCAAACTCTGCGTAAGGCGTGGTGTCGGTCAACTCCAGTTCCTGCTCCGCCGGCAGACCGATCATGCGGTTCAACGAAATCTTGTCCTTGGCGAATGTGTTCTCGTCGTTAATCAGGGTCTGCTGCTGTGTCTGAAGCTGCACGCGCGCGCGCAGCACATCGAGGTTGGTGCCCACGCCGGCGGCGTGCGAATCTTCGGCCTGATGCAGCGCCACTTCGTCGGCCTTCAACAGCGAGCGGGCATTCTCGATCTCAGCCGCATCGGCGACCGCGCGCAGGTACTGCGTCGCAACGTTCAGCACCACGGTGCCGCGCTGGTTGAGCATCGACCACGACGCCACCTCATCGGCCTTCTGCGCCGCGCGATACATATAGTAGGCAGGAACATTGAAGAGCTGCTGGTTCAGGTTCAACTGAGCGGCCGTCACATCGACCTTCACGATCTCAGGGAAGGTCCCTGTGAATCCGGGGACCTTGATGTTCTGCGGCTTGAAGCCCATCGCCGCCAGGTTGGTCTCCTGCGTGGCGGTGCGCGCCGTCGCCGTTATGCTGGGCATCAGGTTGTTCTTTACCGTCAGCACCTGGCCATGCACCAGCCGCTGGTTCTGCACACTCAACTGCATGCCCAGATTGTGCTTCAGCCCCAGCTCGATCGCCTCGTCGAGGCTCAGCCGCAGGGTACCCGGAGTGGCCCGCTGCACCGTCACTCCCCCGGGCAACTGCATCACGGAGGGGTTCGGCGTGGGGGCCTGGGGCAGGTCGTCCGCCCTGGGTTGCTGCGCCTGAATCGGCCCGGACAGCACAAGACCCAGCATCGCCGCCGGAAAAAGAGTCAACTTCATGAAAAAACGGGGCTCCACTCTCACAAGGTAGGACAAGGCAAAACTTCGCTTCAGTGGGATTAGATTACCCGGCACCGGGCAGGGTTGCGAAATCTGAGGGCTTTAAATGACGTTCCGGCCCTGTCGTCTAAAATACTTACGACACCTTTATGCGTCCAAACCCTATGACCCGTCTCGTGCTCGCCGCTTCCCTGCTTCTTGCCAGTATGCCCGCCGTCGCACAGTACTCGGCACCGCCCAACACCGGCAACACCTTCAAGGACACCGCGCTGATCAAGCCTCCCGCCGGGGTGAAGATCGCCATCCTCAAGTTCGAAGACCTGGAGTGCCCGGCCTGCGCCCACTCTTACCCGATCGTGCACGCCGCCGCCGACCGCTACAAGATCCCCATCGTCCGCTACGACTTCCCGCTGGGCGGAGCACATATCTGGAGCCGCGACGCCGCCATCACCGCTCGCTATCTTCAGGACAAGGTCTCTCCGGCCACGGCCGAGGAGTTCCGCGGTGCGGTCTTCGCCGCGCAGATGTCCATCGCGACCAAGGAAGACCTGGAGAACTTCACGCGCCGGTTCTTCCAGCAACACAAGCTGAACATGCCCTTCGTCATGGATCCCGCCGGCCGCTTCGCCGCCGAGGTGCAGGCCGACCGCACGCTGGGCGACCGCATCGGCATCTCGCAGACGCCCACCATCTGGGTCGTGACACAAAAGACCTGGGTGCAGGTGACGGACATGAACCAGCTCTACTCCACCATCGACAGCCTGGAGGCGCAGGTGGCGCAGAGCACCCCGGCAAAGCCAGCTACAGGCAACTCAAAGCTGCGCCGTCCGGCTACACCGCAGAAGTAACGAAGTTGCTTGCTCTAACTGTTTGAACGAGACAGGCTTCGCATCTGCGAAGCCCCTTCTCATTTTGCGTACTGGTTTTGCACCATCCGGCTTCGACCTTTCTTGTCGCCATCCCGCAACTCTTGTCGCCATCCCGCAACGTGCTTGTCATCCATTAGCGGGGTCATCCCGCAGCGCAGCTTGTTTGTCATCCCGCAGCGCAGCGGAGGGATCTGCTTTTGTTGTTGTTGCGACGGATTGCGAAAGCAGATTCCTCCGCTGCGCTACGGAATGACAAATCAAAGGAATGACAAATCAAAAGTATCAACCCAACGCGCAATCCAAAATCGGGTGCCATCCCGACGCAGGACTAACCTATTTCTCAGTCGCGCTTCTGCACCGTCGCCCGAGTTGATCCGGTCGTAATGCCCCCGTCGACCAGCAGCGTCTGTCCCGTCACATAGCGGCTTGCCTCCGACGCGAGAAAGACCGCGGCGCCGTCGAGATCGTTTGGAGCGCCGGGTCGCTTCATCGGAATGCGCTCCGTCAGATACTCGACCCAGCCCGCGTCTTCGTACATCACCGCGTTCTGCGCGGTCTTGAACCAGCCAGGAGCAAGACAGTTGACCGTAATGCCATGCTTTCCCCAGTCGTCGGCGAGGCTCATCGTCAGTTGCTTGATGCCGCCGCGGCTCGCTGTATACGGCGCGAGACCGGCGTAGCCGAAGACGCTCGTGACCGAGCCGATATTGATGATGCGCCCGTATCCATGCGGAACCATCTGCCTCGCGATGTGTTGCGCGACGAAGAAGGCCCCGCGCAGGTTGGTGTCGAGCACCAGGTTCCAGTCGTCCCACGTCACCTCGAGCGCGGGCTTGCGCACGTTGCAGCCTGCGTTGTTGACGAGGATGTGAATCTGCGGATAGGCCTTCGCGGCTTCGGCAGCCATGGCCTCGATGCTGCCTTTGTCGCGCACGTCGAGCGCGAGCGGGACCGCCTTGCGCCCGAGCGATTCGATCTCGGCGACGAACGCCGCGCAGTCTTCCTTGCGCCGCGCCGTGACGATGAGGTCCGCGCCGGACTTTGCGAGAGCGCGGCCGAGGTATTGGCCAAGCCCGCGGCTGGCTCCAGTGACGAGGGCAACCTGCCCGGCGAGGTCGAAGAGTTCGTTCATGGTGTGGCCTTATTCCTTTGTCATTCCGCACCCTGAGCGAAGCCGAAGGGGGAGGAATCCGCTTTCCATCGCTACTGCGCCAGATGTCGTCAACGCGGGTCGAGCACGATCTTCATCAGGTTGGGTTCGCGCGAGTGCAGCCGCTCAAACCACGACGGCCCGTCTTCGAGCGGAGCGATTGCACTGATCAGCGGAGCGACTTTGATCTTTCCGTTAGCGATCAACTCGATGGCCTGCGGATACTCGCCCGCCGAGGCGCACGACCCTTGCAGCCGAATCTGCCGCGAGACCACTTTCTGCAACGGGATCGTCACCTGCGGCGTGATGTTGCCCACGAGCGTGACGGTGCCTCCCTTGCGCACGCAGTCGATGCCCGTGGCGATCGTCTCCGTCGTACCGACGGCTTCGAGGACGACGTCGACGCCAGTCCCTTTCGTGATCTCTAAAATCTTTGAGCTGAGCGCCTCGCCCGATGCCAGGAAGGTGTGGTCTGCGCCGAGCGACGCCGCGAGCCTGAGCCGTGTCTCGTCGATGTCGGAGATGAAGACCTTCGAGCACCCCGCGGCGCGCGCGGCCTGCAACAGAAGCAGGCCGATCATTCCGGCCCCGATGACGAGCGCCGTCTCGCCGCCTTTGATCTCCGTCACGGCGACGCCATGCAGCGCCACCGAGACGGCCTCGAGCATGGCGGCATCGGCGAAGTTGAAGGTGTCGGGAAGCCGGTAGGCGATGCGCTCGGGGATGACGAGGTACTCGGCGAACGCGCCGTGGCGGCGGTACTCGCCGCAGGAGACGCCGATGACCTGGCGGTTGTTGCACAGGTTCACCTCGCCGCGTTTGCAAAACTCGCACGCGCCGCAGTAGACGGTGGAGTCGAAGGTGATGCGGTCGCCCGGCTTGTACGCAGCCACTCCCGCGCCTACCGCGGTAACGACGCCCGCAGCCTCATGACCCATCACGATCGGAGGAATCCGTCTGCCGGTTGAGCCGTCGAACCCGTGCACATCCGAGCCGCAGATGCCGCAGGCGGCGACCTCGACGAGCAACTCGCCTGCGGCGGGCGAAGGTGCGGGCATCTCGGTGAGTTCGAGGTGGTTGTAGCTGGAGAGCAGAAGCGCCTTCACAAAAGGGTCTCGACTTTCGGTGGCAGTCAGGCTGTGTCGATCACCATGGTACAGCGTAAGGCGCGATCATCCCTGGCGTTCGTGGCGGCACAACGACAGGGATTCTTCGCCTGCCTGCCCCAGCCAGCAAGCTGGCCGGGGACCCCGTTCGCCTCAGAATGACGAGCAGAGGTAGGGTGAGCTTCACGCCCTCGCTTCAAACACAAGGTTGAAGGGTGTCTGCGCCGCGCGGCGGAAGGTCTTGAAGCCTCCCTCCGTGACCACCTCGCGCAGACGCGTCTCTCCTGCCTGCGCTCCCAGCGCCAGTCCTACCTCCTGCGAGCACGATGCGGGTGTGCAGAGCATGGTCGAGGCCGAGTAGAAGATACGGCCAACGGGATTCAGGTTGTCTTCCACGTTGTCGTTGGCGAAGGGCTCGACGATCATCCACGAGCCTCCAGCCGCGAGCGAAGAGCGCACATGTTTTGCCGCGCCTGCGGGGTCGCCCATGTCGTGCAGGCAGTCGAAGAACGTGACAAAGCCGTAGCCCTTGCCGGGGTAAGTCTTGGCTGTGGCGATCTCGAAGGAGATGCGATCGCCCAGCCCTGCCTCCTTCGCCGTCTTCGCGGCCCATTCGATCGATGCAGGGTGATAGTCGAACCCAACGAAGGTCGAGTTGGGAAACGCCTTCGCCATCAGGATGGTGGAGGAGCCATGTCCGCAGCCGACATCGGCGACGCGAATCCCCGATTTCAGCTTTGCCTCAACGCCGGTGAGCGACGGGATCCACTGCGAGATGAGGTTGGCGGCGTAGTTGGGCCGGAAGAAGCGTTCCGTCCCCTGAAAGAGCTCTGTATCGTGTTCGTGCCAGCCGACGCCGCGCCCGGTGCGGAAGGCGTCGGTGATGACAGGCTCGTCGCGCATGATGGCACCGATGATCTGAAAGGCCCCGGGCAGAAAGGCGGGGGAGTCGTCGACGGCAAGCGCGAAGGCCTGCTCCGGCGGCAGGGTATAGGTCTTCGAACCCGCATCGTAGGTCAGGTAGCCGCTGGCGGCGTTGGCGTTGAGCCACTCGCGGACGTAGCGCTCGTTGGTCTTCGTCTTTGCAGCCAGTTGCTTCGCGGTCATAGGGCCAGCGCCTGCCATGGCTTTATAGAGCCCGAGTTTGTCGCCGATGATGACGAGCGCGGCGTGCATGGCGGCACCCATATCCATAACGGCCTGGTTCATAAAGGCGTTGAGCTTGGTTTCGTTCAGGGGAGATGCGGCTGCAGCCATGGCTTCCTCCGCTGCGCCAGTCGGGCGCAGGACAGTCCGGGCCCGGATTCTTCAGGTCTTTATCCTGCTACCGGCAAACATCCGTTGGCAAGCGCGTCTTCGGCGTCTCCAATCCGCCTGTCCAGGCGGGAGACAACGACTGCCACGTCCGCACTGCGCGAGGGTGAGGCCTCCATGTTTTCAATAGGTTGGCTCGGCGTCCCGAATCCGCCTCCGCGCGTCCGATATACTGATGTCTGGCGATATGTCCTCTCTTTCCACTCCTCCAGTGAAGCGCAAGATGACCCTCTCTCGACGTCTTAAGGCCGCAAACCGCCTGGCGCGCGAGATCGAGTCGATCGCTTCGGCCGTCGCTTCGACGGACCACCCGTACATGGCGCAGATTGTGCCCATGCGCCGTTGCAACCTCTCCTGCACCTACTGCAACGAGTACGACGATCACTCCGACCCTGTGCCCGTGGACGAGATGCTGCGCCGCATCGACCATCTGGGGCGGCTGGGAACGAGCGTCATCACCATCTCCGGCGGCGAGCCTCTGTTGCACCCGGAACTGGACCAGATCATCGCGCGTATTCGCAGGACGGGCGCGATCGCCGGCATGATCACCAACGGCTACCTGCTGATGCCCGACCGCATCGAGCGGTTGAACAAGGCCGGTCTCGATCACATGCAGATCTCGATCGACAACGTCATGCCCGATGAGGTCTCGAAGAAGAGCCTCAAGGTGTTGGACAAGAAGCTCCAGATGCTGGCCGAACACGCCGACTTCCACGTGAACATCAACTCGGTGGTCGGCGGCGGCATCGCCAATCCGGACGATGCCCGCGTCGTGAGCGAACGCGCGCTCTCCATGGGCTTCAGCACGACGATCGGCATCATCCACGACGGCACCGGACAGTTGAAGCCGCTGGGCGAGGCCGAGCGCAAGGTTTGGGACAAGGTGCGTTCGATGACGCGCCGCAGCTACTCGCGCTTCAACCACTTTCAGGAAGCCATCGCCAACGGGACTACCAACAACTGGCGCTGCCGCGCCGGCGGACGCTACCTCTACGTCTGCGAGAACGGCCTGGTGCACTATTGCAGCCAGCAGCGCGGCTATCCCGCGATTCCGCTGGCCGACTACACCACCGAGGACGTCAAGCGCGAGTTCCTCACGGAGAAATCCTGCGCTCCAAGCTGCACCATCAGTTGCGTCCACCAGGTGAGCTTCATCGACTTCTGGCGCGCGCCGCAGAACGGCGGTTCGGTCACTCCGGGCCCGTCGCACGGCGGCGGTTCGCAGGAGCTGGTGCAGATTCGATAGTCCGGATTCACCCCATCTTTCTCCCGTCACTCCTTGTTCGTTGTCAGTCCGCAGCGCAGCGTATTGTTTGTCATTCCGTAGCGCAGCGAATTGTTTGTCATTCCGTAGCGTAGCGAAGGAATCTGCTTCTGATCCCGTAGCTGACGCTCGCGACGAAAAGCAGATCCCTTCGCTACGCTACGGGATGACAAACAGACTACGCTGCCGGATGAGAAACAGACTGCGCTGCCGGATGGACAAACAGGCTGCGCTGCGGGATGGACAAACAGGCTGCGCTGCGGGATGAGAATGATTCGGGCCGTCACCCTGTTATCCTCGCTGGCAAGATGCGCTCACTCGTCACCCTTGCCGCAGCTCTCATCCTCACTGCCACCGCACAGGCCCAGTTCGAGCTACAGGACTCGCACTCCACCGCCAGCTTCCGCGGCATCCACTCCGTTGGCAATGGCATCGCGTGGGCCAGCGGAACTGAGGGTACCATCCTTCGCACCACCGACGACGGCAAGACATGGCAGCGCTGCACCACACCGCCTGGTGCTGAAAAACTAGACTTTCGCGGCATCCAGGCCTTCGACCAGAACGCCGCCATCGTTATGTCCTCCGGCAAAGGCGACCTCTCGCGGCTCTACAAGACCACCGATGGTTGCAAGACGTGGAAGCTGTTGCTTACGAATCCGGACAAAGATGGCTTTTGGGACACTCTGCAAATGTACGACAGTGATCGAGGTTGGCTCTTTGGCGATCCGGTTCAAAATCGTTTCGTTGTGGCGGAGATAAGTGACGGCGGAGATTCAGTCTCCTTTCTGGGCCCCTCAAGCGACGGGCAGGAGACAAACCAGTCCGCTCCGAGAGAGTCGACCGGGCGCGGTGCATTCGCTGCAAGCAATTCAGCAATTGCGCTTGCGCCCAGGTCACACACCAGCGCTCAGAGACGCACATTCAATGCGCCCTGCACTTACTCGATTGCATGGTTTGGAACAAGTGGGCCAGGCGGCGCGCGAGTCTTACGCTTCTACGATAATCTTCCGCAGTGCTCCGATTGGGGGCATCGACAGTGGGCCTCCGTCGAGGTTCCAATCAGAGGCGATCTCTCTACAGCCGGCGTCTTTTCATTGGCCGCAGCTAACGATGATCAACTTGTCGCGGTCGGTGGCGACTACTCTCGTGCTGACGACCCTACCGGAACTTCTTCATACAGCACCGATAGTGGCCAGACTTGGTCGATAGCTCAAACTCCACCCCACGGCTACCGCAGCGCCGTAGCCTACGACGCTGCCAGCAAAACCTGGATCACGGTCGGACCCAACGGTACCGACATCTCCCGCGACGACGGCCGCAATTGGAGCGCCCTCAAGCCCTCGGCACAAGACGCACCCGACGCCGACGAAAACTGGAACGCCCTCTCGCTTCCCTTCGTCGTAGGCCCCAAAGGCCGCATCGGCAAGCTCCGCCCCGGCGCCCTGAAGCGCTGATACATTCCCTGTGTTTGTCATTCCGCAGCGTAGCGGAGGAATCTGCTTTCGCAATCCGTCGCGACGACAACAGAAGCAGATCCCCCGCTACGCTACGGAATGACAACAACGGCTACGGGTGGCAACAGCATGACCGGATGAAAACAGAGGACGACGGGATGAAAAAACTGGACATCTGCCTTCTCAACCAACCGCCGGCGCTTCGATCTGCTCGATGCGGCCAAGCAGAAAGATGTAGCCGGCGATGCCGACGAGCAGGTAGATCGCCGCGATCCAGAACGCCCACGCATACGAGTGCGTGATGGCCACGATGTATCCCGTCACAACCGGCGCGAAGATCCCCGACAATTGATTCGAGAAGTTGATGATTCCGCCCACCGAGCCCACGCTTCCGCGCGGCGCGATGATCGACGGAACCGACCAGCCCACGGGTGCCGCCGCCGACAGGCCGCCGAGCGAGATGCTGATCCAGAGCAGCGCCTGCATCGCCGAATGCGAGTACGCTGTGCCGATGATTCCCAACCCGCACGTCAGGCCTCCGATCAGGTACGCCTTGCGCACGTTGCTCGCATCGTAGCCGCGCTTGATCAGTTTGTCGGCGGACCAGCCTCCGAGCACGTCGGTGAATGTGGCGAAGAGCCACGGCACGCCGGTGTAGAGAAACGAGTGCAGCAGGTCGATGCCAAGCTCGCTGGAGAGATAGCTGGGCAGCCACGTCAGCAGCAGATAGAAGACGTAGTTGTAGGAGCCGAAGCCGAGCGAGAGTCCGATGACCTTGCGGCGGCTCAGCAGGTATCCAAGGCCCACGCGGCGCTCAGGCTCGGTCTCCAGCGGGGTCCACTCGGAGGAGACGGGCCCGGCGATGTGCCTCTTCTCGATGCCGCTCAGCTCGGGATCGTCGCTGGGATCGCGGTAGAGCTTGTAGAAGGCGAAGAAGTACAGCAGACTGACGAGACCGGTGAGGAAGAAGCTCCACCGCCAGCCTGCCTTGATCAGGATGACGCCCAGCAGCGGCACTCCCAGCGCGGAGGCGAACTTTGCCGCGGCGTCGAAGATGGCCGTCGCCATGCCGCGCTCCTCTGCTGGAAACCAGTAGCCTGTCGCCTTCGCATTCGCGGGAAAGGTGGGCGCTTCGCCGACTCCCAGCAGCAGACGCGCGCCAAACAGCGAGCCGATGTTTGGAGAGGCAGCGGCGAGCAGCGAGGCAACGCTCCACATGAACGCGCTGATGCGCCCCACCTTGCGCACGCCGAAGCGATCGAGCAGCACGCCGACTGGAAGCTGGCAGAGCGCGTAGGTCCAGTTATAAGCCGCCGACAGATAGCCGAAGGCGATGTCGGAGATTCCGAAGGCCGTCACCAGCGCGGCATGCGAGACCGAGAGATTGACGCGATCGAAGTAATTGACCAGCACGCCGATGCCAAGCAGCCACGCAATGCGCCAGCGGCGTCGAGGAATGCCGGATGTCGCAGCACCGGATGCGAATCTTTCTTCAGGAGCGGCTTGCTGCATTGACGGCGCGTGACCTCGGCGAGAATCTTCAGCCGCAAGGATACCGTTCCCCATACAAATTAGCCACGCATCGCGGGCAGTTTGGTTATTGGCCGTCATTCTGAGCGTAGCGAAGAATCTCAGCATTATTGCGCTATATCGGGATTGAACTACAGGGATTCTTCGCCTTCGGCTCAGAATGACGTCTTAACGCCTTGGATTTCGAATGACCCCACTATCGAGCGAGCCTTACTCCTGCTTGAGATAACCGCGTTTCAGCGCGATCAGCACGGCGTGGGTGCGGTCGTTCGCCTTCAGCTTGGCGAGGACGTTCTTCATGTGCCCCTTGACCGTGTCCTCGGAGATGCCGAGCATCGTGCCAACCTGCTTGTTGGAGCTTCCGGTTGCGACCGCCTTCAACACCTCGACCTCGCGTTCGCTCAGATGATCGGCGTCCATATGCGATGCGATCTCGGTGGCGATCTCCGGCTGGATCCTTCGCTGCCCCATGTGCACGCGGCGGATCGTATCCACCAGCTCAGTGCTCAACATGCTTTTGAGCAGATAGCCGGAGGCCCCCGCCTTCAAAGCGCGCGCCGCCTGTATGTCGCCGGAGTAGGTCGTCAGCACGATGATCCGCGCCATGGGAAAGCCTTCGCGGATGCGGGCAATGGCATCGATGCCGTTGAGGTCGGGCATCATCAGGTCCATCAGCGTCACGTCGGGCTTGTGCTCGCGGAACAGACGCACGGCCTCCTGGCCGCCTGTGGCTTCGGCAACCAGTTCCATGTCGGGCTGGGCGCGTATAGCCATCGACAGGCCGTCGCGGATCATCGGATGGTCGTCGGCGATCATCACACGGATTGTCGTTGTCTGTTCCACTCCAATACCCGGCAAACGCTTTATGCTTCCGCCTTCGCCCCGCTCGATTCTAATGCCCCACCGGAGAGGTTGTGCGACCCGAAAGGGTTGCCAACTGAGGCGTCTTTAGCGGCGCTACGCTCTTCCATCACGCAAACTTTGCCAGAACCGGTGAACGATGCCCCGCTGACCGGCATATGCGATCCTTCCCGGAACGGCGAGCTCGACCCGCGTTCCTCCCGTTGCGACGCGACGAATCTCGAGCCGCGCGCGCATCTTGTTTGCGCGTTCCCTCATGCCGCGCAGGCCCCAGTGTCCTTCGCGGCCCCATGCGCGCCGAATGGATTCGTCGATGCCGACGCCGTCGTCCCGCACCTCAAGAACGAGGCGGCGGAGGCGGAAGTTGACATCGACATCGATCGACTGCGCCTGTGAGTGCACGAAGGCGTTCGTCAGCGCCTCGCGGCCGATCAGCAGTATCTCTTCCTGGATATCGGCCTTCAGAGACCGCAGACGTCCCTTGACCTGCAATTGGAACTTTGCCGGTCTGAGCGCCTGCAACTCGTAGCCGGTTGTGGAGAGCGCGTCGATCAGCGCGCCGCTGTCGCTCTGCCGCGCGCGCAGGTTTCTGACGCGCTCGCGGCCCTCCTGCATCACGGCGTCCGCGCGCGTGAGCGTCTCGGAGAGCACCTGTCGCGCCGGGTTCTCCGCCGAGAGCCGGTCGGCGATCGCATGGAACTGCAACATCACGCCGAAGAGACTTTGCAGCAGCGTGTCGTGCAGCTCGCGGGCGATGCGCTCGCGCTCGTCGGACCGCTCCGCCAGACGCGACTGCAACTGAGAGGTCACACGATCGATGCGCATCTGCAAGAGCATCCAGAGCAGCGCCGCCAAAGCAAGCGCGCAAAGGCCGCGGAACCACCACGTCTGATAGAATGCCGGATCGATGACGAAGTCGAGATACGTCCCCCGGTCGTTCCACACGCCGTCGTTGTTGCAGGCGGTCACGCGAAAGCGATAGCGCCCCGGTTGCAGATTCGTGTAGAAGGCCTGCCGCCGCGTGCTTGCGCTCTGCCAGTCGTTGTCGATGCCCTCAAGCATGTAGCGGAAGCGCACGCGTTCGGGAAGCGACAAGCTGAGCGCCGTGTAATCGAACTGAAGGTTTTCAATGTGCGCGGGAAAATGAAGCGGCGATGGACCGATGTAGTTGCGGCCGTTGGCGATCGCTGCGTCGATGGCGACCGGCGGAGGAGTACGGTTGCGATGCTTCTCAAGCTCGGCGGGATCGATCCACGCGATCTCTTTTGTCGTTGCAAACCACAGTCTGCCCTCCGGCGACCTCACCAGCGATGGCTCGGGATAGCGCTCGCCCGCCAGCCCCGGAAGGCCGTCGAGCGCATCGAAGCGCTCCGCCGCAACCGCGTAGTTCGGGTCCGCTATCAACCGCCGCAGCTCTCCTGCCGGAACATGAACAACGCCGGAGAAGCCGTTCACCCACAGGTCGCCCTCCGGCGTCTCGACAATTCCCGAGACCCTGCCTGGAAGGCTGGCGTCCTGCCATTGAACGCGATGAAACTCGCCACCCTGAAATAGAAGGATGCCGCCCGCGCCTCCCATCCACACGCGGCCATCGTGTATGGCGATGGTTGCGACCGAGATATTCAACGGGCCATCGGGAAACTCGAACCGGTTGAACTTCTCGCCGTCCCACTCCACCAGCTTGTTGGAGAAGGCGAACCATACGTTGCCATGGTCGTCGGCACCCATAGTGCCCATGACACCGGGCTTTCTTCCCAGCGTCGCGTTCTCGTTCTTCCAGACCATTCCCGTGCGGTGAAGAACGTACGGGCCGGTTGTGGCGAACCACAGATCGTCGTTCTTATCCACGGCCAGTTCGACACCGGTCTCCGTGGCATCGCCCGGGAAGGGCACGGCGGCCAGCCTCTCGCCTTCGGTCTTCCATAGCGATGCTCTGCCCTTGCCCGACGACCAGATGTCTCCGTGTCTGTCGCGCTGAAGCATCAGCGATTGCACCGTCTCAGGAAACGAGCGGAAGCCGCCATCGGCGGCGATGTGCGTCAGAGGAAGACTTCGACTGCCCACCCACACACTGCCCTGCCCGCCCGCCGCAATGCCGATCTGAAAGTTCTGGCTCGCGGGAAGCGGAACCGTCGAAAAGATATCTCTCCTCAGCCTGTCGAGGCCGGAGTTCGTGACCACCCACAGGTTGTCTTCACGGTCCACCATCAGCTTCCATATGGCATCGGAGCTGAAACCCTGCCGCGTGGTAAAGCGTACACCCGATGCTCTTGAGACGGTGGCTCCAATCGGCATCGAAGAGACGTGCTCGAAGTGCTCGACGCCGTCGGCGGTTGCCGCCCACAACGCTCCCTGCCGGTCGAAGGTGAAGTTGCCGAACCTGTCGCCGGACTGCGCACTGCGTGGGCCAATCGCGGAGGAGTCCTGCGAAGCTCCGCCCGCGACCTTGCGCAGGCCGCGACCGTCGGTGAGCCACACCGCCCCGTCAGGCGCGTCGTGCAGATACGTGAAGCCGGCCACCGGGCCGTAGCCTGCCTCGTTGCGCTGAAACTTCGGCGCATTGCGTTTGAGATACAACAGATCGCCGGACGGCATCTTCAACCACAACGTTCCGGCGCGGTCCATCAGGATGGCCGAGGGGTAGCCGCCTGAATAACCCAGACTCTGCGGTACTCGCTCGCACACTCCCTGACGCAGGCGGAAGAGCCCGGCCGAGCTGGCAAACCAGAGCGAACCGTCCGCATCTTCGGCGATGCCATCAGGTCTTCTACCCGGCGTGCAACGGCGATCCGCGAAGACCGTGACCTTATAGTCCTTCCAGAACAGCATGCCCTGGCTGCGCGTGACAAACCACACGCCGCCACGCGGCGAAGCAAACGCGGAGTCGACATCGCCGTCCTTGATGGCGCCGTTCGTCACCTCGCCCACGGACTGAAAGCGCACGCCATCGAAGCGATAGACGCCCTTCGATGTCGTCAGCCACAGATAACCATTCTGCGCCTGGCCGATGTCGAAGACCGAGCCCAGCCCACTCTCCGACGACCACGCCGTGTGGTAGTAGTCCCGTAGATCGCGAGACTGCGCAGGCACGCCGAATGCGGCCAGATGCAGCGCAACGAGCGCTCCGCAGAGAACGGAGCTTCGGAACCACCGGACAGAGAGCTTCGTCACAGATCGCACGGCGTTGGGAATATCCAGAGATACCAACCTACACCAACGCCGCGCCCTGCTTCTAAACCAAACCCTGCCTTGCCATGTGCGCGCGCAGCTTGCAGATCGCGCCGCATGGCTTCAACCACCTGCTCGCGCGGCAGCTTCAGCGACCGCTCTCCGTTTTCGACTCCGCCAAGCGGATACTCGACATGGAGCTGCACCGGCCCGGAGAAGCCGTTCTCCCTGACGATGGCAAAGAAGCCATCAAAGCGCACCATGCCCGCATCGATCGGGCACCAGTGCGGTACAAATGCGCCTTCGGCGCTGAGGTTCTTGTCGTAGATGTCGGTGTTGGTCGAGCCCTTTTCGTTGCGCCGCCACAGAAAGTCCTTCAGCGCGATGCCGCGCATGTAGTCCTTGACCAGGTGCGAGGTGGCGAGCCAGCCGCCGTAGCCGCCCTCGACCGTGGCGTGGCCGATGTCGTAGTTGATCCCCATCCACTCGGGGTCGAGGTCGCGGAACATCAGCCACAGGTCCCAGATGCAGGCGCCGACCATGCCGGGCCCGGAGTGCGTGTGATACATCCCGCATACCTGCGTTCTGCGATTCAACTCGGCCATGGCGCGCATCTTCGGACGCAGCTCCTCGACCTGCACGGCGATCGGCTTGTCGTCGCGGTACTTCAGAAACCCCCATCGATAGTGATGGACGCCCGACTTCGCGGCAGCGCGCAGCACCTTCTCCGCCAGAGGCATGTTGTCGAAGGTGATGTCGGTCGTAATCATCGACACATCGAGACCCGCCTTGCGCACGGCCGCAACGGCCTTCGGCAGCTCGCTCTCGGCCTCTTCGGGCCGGACGTGGCCACCGGCGCGGACGGTAAGGTCGATCGCGTCGAAGCCCATCTCTTTAGCAAGGGCCGCCGCCTCTTCCACGCCAAGCCATTGCAGGTGCTTGGAGAAGATCGACACCTTCAGCTTCGCCCCCGATTCGGCAGCAGGCCTCGCAGATGCGGGAGCCTGCGCCCGCGCTGCATCGTGGTCGAGAACACCCACGACACCAGCCATCGCGGCACCCAACAAAAGCGACCGCCGCGAGACTCCCGCGCCTTTCAGCTTGCTCTCCATCTTCATCTTCTCCCGTTGCATGTGACCCGCTTCCCGTTCGCCGAACGTATCATCGCGCGCTGCAATCGCGATCGAAGGAGATTCTATCTTCTGCCCCTCAATTTTGCCCCGCGCCTGCCAACCCATACAATGACACTAGCGGCACGGAGAGCCGAAGCGTTTCGACTGACGGTTCAACGGCCACCGCAACGCCTCCCTAAACAGGGCCTGTAGCTCAACGGTTAGAGCAGGGGACTCATAATCCCTTGGTTGGGGGTTCAAATCCCTCCGGGCCCACCACGCAAATCGATGTAACTAAAGAGATGAAATCAATCCGAAAGCCGTCCAGCGATCAGCTCAAGTCTAGAGGCGACAGCCCCAATGTCATGCGAGTAGGTAACATCGGATTCATACCCTCCGGCAGTAGTGAAAGTCCTTTTCAACTCGACCATGTCAAATGAACGCAGCGTCTTTTCAGGCATGCGCCTTAGGATTTCATCTCGCAACCCCGCGGCCTCAGTTTCATAGTGAACTCCATAATCCTGAGAAGCAGCGATTATGTTGTTTTTCAATGGCCCATCTAAGCTACCCGTTACATGCTCATTTCTCCATTGTTGGTCGTGACTTGCGGCTTCATCACGCCATTTATCGCGGATAGCCTGCTGATTACTCGCATACATGTTATCCATCTGACGTAAGGTTCCTGCGAGCCCTATTGCTCGCTGCTTTAGTTGAATATTGCTCAACTGCTGCAGCTTGTCAGGCTTCTGCGACGTCGGCGGGTTATTTTCATGCGGCACTACCGAGGACTCTTGGTTTGCGGATGGTTTTATTCCTGCAAGTAGTTTTGATTGGGCTGTAATGGTTTTCAAAAGAAGATCTATGGCTTCATTTGTCTGACGCAACGATTCTCTATCTTCCTTGAGTTGCAGCGTAGCTTTCGGCGGAGTTCCGATACTCTGTATTTGGTTCGTTTGTGTCTGCTTTTGAGTGACGAGCGCTGGCAATATGCCTTTGACCAGAGCTTCATTTGTCGATTGGATTCCCGCCTTCAGTTGTTGTTGTTCTCCGTCTGCCTTTCTCAAGCTCATATCATTCAAGATTCCCGCGACAGTCGTAAAAACAAGAAGCAACATGGCGATAATCTTAAAATCCCGTAAGTGCGCCTTACGTTGTCGGAATTTTATTTGTTGCGGTAAGGAATCAACTGCTAAATTACCGGCTTTGTAAGCGCCATAGGCTTGCATCGCTGCAATTAGAAAAAAGATGCTGAACAGCAACGGCTTATAAACGTACCTATGGATCGCGGTTAACAAATCAGTCGAGCTCTTCTGTTGAAGAACGACAAATATGCATGAAATCATGCGGCGAATTATAGCGGGTGCTGATGTCTTGGACGTTCAGACCAATCTCTCTCAGTAAACTACCCATACAAACGATCGAAGGAGTATTGGTGGACACGAAGAGCAGGCTGCGTCGGCAATCGCGTTGGATCTCACTACTGGCAATCGGCGCATGTTGCGCGACCGCGCTGTACGGCGAGACCGCGAGCGCCAAACGCGGCTTGGACTGGGTGGCCCGCATCTGACCTGACGCCACCAGATCGGGTGCCCCATATCTGGCAGCTTCATCGCCAGATGTGGGTTTGCAGCGGCATTCTACTTGAGTGCCAATCCCAGAAATTTTCTGACGTCTTCTACACTTACTCCCTCTTGCAGGATGAAGGGAGCGATCATCCATATCCGATGAACGGTTCGAAGATTGACGTTTGCAGCGTTTCGAACTGCGCAGTAGACGCCGTAAGTGTAACGCCTGCATACAGAAAGCCCTTCGACATCATCTTCAAAAGGGCCAAATCTGAAGAATGGTCGGGACGACTAGATTCGAACTAGCGACCTCACCCACCCCAAGGGTGCGCTCTACCAGGCTGAGCCACGTCCCGACTCTTTGCGCGCGGTCCAGGCGGACTGCGGCGGGGTTTTGTTGCAGTACTTAGTGTACACCGAGCGGGCGCTTACTGCGCAGGCGGCACGTACTCCTTTGGCAGCGCGCCACCTTCGCCGAAGAAGAACTCGTTCATCTGTTCGACGAGGAACTCCTGCGCTTCGCGAGTCCAGGGCTGAAGACGATACTCGTTAAGCAGCATCTTCTGGCGTTCGACCCACTCGCCCCAGGCCTTCTTCGATACGTTCTTGTAGATCTTCTGACCGAAGTCGGAGTCGAAGGGCGGCTCATCGAGCCCCTCCATCTCCGCCTTGTACTTCGTGCAAAACACCATGTGCGCCATTCGCTCGTCGAACTCCTTCCAACCTCTCCATTCTACGACGAGCCAACGATCGGCGCGGCGTACGAGCGCTTTGACGGTCGAGTATCGGCGGCTAGACGCTTCACTCCGGGTAGTTGCGGTCTTCTTCCTCGATGTCGACCGTGGCGGCGACCAGGCCTGGAGAGACCAGCAGCGCCACGAACAGCAAAAACACAATCAGCGTATGAACCATCACGGATCTCTTTTCGTGGAGAGAGCGTTCTCTCTCGACACTCACTTGATCGGCGTCATGCGCTCGACGTTCATGCTTTCACATCAGCCCCGGTTCCCTTTCGTAACATGCCCTCAGGCTCTTCGGCATTTCACTGCCGGAACATGAAAAAGCCGCCCGGCAACAGGGCGGCCTTTTCTTTAGGGAGAATAGTTCCAACGGAGGCAAAGCCATCAGAACTTTCTGGCGAAATACTATGTTTGGCAAAATGGCGTGTCAAGGTTTAAAGGTTGTCCCCGTAAACCACAGCATTATCTATACTTAAGATGTTAACCAGATCGGCAACTGAGTAATACGTTTTCTCTTTTTATTCGTTTTTTCGTGTCTGCCTCTCTGCTAAACCGTCATCGAATCATGCGGTTAGCTTTTCAACTGCACCAGGGGAAGTGCAGGTTTTTGGCGATGCGTCGCGGTGGTGTTCGCAGGTGCTATTGCTGTTGTCCCGCACCGTCGGAGTGAATGGCGGCGGGGCTTCCGCTCAGGTCGATGCGCAGGAACTCCGGTTCCGTGGCCGCAGGCTTGCCCTGCAAGACGCGGATTGCAGCACGTCCAGCTCCGAGTGAGAGGCCGAGGACAACCGCCCCCAGAGCGCCGAAACCGCAGAAGATGGCGATGCTGCTCAGCAGACTGTAGGTCTTTCGCACCTCGGCGTGAAACTCGAGCGGCATCTGCTTGTTCCAGGTGACCTCGGTTCGCGGATGAATGCCTTCGACCAGGGCTTTGGCCTCCGCAAGCTGCCATGCCCCAGAGGTCATCAGGACCAAAGCTCCTTCGCGGCGCAGCACGACGGTTCCATCGGACGCGCCGCGCTTGTGTACTTCGTCTTCGATGGCGCGCAGCCGGTCGCCGGCGATCTGCGGCGTGGGATAAAGCAGCATCGTCAGCAGTCCTCTGCCTGCATACTTCGCGGTAATCGCCTCGGCGGCCTTGTCGAATCCAAGAATCGCGCCAGGCAGTACGCCTCCCATGGCCTCGTAGCTCACCGGCCCAAGCGCATACTTTACCGACTCGCGCTCCAGCCCTCTTTCAGGAAGATAGGTTGGCAGCAGCGGTGGGAGTCCCTTGGGGCCTGCGACCTTGGGCAAACGAGCTTCGATCGCCGACAGAAGACCTTCGGTCTTCGCACTGCGTGCGCCTCGGGCCTCGACGACGCTTGTGCCGCTGCGGAAGAGATAGCCTTCAGCACCTGCGCTTGTCTCGTTACCCAGCCCCGTGCCGCGATAGTTCGACCCGGGCCGCTGGTAGAAGCTGTATGCGGCATGGGCCCCGGTTGCATCGACAAACTGTCTCGCCGTCACGGCGACTGAAGGGCCGGTGTTGCCCGCGCGATACACGCCATGCTCTTCGCGCTTCAGACCGTCTTCGGTGAGGATCGTATCGGTCTTTGGGTCCGCATTGGCGTTCGTAGCGGGCGATGGGGTGTCGGGCTGCCGCGCCCACTCGCCAACCTGCTGCGGAAGCAGAGGCGAGGGCGGCTCCACCAGCGTGGTCTTCGTGTCTTGCGCGTAACCTGTAACCGCCATGCCCGCAACCAGTGTCAATACCAGTTGGCGTGTCCGATGAAGAGACCTTCGCTGCACCATAAAATACCTGCCCTGCCAAAGGCCAGATTACACCAGCACGATCGAACTCGGCGAGTTGGCGGGCGTGGTGGCCGCCGGCAGAGTTTAGACGAGATACGAGGCTACTTTGTGCTGGCTCTTTCGACCGGGACTTTGGTTGCGCTCAGGCCGCTCTGGTACTTGGCCACGCCCTTGTAGAGGCTCTCGGCAACTCTCTGCCTGTACTCGGGCTGACGCAGTTGCTCGGCGTCTTTTGGGTTGGTGACAAAGGATATCTCGGCAAGGATGGAGGGCATGTTCGCGCCGATCAGTACGACGAACGGGGCCTTCTTCACTCCGCGGTTCTTCAGGCCCGCATTGCCGTGCTGCAAACCGGCGTAGAGACTCGACTCAACGTCGGAGGCGAACTCGCGCGACTCGTCGATCTTCTCCTTCAGGGCGATCTTCTTCACCAGGTCGCTCAGTTGATGGATCGACTGGTCGCTCACGGCGTTTTCGCGCGCCGCCACCTCGAGCGCATCGGGCTGCGAGGTGAAGTTCAGGTAATACGTCTCGACTCCACGGGCCGAAGGATCGCTTGATGAGTTCGCGTGGATCGAGAGGAACAGGTCGGCCTGCGCCTTGTTGGCGATCGCGGTTCTTGTCTCAAGCGGGATAAAGGTATCGTCGGAGCGGGTGTAGATGATCTCCGCGCCCAGCCGGTTGTGGAGCAGCTTTCCAAGGCGGAGAGCGACGTCGAGCACGACCTCTTTCTCTTCCAGGCCATTTACGCCGAGCGTGCCGGAGTCGTGCCCGCCGTGTCCGGCGTCGATGACGATGCGTCCGATCTTCAGGCCAAGTGCGCGTACCAGCGACGTCTGTCCATCGGCCGTGGGAACGGCGGCGCGCGCGGGTGTCGCCGGGTTGCCGTCGGCAACACGGCCCTTCTTCTCTTTGCGCGGAGATGCCGCCGTTGCACCGCTGTCTGCCGCATGCGTTTTGCTGCCGGGTACGACTGCGGCGATGGGTTGCGATGTGGGAACGCTGGTCGCGTCTTCGCGTCCTGGCTGCGCGCTGACCTCGGCAACCTCGGTCGCCGTGCCCGCGTTGTTGGTAGCTACCGCGTTGGGAACCGGCTGCGAGGATGTCGTCTTCTGCTGCCTGGCAGTACGGGGCGCGGGGACATTGGACGTGACGCCCTGCATGCGCGTATCGCCAGACGCGCCCGCGCCCTGGTTCGCCGCAACCTGCACAGGCGCGCTGCTTCCATGAATGTCGATGATGAGCCTGTAGGGATTAGGCAACAGAAACGCCGAGTACTCCGTGACGTCGCTGACGTCGAGCACGACGCGCGTCATGTCGTTGGAGAACTGCGCGGCGCGAATTCTCTTCAGAAAGCCGTCGTCGGTGACGGAAAAGTTTTTGCCGACGAGGGCTTGTGCCAGGCGGGTCCCGTGCAGGTCGAAGTAGATGCGGTCTGGGTTGGGAACGCGCGCAGCTTCATACGTCACGTCGTCGCCCAGATCGATGGCGACGCGAGTGTAGTTCGGAGTCGACCAGTGACGTATCCCCGTGACCTGCGCCAGGCCGGTGCGCTTTCCACTTGCTGTCTTTGCAATATGCGCTACCGGCGGCTGCGATGCGGCAGGCGAAGCAGCCTGTGCCGTGTCTTCGACCGGTGCTATTGCTGCTTTCGGGGCACTCGCTTCTGTGCTCTTGCGAACATCGGCCTCCGACGCCGAGCGCGGAGTGATGCGCGCCGGCGACAGCGTCCGCTGTTCCTTGAGATCCGCCGGCCGGGTTCGCGATGCGGCCTTGTCGCTCGCGCCGCGATCGAGCGATGCGAGTCCCGCCCTTGCCTCTTCTGCCTGGGTGCTGCGCGGATACTGCTTCAGCAGAAGCGAGTAGCGCTCCTTCGCCGCAGATGCATCGTGCAGATCGTTCTCGTATATCTGGCCCTGTGCAAGCAGAGCGCTTACGCGCAGCGAGCTTCCGGGATACTGCATGCGCAGAAACTCGTACTGACCGATTGCCGCCTTCAGACTCTTTGTGTCGTTCAGGTCGCGGCCCTGTTCGGCGAGCAGTTCGGCGACGGCGTTGACGGCGGCGGCAGCGTATTTGCTCTGCGGAGCGTCGTGGTAGATGACGCGGTAGCCATCGAGCGCGCGATCATAGTCCGCGCGAGTGCGCATGCCAGGTGCGATGGCTTCCAGCTTCTCGCGGCCCTCGGTCGCCGTCTGCCATGGCGAGACCTGCACAACTTTCTTTTGCGTCGCGGAAGCTCTTGGCCTCGCGGGAGTTGCTGCAACGGCGCTGGCGCAGCTTAGGCCCATGGCGCAGATGGCGCACCACACCCCAAGACTCCGCACTTTGTTGCATACAGCCATCATTGCCAGTTTAAGAGTTCCACTCGCGCATTATGGCTGTGAAAACGTGGCAGGTACTCCCTGCGGTACTCCCCGCTATACATACTGCAACTTATTCGAGTGCAATCGACAAGGCGGAGAGCGGACTCTCCGCCTTTGTCTTGTTAGAGAAGGCCCTCGACAACTGCAGCCGATTTGCTCAGCGCGCTGTCGAGCGCGCCGGGTTCGTTTCCGCCTGCCTCCGCGAGATCGGGCCGGCCGCCGCCCTTGCCGCCAACCATGGCTGCGATCTGTCCGACGATCTTGCCCGCCTGCACCTTGCCCGTCAGGTCTTTGGTGACGCCGACGATCAGCGAAACCTTGCCGTCGGCTGCGGCACCGAGCACAACGACACCTGAACCCAGCTTGCCGCGAAGTTCGTCGACGAGGTTGCGCATCTGGCTCTTGTCGAGCGCATCCACGCGTTGCGCCAGCACCTTCACGCCCTTCACCTCGACCGCGGAAGACGCGGCATCGGAGACGGCGGCCGAAGCAGACTTCATCCGCATCTGCTCCAGCTCACGACGCAGCTTCTTCATCTCCTCTTCCTGCGCGGCGATTCTGTGCTTCAGCGCCTCTGCTGGAGACTCAGCCGCACCGCCTACCAGCGAGCCGACAACGCGAGCGACATCGAAGCCGCGGCGGAACTCCGAGAGCGCGCCGGTGCCGCTGACTGCTTCGACGCGACGAACGCCGGAGGAGACGGAGCTTTCGCCCACCAGCTTCAGCAGCCCGATCTCGCCGGTCGCGCCTGTATGCGTGCCGCCGCAGAGTTCGGTCGAGAAGTCGCCGATCTTCACCACGCGCACGCGGTCGCCATACTTTTCGCCGAAGAGCGCCATCGCGCCGAGTTCGTTGACGGCGACATCGATGGGAACATCGACCAGGGTCTCGACCCTGGTGTTCGCCAGCACCTGCCGGTTCACGATGTCTTCGACCTGCTGCATCTCTTCTTCGGCGACGCCGGTGAAGTGCGAGAAGTCGAAGCGTAGCCGCGTTGCATCGTTCAGCGAGCCTGCCTGCTTCACATGCTTGCCCAGCACCTCGCGCAGTGCCGCATGAAGAAGGTGCGTGCCGGTGTGGTTGCGCTCGGTTGCGCGGCGGTTGTCCGCGTTCACCACCGTGTCGACTGTGTCGTCGACGGCGAGCGTCTCGCGCGCCTTGACCTTGTGCGCGAAGACCCCCTGCACGGGCTTGCTCGCGCCAAGCACCTCGGCGACGACGGTGTTGTGGTCGTCGGAGTAGAGCCAGCCGGTATCGCCAACCTGTCCGCCCGAATCCGCATAAAAGCTGGTGGCGTCGAGCACGACCTCGCCCTGCTCGCCGGGCTTGAGGACAGGGACTCCTTCGCCATCCTTAATTAGGGCCAGGACCTTTGCGCCCTCGACCTTCAACGACAAGTAGCCCTCGAACTCCGTCTTCGCCAGCTCGCGGTAGACGGGGGCAGCGGACTTCTGCGAGCCGCCCTTCCACGAGGCGCGTGCGCGGGCCTGCTCCTCTTCCTTCGCGCGGTCGAAGCCCTCCATGTCGAAGGCGATCTTTGCATCTCGAGCCGCATCAATCATGAAATCAATAGGGAGACCATACGTCTCGTAGAGATGGAAAGCGAGTCGACCGTCAAATATCTCTTCACGTCTTATACGGCTCAGCAACTCCCTAAATAGCGGAGGACCAACTATAGGACCATAAACTTCTACGAAAAATGGTTCCAGAACTTCTGGATGTTCATTCTGAATCCCATGTCTCTCCGAAAAGTCCTTCATTGGTTGGACTAAATCTGTATTAGTCCGCTCTCCAATTTCCAGAACAATCTCCACGATATTTGATACCGCCGCCTTTCTTACGTCATCAATCGCCGCTTCCATCTCGTGAAGCGCAGACGCCAGTACCCGCGCGAACTGCTGCTCTTCGGCCAGCACTACTTTCGCCACCCGGTCGGCAGACTCTTTCAGCTCTGGGTACGCCGCACCCATCTCGTCGCGCACGGCGTACACCATCTCGTGCATGAAGGGCTTCTCCTGCCCGAGCAGGCGACCGTGGCGAATGCCGCGGCGCATGATCTTGCGCAGCACATAGCCGCGGCCTTCGTTTGCGGGAAGAACTCCATCGGAGATGAGGAACGTCGCGGCGCGCGAGTGGTCGGCGATGATGCGCAGCGATGCCTGCGATCGCGCATCGACTTCGTGGTCCGGTTCGATCTTGTGGGCGGTAAGCTGCTCCGCCTTCTTAATTAAAGGAGTGAACAGATCCGTCTCGAAGTTTGAGAGCACTCCCTGGAGTACACTTGCGATGCGCTCCAGCCCCATGCCGGTGTCGATCGAGGGCTTCGGCAACGGCGTGAGCAGCGGCCCGCCCGGGGTGACGGTGCGGTCGAACTGCATGAAGACGAGGTTCCATATCTCGACGTAGCGAGCATCGTCTTCGCCGAAGGGCCTGTCCACCGACGGGTCTTCGCCTGCCTCAACGCCAAGGTCGTAATAAATTTCGCTGCATGGGCCGCAGGGGCCGGTGTCGCCCATCGCCCAGAAGTTGTCCTTCGCGCCAAGCTCGAAGATGCGTTCGGCGGGGACTCCAACATCGAGCCAGTATTGATAGGCCTCCGCGTCGCGCGGGACGGCGTCGTCGCCCTCGAAGATAGTGACGTAGAGCTTCGAGGTGTCGATGCCGAACCACTCCTTCGAGGTCAGCAGCTCCCACGCGTAGGCGATGGCGTCCTTCTTGAAGTAGTCGCCGAAGCTGAAGTTGCCCAGCATCTCGAAGAAGGTGTGGTGGCGGCGCGTGAAGCCGACGTTCTCAAGGTCATTGTGTTTGCCGCCTGCGCGGACGCACTTCTGCGAGGTGGTGGCGCGCGTGTACTCGCGCTTCTCCAAGCCGAGAAAGACGTCCTTGAACTGGTTCATGCCTGCGTTGGTAAACAGCAGCGTTGGATCGTTCGCGGGAACAAGCGAGGACGAGTGCACTCTCCGGTGCCCCTTGCCCTCAAAAAACCGCAGAAAATCTTCTCGAATCTGGCTTCCAGACCTGTAGTTCATAGACTTAAAGTTTATCAGCGCCGGGCGCTTCCGCTGTGTGGCCATGCGCTCTTACCGGAGACCCCAGGCCGCCATGTGATTCCCTCCAGCCGCAGCACCCTGTTTTTTGTGGCCTTCAGAGCGGCTAGCTCCTCACGCCAGCGCACCATCTCAAGACAACTCACCAGAGCGTCGAAGGCGTCCTCGCTGTCGAGTGCCTTCGCAATCACACCACGAGGCAGCGCGGCATACATGGCATCCGTCTTTTTCCTGGCGGTGATATAACTCTTCCGCGCCTCGGCGTTGCTCTTCTTCACCGCTCCGGTCATCAGCCGCGTGTACATCTCGACCAGTAATGGCTGGGGTTTTGAGACTTTGAGCTTTGCCGGTTCAAACGGCCAGACGCGAAAACCCGCTTCACGCAGCTTCAGCAGAAACGGCATCGCTCGCAGGCTTCCGGTGCCGACGCTGCCGGAGCCGCCGATCTGAAACGGCGACTTCGGGGTAATGCCGCGCACCTTCGCCGCACGCTCGGGATCGCCTTCGAGCATCTTCGGTGTGATCTTGTTGTCCATGTCGGTCAGCCGCATCGAGCGGTGCAGGTTCTCTCCGCAAAACTCCGCCGGACGCTTGTGCGGAGCGCCCCAGAACCGCACATCGCGCGCAACCTCGTCGCACTCGCGCGCCAGCCAGCGCTCGCCTTGTCCATCGGCGACCTTGTGCCAGAACTCGAAGACGGTTGCGCATCCGTGCTCGTGCAGGAACCACGCGGGAAAGCTGAAGCAACAGTCGAGGCTTACGACCATGCACGGAGTTTCGCGTCCCAGTTCGATCAGCCAATCCGCAAGTTCGGCGCGCGTTCGGCCCGCCTCAAGCGCGACGCGACCAGCGGTCCAGACCCCAGCCCAGATATGACGCCGCTGCCCGGCGGCGTCGACCCTCCCCGACCAGTCCACGGCGACGATCCGCTGTAAGTCATCCGCTGGCAAGCTCATGCCACCATCATCCCATTGCTGCGGAACTTTTCGCTTTCCCGGGCGTAATCTGTCACAGGAGAGAGACCGATGTTGAAGCTGATCCTTTTCTGCCTGCTGCTTGTTACCTGCTGGCCGCTGGCGATTGCCGCGCTGATTCTCTATCCGCTTATCTGGATTGTTCTGTTGCCGTTCAGGCTGGTGGGGATTGTCGTCGGAGGAGCGTTCGATTTTATCGCTGCGCTCTTTGCTCTGCCCGGGCGGGTTCTGCGCTCTGTATGAAGTTTCCGTTCGGCGACAATTTTATGTCGCGCTTTCAGCGCTTCTTTTTTGGGGATTGCTTACCTGGGCCTTCGGCCCAGGCTAGGATACTGCGGGCCGTTGGCCCTTGGATTCTACGGCTTGCATCTTCAGGAAGCAACGATAGACCCGATCCCGGACAAAGTTGTTGTGGAACATAGAAAATGCGGGGATTCCTCGACTTCGCCCTCCGGGCTTCGCTCGGAATGACACACCGTGGGGTCAGCCTGGTTCGTAGTACCACAGGCGCTGAGGCTGAAGACGGGCAAGCAGAGCACGATCAGAAATCGTCATAGAACAGCTATACGCAACGGTCACTCATCGGGAGCGTTGTCATCGTCGATCGCCTCCTCTTCCACTTCGACATTCCATTCGCGCAGCACCTTGAAGATCGCTCCCGCTGAAAACCCGGCGCGCACCAGTCTGCCGGTCACGCGCGCCGCCTGCTTCTTCGCGTCCTCGCCTTCGGGCTGCCTGATGCGCTTGCGAGCGATGTATTCACGCACGAGCGCGACCTCATCCACATCGTCGTAGGTCTTCGCCAGCGTGGATGCGACCAGGTCTTTATGGATGCCCTTCTGGACCAGCCCCTGCTGTACGCGACGACGTCCGAACTTCTCGTTTTCCTTGCGCAGCCGCGCATAGTCGGCGGCGAAACGGGTATCGCTCAGGTACTTCAACTCTTTCAAGCGAACGACGATGCGGTCCATCGCGCGCTCACCGGCTTCGCCTTCTTCGGCACGGGTTCGCATGAGGCGCTTCAGGTCACGAACGGAGCGCATCTTCCGCGCCAGCGTTCCAACCGCATAGTCGAACAGGGCGTCTTCACCCAGCGGCTCTTTCTTCTTCGGGCGCGCGAAGGCCATTATTGCGTCATTCCGGCGTACTTATTGGTGTGCGTCCACCTGTCGCACCAGTCGCCGACTTCGCTGTACCAGCGCTCGGAGTTCTGCGGCTTCAGCACCCAGTGGCCTTCGTCGGGGAAGTAGAGCATCCGCGAGGCCACGCCGATGCGTTGCAGCGAGGTAAACAGTTGGAAGCCTTCGCTGACGTCGAGCCTGTAGTCGCGCTGCCCGTGTATGACAAGGGTAGGCGTTCGCGCATTTGCAATGGACAGCATCGGCGACCATTTGCGGAAGGGGTCCTGCGCGATGGGGCGGTCGGCGTACCTCCACGGCTGGCCCGGCTCCTTGTCGCCCGGCTCGCGGAACTCCCACTCGTTGAACCACAGCTCTTCCGTCGTTCCGTAGGCCGATTGCGGATTGAACATGCCGTCGTGCGTCACAATGCAGGCGAAGCGGTCGGTGTGCGTCAGAATCCAGTTGGCCATGTAGCCGCCGTAGCTTGCGCCGAGCGCGCACTCGCGCGTCTTGTCGATAAAGCCGTAGTGCTGCTCAACGTAATCCATCCCCTTCATCAGGTCGATGTAGGCTTTGCCTCCCCAGTCACCGTTCACGCCGTCGATGAATGCTTGCCCGTAGCCAGTCGAGCCGCGAGGATTCACCATCACGACGACGTATCCCGATGCGGCCATCAGCTCGGGGTTCCAACGATAGCTCCAGGAGTTGCCCCACGCTCCCTGCGGGCCGCCGTGAATGAGGAACTTCACCGGATATTTCTTCGTCGGCTGAAACCCCGGCGGCTTGATCAGAAATCCCTGCACGGTCGTGTTCTCGGCGCCAGGGAACATGAAGCTCTCCATCCTTGGCAGGTCCAATTGGTTGAGCAGAGCGTCGTCCATGTGAGTCAACCGCACCACCTGCGCGCCGCCGCGTCCATTCGCATCCAGAGGAATAGCCGAGATCGCCACCGGGCTGCGCACCGTCATCATCGAGGTAACGATCATGCGTCCGTCGCGGGAGATCTGTAGCTCTCCATAGTCCGCCTTGTTCGCAATCGCCGTTGCCTCAGGCAGGTCGACGCCTACAGAAAGAACGTTGGCGTCGCCCATCTCGCCGCTGACGAAGTAAATTGTTTTTGAGTTTGGGGCCCAGGTGAATTCATCGACCCAGTTGTCGAACTTTGGCAGCAGCTCACGCGGGCCTTCCGTCTTCTTCTGGCGATCGAGCACTACAAGGCGGAAACGGTCACTCTCGTACCCTGCACGGCGCTGTGAGCGAAACGCCAGCCAATGGCCGTCGGGAGAGTACGCCGGCGCATCGTCGCTGCCCGGGCTGGTCGATACGCGCACCGGCTTTGCGTTCTTTTCATCCAGACGAAGCGTAAAGACATCGTTACCCGTGCTGACAGCCGGGACCGTGTCCAGATTGGTCACGTAGGCGATCTCGTTCGAGTCCGGCGCCCACGCATAATCGACAGGCCCGCCGAGCGAGAAGACCGGGGCCTCGGCATCGCCAATGTTCCTGCGCGGCGTGAGGTCTCGCACGTCATTGCCGTCCATCGCGTTGACGACGAGGACGTGGCTGCGCTTTGGGCCGACGTAACTGTTCCAGTGCCGGTACAACAGATGGTCGAATACCATCGCCTTCACCTGGCTCTTCGCCGCTGCGTCGTCCTTGCTTCTGTTGCAGGCGTCCTGCTCGGCCCACGTCGCATCGTCGCTGCACTCGGGGTAGACCCGCGAGACGAACATGATGCGCCTGGAGTCGGGCGACCAGACTGCGCCGTCGGCCCCGGTGCTTACATGCGTCAACTGACGAAGCACGCCGATCTTCGCCTCGGTGTCGTTCCAGTCGGCCAGATAGATCTGCGACACGTTGCCGCCATCGGTGGAGACAAACAGCACCTGTCTTCCATCCGGGGAGAACCTGCCGTTCGTCTCTCCTTCCTTCCCGAAGGCGATCTGCTTTTCAATTCCGCCTTTGACGGAAGCCACCCAAAGGTGCGAGGTCTTTGTGTTGGCCTTCAAGTCCACATCCACAGCAGAGAACATCACCCATCGGCCGCTGGGAGATATCTGCGGATCGCCGAGGCGCTTGATCTTCTGAAGATCGGCGAAGGTCATGGGACGACGGCTTGCGCTGCCGGCGCCTTCCAGACCGGCCGCAGCGGTTGAATCCGAAAGAGCACCCGAATATGCGTTGCCTTGCCGCTGACATCCCCAGATGAGAAGCCCGACGGCAACTGCGGCCGTGTATATCTTCATTGCAACGACTCTCCCGCGCCAGTCTACCCCACGGGAGACCATCTGTTCCTCATGGATACACGGCCGGAACCTTTGCAGTTCCTCTCTCTTAAGCTACCTCGCCGATCACAACCGGCTGCCCTGCGATCACCTCCGCAAACGGAAGCTCGACAACGATCGCCGCACCGGCGGGATGCAGGTTGAAAGCTCCGATCTCTCCGCCATGCTCGCGCACGATTCCGTAGCAGACGCTCAGCCCCAACCCGCTGCCTTCGCCCGGCGCATGAGTTGTGTAGAACGGATCGAAGACCCGCGCCGGTTCACGAAAGCCCGTTCCCGTATCGCTGACAACTATCTGAACCGTCCTCCCGTCGAAGCCCGCAGTCAGGCGGATGACATCTTCCGCTCTCGCGGTTGCGGTCTCGCGCGCCGCCGCAATCGCCTGAACCGCATTGTTCAGAAGATGCTCCATAACGAGGCGCAGACGGCCACGACTCCCCCGGACTGCGGGCGTACCCGCTCCGAGTTGCACCTTCAACCCGATCCCGAGCTCTGCAAGTTTTGGTCTGCACTCTTCTCCGAGTCCTCGAACCAGTGCGGGAATATCGACCGGCTCTTCCTTCAGGACCGACGGCCGCCAAAAGTTCAGCAGGCCTTCGACCGTCTCCTTCATCTTTCTGGCTTCGTGCAGGATGGCCTCAGCATGACGGCGGGTACGCTCCTCGGCAGAGGTCTCCCGCATCAGGTCTGCGGAACCCATCACCGTCGTCAACGGGTTGTTCAGTGAGTGGGCGATCCCTCCGGCGAGCAACCCCAGGCCTGCAAGCTTCTCCGCGCGGAGCAGCCGGTTCATCAGCTCGGCGTCTTCCATCGCCCTTGAGAGCTTTACAGCCAACGCCTCGATGGCGACGATCGCCTCCTCGGCTGCCCTGCGTTGTACGTTCAACACACTGGTGGCACACACCACCAGCGCTCCGGCCATCTTCCCTCCAGTTGTAGAAAATGGCGTTACAACCACAAGACCCGCACGGTCGTCCGGCCGGACGGCCATGCTCTTCGCACCCAGCCTTACTCCTCCAGCCAAACCTTCTTCGCCTTGTTGCTCCGCTTCCATCAAGCGCGATGCCCATCCGTCAAGCGCGGCGGCGGACGCTGCATTCATACCCGCGTTGGCTGCTATATATAGATGCCCGTCGGCATCGCGAACAAGCATTGCAACACGCTTGAAAGGGCTTCGCGACGACACAACGCCGCATACTCTCTCCGCCAAAACCCGCAGGTTGCCATCGCGCCCCGGCCGCGCATCCATGCGTGTGTAGGACTCCATCTCCTCGCGGCCGCGCCGTTCCCGGCGACAGGCGGCCCTCGATCCCTCCAGATTCCGCAGAAGAACCCAAATCACTGCCAGCAATCCCATCAGGATCGCGCTATAGACTCCGTGTATCGCCATCGCGATGCCTGTCATCTTCATCTCCACTGCGCGTGCTCCCGCCGCCGTCAACCAAAGCTGCCCCAAAAGCGTCTATCTTGTAGAAGGGCCGAGGGCTTTGGAAGCTCTTGAGCGGGACGAGCCGGAGGCCCGGCATGGAGCGCGAAAACATCATGAAACACTCCTCGAAACTGGTCTGCGGTCTTGTGGCTGCCTCGCTGATAACGCTATCGGCTGCTCCGGCTTTCTGCTTTTCAGGTGTCCTGAATCTGTACGCTGCCAACGACGATCCGGCCGGGTTCGGGCGGCTTGATCCCTCTCTGCCCTCGGGCATCACCGTAGAGGAGATCATCAAGAAGTTCGGCGAGCGCGAGAGCGCCTTCAACCAGGCCCGGCAGAACTACATCTTCCGTCAGAGCGTGAAGATCCAGACCATCTCGGACGAGAACAACCGGCCCGACGGCGAATATCAGCAGGTCACGGACATTACGTTCGACAAACAGGGCAGGCGCGAGGAGCACGTCGTCTTCGCCCCTCAGAACACACTCGAGCGCGTCATCATGACGCCGGCCGACATGGAGGAGATACAGCACCGGCTTCCCTTCGTACTTACCGCGGAGGAGATGCCGCAGTACGACATCACCTACCTGGGCCGGCAGAAGGTCGACGACCTCGACACCTACGTCTTCTCCGCTGGCCCAAAGACGCTTGAGAAGGGGAAACGCTACTTTGAAGGCAAGGTCTGGGTCGACCAGCAGGACTACCAGATCGTCCTCGTCAACGGAAAGACCGTACCGCAGGACATGCGGCGCGGCCACGAAGACCTTCAGCCGCCCTTCACCACCTACTACGAGCAGGTGGACGGCAAGTACTGGTTCCCCACCTATACCAAGGCCGAGGGAGTACTGCACTTCCCCGCCGCAAACGGTTCGATGCGGCAGGACGTGCACATGCGCAACATCGTGCGCTACACCGACTACAAGCAGTTCCGCGCCACCAGCCGCATCATCTACAACGGCGAAGACATCACCAACAACAAGGCGCCGGAGGACGGCAAGCAGACTCCAGCCCCGGCCTCTACTCCGCCGAAAAAGTAAAGATGTACGAAAAGAGTAGTGGGTCAGTTTGAAATTCTCCGCCGACCCTACCCGTCATTCTGAGCCGCAGGCGAAGAATCTCTGTATTGTTCGTGGCACAGGGATAGAAACTACAGGGATTCTTCGCCTACGGCTCAGAATGACGACACACCCAACCAAACTAACCCACTACCGGCAAAGCAAATGCCGCCTCTTTCGAGGCGGCATTGCTGCTTACAGGCCTGCTACTTCGTCTCGCAGTGAGCGTCGGGGTCGGCGTGCTGGCCCATCATCCAGCGGTCCATCAAGGTACCCGCGCACCTTGCGCCGCACAGGTGCTTTACGCCGTCGGAGTGCGCGTGAAACGTCTGCCACCGCGTCAGCTTGATGAGCGGCTGGTCTTCCTCGGGACGCTGGCCGGGAAAGCAGTCCACCCAGGCGAGCCACCAGCCTTCCGTCTCCTTCTTTGCGCCACACACGTCACACGTATAGCTTTCGCTGTAGGCCATTTGCTTCTCCTGCCGCTCAAAATATCACATAAACATTAGCGCAAGGACATGGGGTCGACGCGCCCGGAGTCGGCATGTATCTGCCAGTCCGATTCGTCCACCGCCTCGAAGTCTTCGCCCTTCACCGCCCTCAATTTATTGAGGTCGCTATCGCTCCAACGCTTGTCCGGCTCTCCGATGATGAACCACGGCCCGCCATTGTCCGTCAGAAACATTCCGTACTTCTTCAGGCCCTTGAGGATGACCTGGTTCTCTTTCGAGAACTTCGAGATATCGAAGTCCGCCTTGAGCCGGAACCGCTCCCCCATGGGAGGGTAGCTGGGGTCGGTCAGTCTCGAAGCAAAGTGTCGCGCAGGCCACACGTATGACCGCTGCGTCTTCGGCGTGGTGAAGCGGATAGCATGCTTGATCTCTCCCGCCGCCACCTCATCGTAGCGAAGCAGTCCCGGAAGCACCGGCATGCCCGCGGCATCCGTCGAGGTCTTACCATCGGCACGGAGCGCATTGCTGGTCAGATCCATCTTGATGCCTGCGCCACCGGCCCAGCTACCGTCCTTCTGCTTCACCATGCCGCCGAGTTCGGTCAACATGCAGCGGCCTTCGTCGATCATGATGACGTGACGGTCGGAGTCCTCGGGCGAGTTCCATCCGCCTTCGACAAGAGCGCCCTCGGGCGTCGGGTAGTGGCCGGGATCGCTTTCATCTCCATAGGTAAACGTGATCGGGATGCGAGGGCGGTTCGGCTTGATGATGGTGATCGGAATGCCGTTTGCCGGGTCCGAACCGAAGTTCGGCCGCAGCGGCAGCGCGGGGCCCATGCGCTGGATGTAATCGTCGGAGTGCTTGTCCTTCTTGAGGCTGTCGATCGGGGTGTTCCAGACGTTATCGGCGGGAAAGATCGGGCACCCTGCGATATGAGGCCCTGAGCTCGCGACTGGCCCGGCGGCACCGCTCATCCCGGAGCCAGCGGCCGCGGCCTTCGACGCTGCCATCACGGCATCGGCCGCAGAGGGCGCCTTCGGATGCCACACCAGAACCGCAACGGCGATCGCGAACAGGACGGCGCCCACCAGTTTTTTCTTCCCTGCCCTCATGAAACCTCCATCTCGCCATCGATCCTGCCGAACCGGCGATGGCTCCATCATAGTCTCACGGAAGCCATCCTTACCGGGCCGGGCAGATGCTCTCTCCTATATCGGACTTCGCGAAGGGGGCCATGATCGACGCAACGGATTCGAGCCTTCCGTTTTTCGCCACGCACTGCACCCGCGCCGCATCGTCGATGTTCTTCAATGGATCGCCCTCGACGATGATCAGGTCGGCGAGCTTCCCCGGCTCCAGTGTGCCGAGGTCCCTGCTCAATCCGTACGCTTTGGCAGGCAGGCTGGTTGCGGTCTCCAGTGCCTGCCAGGGCGCAAGATGTCCGTACTTCACCTGCGCGCGAAGATTCAGATGAAGGCTGGTGGCGGGAATGTCGAGCGGCGAGTCCGTACCGGCAAGTATCAGTCCTCCCTTGTGATACGTGCTCGCGACAACGGTCTCTTCATTCTGAAGGCGGGCCGTCGGCGCGCTCATGTCGGTGTGCGTGGCCGTTTGCACTGCGGCGCGAAGACGCTTGTTCTCCCACGGCGGAGCTATCGACTGACGCGGATCGGTCGCCATGCCCGGGTCGTCTGCGTATGGCACCTGCGAGAACGTCGTCGAGATGGTCCACATTCCGGAATCGACGAGCAGCTTCTGCACATCGCTGTAGGAGTGCCCGGTGAGCGAACGCGAGTAGGCCCAACCCGTGCGCGCCGTGGCGGAGAGATGGCTCATGCCATCCTCGCCCAACGCGACCGCGGGCAGCAGATAGTGCGATGCCGTCTCCACACCCATCTGCGAATGCGCATAATCGACTCCTTCTTTCGCCCAAGCATAGGGCAGCCGAACGTAGAGCTTCACGAAGTCGAAGTCCAGCGCCTTCAACCGGTCGAACTCGCGATGGAGCTGCTCCTCCGACGTTGTCGCAATCATCATCGGGTAGTAGACGCGCTCGCCATCCACTGCCTCGCCGGTATTGAAGACGCGCGGCCCTGTCGCCGTGCCGGAGAGGTACGCCTCCTTGTGCTCCAGCGCGCGGTATGCGTTGTCGGCGATCCCCCTCAGCTCCGTAATGCCGTAGATCAGCCACAGACGTCCCATCCGGTCGCCATAGTAGATGCCGTTGTCGGAGTCGGCGTGAACATGGTTCTCAAATAGCCCCGGCAGCACCGTCGAATCCGGTGCCTCGATCGTCTGCGTCACGCCTGTGGGAGGAGTTGCAGCATGTGGCCCCACGCTGGCGATGCGGTTGTCTGTGATTAAGATATCGACGTCCTTCAACTCATCAGGGCCGCTTCCCTTCCAAAACCTGCCGACGTGAATCAGCAGCTTCTGCCTTGGCTTCGCCTGCGTATAGGTCAGATCGACGGGCACTGGAGTGACCTTTCCCGTAGCGCGATCGATCAGGCGCAGCCTGCCGTTGGAGAGATAGAGGATGTGCGCGGAGTCTCCCGACCACGTCGGCGCATCGGTCGTCTCGTCGTTCAGCTTCACCGCGGGGCCAGCAGGGTATCCATCCGCATCGACCGGCATGGTGTAAAGCTGGTCGCGGAGAACGAAGGCCATCTCCTTGCCATTGGGCGCGTAGATCGGGCCATCTTCGGTGCGCGTCGTCACCGATTCATATGGCGCGGGCGAATAGAACTTCGTGGCCTTGGTCGCAAGATCGACCATCAGGAAGTCGCTGGTCCCTTCGCGAAAGCGCTTTGAATAGGGATGGATCGTCGCAATGGCAACCGTCTTTCCATTGGGCGCGAAGGACGCACGCCCGGGAAAGAACGACGCGGCAGCCAACTGCGATACCTTCCCTGAGACAACGTCGGCAAGCAGCGTCGCTCCGGTCTGGTCCTGAAAGGCGATCTGCTTCCCATCGGGCGACCAAGCAGGCATAATCTGCGCGCTGTCACTTGGCGCGATGCGCCGGTCATCTTTGTCGTCCACGCTCGATACATCGTGAACATAGATGTTCTCGATGCCGTCACGGTCGGAGACATAGGCCAGCCACTTTCCTTCGGGCGAAAACATTGGCCCCTGCTTGTAGAACACATCGTGCGTGATCGCAGCCGGGGCCTCACCAATGGTCATCACGTAGAGCTGGTTCAGGGCGACAAACGCAACCTGCTTGCCATCCGGCGAAAGCGCGGGGGCATAGATCCCCTTCACCTCATGCTTGGCTGTTTCATCGAAGTCGTACCGCTTATGCGCATACTGCGGACGGACATGCGGAATCGCTGCCGTGAATCGAATCGCCGTCTCCGTCGATTCGTGGAGTTTTGCCTTCAGTATTTTGCCGCTGCCCGTGTAGATCAACTCCGTATTCGAGAGCCACGTTGCGGGGAACGGAAACGCATCGCCGGACTTGCCTGTATATATAGAGGTCGAAGCGTCTGCAACTGCCGCTACAACCAGGCGGCTCCTGCTGAGCGCCGCGCCGGAGCCGTCGGACAGCACATAGGCAATGCGAGAATCGTCCGGGGAGAAGCTCGGCACATTCACGCGCGCCTTCAAAGGATCAACTGACGCAATCGTCGAGCGCCGCCCGCTGACGAGCTCTATCGACTCAATCGACTTTGCCTGGATGCCAGGACCCGACACGAATACAAGCCGCTTGCCGTCGTGCGACCAGTTCGGCTCATACTCGTCTTCCGCCGAATGAGTGATCTGCTTCAGGTCGCTCCCATCGATCTTCACTGTCCATATGTCGTAGGAGCCTTTGAAGGCGCGGTCGGATGAGAATGCAATCGTGGTTCCATCGGGCGACAGGCGAGGCTCGCGGTCATCGCCATGCCCCGTGGTTACCTGCTTCAACCCGCTGCCATCGGGCTTCATCGTCCAGATGTGGAATGTGCCCCCGGCGTAGCACTGCAGAGCAACCAGGTTCCCTCGCGCCGACCAATCGGGGTGCGACGCCTCCTGCATGGGCTGAGTCAGTTGCTTTCCCGCTCCTCCAGCCGACGGCATCGAGAAGATCAACCCTTGAATATCGGCGAGGAGTGTCTTGTGGTCTGGCGAGATCGTGACCTGCATGTCGGTACCCTCGTCGACCGTGATGGTCTTCGAGTTGGGTGTTGCCGCAAAGACGCAAGAGGAGACGAGTCCGGCGGCAAGTGCGAAGCAGATGCGCCGCGAAGCAGGGTACATACATTCTCCTCGATGTGCTCTTACGACCTTCCCGTATAGTCCCGATAAGCCGGAAGTCCCAGGTCCGGAAGGCTCGTCGCCTGCATCGCCGCTCGAACGATGGCGCGGGCCATCACGGTTGCGGCGATGGCACCGATTGCGGTGACATCGGCCTTCTCCTTCGCCGTCCCGGTGGACATGGAAAAGATCGTGTCGCCATCGCCCATCGTATGCACCGGGTTGATAGCGCGCGCGTAGCCGTCGTGAGCCATCTGGGCGACCTTGGTCATCTGAGTTTTCGTGAACGGCGCATTCGTGGCCACAACGCCGATCGTCGTGTTCGCAGCGTTCTGTACCACCACGCGATAGCCGTTCATCATCGCTTCCATCGAATCGCGATAGCCTTTGCCGTCTTCGCTGCGCGCGCCCGCAACAACCTTGCCGGTGTGCGGATTGACGACGTCGCCCACCGCATTCACGGCAACCAGCGCGCCAACGACGATGTCCGTGCCGGGCACTTTGTGGCTCGCCGTTCCAAGGCCCGACTTCATCGTGTACTTCGGGCCGAACATCTTGCCGATCGTCGCGCCAGCCCCCGCGCCGACACAGCCCTCTTCCACCGGCCTGGCTGACGCCGCCAGACACGCCTTGTAACCGTCTTCGTCGCCCGGACGAATTTTGAAATCGCCAACACCCAGGTCCATCAGAATAGCTGCGGGGACGATGGGCACAACGCCCTTGCCAATCTTGTAGCCGAGGTTATGCTCCTCAAGCCACCTCACCACGCCCGTAGCGGCGGCCAGACCATAAGCGCTTCCACCCGAGAGCAGAATCGCCTGTACCTGCTGCACCGAATTGATCGGCGAAAGCAGGTCGGTCTCGCGCGTTCCCGGCGCCGAGCCGCGCACGTCAACGCCAGCAGTGGCACCGGTCTCGCAGATGATCACCGTGCAGCCCGTCGGCCGTTCCTTCAATGTGCGATGGCCAACCTTCAGCCCCGGCACATCGGTGATCGAGCCGCCGGGAGGAAGTGCAGTCGGCTCGTTGGGAGCTGCAAGTGCGGCCGTCGAAGGAAGTGCGGCGGCAAGTGGAAGACCAAGCAGATTGCGGGCGAACTCACGACGCTTCATCGATCGAACCTCTCAGGGACAGCATCAAACGGCTTATTGTTATGAAACGACACCTTCAACGGGCGACGCCAGCTTGGGCGTTGCCGGAGCGAACACGCGAAACCCGATCATGACGATGGCTGCGGTGAGGATTCCGATCGCCTGCGGTGAGAGCACGCCCACTCCGCCGCCATGCGTTACGCGGATCGCGACCAGCGTAGCCGTAAGCGCGGCGAAGATGCTGCTCAGCGCAGCCGCAGACAGCACCCGTCGTGAATAGAGTCCCGCAACGACTGGTACGAACAGCGACACCGCGATCAAACCATAGAAGATCGAAACGGCCTGAATGATGGACGGGAGGACCGCGGCCAGCAGTATCCCGGTGACTCCGGCGAGCACCGACGCAAGCCTGCTCACCCACAGCAGCTTCACCTGTGACACGCCGGGATTTAGAAACGTCTTGTATAGATCGACGGCCAGCGACGTGGAAAGCATGAAGAGGATTGCGTCGGTCGCGCTCAGCTCCGCCGAGAAGATCGCGGCCAGCGTCCAGATGCCCAGCCACTTCGGTAGCAACATCTTCATCGCGGCAGGCAGTGCAAGCTCAGGGTTGGCAAGGTGCGGCATTGCGGCGAAAGCGCACAACCCGAGCACGGCGGGCACAAACGCAAAGATCGCCTGACCAAGCGAGTTCATGCTCACACCACGACGAACCGTCGCAACGTCCTTCGCGCCATAGACCTTCTGCACCAGCCCCGGCGAGATCATGAACGACGGAACCAGAATCGCAAGCCAAGCCAGCAACTGCTTCGGCCCAGCGCCGGTCACGCTGAACAACGCGGCTGTTTTTTCCGCGCTTCCCGTATTGGCCAACACCAGTTCGTGAACGTGCGACCAGCCACCCAGTGCATGCAACGCGAAGGGAACAGCCAGTAGCAGGCCCGACATCGTCACCGCCAGCTCAAACATATTCACAAACGACGACGACATCATTCCGCCCGCCGTGCAGTAGACGATCGCAACGATGCCGCCGATCAGGCACCCCTGCCACTTCGGGATTCCCGCAACCGTGTTCAGAATCCACGAGATGGCAATCAACTGACCAGCAAGAATCGCCAGCGCACCAAACCAGAACAGAATGGAGATGACTGCCTTCACCGCTTTGCTGTAGCGAAACTCCAGGTAGTCCTGCAATGTGGAGAGATTGTTGGCCTTCGCAATCCTCCACAGCTTCGGCCCCAGAAGCTGCGACAGAATAAACGTGCCGATGCACGCCGAGCCCACCCACCACCACGCCGACATCCCCAGCCGATAGCCCAGGCCCGTGGCCCCCACGGTCGAGCCTGCGCCGATATTGGCCGCAAGGAACGTCGCAAACAACCGCCCCGTTCCCAGGCTTCGCCCGGCAACCAGAAAGTCCGACGAGCTCTTCACGCGCCGGCTCATCACAACGCCGAGCCCCATCAGAAAGATGGAGTACACCAGCAACGCGATGAGATAGATATTCATTCAATCCCCAACAGTTGGACCGCCGTCAGCGCCATCACCTTCGCCGAAGCGATGATGTCGTCGATGACGCAGTATTCGTCGGGCAGGTGCGCCTGACTCAGCAGCCCCGGACCATACGCCACGCACTGCGCCACATTCGCGATCCGCACGACGTGCTTCTGATCATACGTCCCCGGGCTGGCCGCATACGTGGCCTTCTTCCCTGCAACCTGCTCGATACATCCGCCGAGCGTCTGCACCAGGTCGCAGCTCTCGTCCGTATGCACGGGATGCACGATCATCAGGTCTTCCATCGTGTATTTGAACTCCGGGTTCGCGGCCTTGAAGCCTTCGAGCATCTCGACGACCTCGCCCTTTACCTGGTCGAACGATTCCTCGGTGAGAAAGCGGCGGTCGAAGATCGCTCCCGAGCGATCGGCCACGCAGGGCGACTGCGTCCCTTCTTCCGGCTGCCCACCGAATACCGAGTTCACATTGATGCTCGCATAGCGCGACTTCGGCGGCTGCACCGGGACCGCCGTCTTCCGCGTCGCCAGCTTTGGCTTCAGATCATGCGTCACGCCGTGCAGAAAATCCGTCAGATGGTCGATCGCGCTCACACCAAGATGCGGCATGCTTCCATGAGCGATGCGGCCGTGCGTCGTCACTTTGAACCAGTACACTCCGCGATGGCCCAGGTAGATATGGCTGGTATCGGTAGGCTCCGTGATGATGACGTAGTCGTTCTTGTCCTTGCCGAGCCATCCCTGCTTTGCCAGATAGGCTACACCGGCAAAGCCGCCGCTCTCTTCATCGACGCTTCCGCTCTGCTCCACCGTGCCGCGCAGCTTCAGCCCCGCGCGCCGCACCGCTTCAATCGCATAGATAGACGCCGCGATTCCGGCCTTCTGGTCTGACACTCCACGGCCATACATCTTGCCGTCTTCGATCACGGCGGCAAACGGGTCCCGGGTCCATCCATCGCCAACCGGCACCACGTCAAAGTGCCCGTTGAAGTGCAGCGACGGCCGCGCCACCGATCCCTTCATCCTGCCAAAGACGTTCACCCGGGGGTGCGCGACGGTGTGTTCCTTCATTCCTTCCGCGGCAATATAGTCCGTCTCGTAGCCGAACTTTTTCAACTGGTTGCCGATCAGCTCGGCCCCGGCAATATAGTTCTCTCCCGGCGGATTCACCGTGGGCACGCGAACCAGGTCTTGCAGAAACGAGATCATCTCGTCCTTGATCTGGTCCACGTTGCTACATATTGCGTCCTGTACTTTTGCCGAAACCTCTGCTGCCGCCATCTCATGCCTCATGAACACGCCCCGTGCCGAAGCGCGAGCGTTTGTAAAACGGCCGGCAGAGAAGGTCGTGCGCACCCTGCCGGCCTCGATTAGAACCCGTACTTCACAGCCAACTGGACCACACGCGAGTCGTTGCCGACCGTCGATGTAATACGGCCGAAGGTCGAAGCGCCAAACGTCAGGCCGGGTTGCGAGAAGTGCGCTTCATTGAAGACGTTGAAGACCTCGAACCGGAAGTCCGCGTGCTGGTTCTCGGTGATGCGGAATATCTTGAACAGCGATGCGTCTGTCGTGTTGAAACCCGGCCCCACGATCACGCCACGCGGCTCGTTGCCCGATTGACTGTTGTCGATCTTCGATCCGATCGTAGGCAGCGAGAAGCAGGCTGTGTTGAAGAACAGTTGCGTGGCGCCCGGCTTCTTCGCCGCGCCCTGGTTGGGATTGCAGGTCATGTTTGGCCTGAAGGTCAACGACTGCGCCGTGTTCACCGAGTTGACCGCCGTAAACGGATTCCCCGACTGCGCCTGGAAGATTCCGTTTAACTGCCAGCCGCCAACCAGCAGCCGCTCGAAGACGGGTTTATCCAGCAGTCGCGGAAGTTCGTATCCGAAGCTCAGCACAAACCGGTTGCGTGTGTCGAACAACGAATTGCCCCGTTCCCTCACCATGGCCCGGTCGATCGAGGCATCGTCGCCGATCGTCACCGGCAGGACAGGGCGCGAATCGTTGCCGATGTTCAGGCCCGAGACGTCGTCGATCGAACGGCTCCAGGTATATGCCGCCGTCGCCGTTGTGCGATGCCAACTCCGCAGCGTCATCCGCGCCTGTAGCGAGTCGTACCAGCTCTTTGCAGCGGAGAAGGTAGGCCGCGTCAGAGCGAATGCCGGGAACACCGCGCGCGTTCCAGCAGTATAGGCATTCGGCGAAGTGCTCGCGGCCGGAACAACATTCGTCGGATTCACCTCGATGAAGATCGGAAGCTGCTTGCCCCGCGTGCCCACGTATCCCAGTTCGAACCCCATGTTCGGCGTGAACTGGTGCTCGATACCGAGGTTATAGTGCTGGATGTTCGCCGCCTTATACGAGTGTGGCAGGCTCCATCCGATGAACGTGATGCCGGGGGGGAATCCCACCGGCCCCGTCGAGGTGCCCGCATAGGGGTTCGAGAAGTAAGTCGAGTTCGCGGAGGCGAGCGGTCGCGTGTTCAGGTCAATCTGTTGCAGCGGCTGGAAGGGAGGAGCCAGCGTGCCGTTCTGGAAGAAGTCGCCCTGCCCCGGAACGGTGTCGAAGTAGATGCCCCACGCCGCGCGCAACACCGTCTTGCCATCGCCCGCAGGATCGAAGATCGCCGCAAGCCGCGGAGAGACGTTGTTCGTGTCCGCGTAGTATGTCGCGGCAGGCGTGTCCTTGTCGCCCGGATACACCAGGCCTATGGGCGCATTCGGCTGCACCGTCGACTGCTGTCCCGGATGCAGCGCCGCAAGATGTCCTTTGGCTTCTGTGTAAGGCTGGTTCACCTCGTAGCGCCCACCAACGACCACTGTCAGCTTCCGATTGATGCGGAACTGGTCCTGCGCATAGCCGGAGTATGTCCACGACTTGCCGTTCATCGCCGGATCGCCTGAGCCCTGCTGGAAGGTCTGCGGGAGGCCAAGATAGAAATCCGCCAGCGCGAAGCCGGTGAAGAAGTTCGTAAAGGTAAACGCGCCGTTGGGCCGGTTGATATAGAGCAGGCCGATGCCATCGCGCCGCACCTCGCCCCCAAATTGCAGCGTGTGCTTGCCTCTCGTCCATGTAAAGTCGTCCGAGATCGTATCCACGCTGTTCGAGCGCGAAGCAAACGGCTGCTGCGCGTCGCCTTGGGTGAAGAAGCTCGTGACCGATACATTCGGCAGCCCCTTTGCCTGGGGATTCGTGGAGGTGAAGGCATATCCAGCCTTCGTCAGATCGATGCCGCTGGTTGCGTTCGGCGTGCCTGCGATCCACTGACGCGCATAGCGCGCCACGTTGATCTTGTTGGAACTGATCACCCACGTATCGGAACCCATCGCGTCCTGAAGCGTCATGATCTGACGGTTGCCGGTTGGCGCGAAGTTTGAAGGTGTAATCGGCCCGAACAGGTTCTGGTGCGAACGCATATAGCGGCCAAGCAACGAGTGCCCGCCCAGCTTGAAGTCCGCACGAACGCCGTACATGTCGCGATTGTCGATGTTTGCCGGAGAAGCGACATAGAAACCGCCCGGCGAATTCGGCTGCGGAATATATGTGTTCAGCAGGTAGTTGGAGATCGGACTGATACGCGAGGGGTCGATCCGGTTGGGAGTTCCAAGATAGTTGAACTGCGCTCCCGTCAGCGGGTCTTTGATCGTTGTACCCGATGCGGAGAAATCGCCGCCGCGTTCCGCCGCGGTCAGCACTCTCTGGTTGAGCACGTTGCTCGTAGCATCCTTCAGCCGGAAGCCTTCATAGAAGCCGAAGACGAACAGGCGGTCGCGGATGATCTTGCCGCCAGCCGCGCCGCCAAACTGGTTCTGCTGGTAGTTCGGCTTCTTCGTCGAAAAGAAGTTCTTCGCCGCCAGCGCCGCCTCGCGGTTGAACTCCCACACGCCGCCGTGCCAGGTGTTCGTGCCCGAGCGCGTGACGACGTTCACAATCGCTCCCGCGCTGCGCCCGTACTGCGCGTCGTAGGAGTGCGTCATGATCTTGAACTCCTCGATCGCATCGGGAGGGGGCCGCATCACAAATCCGCTGTTGAACGAGTCGTTGTTCGGCGCGCCGTCCAAAAGAAAACTATTGGACTGGTTGCGCATGCCGTTCACATTGAAGCTACCCGTCGAGTTGCCGAAGCCGCCCGGCGTCGCGTTGCCGTTCGCTCCGCCCAGCGCCGCCGGTGCCGCAATCACGCCGGGGATCAGTGTGCCCAACTGCGCAAAGCTCCGTCCGTTCAGCGGCAGGTCGACGACGGCCTGATGGTCCACCACGGTGCCCAGCGTCGCATTGCCGGTCTCCACCAGAGGCGCGGCGCCCGTGACCGTCACCTCTTCCACCACACCACCGACCGCCAGGTGAACATCAACGCGCGTGGTGCCGTTCACCACAACCTGTACCTGCTCAACGATCATGGTCTTGAAGCCGGTCGACGTGGCCTTGACCGTGTACACGCCGGGATTCACCAACGGGAACTGGTACGCGCCATCGGCACCTGAGGTTGTCGAGCGCGTCTGCGAGGTCGATACATTGGTCAACTCCACTTTGACACCCGGTACAACCTGTCCGGCCGGGTCGGAGACCACTCCAGCCACGACGCCGGTGGCCTGCGCAACCACTGCGCGGCCTCCGCAAAACAAACCGGCAACAACAAACACAGGAAGAAGGCGGCGAACTGCCGCAAGGGAACCACTCAGGGAGCGAACAAGTGCCTCACGCATAAAACCTCCGGTAATCGATACAAAGAGGTATAGCTTCTACACCTTAATGACACAGGTGCCTTGGACTGCCATGCTGCTTCACTACGGGATTGGGGTGACAATATACCGGGGCAAGATAGTTGTCAACAAGCGGTATACTGCTCGTGAACATTTTCAATACCGCTGCCGCTTGTGCTGCCGTATATCCTGACTAGGCCCGTTTCCTGCTGTATTAAATCACTTCTCACGTGGAGCCTTAATGGAAAGCATCGTAGAACCCCTTTACCGCAAGGTTCGCCAGGACATCGTTGAATGCGAGCTGACGCCCGGCCGGGCCTTCTCCGAGGCTGAGCTCGGACGCCTCTACAGCGCCAGCCGCACGCCAGTACGCGAGGCCTGCCGCCGCCTGGAGCATGAGGGCCTTATCCGCATCATCCCGTTCCGCGGATACATGATCGCCCCGCTCTCCGTCGCCGAGTTCCACGACCTCGAAGAGATGCAGCTCATCTTCGAGCCCGAGGCCGCCGCGCTTGCCGCCGAGCGCGCCAACTCCGACGAGCTGGAACAGATGAGGGACCTCGCCACCTACGAGTACCGCGTCGGCGACCGCTCCAGCTACCGCGAGTTCATCCAGAAGAACTACCAGCTTCATACGCTGATCGCCCAGTCCACGCGGAACAAACGCCTCTTCGACCTCGTCTCGAACATCCACATCCGGCTGATGCGCTTCTTCTATCTCGGACTACCGTTCGACTCCTACGGCCCGGCGCTGGTGGCCGAGCACATCCGAATCGTCGATGCCATCTGCGACCGCGACGCCAACGAAGCACGTTGTCGGGCCAAGGAGCACATCCGCATGGCCATGGACCGTAGCGCAAGCCTCCTGATGAGCGCCATCCGCTTCGGCGAGGCCGTCTTCGACGCCAGCAACTCACTCGACGGCACCATTCCCAACACCCGGTCCCGCGCCCGCCGTACTTAGAGCAGACGGACGTATCCGCAGCAATTTCTCATAACAGTTCGGAGTCTCTCTTATGTCAGAACAGCTCACATCGCAGCAAGTCATCCAGCTCACCAAAGACCACAACTTCGGAACCTGGCGCAAACAGAAGTTCTGGAACCCCAACCACCTCGTCTCCGCCGATGGCTGCTACTTTACCGACGGCAACGGCAAGCGCTTTCTGGACTTCTCCTCGCAGCTCATGTGCTCCAACATCGGCCACAACAACAAGGCCGTCATCGAGTCGATCAAGAAGCAGGCCGAGACCCTCGCCTACGCCGCGCCCTTCTACGCGACGACTGCCCGCGCCGAGCTGAGCAAACTGCTGCTCGAAGTTCTGCCCGCCGGACTCACCAAGTTCTTCTTCACCACCTCGGGCACCGACGCCAACGAGGCCGCCTTCAAGATCGCGCGCATGTACACCGGCAAGACCAAGATCGTCTCGCGCTATCGCAGCTATCACGGCTCCACCTCGATGTCGATCGCCGCAACCGGCGACCCGCGCCGCTGGCCCATGGAGCCGCGCGGCAAGGGCCAGGGCATCATCTTTTCGCCCGAGGTCAACTGCTACAAGTGCCCGCTCAAGCACACCTACCCCGAGTGCGGAATCGCCTGCGCCGACTACCTCGACTACATGATCGCCAACGAAGGCGATGTCGCCGCCGTCCTCGTCGAACCCGTCGTTGGGACTAACGGTGTCCTCATTCCGCCGCAGGGCTACTTCAAGAAGCTGCGCGAGGTCTGCGACAAGCACGGTGTCCTGCTTATCGCCGACGAAGTGATGGCCGGCTGGGGCCGCACCGGTAAGTGGTTCGCCGTCGACAACTGGGACATCAAGCCCGACATCCTCACCACGGCCAAGGGAATCACCTCCGCCTATGTTCCACTCGGTCTCTGCGCCACCACGCAAAAGATCGCCGACTTCTTCGAGGAGAACTACTTCGCGCACGGCCACACCTACGAGGCGCACCCCATGACCCTCGGCCCCGCCGTCGCCACCATTCGCGAGATGCAGCGGCTCAACCTGGTCGACCGCGCCAACGAGATGGGAGCCTACCTCGGCGAAAAGCTCCATGCGCTCAAGGCAAAGCACCCCTCCATCGGCGACGTCCGCGGCCTCGGCCTCTTCTGGGCCGTCGAACTCGTCAAAGACCAGAAGGCCAAGACCCCGTTCAACACCTGGCAGGAGAAGCTCGACGGCAAGCCAATCCTTGTGGAACAGGTTGCCGCGAAGATGCTCGCTGAAGGTGTCGTGATGCAGGCGTGGATGAGCCACTTCGTGCTCGCTCCGCCGCTGATCGTCGAGAAGGCCGACATCGATAAGGCAGTCGCCGCGCTCGACAAGGCGCTAGTCATGGCCGACGATGCCCTGCCTCAACTCGCTGCGGTCTAACCTCTGTACGACAAAAAGGCTGGCCCAGGACTTAAGTATTTAAGACCTGGGCCTTTTCATCAGGGCACACAGTTACCTATCGTCATTCTGAGCCGAAGGCGAAGAATCTCAGTAGTTCGGCAGAAGCAACAATACCGACATACCGGAACGAAAATGAAAGCTTACCTCGCCGCGCTTCTCCTTTCCACTTCTCTCTTCGCGCAGTCGACGATGCAGATGCCGCACGAAGACGACCACCGCCCCGTGCCTCTCATCCAGGGACTCGGCAACGCGCGCTTTGTCATTCGCACCACAAGCCCCGAGGCGCAACGTTACTTCAACCAGGGGCTCGACTACATCTGGGCCTTCAACCACGACGAAGCGAGGCGTTCGTTCCAGAAGGCCGCCGGCCTCGACCCCACCGCAGCCATGCCGCTCTGGGGAGTGGCCCTCGCCGTCGGGCCCAACTACAACGACATCGACATAGGCCACCAGCGCGCGCAGCAGGCCATGGACGCCCTCGCCAAAGCACGCGCACTCGCGCAAACGCCCAAAGAGCACGCCTATATCGACGCGCTCTCCTCGCGTTACACCGGCACCGGCGACAGCATCGCCGTTCGCGGCCCTGAGTACGCGGAAGCGATGAAGGCCCTCGCCGCGCAGCACCCGGACGACCTCGACGCCGCGACGCTCTACGCCGAAGCCTTGATGGACCTCAATCCCTGGAAGCTCTGGAACCCCGACGGCTCCGCTGCTCCGCACACCGAAGAGATCGTCTCCACTCTGCAAGGCGTACTCAGGAAAGATCCGCACCACGTAGGCGCGAACCATCTCCTCATCCACGCAACCGAGGCCTCACCGCATCCAGAGATCGCGCTCGCATCGGCAAAGTACCTCGAAGATGCCGCGCCGGCAGCCGGACACCTCGTCCACATGCCCGCGCATACTTATCAGCGCACCGGCAACTTCGAAGGCTCGGCAATGGCAAACAAGCGCGCCGTCGCAGCCGACCGCGCTTACTTCCAGTCGCAGCACATCGAGCACGTAACGAACATGTACTACAACATGTACTACGTGCATAACATCCACTTTCTCGCCGCCTCGTGCGCGATGGAAGGCAACAACGCCTGCACGCAGAAAGCTGCGACAGAACTCGTCGCGCAGGTACTGCCCGCAACCAGGGAAAATCCCGAGACCGAGTGGTTCATGCCCACGCAGCCCTGGATGCTCACGCGCTTTCAGCAGTGGAAGACCATCCTCGCCTCACCGATGCCTGAAGCGCGGCTCGAAAACCTCACCGCCTTCTGGCACTATGCGCGGGGCAGCGCCTTCGCCGCGCAACGCCAGATCGACAAAGCACAGCAGGAACGCGCCGCGCTCGCAGAGAGAATCGACAATCTGCCCGCCGACGCCATCCCCGACTTCATGAACCCCGCGAAGTCCGCGCTTCAGCTAGCGCTCGACGTGCTCGACGCCCGCATCCTCGAAGCCGAGGGCAAACTCCCCGAGGCCATCGAGACGTGGAAGAAGGCCGTCGCACTCAACGACACCTTCCTCTACAACGAGCCCGCCGACTGGTACTACCCCGTCCGCGAATCGCTGGGCGGTGCGCTGCTGCGCAATCGCCAGCCCGCCGAAGCTGAAGCTGTCTTCGAGCAGGACCTGAAGATCAACCCCGGCAACGGACGCTCTCTCTATGGCCTATGGCAGGCGCAGCTAGCGCAGAAGAAATCCGCCGAAGCCGCAAAGGCACGCGCCGCGTTTCAAAAAGCATGGCAACACGCCGACACCAAGCTCTCGGTAGCCACGCTGTAAACGACACCGAAAACTGGGTGCCCCATATCTGGCGAAGCCAGGATGTGGGAACATTCGAGCGCAGCTCGAACCGCCTGAAAAACAAAGAGACCCCGGACCGTCTCCGGGGCCTCCACAACCGATATTGTCTTATCCCAAAGTAGGCATCGATGTGTCCACGCCCTCGCGGATTCCCGTGGGCCAACGGGCCGTGATCGTCTTGATGCGCGTATAGAACCGAACGCCCTCAGGCCCGTAGATCGAGTGGTCGCCGAACAGCGAACGCTTCCATCCGCCGAAGCTGTGGAACGCCATCGGCACCGGGATCGGAATGTTCACACCAACCATGCCCACCTGGACATTGTTCGCAAACTCCCGCGCCGTATCGCCGTCGCGCGTAAAGATCGACGTGCCGTTGCCAAACTCGTGCCGGTCGATTAGCTCCAACGCCGTCTTGAAGTTGTTCGTGCGCACCAGCCCCAGCACCGGCCCAAAGATCTCTTCCTTATAGATACGCATCTCCGGCTTCACATGGTCGAACAGCGTCGCTCCCATGAAGAAGCCTTCGCCCTTCGGCAGCGCCGCATCGCGTCCGTCCACCACAAGCTCAGCGCCCTCTTTCTTGCCGAGATCGAGGTAGCCGCTTACGCGATCGAGATGCACCTTCGTCACCAGCGGCCCCATGTCCGAACCCTTCTCCATCCCCGGCGAGACCTTCAACTTGCCGATGCGTTCCACCACCTTCGCGCGCAGCGTGTCCGCCGTCTCATGCCCCACGGCCACGGCAATCGAGATGGCCATGCAACGCTCGCCCGCCGAACCATACGCCGCGCCAACCAGCGCATCCGCCGCCTGGTCCATATCAGCATCAGGCATCACGATCATGTGGTTCTTCGCGCCACCCAGCGCCTGCACGCGCTTGCCGTGCGCAGTTCCCCTCGAGTACACGTACTCCGCAATCGGGGTTGAGCCAACAAAGCTCACAGCCTTCACATCGGGATGCTCAAGCAGTCCGTCCACAGATTCCTTGTCGCCATGCACCACGTTGAAGACGCCATCCGGAAGCCCGGCCTCCTTCAGCAGCTCGCCGATCAGCACCGACGCGCTGGGGTCGCGCTCGCTCGGCTTCAGCACAAACGTGTTGCCGCATGCCAGCGCGATGGGGAACATCCACATCGGCACCATCGCCGGAAAGTTGAACGGCGTAATGCCCGCGACCACTCCCAGTGGCTGGCGCAGCGACCAGCTATCGACGTCCGATCCCACCTTCTCCGAGAACTCGCCCTTCAACAGGTGTGGAATCCCCGTCGCGAACTCCACCACCTCAAGGCCGCGCGTCACCTCGCCCCTGGCGTCTGAAAAGACCTTGCCGTGCTCCAATGTAATCAACTCGGCAAACTTATCCATGTTCTGCTCGAACAACTCGCGGAAGCGGAACAGCACACGCGCGCGCCGCAGCGGAGGTTGCGCCGACCACGCCGGATATGCAGCCGCGGCCGCGGCCACCGCCTGGTTGAGCTCTCCGCTATTGGCAAATGGAACCTTCGCCTGCACTTTGCCCGTTGCGGGGTTGTATACGTCGCCAAAGCGGCCCGACGAACCAGAGACCTTCTTGCCCCCAATCCAGTGTGTAATCTCGCGCGCCTTTGCGTGCGGTGCCGCGGTCTCAGGAGCAACTGCTGTCGATGACATGGCTAAACCTCGATTCCTTGAAAATACGAATCAACTATATGCGCCCTGCAAGAAACCTGCACAGCAGCGCAAGGCGACAATTCACCGCTTCTCGTGTGTACGGGCATCATGCCCCTGCGCACCTGGAATGGACGCTCCAAGCAACGCCGCCGCCGTTGGCCCAATGTCCTCGATCGAGACGCCTTCCAGAGCGCTGCATCTCTCAACGCCCGCACCCGAGAGAATGAGCGAAGAACGCATCTCCGGCACCTGCGGGCTGTAACCATGCGCGCCCTTGCTGGCCGAGTTCGTGACCTGCGGCCCCATAAGATTGCTGCCGAAGCCGAACCCCTTCACCGGATCGAGCGCAAGAAACGCCAGCGGATCAGCACCCATCGCCTTCAGATCGTCCGCTGTATACACATGCGCGATTCCGTTCGCAGGATCGGCCGCCAGCGCGCGAATGATCTCCGTCGCCTTCTCGATGCTCGCGCGGTCGTTCGGATCCTTCGCCTCAAAGAACACCGAACCCGTCAGGTTTCGCTGATACACCTTCCAGTCCGTCAGCCGGCCGTTCTTGTCCGTCGCAATCAGCCCCGCCTCGCGCAGAGCGACCAGCGGGTGAAACAGCTTCTCCACCGAAAGAAATCCGTGGTCCGAGACGATGACCCACGTCGTCTCTCTTGCTCGGCCCGACTGTTCAACGTATGCGCGAATCTTTCCAATCTGCGCGTCGATCCGCTCCAGCTCCGCGTGCGACTCCGCCGTGTGCGGGCCATACCTGTGCTGCGCCTCGTCCAACTCGCTCAGGTGCAGCGCCATCAGCGACGGCCTGCGCGTGCGAAGGATCGCAATCACGGCATCCGTGCGCCAGTCGTCCGACATCGGCCGCGCCGTCGTGTTCTCCTTCTGCATCTCCGCGAACAGGCGCGGCGTCGAGAGCACGCGCATCAGCGCGATGTCTTCGTCCGTGCGCACCGGCCTGTACTCCGGCAGAAGGTAGTCCACATCCGCGCCAACCGTCACCGGCCACGAGACCGCCGCCGTCTTCAGGCGCGCCGCGTGCAGCGCCTGCCACAGCGTCGGCGACTTGATCTTGTCGGCGTAGTAGTACCATCCGCCAAACTCCAGGTTGAACGGATCCATCGGCGTGTTACTGATCACTCCATGCACCGCCGGGGGTTGCCCCGTGATCATCGCCGTGTGGCTGGGATACGTGCTCGCCGGAAACACACCCGTTACCCCGGGCGAAGAGCAACCCGCGCCCTTCAGCGCGCGCAGGTTCGGAATCTTCAGCCCATGCGCATCCGCATCGGTGTACTCCGCCGGGGTCATCCCGTCCACCGAGATCAGGATCACCAGCTTCGTTACGGGGCCCTTCGCCGACAGGAACGGACAACATCCGGCCGCGACAACCAGCAACGCTGCAACGCGCAAGAGTGTCCTGTACATGCCGTCTCCTGGTGGAAGTGATGGCAAACGCTAGAGAAGCTTCATCGTAGACAGACAATCGACAGATGTCAACAAATCGTATACCGGCGCACAACTACTTCCAGTTCAGATAGATAGGGTTTGTCAGCACCACCGGATCGTCCCCTGGCTTGCCGTCCACCAGCTCGGCCCGCACCCAATGGCGTCTCCCGTCCGACGTCCACCGGTAGTTTGCTTTGCCCCCAGCCAGCACCGGCTGAAGCTCGACGGGCTTGCCGTCCAGGTACAGCCGAAGCTGCGCGCCTGAAGTGTCGTTGGTCGAGACGGTGAACTCAACTGCGCTGCCTGCCACCGCTGCAATTTCGTCGCCCATCATCGCCGTTCCCGCGTTCAGCAGAAGCTCCGGCCCATCGGGCCCGTTGGTCTTCACATACACATGCCCGGCCTTGATGCCTTCCAGAATCGCCGGTTGCGAGAGCTCCTTCGCGTACACCACCGTCGTCGGGATGCCCACGCCGTCATGCAGCGGCAACTGCTCGCCGCCGCGGTGCTCATCGCCGCCGCCCACTCCCGTCGGGCGCAGACCCTTCGCGTGAAGCTCCTCCCACAGCGGAACGCCGTTACCCGCGGGAGGCGTGAACCACGAACCGTGCTCGTGATAGCCGTTGATCACCTCAATCGCATCCACCTTCGCGAAGTCCGTGATCGGCTTCCATCCCCACCCGCAGCCGGGGCACTTGCCGTCCCACGGCCAGTAGTAATGGTTCACGCTCACCAGCGCGCCCTGCGCATGCGCCTGGTCGAAGAGGTCGTTCACTGTCCACCCCTTCTCCCATGCGCGATAGTCGAGAAAGCCCATCGTGCCCCACACGTTCGTGTGGCCGCGAGTCGTCGTCACCTCTTCGCCCGCGATCAGCAGCATCTTGTCGTAGTACGGCTGCACCTGGTCTATCTCGTTGAAGGTCGCCTGCGTATTGTGGTCGGTCACTGCAAGAAAATCCAGCTTCTGCGAGGCCGCCGCCTCCAGCAGCCTGAACACAGGGCACGGAACGTTCCTGCCGGACTGGCTCTTGCACACGGCATCGGTGTTGCCCGTGTGCGAGTGCAGGTCGCCCATGTACCACCCCGGCTTCGCGTTCAGCACTGTGTAATGCTCCGGATCGAGTTTGCGCGAGAGATGGATCTTCAGCGTGTACTCGCCATGTGCTCCCGGCGCGACATAGTTGAAGCCGAACGACACCTTCCACACACCCGGAACCAGCGGCCCCGGCATGTACGGCCCGGTCGCGGTCACGGTCGTGATGGAGAACTTCGCGCGGCCCTCGCCGCGATAACGCTCCGGGTCCCACATGCCCACCGTGACGTACATGCCCTTCTGGAACCCCGGTGAATCGAGTTGAACGTCCATGCGCTCGATCCCCTTCGGCATCACAAAGCTCTGCGTCTCATGCGTGCCGATCTTCTCGGGAGTGATCGTGCCGTGCAGCTCGATATCGAGCGGCGCATCTTTGGCCGCAGTCGTCTGCGCCACAACGATCGGCGAGACAACCAGCAACGACAGGGCAACGGCAGCCTGCATGTAGCTCATGGAGCGCATGATCGGAGACCTCAAGCGAAAGTTGAAAACGTCTGCGATGCAGCATACCAGCAACGCTTTTTATCCCTGCAAACCCAACTCCGTCATTCTGAGCCGCAGGCGAAGAATCTCTGTAGTTTGCTTTGAGCGGCAGCGATCTTTTGCAGAACGTCCGATTTGCCTAAAACACCCACAACGGGTTTAGAGTAAAAAACGTTGCGCGTCAGTCCGGCGGAATCAACGCCGCAAGCGCACTTCAAACTTCACGGAAATCTTTGTTCGAAAGGAAGCAGCGCTTTGTTCGACTACAAAAAACTCTTCGATCTCACAGGTAAAAAGGCGCTCGTCGTTGGAGCGGGAAGCGGCATCGGCGAAGCGGCGGCACTCGGTCTCGCCGCGCATGGGGCGCACGTTCTCTGCGGCGACCTCAACGTCGAAGGCGCGCAAAAGGTCGTCGACGCCATCAAGAGCACAGGCGGAAGCGCCGAGGCAATTCCCTTCGACATGCGCGATGGCGATGCGGTCAGGAAGACCTTCGAGGGGCTCACCGATCTCGACGTCCTCGTAAGCACCCCCGCCATCAACGTTCGCAAAGAGCTGCTGAACATGAGCGACGAGGAGTTCGACCGCGTGCTCGCGCTCAACCTCAAGGGCACCTTCCGTCTGATCACCGCCGCCGGGCGCAACATGAAGGCGCGCGGCAAGGGCAGCATCATCGCCTTCGCCAGCATTCGTGCGCAGACCGTCGAGCCGGGCCAGGGCGTCTACGCCGCAACTAAAGCGGGCGTTCTGCAGATGTGCCGCACGCTCGCCGCCGAGCTTGGGCCATACGGCGTTCGCGTCAACGCCATCGGCCCCGGCGTGGTCGACACTCCACTCACAGCGCCCATCGCGGCGAACAAGGACTGGTACAACGCCTACGCCAAGAAGAGCGCGCTCGGGCGCTGGGCCAAGCCGCACGAGATGGCCGGTGCCGTCGTCTACCTCGCATCCGACGCCGGATCGTTTGCAACCGGCACGCTTACAATCGTCGACGGCGGATGGACCGCAATCGACGGACGCTTTACTCCTCCGCTGTAGAACGACACATCGCTCACTCAGAGTGTCATCCTGAGCGGAGCGCAGCGAAGTCGAAGGACCTGCGGTTGTTCTGCCGCGGGTTCTTTCCTTTTTCAACACACAAGGAATCACGGCTGCGGCGTCATCGGATCGAACTGCGAGGGAGCATTCGGGTTGGGAATGTCTCCCTCGCTGATCACCCCGCTCTCCGCGTTCGAAAGCTCCACATGAACGATGTCCGACAGGCGATAGAGCTTGGCGTGGACCCTGTGTGCAAGATACTCGTCGCACCTGACCTCAATGCGGACAGCGGTGACATCGCGATCGCGCACCACGCTCAGTCGATCAATCTCGAGCAGTTGTTGATCGTAGATCTGCGCCAGCCGCATGATGAGCCTCGGTCTTGCCACCGCTGTGATCCTGTACATAAACACCATCGCCTTGCCTGACCTTTCGCCGTTCAAAAAAAGCTGTTCACCCAAAGAGAAAGCCCGCCAGAGCTTATGCTGTGGCGGGCTTCCTATCTTCCGTTTCAATTCGGAGTTACGTCGCGCCACCACCTGAAATGGCCGAAATAATGGACCGAATCTCAATCATCCCGAACGCAGCAGCGCGAGACGCCAGCCGATTCGCCGGTGTCGTCGTGAACTCATATGCCGCTCGCTGGTTCATGCGTTGGAGGATATACCCGAATCTCCCCATCGCGCAAATTTTAACTATGCGCATGCAAGAACATCGTGTTCGTCATTCTGAGCCGCAGGCGAAGAATCTCAGTATTTTCGGTTTCTCTGACCACTAAAATGATTCAGGGTGGCGCATCTGAGATTCATCAAACTTCGCGATAGATCGACCCCAGCCACGACTCAAGTCTTCCCAAGTCGGATTGATTGACACTATCAGTTGAATCTTTCTGTTCCGCAGCCAGCCCTTCAGCTCTTTCTCGCGTGCAATGGCTCGCGAAATAGATTCGTAACACTCGTAATAGACGAGGCTCCTGACGTTGTAGCGCGCGGTAAAAGACGCCGTGCCTATCGCGGTTTTGTGCTCGCGAATTCGATCTGCCAGGCGCGTCGTAACGCCGACGTACAGCACCCTTCTACTGTTGGACATGATGTATACGTAAGCCTGATCGGATGGCATCTGTTCCTGTTCTGAAAACTGCTGAGATTCTTCGCCTTCGGCTCAGAATGACGATCATGATCTTGCGGCTGTTGAGGGCGAAATTACATTTCACCCTACGCGGACACAGCCGCCAACCGCTCCAGCTTCTTCAGCACGGCATCGCCCACCTGAACGGTCGTAAGCGAGCCGCCGAGATCGGGTGTCCTCGCGCCATCGGCGAGGGCGTCGATGCAGGCCTGCTCCACCAGCGCCGCCTGCCTTGTCATGCCCAGCGAGAGCCGCAGCATCATCGCCACGCTCAGTATTTGCGCCATCGGATTTGCCAGCCCTTTGCCCGCGATGTCGGGCGCGGAGCCGTGAATCGGTTCGTAGACAGCGGGGTTGTATCTCTCTGCGCTCGTCGCTCCGATGGTCGCGGAGGGCAGCATTCCGAGGCTTCCGGTCAACATCGACGCCAGGTCGGAGAGGATGTCGCCGAACATGTTGCCCGTCACGATCACATCGAACTGCTTCGGCGCGCGCACCAGTTGCATGGCACAGTTGTCCGCATACATGTGTCGCAGCTTCACGTCGGGAAACTCGCGCTGATGGAGCGCTGTCATCACCTCGCGCCACACCAGGCCGCTCTCAGTGACGTTGGCCTTCTCCACGCTACAAACCTCGCTGCGACGATCGCGTGCAAGATGAAACGCGACGCGGCCAACGCGCTCGATCTCTTCCGTCGAATACGTCTCGGTGTTGTAGCCGCGCTTGCCACCGTTGCTGAGCGCCTCGATGCCGCGCGGTTCGCCGAAGTAGAGACCGCCGGCGCACTCGCGCACGATCATCAGGTCGAGTCCGCCGATCACCTCCGGCTTCAATGTGCTGGCCTCGATGAGTGGATCGAAGAGCAACGCGGGACGAAGATTTGCGAACAGATTCAGCTCTTTGCGCAGGCGAAGGATCGCGATCTCGGGGCGCAGGTCGAAGCCCAGGCCCTCCCATTTGGGGCCGCCTACCGAGCCGAAGAGAACGGCGTGCGCGGCGCGTGCGCGCTCCATCGTCTCATCGAGCAGCGGTGTTCCGTGGGCATCGATCGCGCACCCTCCGGCGAGCGCATACTCCAGCTCGAAGCTCGCTCCGGAGTCTGCCTCCACCTGTTTCAGCACACGGACGGCCTGCTCCATCACCTCCGGGCCGATACCATCGCCCGGCAGCACAAGAATCCTGAATGACTCGCTCACGAAACCCTCTTTCCTTCTTTTCAATCTTCTCTTGCATACGACATCGCAGACGAAAGAGGCAAATTTCCGTTCAGTAAGAGTGGAACATCGCAGGTACAAAAAATGTTCCACGTGGAACATTTTTCTTGACACGGGATTTGCTGGATGAGAAAGGGATTTACTCTTCCACTTCGCCGACACGGACAGCGGCGGTTCGCTTCATCAGGACCAGGTAAACGCCTCCGGCGACGAAGAAACCGACGAACCATGCGTAGTCGTACAGGAAGCGGACGAGCGGGGCGACAAGGCCAATCAGAGCGACGAAGACGCCTGCGATCAAGGCGACGATGGCCCGAGGATTGATGCCATTCGAGTATTCATAGACTCCGTTGCGACGATAGAGCGAGTTCGTGTCGAGCGATGTGCGGCGCAGCAGGAAGTAGTCTGCGATCATGATTCCGGCGACCGGGCCCAGCAGGCCGGAGTAGCCGATCAGCCAGCCGAAGATGTAGCTGCCGAAGCTCGACATCAGCTTCCACGGCATCATGGCGAGGCCGAGAAATCCAGTGATGAGTCCGCCGGTACGGAAGCTGATGTAACGCGGCGCGAGATTGGAGAAGTCGTTCGACGGCGAGACGACGTTGGCACCGATGTTGACGTTAAGCGTTGCGACCAGCAACGCAATCAGCGCAAGAAACGCGACCAGCGGCTGATGGAAGCGGCCGAGCAGCGTGATGGGCGACCAGATGGGTTCGCCGAAGATGGAGACAGAGGCAGAGGTGCAGGCGATGCCGATGAAGGAGTAGAGCGTCATCGCAACTGGAAGGCCAAATGCCTGGCCGACGATCTGTGCGTCCTGGTTCTTCGCGTAGCGGGTGAAGTCGGGGATGTTGAGCGAGAGCGTGGCCCAGTAGCCGACCATCGCCGTGAGCGAGGGGAAGAAGAACTTCAGAAAAGCGGACGTTGAGTGGAACCGGCTCGGCGTGGAGAGCATGGGGCCGAAGCCTCCCGCTTTGTGCAGCATCCAGAAGAGGAGCGTGAGCGACATGACGAGCATGAAAGGCGCGGAGAAGCTCTGCAGGAAGCGGATGGATTCAACACCGCGCCAGACGACGTACATGTTCAGAAGCCAAAAGCCGAGGAAGCAGGCCCACAACACACCGGGCCGGTTTGCCGTCTGCGGCCAGAGCACGTTGAGCATGGCAAAGATGGCCTGTCCGCCAAGCCACGATTGAATGCCGAACCATCCGCAGGCGACGAGAGCACGAAGGAGGGCGGGGATGTTGGCGCCGCGCGTTCCGAACGATGCGCGCACGAAGACCGGGAACGGAATACCGTACTTCGAGCCTGCGTGCGCGTTGAGAATCATCGGCAAAAGCACGATGAGGTTGCCAAGCAGGATGGTGCCGACGGCCTGCTTCCAGTTCATGCCGCCTGCGATCAGCGACGACGCGAGCATGTACGTCGTGACCTCCATCGACATGGAGAACCAGAGGGCGATGTAGTTGTAGGTGGTCCAGGTGCGGCGCGACGGAGGCGTGGGCGCGAGGTCTTCGTTGTAGAGACGCGGGTCGTGGGAGACGTCGTGGACGGTGATATCGGGCGTTAGTGACATCGTGCGCTCTCTAGCGGAGTTGGTGGTGTTGCGAGGAATTTCGGTTCTTTGGGAGGGATGACTGGTTGGTAGAGAAGCAGGTCCCTCCACTTCGCTTCGCTTCGGTCGGGATGACACATCTTAAGGGGGCGTGTTGGCAGAGCGAGCGAAATGCGGAGATTCCTCGGCGGTGCGGCCTACGCCGCTTCGCTCGGAATGACACTTCTATTTTGCGCGGTGTGCATGTTATTTGGGGCGATGTCATGTCCATGCTCCGCCGCGTGCTTCGCGCCGCAGGTATTGGCCGCGGCCGGTTGCTGCGATGTACTTGCCGTTGTCGACGATCAACTCGCCGTGCGAGAAGACCTTTGCGGCGTTGCCCTTCACCTTCCAGCCTTCGAACATGGAGAAGTCGCAGCGCATGTTGTGGGTGGCCGCGGAGATAAGGTGCCCGGCGTTTGGGTCCCAGAGGACGACGTCGGCGTCGGCTCCTTTTGCAAGCACGCCTTTCTTCGGGTACATGCCGAAGATGCGCGCGGGCGCGGTGCTGGTGATCTCGACGAAGCGTTCCAGCGAGATTTTGCCGGCGTTGACGCCGAAGTGATGGATGAGCTGGAGGCGATTTTCAACGCCGGGGCCGCCGTTGGGAATCTTGGTGAAGTCGTCTTTGCCTAACTGCTTCTGGTCGGCGAAGCAGAATGGGCAGTGGTCGGTGGAGACGACCTGAAGGTGATCGTGGACGAGGCCGTCCCACAGCTTTGGCTGGTTCTTCTTCTCACGAAGAGGTGGAGTGAAGACGTACTTCGCTTCCTCAAAGCTCTTGCCGGGCATCTGGTCTTCGAGCGAGAGCAGGAGGTACTGCGGGCAGGTCTCGGCGAAGGCGGGCAGGCCGCGATCGCGCGCTTCGCGCACCTGGTTGAGCGCGTCTTCGCTGGAGAGATGGACGATGTAGACGGGCGTGCCTGCGATCTCGGCCATGGCGATGCAGCGGTTGACGGCCTCGGCCTCGGCGATGGTGGGGCGTGTGAGCGCGTGATAGATGGGCGCGGTCTTTCCTTCGGCGAGTGTCTGCTGCACGATGGTGTCGATGACGGAGCCGTTCTCGGCGTGCATGCAGATGAGCGCTCCGTTCTTCGATGTCTGCTGGAGCGCTTTGAAGATGGTGCCGTCGTCGACCATGAGGACGTTGGGGTAGGCCATGAAGAGCTTGAAGCTGGCGACGCCTTCGCGCACCATGTCGTCCATATCGGCCAGGCCCTGTTTGCCTGCGTCGGTGCCGAGGTCGGTAACGATCATGTGCAGACCGTAGTCGATGCAGGCCTTGCCTTCGGCCTTCGCTCGCCAGATGTCGAGCGCGTCGCGCATGCGGGTTCCGCGCGCCTGAATGGCGAAATCGACGATTGTGGTGGTTCCGCCGATGGCGGCGGCGCGTGTGCCGGTGAGAAAGTCGTCGGCGGAGACGGTGCCGCCGAAGGGCATGTCCATGTGCGTGTGCGCGTCGATGCCGCCGGGGAGGACGAAGAGGCCGGTGGCGTCGACGGTGTTGTGGCCTTTGGTGTCGATGCCGGCGCGGACTTCAGTGATCTTACCGTTCTCGATGAGGAGGTCGGCGGCTTGTCTGCTATCGGCGTTGACGACAGTACCGTGTTGAATGAGTGTTCCCATGATGCTCCTGATGTATCGAGACGCAAAAGGCGACTACTGAGATTCTTCGCCTTCGGCTCAGAATGACGGTTCGAGAACCCGCGCTTCAGCCGTTGGTGTTCATGACTTCCACAGCAGGCGCGCGGCCCGATACAGTGCGCTCGGCCCAGGTTTCGGGTGCGAGGCCGGTGTCGATGCGCTCCATGGTGATGCAGTTTTCGACCGGGCAGACGAGCGAACAGAGGTTGCAGCCGACGCAGTGGTCTTCGTCGACGCGTGGAATGCGTTCGAGCGGCGTGGTTGCGTTGCTTACGCCGGCGCTGCCGAGGTCGAGCTTGGGAATGGGCGTCATCGAGATGCGGCGGCTGGATTCGGCGGCGACCTGCGCGGGCGTGCGTGTTGTGTCGGGCGCGGCCGATGCGCGATCGAGGTGGATGCACTGGTGCGCTCCGTCCCAGCAGGCGGTGTAGCAGAGCTGGCAGCCGATGCAGAGGTCTTCGTGAATGCGCGCGACGATCTTGAAGTTGAGGTTGAGGTCTTTCCAGTCGCGAACTTTGGCGATGGAGAGACCACGGAAGTCGTCGATAGTGTTGTAGCCCTTCGATGCCATCCACTGCAACATGCCGTCTCCCATGTCTTCGACGATGCGATAGCCGTAGTGCATGACGGCGGTGCAGACCTGCACTGTGCCGCAGCCGAGGAGGATGAACTCGACCGCATCGCGCCATGAGCCGACGCCGCCGATGCCTGAGAGCGGAAGAGCGGATGCGGCGTCGGACATGACCTGATGCACCATGTTGAGCGCGATGGGCTTTACCGCTGGACCGCAGTAGCCGCCGTGCGAGCTGAGGCCGTCGACGTTGGGGTTGGGCTCTAACGTGTCGAGGTCGATGCCGGTGATGGAGTTGATGGTGTTGATGGCGGAGAGCGCGTCTGCACCTGCGCGTTTTGCGGCGCGCGCCGTGGCGCGGATGTCGGTGATGTTGGGCGTGAGCTTGACGATGACGGGCGTGCGCGCCTTCTCCTTGACCCAAGCGGTGATGCGTTCGGCATACTCTGGCACCTGGCCAACGGCGGAGCCCATGCCGCGCTCGCTCATGCCGTGCGGGCAGCCGAAGTTGAGTTCGAGGCCGTCGGCGCCCGCGCCTTCTGCGCGCTGCACGATCTCGTGCCAGGACTCGCGCTTCGATTCGACCATGAGCGAGGCGATGACGGCGTTGTTGGGATAGCGGCGCTTGACTTCGGCGATCTCCTGGAGGTTGACCTCGATGGGGCGGTCGGAGATGAGCTCGATGTTGTTGAGGCCCATCATGCGGCGGCCATCCCAGTCGATGGAGGAGTAGCGCGAGCTGACGTTGGTGATGGGTTCACCGATGGTCTTCCAGACGGCGCCACCCCAGCCAGCGTCGAAGGCACGCATCACTTGCTCGCCGCAGTTGGAGGGCGGCGCGGAGGCGAGCCAGAAGGGATTGGGACATTTGATGCCGCAGAAGGCGGTTTGGAGTGTGGGCTTAGGAGTGGACATAGTTCATCCGTTTCGGATTTGCTGAAAGATTATGGCTTTCGAAGTAACCACAGGTCCTTCGACTCGCTGCGCTCGCTCAGGATGACCATTCAATTTGTAACTGTCACGGGTTCGTGGCGTTCCGCTATTTGTGGGCATGTTGGGCCTCCAGCCATGCGGCGATTCCGATGCCCGCGCGTTTGCCGTCGGCAACGGCGTCGACGACCTCGCGACCTCCGTTGGTGCAGTCTCCGCCGGAAAAGAACTTCGGGTTCGAGGTCTGGCCGGTGACACGATCGATGAGGATGCGTCCGCGTTCGAGCTTGAGCTTCATTGATGCGGTGTCGTTGCCAACGAGGAAGTCGGCGTGCGTGGATTGGCCGATGGCGAGGATGATGAGGTCGACGGCGAGTGTGAACTCTGAGTTGGGCTGCGGGACGAGGGAGTTGTCTTCGGACGCGAGGAGTCTTACGAGGTCGAGGGACTCGACCCTGCCTGATCCCCTGATGCTGACCGGCTGCACATGCCAGAGAAACTTTACTCCTTCTTCGCGCGCGTGAGCGTACTCGAAGTCGAAGGCGGACATCTTCTCCGGGCCGCGGCGATAGACCATGTGGACCTCCGCTGCGCCGAGCCGAACAGATGCGTTCGCGGCGTCGATTGCCGTGTTTCCCGCGCCGATGACGGCGACACGAGGAGGAGCGGAGAGGATAGCGCCGGATTTGTATCCGGCGATGAAGTCGAGCGCGTTGGTGACACCGTCGAGCTGCTCGCCAGCGATGCCGAGCTTGTGAATGGCACCGAGGCCCATGCCGAGGAAGACGGCGTCGTGCGTGCGCTCAAGCTCTGCGAGCATGGTGGCGTCGACGCGGGTGTTGAAGCGAAAGTCGACGCCGAGCTGCGCGAGCATGTCGATCTCGCGGAGGCTTTCGGCGAACGGCAGCTTGTATTCGGCGATGCCGTAGGTGTTGAGGCCGCCGGGGAGCGTACCCGCTTCGTAGATCGTGGCGCGGATGCCACGGCGGCGAAGCTCCGCGGCGCACGCCAATGACGCGGGGCCGGAGCCAACGAGCGCAACCTGCTTTCCGGTATCGGGTGCGGGGGCAAACGGCAGCGGCGCTCCGCTGGCGTAGAGCGCGTCCACGGCAAAACGTTGCAGCCGCGCGATCTCGATGGGCTGTTTGTTGTAGCGGTGCATGACGCAGGCACCTTCGCACAGAACATCGACCGGGCAGGCGCGCGAACAACTTGCGCCGAGAATGTTGGCGTCGAGGATGGTGCGGGCCGAGCCGGCCAGGTTGCCGCTTGCGATCTTCTTGATAAACGCGGGAACGTCGATGTGCGTGGGGCAGGCCCCAGTGCAAGGTGCGTCGAAGCAGTAGAGACAGCGGTTGGATTCGGCGAGGGCGGCCTGGCGATCGAAGGCGGGATGCAGGTCGGGAAAGCGCGCAGCGATCTCAGGATGGGCTTCAGCCTGCTGCGAGAAGGAACTTGCTTCGTTCATCACAACCCCATTTTTCGCAGCAACAC
>JAFDVV010000027.1:0-1715 GCA_018268775.1 Acidobacteriota bacterium | reverse complement strand
GGCGCTCCAGAGGAAAAGCAGATTCCTCCGCTGCGCTACGGAATGACAAGCAAATATGGTTCGAGGATGATCAGCTTGCTATCCACCGCATGGTCTTTTCGGCAAGGCGGGAGAAGGCCACGGCAGCGAGCTCAAGGTGCTCTTTCTTTGTGTCTTCGAGCTTGTTGTGGCTGAGGCCGTTGAGCGATTGGGTGAACATCATGACGGTGGGGATGCCTGCGCGCGCGACTTCGGCGGCGTCGTGCAGAGGGCCAGAGGGAAGGCGATGCGATGTGCCGGCAGTTTCGCGGACGGCCTGGTCGCATAACTCAATAAGCTCAGGGTGGAAGGGGATGGGCTCGATGCTCCAGATGCGCGACCACTCGACGGAGCAGCGTTCTTCGGCGGCGAAACGACGACTTGCATCCTGTGCCTCTTCAAACATGGAGGCGAGCACGGATGCGTCGAGGTCGCGCATGTCGAGCGTGGTCTCGCAGCGGCCGACGACGGCGGTGACGATTCCGGGGAAGGTCTTGACGCTGCCCATGGTTGCGACAGAGTCGGGATGCTTGCGCGCGATGGGGCGGATCTCGAGTGCGAGCTTCGCCGCTGCGGCGAGTGCGTCGCGGCGGACGGCCATGGGCGTGGAGCCGGAGTGGGCCTCCTGCCCGCGAAAGGTGATGGCGTGGCGCTCGACGCCCTTGGTGCCGAGGACGACGCCGAGGGGAAGCTGAAGCTCTTCGAGCACCGGGCCTTGTTCGATGTGGAGTTCGAGGTACGCGCAGGCGTTCTTGCGTTCGATAGCAGCATCGCCGATGCGGTCGATGTCGAAGCCGCACTCGCGAAGAGTGGCCTCAAGCGTTTCGCCGTCGCGGTCGGTGCGGACGCGGTCGGCGGCGATGGAATGGTTTCCGGCGAAGGCGGAGGAGCCGAAGAGGCTGCGACCGAAGCGCGCGCCCTCCTCGTCGGCCCAGTCGACGAGGCGCACCGTGACGGGAGGTCTGCCGTTGTGGTCCTCCGCGATAGCGCGCATGACTTCGAGAGCGGTAAGGACGCCGAGGCAGCCGTCGAGCCAGCCTCCGTTCGGCACGGAGTCAAGATGTCCGCCAAGCAGCAGGGCGCGGTCGGACGCTCCTTGAAGCGTGACCCATAGATTGCCCGCGGCGTCGTAGTGGTGCTCGACGGGAAGCGATTTAAATCTGGTCTCGAACCATGACTGCGCTTTGAGCCATGTGGGGCTCCAGGCGACGCGCTGCGCTCCGTTTTCGTCGGAGGTAAGGGCGCGCAGTTCTTCAAGATCGGCGATGACGCGTTTTGGGTCGACGGACATTGGCTCTCCTTGTTTGTGTCGCAGGCATAAAAGAGCACATCAGGGCTAACATATTCCGAGACTTGATCTTGTTATGGACGAAGTCGGAATATCAGGCATGGTACAGGTTTTTGTATCGAAGAGGGTGATGACGCCGGAGGGGTTACGGCCGGCGGCAGTCGTCATCGAGGATGGCAGGATTCTCGCGGTGACGAAGCCTGAGGACGCGCCTGCGTCAGCCGCGACGCGAGACTTTGGCGAGCTTGTGCTGATGCCGGGATTTGTCGATAGCCACGTTCACATCAACGAGCCGGGACGGACCGAGTGGGAGGGGTTCGAGACGGCTACGCGCGCGGCCGCCGCAGGTGGGTTTACGACCTTGGTCGACATGCCCCTGAACTGCCTTCCTCCGACGACGACGGTGGAT
>JAFDVV010000026.1:57862-67237 GCA_018268775.1 Acidobacteriota bacterium | reverse complement strand
GTCTTCCACTCATGCTGTAGAAGGCCGGGATCAGGGTAGATGTCGTTGTAGCTGGACGGGTCGGCGGGGCCAGGCGCGTCGGAGCAGTTCTGCGGGTAGGTGCCATCGGTGTTCTGCGGCCATAGACCGTGCAGTACGAAGGCAAGGTGTTGGGCGCACTCCGGCTTGTCGCGGTGGCTGTAGCAGAACTCCGGCGACCACGAGAGATTCAGCAGGTAGTAGTCGAACGCCTGCGATGATGCGGCAACCGTCTGCGCGACGGCTTCGTTGGCGCGCGCGAAAGGTTTAGGCTCCGGCGTGGGAGCAGGATGAGGATTGCAGGCGGCCGCCGCCAGCAGAAGCGCTGCGAGAAGAAGCGAAGGGAATTGGGTGGCTGCCTTCTTCATAGTGAAGTGAGCATAGCAGCAATGTGATTGATGGTGGGTATGGCTGATGGGTGAAATTTTTAGGTCATTAAACGTATGTCGTCATTCTGAGCCGAAGGCGAAGAATCTCAGCATTTTGTCTTGGCCGAGGATAAAACTACAGGGATTCTTCGCCTTCGGTTCAGAATGACGGGACCAATGCGCAAACTGGCCCCGCCCATAGCAGGGACAGTGGCGGAAGGTGCCGCCAGTGTGTTTCACTTTCTGGCATGGCCAACGTTCACACTCGCCGCAACTTTCTGCTGACGGCACCTCTTGCCGCCGCAGCCGCCTCTCCTCTCGCCTCTTCGGCAGCCACTCTGCTGCATGCTTCCGCTACCGGGGCCGGTGCGGCGCAGAGCGGCAGCGCGCCCGCCTTTGAGGTCTTTCCGGCTGCTGAGATTGCGGCTGTGGTGAAGGATGTGCAGGCCTCCCACGGCACGAAGAACCTGATGACCTCGAAGACGACTGCCATGGCGTTCACCATCAACGAGGAGACCGACAAGGTCGCCAAGGAGTTCGAGTACCACGCGCACCGCGACCACGTCTTCCAGGTGCTCTACGGCGAGACCGAATACCAGTTGGGTGGCACGCCCAGGAACGCGCGCGAGATCAAGTCCGGCGAGTGGCTGGCCCCCGAATCGGAAGGCTACACAAGCGTCAAGCTGAAGCAGGGCGACTATCTCTCGGTCCCGCGCATGACGCCGCACCGCCGCATCACCACAGGAAGCGTAACGCTGCTTCTGATCGCCGCGACCTCGTAGCAAACTGCAATCCTCTCAGGTGACGGTTATCCTGACGATGTGCCCCGTTACGTCGACATAGCGCTGCCAGTCCCGCTGGACCAGACCTTTACCTACTCGGTGAACGGTGCGGCTCCAGTTGTGGGTGCGCGCGTGCTGGTGCCTTTCAGCGGGCAGAGGCTGATGGGTGTCGTGATGCGCGTGCACGACGACACCCCGCAGGAAAATTTCGCAGTCAAACCGGTGCAACAGGTGCTCGACGACGAAGCCCTGTTGTCCAGCGAACTGATGGAGCTGGCGCGGTGGATCGCGCAGTACTACGTGGCGCCTCTCGGCGAGGTGCTGCGCGGCATGCTTCCGCTTGGCGCCGAGGTGAAACGCCACTTCGTCTATCGCATTACGGAGACGGGCCGGAAGGTCCTGTACGAGGGCGCGGCGAAGGGTGCTTCGAGGCGGTCGAAGCTCAGCCCAGAAGATCAGAACCGCGAGTACTCGGTGCTGAACTATCTTGAGGGCGGAGAGGCGGCGAAGATTTCGGCGCTGCGATCGGCCACACAGGCGAACAAGGCTCTGCTCGAAGGCATGGTGAAGAAGAAGTGGCTGGTTCGCGAGGCCGTCGCCGAAGAGCGTGACGCGCGACGCATGGAGAAGGTCGCCGTTCTGGTGGAAGACGCGCGGTTGCCGAAGCTGAATGCAAACCAGACCGCGATTCTCGCTGAGCTTGCGGCTGTGGGTGGCCGTACGCGGGTTCGCGACCTGAAGGACGCCCTGCACCGCGGCGGAGTGCCGGAGTCGACGTTGAGCACACTGGTGCGACGTGAGTTGGTTCGCATCGAAGAGGTGCCCGAGGACTTCCACTTCGGCGGTGTGTCAGCGCACGGCAAAAAGCACGCGCACGAACATGCCTTGAACGAAGTGCAGATGGAGGCGGTCGGAACCATTGCCGCCGCCATGGCCAGGGGCGGCTTCGCGCCGCACCTGCTCTACGGCGTGACGGGCAGCGGCAAGACGGCGGTGTACTTTGCCGCGATGCGCCGCGCTCTCGACGCGGGCAAGAGCGCACTGCTGCTGGTGCCGGAGATCGGTCTGACGCCCGCGATGACCGGGCAGCTTGTTGCGGCCTTCGGCGACGAGGTGGCGTTGCTGCACTCGCAGCTCACGCCCGACGAGCGCGCAGAGCAGTGGCACAGAATCAGACGCGGCAATGCGCGGGTGGTCGTGGGCACGCGGTCGGCTGTCTTCGCTCCGCTGGTGAAGCTTGGCCTGATCATCGTCGACGAGGAGCACGACGGAAGCTACAAGCAGGAGGAGACCCCTCGCTATCACGGACGCGACGTTGCGGTGATGCGTGCAAAGCTGAATGACGCCGTCATCGTGCTGGGATCGGCGACACCCTCGCTCGAGAGCTGGTCGAACGCGGAGAAGGGACGCTACGCGCGGATCGAGATGCGCGAGCGCGTCATGTCGCGCCCACTGCCCGCCGTCGAGATGGTGGACATGCGCAACGAGTTCCGCGAGACCGGGCAGGAGCAGATCTTCTCGCGCAGGCTGATTGAAGAGACGCAGGCCACGCTCGATCGCGGCGAGCAGGCGATCATTCTGCTCAATCGGCGCGGCTACTCGTTTGTCGTGATGTGCCGTAGCTGCGGCGGCAAGATCGAGTGCGAGAACTGCGCCATCTCGATGACCTACCACAAGCACGGCGCCGAAGGCGACGGCATCGCGAAGCCGGGCGAAAGGCTGGAGTGCCACTACTGTGGCTTCCGGCGCGGCGTCCCGAAGAAGTGCCCGAAGTGCGAGAGCGAGCATCTGTACTACCTCGGCGCAGGCTCGCAACAGGGCGAGGAGCGCTTGCAGGAGATATTTCCCGGAGCGCGCATCGGGCGCATGGACCGCGACACCGTGCGTGGCCGCAGCGACATGGAGCGCCTGCTGGCAAGGCTCCACGCGGGCGAGATCAATCTGCTTGTGGGAACGCAGATGATCGCCAAGGGGCACGACATCCACGGCGTAACGCTCGTGGGCGTCGTGGGAGCGGACTTCGCGCTGGGCCTGCCGGACTTCCGCGCCGCCGAGCGTGTCTTCCAGTTGCTTACCCAGGTCTCGGGACGCGCCGGCCGAGGTGAACTGTCCGGCAAGGTGCTGGTGCAGACGTACCACCCGGAGCACTACGCCGTGAAGTTTGCCTCGGCGCACGATTACACCGGCTTCGTCGCCAAAGAGATGCAGTACCGGCGCTGGATGCACTATCCGCCCTATGCGATGCTGGCGAACGTTGTGGTGCAGAGCGAGCGGTTGGAGGAGGCGGCCGGCTGGTCGGCGGAGCTGGGCCGATGGTTTCAGCAAACGCGGCTGGACAAGGTCCGCGTCCTTGGGCCTGCCGCTGCGCCCATCTCACGGCTCAAGCGCATTTATCGCTTTCACTTCGTGCTGAAGGCTGAGAAGAGGCAGGCATTGAGCGCCGCTCTGCGGGCGATGCTGCACTTCGCGGAGACGCGGGAGATTCCACGCCGGAACCTTCTGGTCGACGTGGATGCCATGCACCTTATGTAGAAGTCGCCGAGTGCAAAAGCAGTTAAGTGAGTAGATGCAGCTCTTTGCCGGGCTTGAAACGGACTGCCTTGCCGGGGGCGATCGTGACCTCGGCTCCCGTCCTGGGGTTGCGCCCGATACCGGTCTTGCGGGGCTTGACGGTAAACACGCCAAAGCCGCGAAGTTCGATGCGGTCGCCAGCGACCAGGGTCTGTTTCATGCTTTCGAAGATAGCGTCTACCGCAGCCTCTGCTTTGGTTCTTGGCAGGCCGGTGCGTTCAACAACCCTCTGTATTAGATCCTGCTTGATCATTTTTGGGCCGCCGTCCTTGGGCTGTAGATTTGAAATAACTTACAGGTACTGACCGGGATTAGTACCGTGATAGTAGAAATTCGCGGCCCGATTGTCAACGGTAGACCGCTGCCGTAAGATGAAGAATCTAATGACGGAAACCCGGTTCTGCAATCGTGCCGCCCATTTTGCCACATGCGGCGCCCCTCCGTCCGGGATAAATTGTTATTGGAAGTCTCACACGTCCGTAAGAAGGGAAGCCAAGTCGAGTGGCCATTAAAAGCGACCGTTGGATTCGCCAACAGGCGAAGGAAAATGGAATGATTGCCCCGTTCAGCGAGAAGCAGGTGCGCGAGGGAGTCATCTCCTATGGGTTGTCGTCATATGGGTATGACCTCAGGGTCTCCAACGAATTCAAGATATTCACGAACGTCAACAGCGCGATCATCGACCCCAAGAAGTTCGATGAACGATCCTTTGTCTCGGTCGAGGCCGACAGCGTCATTGTGCCGCCAAACTCCTTTGCGCTGGCCCGGTCGATCGAATACTTCAAGATCCCCCGCGACGTGCTCACGATCTGCGTAGGCAAGTCGACTTACGCGCGGTGCGGCATTATCGTAAACGTAACGCCCTTCGAGCCCGAGTGGGAGGGATACGTCACGCTCGAGATATCGAACACAACGCCGTTGCCCGCACGCGTCTACGCAAACGAGGGCCTCTGTCAGATACTGTTCTTCCAGTCCGACGAGGTCTGCGAGGTGAGCTATGCGGACCGCCAGGGCAAGTACCAGAAGCAGCAGGGAATTGTTCTACCCAAGCTCTAGCGTTCCCGTGATGCTCAGCTTTGACGGGTGCCGGTCTCCGGCACCCTGTCGCCTCCCCTGGGTTTATTTGAGCCATGACTGACACTGTGCCGAAAGAGCATCTGCGTATTGGCTTGATAGCGACCGACCCCCTGCGGATACTGGGGTTGCAGACGATCTTCGCCGAAGGGAATGTCGACGTGCTGTCCCTGTCCGTTCCCGGCGCGCTCGACGCCTCGGGAGTCTCCGTCATCATGATCGACGCGGCCTGCATCGACCACCTCTTCGAGCTGCTGGAGACGTTCAGGCGTTCGCGGCCGCACCTTCGGCTGATCGTGATTGGTCTCGAAGAGTCGCACGACCACATTCAGCGGGTCATCGGGGCCGGGGCAAAGGGGTATCTTGCCCACACCGCACGGGAAAACGAGATCAGGCTCGCCGTTGAAATTGTGAGCGACGGCTCGGTCTGGGCACCGCGCAAGGTCCTGGCCCGGCTCCTTGAGGCATCCGCTACCGCCGGAGACATCTACGGCCCGGCCGCTGACCCAAAGTTCACCGAGCGCGAGAGTCAGGTGTTGAAGCTGCTGGTCGCCGGACAGCCTAACCGCGACATCGCCGCCGCCCTGGGAATCGACGCCGCCACAGTCAAGGCGCATGTCGGGCGGCTGATGCGAAAGGTTGGGGTCGAAAATCGTATCGCGTTGACAATGCAGGCAGTTAGCCGCAATCTGGTCACGAAATAGCCCGGTAATCGAAAAAACAGGAGACGCTCTACACCGAAGGTCTACAGACCTCCGTACCGTTGTGACGTTTCAACGACTGAGGCAATCTTTTATCAGCAACACAGACCTGGGAGAGGGGTTGTAGAGAGCGTGCCTTTCAGTCCCTTCGGGCACTTTCTCTACAACCCCCATTTTTTCCTCATCCCACGAACCCAGGCTGGTTCCCGTACAACATCCAACCCTCCCACACCATCACATATCCTATTGGAAACAGAAGACGTTTTAGCTTCTGTCTCGCGAAGACTGCTGTTTCAGGATAAGGAAGACATTGGAATGACGATGAAGCGTTTGTCTGTGATTGTGTGCGGTCTGGCCCTGACCGTTGGGACTGTTGGCTCGACGGCTGCTTTTGGTGCCAGCGACAAAGCAAAGCTGGTGGAGAGGATGCAGGATGCCCAGGCCGTGGTTACGCAGATCATGGCCGCGCCCGATAAGGGGATTCCTTCGGCCATCCTCTCAGGCGCAAAGTGCGTCACCGTCATCCCCAGCTATAAGAAGGCTGCCTTCATCGTCGGTGCGCAGTATGGCCAGGGAGTCGTGACCTGCCGTACCTCCCGCGGTTGGAGCGCCCCTGTCTTCGTCCAGCTCGCCGGCGGCAGCTTTGGCTTTCAGGCAGGCGTACAGGGTACCGACCTGATCATCCTTGCGATGAACGAGCGGGGCATCCAGGACATGCTGAAGAACAAGTTCAAGATCGGGGCCGATGCTGCGGCCGCGGCAGGGCCGGTAGGACGCAACGCGCAGGCGGGAACGGACTGGAAGATGAACGCCGAGCTGCTGACCTACTCCCGCAGCAAGGGGCTCTTTGCCGGTATCGACCTCGACGGCTCGGTGCTGTCGCAGAACCAGGACGACACACGCGTGATCTATGGCGATGCGGTGCCGTTTGAGACCATCCTGAAGGGCAACCAGGCCACTCCCGACGAGGCGCGGCCCTTTGTCCGCACCGTGGCCAGGTACTTTGTCGAAGCCCGCGCAGAGAATAAGTAATCAGAGATCCCCTCAGGCGTTGGCGCCGATGAGCTGGAAGCGCGCGTCTACCGGGATTGAGATCCGGAGGGGGGTTCAGCGGAGCTTGCTTGAACCTCCGTCGGCCAGTAGCGTCTGGCCGGTCATAAACCGGGAGTCATCGCTGGCGAGAAAGGCGACCACCGGAGCCACATCCCTCTCCGGGTCGCCGAACCGGCCCAGTGGAATGCGCGCGAGCGAAGCGTTGTACATGTCCGGAAAGCTCTCCTTCCACTTCGCGACACCTGCGGTCAGGGCGATTGGGCAGACGACATTCACCCGGATGTTGTCCTTCGCCCACTCGTTGGCGACTACCCTCGATAGGCCCCGGATCGCCTCTTTGGCCGCAGCATACGCCGCTTGCGTGGGTTGACCTTCGAGCGCGGCGCCAGAGCCGAAGTTGATGATCGAGCCTCCGTGCTTCTTGAGCTCCGGGTAGGCGGCGAGCATGAACTGCCGCGTCGCCACGAGGCCCGTGTTCATGGACAACTCCCACTGCGCCTCGGTGAGGGCCGAGAAGGGCGCCTGTTGCGATGCATGCGCGTTGTTGACGACAGTGTCGAGATGGCCGAACCGCTCGACCGCCATGGCGACTGCCCGTGCTGCGACTTTGGGGTCGGTTACATCCCCTTCGAGAAAGGCGACGGACGCGCCCATCTCGGCGGTCAGTGTTTTGCCTGCTGCGGCAGAAAGATCAACCGCAACAACCTTTGCTCCACGTTGCACGAAGACACGCGAGATCGCGCCTCCGATGCCGGCGGCGCCGCCGGTCACGATTGCCACTTTTCCTGAAAGATGCACGGCGGCTCCTTACACTCGGGTCTGCAATCCAGAGATCGCCCATGGGCGGTGCTCGCAACTGCACGGACACACGATACACCTGATCCATGTGGGCGGTCACAGCTCAAGGGCAGATTCGGCTGCCTCTGTTCCGTTTAAAGCGACAATGTTCGGGGAGCAAACAGGCTGTGCGGTTATAGACTGTGGACTTGGACGACTTGAACGAGAAAGAGCCCGTTCCCGCGAAGGCCACCCTGCGCGAGACGCTGGAGTTTGCCGCCGTCTGGCTTCTGGTGCGTGCGCTGGGTCTGCTGCCGCGCCGTCTGGCCCGGGCCGTCGGCGCGGAGATCGGCGAAGCCGCCTACAGTGCCCTGGGACGTCTGCGCAAGGTCGGCCTCAGGAACCTCCGGCTGGCCTTTCCCGGTCGAAGCGATGCCCTGCGGGAACGGACGCTGCGCGAGGAGTACCGTCACCTGGGCTGGCTGCTCGCCGAGTTTTGCCTGATGCCTCGGTACACGAAGGAGTCGGCGAGTGAGTTTATCCGCTACGAGGGCCTCGAAAACTACCTGCACGCACGCGACAAGGGAAAAGGCGTTCTGGTGTTGACTGGACATCTCGGAGCGTGGGAGCTCTCGAGCTTCTACCACTCCCTGGCGGGCCATCCCATGGGCATGGTGATTCGCCGCCTGGACAACCCGCTCGTCGACCGGTTTGTGAATAACATTCGCTGTCTGCATGGCAACCGCGTGATTCACAAGGACGACTTTGCGCGTGGCCTGATCGCCTCCATGCGCGCGGGCGAGACGGTAGGAATTTTGATGGATACAAACATGACTCCGCCGCAGGGCGTCTTCGTGCCATTCTTCGGCGTGGAGGCATGCACAGCATCGGGAATGGCGCGCGTCGCGGCAAAGACCGGCGCGGCGGTCGTCCCCGGCTTCCTGCTCTGGGAGAAGAGCGAGCAGAAATACGTCCTTCGCTTCGGCAATGAGCTTCCGATAGTTACGACTGGTGACGCGGAACGCGATGCGTTGACGAATACAGCTGCGTTCACCGCAACGATCGAGTCATATATACGACAGTATCCCGGCCAGTGGTTGTGGATGCACCGGCGTTGGAAGACGCGGCCCGCCGGCGAGAAGGGAATCTACTGATGGCAAACCCTCAAGAGATTGCGCAGTGGGTCGGAGCAGAGATCCAGGAGACCGTAGCACGGGGAGACATCATCCGCGTCTCGGGGTTGGAGAGCGCAACGGAAGACTCAGTTGTCTTCGCCACGGATGCCGCTATCCTTGAGTCTGCTCTGGCATCGCAGGCCGGGGTCATCCTCGCCCCCGCAAAGCTCAAACACGCGGAGATAGAAAACTCCGATCCTCGCATTCTTTGGGTACGTGATGCCCGCTACGCATTTGCGGTGGCAGGCCATCGTTTGGGTGCGCTGAATCGCGACGCGGGAGTGCATCCAACAGCCGTGATCGGGACGGACGTCGCAATTGGCCCGGGCGCATCGATCGGGCCGGGAGTCGTACTCGGCGACGGCGCCAGGCTGGGGCGCAACGTAAGAATCGAAGCGCGGGCGACGATCTATCCCGGTGTCGTCATCGGCGACGATGTCGTCGTTCAGGCGGGCGCTGTGCTCGGCTCCACCGGCTTCGGGTACGCGCGCAACGCGGAGACTGGAGAGTACCTGCTCTTCCCCCAGCAGGGCAGGCTGGTGATCGAAGACCGCGTGGAGATCGGCGCGAACACAACCATCGACCGCGGCGCGCTCGGGGAGACACGCATCGGCTACGGCACCAAGATCGACAATCTGGTGCACATCGGTCACAACTGCATCATCGGAAAAAATGTCGTGATCGCGGCGCAGACCGGCATCTCCGGGTCGAGCGTCGTGGAGGATGGCGCGATCCTCGGCGGCCAGGTCGGCATCGGTGAGCATGCGACAGTGGGCGAAGGCGTCATCCTCGGCGGCGGCGCCGGGGTGCTGAGCGGAAAGAAGATGCGCGGCAAGGGAGAGGTCTTCTGGGGACG
>JAFDVV010000026.1:44352-57805 GCA_018268775.1 Acidobacteriota bacterium | reverse complement strand
CCATGGCGATTGTGGTGATCGGCGGACACTCGCGCAACGTCGGCAAGACCAGCGTCGTCGAAGGCGTGATTCGCGCGCTGCCCGAGTTCAACTGGACGGCCGTCAAGATCACCCAGTTCGGACACGGAATGTGCTCCGCAAACGGCGAACCCTGCGACTGCGAGACGGCGGAGCATGCCCTTGCCGTCAGCGAAGAGAAAGAGACGGCCTCCGGTACGGACACCTCCCGCTATCTTGCCGCCGGGGCTGTGCGATCGCTATGGGTGAGGACACGCACCGGCGATCTTGCCGAAGCGATGCCGCGGATCAGGCGAGAGATTGAGAAGGCCGGAAACGTTGTGATTGAGTCGAACAGCATCCTTCGCTTTCTGAAGCCTGACATCTACTTGAGCGTGCTCGATCCCACCGTGCAAGACTTCAAGGACTCCGCCCGTCTATACCTGGACCGCGCCGACGCTGTGCTCGTGCCCGAGGGAATCCTGGGCAGGCCGCAGTGGAAGGGCGTCTCGCTGAGGCTCGTCGAGGGTACGCCGGTGCTGGCGATGCGACCGCCGCGGTACGTAACCGGTGAAGTCGTGTCGTTTCTCAAGATGCGGCTTGCTCGATGAGGTAAAACGTTTCGCAGTCCCAGCCCCCTTTTACCTGTGATCGATTTTTATCTGGTATTTCGCTCTGTGCGGGGCTACACTCGCGCGCATTGGGTGAGTTGCTGTCGGGTGCGCGCACGATGGACACGACGACGCTGGTACTGGCAAACGGTCTGCTCTTCGCTCTCTACGCGGGAGTCATGCTGGTCAACGCCAGGATTGTGGGGGGCACGCGTGGGGCGATGTGGTTCGCGGGGGCAAACCTCCTCCGCGGAGCGTCGATGCTGCTGGTCGGTGTCGAATGGCTGGATATCGCTCCCGCGCGATACGCGGCGGCAGTCAGCGCAATGTTTGCTGTCGTCGGCGCCCTGATGCTGCATCAGGCATTTGCCGACCTGCTCGAACGCGGCGAACTGATGCGCGGTGTGCAGATTGCTCTGGTAGGCGTCATGGCCGTTGGCTCGACGCTCCTGATCCTCTTTCCATCGACCGAGTTCCTTCTGGGAGTGGTGCTCTGCGGGGTCCTGGGGATCCAGTTTGCGGTTGCTGCCCTGCTGGTATTCCGGTTCTCCGGCGAAGAGGTGGGCCCGGCGGGGTGGCTGACCGGGCTCGCGCTGATGGTCTACGCCGCCTCGCTGCTATTACGGGCGGTCCTCTCGACCAGGTTTGGCGTCAAGACACTCAATATCTCCGCGCCAATCATCCCCATCTGGCTGATGACCTGTATCGTCACCAGCGCCGCTACCGCCTTCGGCTTCATGTCGCTCTCCACGGCGAAGCTGCGCGTCGAGCTTCTGTGGCACGCGCAGGTCGACGAGTTGACGGGGCTGCTCAATCGCTGGGCGTTGAAGCGCATGGTGATGCGCGAGATCGAGCGTTGCAGGCGGACAAACTCCAGCGTGGCCGTGGTCATGATCGACCTCGACGGTCTGAAGCTCGTCAACGATAGGACAGGGCACAGCGCGGGAGATGTGATGTTGCAGGCCGTGGCCGGGGTCTTGCAGGAGACGGTGCGCGAACAGGACTCCGTTGCACGCATGGGCGGCGATGAGTTCTGCGTACTCCTGCCCGAGACCGCGCTCGATGCCGCGCTCCATGTGGCCGAACGGCTGAGGGAAGAGATACAGGGCCTCGTCGTCAACTACCGCGGCCAGACGGTGAGGACGGGGGCTAGCCTGGGCGTGGCTTCGTCCGACGTCTGCGGACTTGGCTGGCAACTGCTCATGGACTCCAGCGACGCGGCGCTCTATCGCGCAAAACGTGAAGGCAGAAACCGTGTCGTGGCCGCGCAGAAAGAGGGCAGATCAATAGCTCCCGAGCCGCAGAAGGTCTCCCCGCTCATCGGCGAACGCAGCAATCTCGCGAGTTAGCGCTTTAAAAAAACCGAACGAAAGCGACGGCCTCTCTCTGCCGTCGCTTTACAAGCAACTCCAGAACAAGTGCAACAGCTATTTGATTGTGCCGTTCAGTCCAGCGGGGAAGAAGACGCCCTTATTGCTGGAACTGCCGCCTGTCACGATAGCAAGTATCTGTGTCGTTGAACGTCCAAAGCCAACTGTGTTGGAGTCGGCGTTGACGATGGTAGCTGCCATGTAATTGTTTGAGCTGCCGTTCAAAGCCACGCTCACAGTCGACACGCCGACATCGTCCACCGGCGTCCCTGAAGGGTTGGCCAATTTTGCGCGGAAGGCGGATATCTTCTGCGTGAGGCTGCTCAGCGCCGTATTGCCCGCCTGCGCATCCAGACCGGCTATCGTGGTGCGTATCAGACCTGCATGGTAAGCCTCGACAGCGTGAATGCCCACTGCGGCAGGCAGGATCTTTGTCTTGTCGCTGATCAGGCCCGCTGCGCCGTGATACGCGGTGACGCCGACATCCTCAAAGACATAAGCACCGATCAGGAAATTGGCATCGCTGGCGAAGGGATCGAAGGCCGAACCGATTCCCGCGCCCGATGCAAGAGCGTTGAAGGAGTTGTAAAGATCGATGTTTGGCATCGACACGGCATTGGTGCCGAGTGCTGCCTGTAGAAACCTGACGTGCTTCTGCTCTTCAAGCGCGGTTTCCGCGGCATAGGATGCAATGCCGGTGTTGGCGAAGGGGACCTTCGCGAAGCTGGGCTTCAGCGTTACCGTGCCTGCCGTGCCTCCATTGACCGCCACCGGAATTGGCGTCATCAGCTTGTCGATGGTTACGCCCGCTGTTGCAAGCGTGTAGAACTGCGCTTCAAGATATTCGAGGTTGAGGGCGAAGTTGAGGATGTCGTTGTCGGTAACAGTTGTCTGTGCCTCTGCCTTTGGGGCAAAGGCAAGACCGGCAATTGCCGCTCCGCCCATTGCGAGCAGAGCGCGGCGGCTGGAGATGATCGAATCGAGTTGCTGCGTCTCTTGAGTGGCCATGGCGTTTGTCCTTAGGATGCCGTTGCTGTAATCGTGCCGTTGAGGCCTGCGGGGAAGAAGCCGCCCTTGGTCTGTACGCCTGCGCCCATGGCATAGACGATGTGCAGTACCTGGTCGGTCGACCGTGAAAAGCCGATGGCATTGGTCGTATCGGCCGCAACGATCGTTGAGCTGCTCAACATCGTTTCGTTGCCTCCGCCAAGCATTCCACGTAACGTCGAGACCTTGTTGGCATAACCGACGTAGGTCTGGTCGTTGGAAGTTGCCGCCATGCCCACTAGCAGCGTGCGGATCTCTGCTGCGTGATACGCCTCAACTGCCTGAATGCCGGCGGCTGCGGAGAGAATGCTCTTGCTCGTAAGCAGCGGGGCCGCCCCTGAATATGCAGTCACACCGACATCCTCAAAGACAAATGCTCCTACGAGAAAAGCGTTTTGGCTGCTGAAAGGGTTGAAAGTCCCGCCAGCCGGCACGATACCCGCCGCAACCGCGAGCGCGCTGAAGGCATTGGTGAAATCGATCTGCGGGCGGACGACTGGCGTTGCTCCTGCCGAGGTGAGGGCCGACCGTAGAAACCGCACATGATTCAACTCATCCTGGGCGATCTCGTTCGCATAATTTGCCAGGGCCGTGCTGCCGAACATGACCTGCGTGCCTCCGGCTACGCTTCCGGCACTCGTGCCGCCCGCATCCGTCGCGGAAAGTCCGCTTCCGGTTGCAGCACGAAGATAGAACTCGGCTTCGAGATACTCCAGGTTCAACGCGAAGTTGAGAATGTCCGCATCGGTAATCGTGGGAGTCGTTGGCGTTGTGGGGGGTGTTGGCGTGGTTGGTCCATCGTCACTGCAGCCGACGAGCGAAGCTGCAGCAGCCGTTCCCGCGCCTGCTATAAAGCCGCGACGGGAAAGTGATCTGCCGATTGTCTTTTGTATATCCACCGTTGTGACCTCTCGTCGGCACTGAGATACGGAGCGCCGTCAATAAAGTCACGATGCGGTAAGGGAATTGGATGTAACACCCACCACATTTAAAGTGGATCCAAAATGGTTGCCTGTCACAGATGCAAAACAAGCCACTCGACCATTTGTATAGACGTGTGACTCATTCCCTCAGAAATGAGCACACTGATGAAATCAATTGTGAACTAATTCGCGTCGTTCGTGATTGCGTCCAGATAGGCGACGTCGAGCGCCGTACCCTGGACCGTGATGAGCGAGTTGTTGATCTCCGAGCCGTCAGCCGTGTTGAAGGCATGGACCTGGCCGCCGTAAGCCGTATACATCTTGTGCTTGTTCTGTACCCAGCAAAGGCCCGTCAGGTCGCCGTAGTAGTACTGGTTCTCGTTCGCATTGGGATAAGGCACGCGCGAGTTCGGGTCGGACGGATTGACCGAGGGAACGACCGCCGCCGTCTTTGCGCCCATGTCGAAGCGCGTAAGGCAGTTGTAGTTCTGCTTCAGCTTGGCGCGCTCGCCCGTGGCGCAGCCCTGCGAGCCGATCCAAAGCGTGTTGTCGTCGCCGAAGAGCAGCTTCGTGTGGTAGCCGTCGGAGATCGAGTACTGGCCCGTGATCGTGTTGCTGGCAAGGTCCATCGTCGAGAGGAAGCCCGTAAACAGGCCGTCGGGCTGCAACTGCTGTCCGGCAATATAGAGCGTAGTGCCGCTTGAGAGAACGGCGGTCGCGCCTCCCGGCACAGCCACGCTGCCCGTTACCGGCGAAGGATAGTTGGTGGACGTCGGGAAGTTGTCGATGCGCAGCGCGCCCTGCTGCAGCATGGTGACGCTGGAGGCATTGCCGCCGCACTCCTGACCGCAGTTCAGAACGTACGCCGTTGAGCCGTCGAGAGAGAAGTAAGCACCCACGGGGCGGTCGAGGCTGGGCTTGGTCGTGCTGTCAGGTACAGGAACGACGCAGTAGACCGGCAGTGCGAGCGGCTGGCAATCGACAGCGCCGGGAACCGCAGGCTGGTTGGCGTTCAGCTTGATCAGCCGGTAGAGCGTGTTCGAGTTCCGCACCATCGCCAGCACAACCGTGTCGCCCTGGTTGGCCGCCACGCGATAGACGTTCGGCAGGTTCAGCGCGAAGGTCCTGCCCGTGGTGTTGTCGATAACCACCAGGACCCCGCTCGCGGACACCGCCGCGTAGACGTGGCTGAATCCCAATGGCACGGCGATCGAGTCGGTGTTTGCCGGCAGCGATCCTCCAGAGCCCGCGGAGGCCTCTTTGCCGTAGTCGACCTTGGTCAGGCTGCCGTCGTTCTTCGCGTACACATAACCCATCACCTGCTCTGGGAAGTTGAAGATCATCGATGGATAGCCGGCCGCGTATCCAGAGATGGAGAAGGTCGTGTTCGCATTGAAGAGGCTGCCGCGAATGTCGCGCTTGGCGTCGAGAATCTCCAGGCTGCCCAGCCCGCCGTTCACCGTAACGCCAACCATCACGCGGGTATCCAGCTTGCTCGGCGGCACCGGACGGTTGGCAAAGGTGTACTGCGGAAACTTGTAGTAGCGCACACCGCACGAAGACAAGCCGAACGCGACCATGGCGAGAAGCAGGCCGCAGAATATCTGGGCGCAGAACGACTGGGAAAAGAGACGGCGATTCTTCAACGGTGACTAACTCCGAACTGCGCTTGTGGGGCGTGGTTTGGGGCCTTGGAAGGCCACGATTCCATCGCCCAAGTATAACAAACGGAACCATGGAGATACCCTCCGGGTTGCGGTTTTGGGACGCCTGTTTGGAGGGAAGTTTGACGTAGCTTAAAATAGAGTGTGAACGCCGAAAAGAGGACAATGTCCAACGCTTTGCAAGCAGACAAGAGTGCCACCGGGGTCCGGCGGCTGTTTAAGGGGTCGCCCGTTCTCTGCGACGGAGCCATGGGAACCATGCTCTACGCCCGCGGCGTCTTCATCAATCGCTGCTACGACGAGCTGAATCTCACGCAGCCCGAGACCGTCCGCGCCATCCACGAGGAGTACCTTCAGGCCGGGGCCGAGGTCATTGAGACCAACACCTTCGGCGCGAACGCCTACCGGCTGGAGCACTTCGGCCTTCGCGACAAGGTCGCCCAGATCAACACGGCGGGCGTCCGCCTCGCGCGCGAGTGCGTCAACCAGATCCGCGAGAAGCAGGCGGCCGAGGCCTTTGTGGCCGGTGCCATCGGCCCTCTCGGCGTCCGTCTCGAGCCGCTGGGCAAGGTGGGACTCGACGAGGCCCGCGCCGCCTTCGCCGAGCAGATCGCCGCGCTGGTCGAAGGCGGTCCCGGGTTTGGCGCCGACCTGCTGAGCATCGAGACCATGACCTCGCTGGCCGAGGCCGAGCAGGCCGTCGCCGCCGCTCGCGCCATCGCTCCCGACCTTCCGGTGATCGTCATGGTGACGGTCGACGAAGAGGGCAACTGCCTCGACGGCACTTCAGCCGAGGTGGCGGCCGAGCGGCTAACCGCTACCGGGGCAGATGCCATCGGCTGCAATTGCAGCGCGGGCCCGGCGACGGTGCTCAGCGTCATCGAGCGCATGCGTCCGTTGACGTCGCTTCCGCTTGCGGCCATGCCGAATGCTGGAATCCCTCGCGCTGTCGAAGGCAGGACGATCTACCTCACCTCGCCAGAGTACATGGCCAGCTTTACCCGCAAGCTGGTGAAGGCGGGCGCATCGATCGTTGGCGGCTGCTGCGGTACGACACCCAGTTACACCCGCGCCATGAAGAGCGCCCTGCGAGCGATGGACGCAATGGACACCGGCGCGCAGGTGATCGAACGCCGCACCGAGCAGCACACAGAGAACAAGATCGCGCCTCCGCCGCTCGCGCAGCGCTCAAAGATCGGCGCCATGGTGGCCGCGGGCGAGTTCGTCTCGATGGTGGAGATCGTTCCGCCAAAGGGGATCGACTGCTCCAAAGAGATCGAGGGCGCGGCCGCGCTGCACAAGCTGGGCGTGCACGCCATCAACGTACCCGACTCGCCGCGGGCCAGCGCGCGCATGAGCGCGCAGAGCCTGTGCGTGCAGATACAGCAGAACGTCGGCATCGAGACCATCCTGCACTACACCTGCCGCGACAGAAACGTGCTGAGCATCCAGAGCGACCTCATCGGTGCATCGTCGATCGGGCTCAAGAACATCCTCTGCCTCACCGGCGACCCGCCTAAGCTGGGCAATTATCCAGACGCGACGGCGGTCTTCGACGTGGACGCCATCGGGCTGGTGAACATCGTTCGCAATCTGAACTACGGCCTCGACATCGGCAAGAACTCCATCGGCGCGTCGACCGGCTTCACCATCTCAGTCGCGGCGAATCCAGGCGTGCCCGACATCGACCAGGAGGTCCGCCGCTTCGCCTACAAAGTCGAGGCTGGGGCCGAGTTTGCCATCACGCAGCCGGTCTTCGATCTGCGCGTGCTCGAAGAGTTTCTCCGCCGCATCGAGAGCTTCCGCATCCCGGTCATCGCGGGCATCTGGCCGCTGACCAGCTTCAGGAACGCCGAGTTCATGAAGAACGACCTGCGCGTCAGTATGCCGGACGAGATCATGGCGAGGATGGCCGCCGTCTCGTCTCCCGAAGCTGCACGCGCTGAAGGCGTAAAGATCGCCCAGGAGATGCTGGCCGAATCGCGGCCGATGGTGCAGGGCGTTCAGGTCTCGGCGCCCTTCGGCAAATACGCGGCTGCGGCGCAAGTGCTCGGACTGATTGAAGGCGGTGCATAGATGGCGGACTTTGAGAAGAGGCTGACGGACCTGGAGGCAGTGGTGGAGCGGCTCGAACAGGGCGACCTGCCGCTCGATGAGTCGGTGCGCCTCTTTGAAGAGGGCATGAAGCTCTCACAAAGCTGCAAAAAGGAGCTCGATGCCGCCGAAGGCCGCATCCAGGTGCTCATCGAACAAGGCGGCGGCAAGATGAAGCCGCAGCCGCTCGAGGTCGAGACCGGCGATGAGGACGAGATCGTTGAAGAGGACGACGCCGAAGAGTAGGATTCCCGCATGGACGCGCTCATCGATGTTGAGAAATTTGATATCCAGAAATTCGCTGAAAGCCTCGTGAAAGATGGACGCGAAGGCGTCAAGTGGGAGCGGAAAAAGCTCGAGTGGATTCTGGAAGAAGAAAAAAAGCGGGACAAGAATAAGAGTGATGCTGCTTGAGTAGTCCTGTGCTCACCATCATTGCCGGTTCAAATGGATGCGGCAAGAGTACGCTTACCTCGTCCGCGCGAGCCAGATTTCAACAGGCACCGATTCTTGATCCCGATGCGATCGGAAAATCGATTCAGGAAACCGTTGGCTCAAATTATTCTGACATCGAAGCTGGCAAACGAGTGCTGCGTCTTGCGGACGATCTGGTTGCGAGCCGGTAAAGTTTTACCGCCGAGACTACCCTTTCTGGAAGCACATACTTGAAGATGGCGGATCGGGCCAAGAAGTCCGGATTCGCCATTATGGTGGTGTTTGTTGGGACAAGCTCCGTTGAAATTAATATTGAGCGAATCAAGGCACGAGTGAAGATGAGCGGACATGATGTCCCTGAAGACGATCAGAGACGGCGTTATCCGCGAACACTTGCCAATATGAAGCGGTTGCTGCCAAAAGCGGACTTGGCGATTATTTTGGACAATTCCAGTGATGCAGGATATGAGCTTGTGGCCTTCGGTCACAAAGATGAAATGCACTGGAACGAGCCTGTACCCTCCTGGGCTGTGTCACTGCGAAGCTGATTGGTTGCCCTGCGCTATTCAGGGTTGCTCAGCCAGTAGCCGCTTCTTGCCTTCACGCTGAGATCGGGATGCTGGATCAAGCTGACGCGAATGGGATGGAAGCCGACGTCGGGCCTCGAGGGCGTGAAGCTCAGCATGTAGCGGTTGCGGATGTGGCGGCTCATCGTGGAAAGCACCTCGTCGAGCTGGTTCCTGTCGCCAAACCGCATCGCCTCTCCGCCCGAGACCTCCGCGACCTCTGCCGCTACATCCGTCTTCATGGCGTCAAGAACCATATTCAGCGGCTCGCTGAAGTCAAAGCCCCAGACTCGGACCTGCCCCGTCGCCGTACCCGGCGGTGTCAGGGTGACAGTGCGGATTGGGCCGTGAGGCTCCTTGAGCGCTCCCTTGAGTCTCGTCGCCTGGGGCGTAAAGGTGATCGAGTAGATCGCAGCGTTCGTCTCGCTGGTAATCTGACCGATCTCCTTTGCGGTCGTGGTGCTTCCCGAATCCTGCGGCTGCGAGATCAGCAGGACGACCTTACGATGATTTGGCGGCTGTTTTGCCAGCAGGTTCAGCCCGAACTTCAGCGCGTCCTTAATCGCAGCGCCACTGTCACCCGGATCAGGGTGGTCGATCGCGTCCGTCCACTGGGCAATGTCCGAGGTGAAGGGCGAGGCCGCCTCGGGCCTGCTGTCGAAGTTGACGATGGCGACCTGGTTGGGAGCGCCGCCCAGCATCTCGGCGAGCATCGTCTCCAGCCCGCGGTACTTCCCAAACTCCCTCACCGCCGCGCCGCCGGTCTGCATCAGCACGACAAGCGAGAGAGGCTGTTTGTCGGTTTCATCGAGCGATACTTTTTGGGGAACGCTTTTATCCGTCAGAAGAAAATCGTTCGCATGGAGCGAGTAAACAACTTCTTTCGTGGTGCTTTGAACCAGTGCAGGGACGACGACCAGTCTGGATGCAGTATGGAGTGTGTTATCGGTGCTCGGAGTGTTCTGTGCGCAGAGTGTTCCGGGCACTAAATACAGCAAGACGGCCGTGAGAGACCAGCGCACGCAGAGATTCTAGCTGAAAGAGCGCCTATCGGTCGCGGCTGGTAACGAAGCCCGGTACCCACAGAAGCGCCCGCTTTGCGTCGGACTGCGGCAGGTCGGCGATCGACTGGCGGGCGGCTTCGGCGTAGGCGCAGGCGGTGTCCATCGCGTACTCGATGGAGCCGTGGCGTTGCAGAATCTCGATGATCTGCGGGTGCGAGACGTGGGCGAAGCTGCGGTCGTTGAGCACGGTGCGGATGGCCTCGCGGTCGGCCCCGGTTCCGCGCTCGAGAGCATGGATGACGGCGAGCGTTGCCTTGCCCTCTCGCAGGTCGCTGGCGACCGGCTTTCCGAGGACCTCTTCGGTCGCGGTGAGATCGAGCACATCGTCGACGATCTGGAAGGCGAGCCCGAGGTTGCGGCCGTACTCTCCCAGGCGGGTCTCAATGACCTCAGGGTCGCCGAAGGTATGCGGCGTAATCGCCGCTCCAAGCTGCATCGAGACCTTGAAGAGGCAGGCCGTCTTGCGATAGATCAGGTCGAAGTACTCTTCTTCGTTGATCAGCTTGCCCAGCTTCTCAATCTGCAACAGCTCGCCTTCGACCATCTGCTGGGTCAGCGAGATGAGCAGGTCGAGGACGTGAAAGTTCCTCTCTTCGAGAGCTGCCGAAAAGGACTGCATATACAGCCAGTCTCCGGCGAGGACGCACTTTGAGTTTCCCCACGTCGTGTTGCTCGATGGGCGGCCCCGGCGGGTGTCGGCCTCGTCGATGATGTCGTCGTGTACGAGCGTTGCCGTGTGCAGCATCTCAACGACTGCGCCGAGCCGGATGCGGCTGTGATTGTCGTTGCCAAGGGCCTTGGCGGCGAGCAGCAGCAGCAGCGGGCGGATGCGTTTGCCTCCACCGGCGATCAGGTACTGCGCAATGTCGGTGATGACGGCGACGTTCGAGGCGGCTTGTTTCGAGAACTCCCGTTCAATGGCGGCGAGGTCGTCGCGCAAAAGGTCGAAGACCTCGGCGGCGGTCGCGATGGAGAGAGTACTCAAGATGCTTTCAGAGTATCAGGATGTTCATTCCGGGAGAGACAAGGCCCGAAAATCGCACGAATTTTCGGTCCTGGGCCAACCGCAGATCCTTCGACTTCGGCGGCGTTGCCGCCTTCGCTCAGGATGACACCGTTGTTATCCGGGCCGCTTGCCTTAGTTGCTGCGATAGTTGGTGAACTGGAGCTCCACGCCGAAGTCTCCGCCGCGCAGCTTGCCCATGATCTGTTGCAAAATATCGCGGTCTTTGCTGACGACGCGGACGGTGTCGCCCTGGATGGAGGCCTGGGCCTTCAGCTTGGAGTCCTTGATCAGGGCGACGATCTTCTTTGCGGCGTCGGAGTTGATGCCCTGCTTCAGCTTGATCTTCTGGCGCACGGAGGAGCCGGCCGCCGGCTCGATCTTCTCGTACTCGATGTTCTTCAGCGAGACGCCGCGCTTGACCAGCTTCTGCGAGAGGATCTCGATCACCGCCTTGAGCTTGTACTCGTCCTGCGAGGCGAGCTGGATGACGTCCTGCCCCTGCAGCTCGATGGAGGACTTGGAGTCCTTGAGATCGAAGCGGGCGTGGACCTCTTTGCTCGCCTGGTCGATGGCGTTCTTTACTTCCTGAATCTCAACTTTGCTGACGACGTCGAAGCTGTTATCGGATGCCATGTCTGTTTCCTCTTTTGTCTTATATCGGGTTCTATTATTTCAGGCGTTCGGTTTCGCGAGTAGTGGGAAAGAGCCGGTGGAAGTTTTCGGTTGTCTGCGCTGCAAGTTCATCGGTTGAGATGCCGCGTAGCTCGGCCAGGGCTGCCGCCGTGTGCGCGACAAAGGAGGGTTCGTTGCGCTGGCCGCGAAGCGGCACCGGCGCCAGGAACGGAGCGTCGGTCTCGACCAGAATGCGGTCGGCGGGAGCGAAGGCCGCGGCGTCGCGGATGCTCTGCGCCTTCGCGTAGGTCACATTTCCCGCGAACGAGAGGTAGAAGCCCAGGTCGAGCGAGCGGCGGGCGTCTTCGATGTTGCCGGAGAAGCAGTGCATGATTCCGGGCAGTCCCGAGGGCTTGAAGTGTTCCGTAATCAGGGCGAGCGTATCGGCCCACGCATCGGCGGGGTCGTATTTTTCTTTTGCTTTCGGGGTGGCCAGCTCCGAGGTGCGGCAGTGGATGACGATCGGCTTCTGCATCTGCACGGCGATCTTCATTTGCGCGACAAAGGCCCGCTTCTGTGTCTCGATGCCGGGATTTTCGAGATGATAGTAATCGAGGCCAATCTCGCCGACGGCAACGCAGCGCGCCTGTCCGGCGAGGCGGGTCAGCTCGGCCAGCGCCTCACCCGTGGCGTTGTGCGCCTGCTCGGGATGGATGCCTGCGGAGGCGAAGATGCGCGGCTGGCGGTCGCCTTCGACGGCGTTGGCCAGGTCGAGCGCGAGGTGCATCTCCGACGGGTTCTCGCCGATACCGATGGCGAGAATGGTCTTCACACCGGCGTCCCAGGCACGCGCCAGCACCTCGTCCCGGTCGGCCGGATGCGTAGTGTAGAAGTCGAGATGCGCATGGGAGTCGATGAGCATTGCAGGAGTTCCGTCCTTTAGTGTATCGAACCTGAAGGAGTAAGAATGACACCTCACTTGAGGCAGGGCAGGGGTAAGGAATAGCTCGTCGATTGTGAGTTACGATGGCGGGCATGAAAAGTTTGAGCCGACGCGATCTCTGTGTGGCTCTCTCCGCCCTGGCGGCGGTGGGAGCAGGTGCTGTGCCTGATGCCGATGCCCAGGCGCATTCGAACGACGTTCTGGACAAGTCGCGGACATGGACCTTCGACTCGCTTCCCGTGAAGCCGAGCTCGAACGGCGGTGCGAGCCGCGCCGTGGTGCAGGGAGTTCTCGCCACCGGCGAGCCTGTCGAGGTGCACGAGACCACGCTGCCCGCGGGGCAGATGCCGCATCCTCCGCACAAGCATCGCCACTCGGAGTTCATCTTCATCCGCGAGGGCGAGCTCGAGGTCAACAGCAACGGCACCATCACCAGAGTCGGGCCGGGAGGCGTGGTCTTCAACGCGTCGAACGTAATGCACGGTCTGAAGAACGTAGGCGCCACAACGGCCAACTATTTTGTGATCGCCATCAGCCGGGCGGACGGATAGGTTCCTCTTGTCCCCGAATTGTCATACGTTGTTATTGGGCGTGGTCCTATGTCGTCATTCTGAGCGCAGCGAAGAACCTCAGTATTTTTTGCGCTGCGCGAGAGCTTGACGCCAAACGGGAGAAAGTTCTGACAACCCTTAACTCTTTGCCGCGGCGACGGCCTTCGTCAACTCCGGGACAATCTCGAACAGGTCGCCCACCACGCCGTAGTCGGCGACCTCGAAGATCGGCGCGTGCTCGTCCTTGTTGATCGCAATCACCGTCTTCGATCCCTTCATGCCCACAAGGTGCTGGATCGCGCCCGAGATGCCCACCGCAAGGTACAGCTTCGGCGAAACCGTCTGCCCCGAGCTTCCAACCTGCCGCTCCATCGGCAGCCAGCCGTTGTCGCAGATGGGCCGCGAGGCGGCAAGCTCCGCGCCAAGCGCCGTCGCAAGCTCCTGGACGATGGCGATGTTCTCCTGCTCGCCGATGCCGCGCCCGACCGAGACGATCACAGGGGCCGACGACAGGTCGACCGTCTGCGTCGACTCGCGGAACCGCTCGCCCGGCTTGTTGCGAATCTTCGC
>JAFDVV010000026.1:23927-44298 GCA_018268775.1 Acidobacteriota bacterium | reverse complement strand
GCGTTCAGCTTGCCCTGAAGCAGTTGGCGCACGAACACCGGGCCGTCGTGAATGGCGATGACATCGCTGATCAGTACCTGCTGAAACCGCGTCGCCAGCGCAGGAGCGAAGTCGCGCACCTGATAGGTGTGAGGGAAGAAGACGAACGCGGGCTCGACTTTCTCGATGAGCTGTTCGAGCGCAGCCGTGAAACCATCGGCCGTGTACTGCTTCAGCAGAGCGTGCTCAACCGCGTAGACGATCTTCGGCTTTACGTCCGTCTCCCACGGAAGCGACTGAACGCTGTCGCCAACGACGGCGGCCGACAGCTCGATGCCCAGCTTTGCGGCAAGCTGCTGTCCAGCCGCGAGAGCCTCGAAGCTCATGCGGTTCCACGCCCCATCGCGCTGTTCCAGAACGACCAGCACTCCGCTCATATCACCCTCGCTTCAAACTTCAACTTATCGACGATCTTCGCCGCAACCTCTGTTGGAGAGCCGGTAAGCATCTCCGTCTTCTTCTGCTTCTCCGGCAGGTACACGCGCTCAAGCGTGACGGCTGCGGCACGGACTTGAGCAGGGGCCGCCACGGTCTTCAGCTCCTTCGTCCTCGCCTTCTTGATCCCCATCAGCGTTGCATAGCGTAGCTTGTTTCCGCCCGACTGGATGGTGAGCAGCGCTGGCAGAGGCATCTCGACGTACTGAAACCAGCCGTCTTCAAGCTCGCGCTTGACCTTGAGGCCTGCGGACGTCGCCTCAACGTGCATGATGATCGTCGCGTGCGGAATGTCGAGCAGCTCCGCCAGCACGACGCCTGTCTGACCAAGCCCCAGGTCGTCGGACTGCAAGCCCGTAAGTATCAGGTCGGGCGACTCGGCCTTCACCGCGTCGGCAAGCAACTGCGCAACCCCCAGAGTGTCGAGCGAGCCAAGATCGTCCGCCTCGATGTGAATGGCGCGGTCCGCGCCCTTCGCTAGCGCCTCGCGCAGCGTCGACTGCACACGCTCCGGGCCGGCGCAGACGACGACCACCTCTCCCGCGCCGCTCTTCTCCTTCAGTTGCAGCGCCTCTTCCAGGGCATAGGCGTCCGGCTCGTTGATGGTGTAGCTCAGGTCGCTCTCGTCGATCCATTTGCCGTCGGCGGCCACGCGCACCTGCGCATCCCGCTCCGGCACCTGCTTGATGGCCACAACAATCTTCACTGCACTCCTCCAGCTTCTTTCTGTGATGCGGGAATCGCCCTCGCGGTCAGTTGCGCGATGTCGAGCAACTGCGGCGGAGCTTCGCTCACCGCCGTAAGCGCGTCGCGGAACATCGTATTGCAGAACGGGCACGCCGTACCGACGACCTCTGCGCCCGTGCCCGCAAGCTCCTTCGCGCGCACGTGGCTTACGCGCTCGCCCTGCTCTTCACCGAGAAACGCCAGCCCGCCGCCCGCGCCGCAGCAGAAGCTGCGCTCGTGCGAGCGTGGGGCCTCAACCAGCGAGCCGGCCAGCGCAACGACAGCGCGAGGCTCCTCGTACACGTCCTGATAGCGGCCGAGATAGCAGGGGTCGTGGTACACAATGCTCTCGCCGCCCTGCTTCGGCAGGCGGTCTTTGTGCCGCGCCATGAACTCCGAGTGGTGCTCTATCTCTGGCGCGACGCCGAACTCGCGCCAATCGTTGGCGATGGTGCGAACGCAGTGCGGACAGATGGCCACAATCTTCTGCACCTTCGCCGTCTCAAAGGCCTTCAGCCCGCTCTCGGCCAGCGTCTGAAAGACCAGGTCGTTGCCAAGCCTGCGCGCCGGGTCGCCTGTGCACTTCTCTTTCTTCAACACGCCGAACGTCGTGCCGAGATATTGCATCACGCGCGCAAAGTCCGCGATAATCTCGCGACCCTTCGGATCGTACCCGCCCATGCAGCCCAGCCACAGGCAGTACTCCTGCGTCCCGTCGAAGATAGGGAATGCCTGCTTCTGGATGAACTTGTCGCGCTCCATCGCGCCCAGGCCGAGCGCGTTGCCATGTTTCTCCAGGGCGAGGAAGAGCTTGGTGCCGTAATCGTCTTCCCACGCGCCGGTATTCGTCGCGCCGCGCCGCAGGCCGACGATGATGGGAACGTGCTGTATGCCGACAGGGCACTGATACTCGCAGCTTCCGCACGTCGTGCACTCGAACGCCGCCTCCATGCTGAGCAGCCTCTGGTGCGCATCGGTGGGAGCCGCGCCGCGACTCTCTGCGAGAAGAGGTGTCTCGGAGGAAGGCCCAAACTCGTTCAGATAGCTCCGCACGCCCAGCACGATCTCCTTCGGATTAAGCACCTTGCCCGTGTTCGCGGCAGGGCAGTGCTCCGTGCATCGTCCGCACTCCACGCAGCTATACGCCTGCAGCGAGATCAACTGCGTCACATCCTTGCCCGCCACCAGGCCGAAGTCCTCGTCGCCCGCGAGCGGAGGAATCTTCGAGAAGCCATCGCGCTTCAGAAACACCGTCACCGGACTGATGACGAGGTGCAGGTGCTTCGTATGCGGAATCAACGGAAGGAAGACGACGAGCGCCAGCGTGTGCGTCCACCAAAGCGCCTTCACCGCCATGCCTGCGTCACTGACGAAGAACGCACCGAGGTAGCTGACCATCAGCAGGAAGATCAGGAACGCGATCCACCCCGACTCATACGAGAGCTTCTCGCCCAGCCATATCGGCCTCACAAAGAAGCGGCGTATAAACAAGCCCGCGATCGAGACGGCCACCAGCAGCGCCCATGCGGCGGCAAACAGAAAATAAAACCTGCCTACGATGCTTTCCGGGGCCAGGAATCCCAGTCCAACGCCGTTTGCCAGATGGTTCAGGCTCACCAGTGCAAAGGCGAGAAACCCCCAGAAGACGAAGGCATGGGCAAGGCCGGGCAGCGGCCTCTGCCGGATGACCTTGCTCTGGCACAGGACCTCACTGAAGAACTCCCATACGCGCCGCCCAACGGGGCTGAGCGAGAAGTCGGCGTCTTTTTTAGAGCGCAGGATGTTGCGAAGGATTGGTCCGAATCGCCGGAAGAACAGCGTGGCCGAGCCGACCAGGCACAGAACGAGAAGTCCAGACTCAAGGGAAGAGAAGTGTGCGGGTTCAGCCAGTGTGGCCGATACGTTGAGGCCTCGATGCTCCCGGTCGAGCAACAGTCCCGCAATTTGATAGGTGCCTGCTGCCGCTACGAGCGTTCCTGCAACCATCCGAACCCGTCCGCAACGGACGGCCCGTCAGGCCGCCGCCGTCCTTTCGAACAATCTTCCGGGAACGCTCGAGCCGCTCAGCAAATGCTTAGTAGCTGATGAACTCGTTTGCTCCGCGGCGCAGACGAACGCCCGCGATAAAGAAGGCCACGGCGAGAACTCCCGTGAGCACGTCCCAATAAAACATGGGGTGCGCCCATCCCGGCGACAGCGTAATGTCCTGGCCGGCCCACACCGTCACCAGCGTGCTGACGATAAGGCACTGCCAGCCGATCACCAGGAAAAGCTGACCGCGACGGCGGCGCCTGTCCAGCAGTTCGACCTCATCGGGGCTCAGATTGCGTTCGTCAACGGGTATCAGCGTGTTCGCCATCGGTCTTCTAAATCTCCCTGCGTATTCTTCCGGTTCGGTAGGAAAGACGTCGATGCCAAACGGCACCGGCGTTCGATTCCATTAAAACATAGCCTTCCGTTTCATAACGATTACCGCCCGCCCGCAGAGTCGGGTCTTCACCTTCGTCCAGCGCGAGCCAGCATAGCTGAATGGGCATTCATCCGTAAAGCATCTCTGTGCAAATCCTCAAATATGCCTCTGAGGCGGGCCTATAGAAACGCCACCGACTGAATCCCCGCGACCTCGAACCGCTTGCGGCAGCGAACGTTCTTGCAGCCCACCAGGTCGTCGCGGCGCACCATGTAGCTCTGCGCCTTCGCGAACCGTGCGCGGTCGCGCTCATCGGCATTGCGGGGAAGCTGCGCCTTCTTGCGGCGCACAATCCAGCCCAGCTCGTACTCACCCTGCTGCCCGCAGTGCGGACACGTCATGGTGTGGGTTCGCTGCTCGGCCCGCTCGTCGAAAAAATCGCGTTCTTCCATCTCTGCACCTCGTCGGGGAGCGCCGGCAACTCCGCCGTCACATTCCCTGGTATTGTTCGGCGGCCCGCCGGACGCTGCGAACAAAGTATTGCATAATCGCAGAGGACTTGGCTGTACCGTGCGCCGGCCCTGAGTGCCCATGAGTAAGACGAAGAAGCAGGTATTTTCCGCCGTGAAGGCCGTCAAATCGAATGCACGCGACCGCGTCGGCTCTCCGCCGCCCGAGCGCGTGCTGCCCGACCCGAAACAGAAGCAGGCCGCAAAGCCGAAGCACAAAGAGACCCTCGCCGACCTGATCGGCAGGACAGGAGAAGAGGCATGACCATACTTCGCACCAGCATCCTCACCGCGTCGCTCGTCGCCGTTACGTCGCTCGCCAGCGCCCAGGGCCACGCGCAGACCATTCAGGTCAACAAGGAGAACCGCACCATCGCCATCACCGCCACCGATAAGGTGACGCTGATGGCCGACCAGGCAACGCTGCACATCGGCTTCATCGCCTACGGCCCCGACAGCAACACGGCCTACGCTAACGGCTCGCGCATCTCAAACGGTATCGTCGACGCGCTCACCAAGGCAGGCGTTCCCAGGGAGACGATCCAGAGCGAGAACCAGCAGGTCTCTCCCGTGCAGCCCTACCAGGTCGAAAAGCTGACCGAAGCGCAGAAGGCGCAGCGCCAGTTTCAGGTCACGCAGAGCTGGACCGTCAAGCTCCCGGCCAACGACGCCGCAAAGGCGCTCGATGTTGCCGTAAAGGCAGGCGCAAACCAGTCCGGCCAGATCGAGTGGGGATTCAAGGACGACACCGCCCCCGACGCCGAGGCCGCGGCCAAGGCCCTGAAGCGCGCCCGCGCCCAGGCCGAGCAGATGGCGGCGGGCCTCAACACGAAGCTCGGCTCGCTGCTGTACGCCAGCAACGAGGTTCAGCCCAGCGGCCCTCGCCCCGTCATGATGCGCGCAATGGCCGCCGCTCCCGAGATGGACAAGGTGCAGCCGCTGGCCATCAACCCGCGCGAGATCGAGCGCGCGGCCACGGTCTATGCTGTTTTCGCCATTGAATAGTCAAGCGGAGGCAAGCCATGCCCCAGTACAAATACCGCGAGCTCAAACCCACACCCGAGGCCGAGGCCATCTACCGCCGGTGGCTGGCCTCGCTCAACGACGAGTTCACGAAGCACCAGTCCGTCGACCGCAGGTCCGACATCGTGCGCGACGAGCTTTACCAGATGTATCTGGGCAAGCAGCACGGCGGGCGCATGAACGCGATGCTTTCGAGCGAGCTTGCCACCAATGTGCTTGCCGAATCCTTCGACCCGCGCAACGTTACGCTTGAGCCCGAGTACTACGGCGACATCGACGCCGAGAAGTACGCCATCCGCAAGCCGTTGATCTGGTTCTGGCAGATGTTCGACCGCTCGCCCCTGGGCCTCAACCACTGGCTCGGCTTCAAGTTTCGCTGCATGTTGGGACACCACATCTTTCGCCACATGGGCAAGGGCGTAAAGATCTTCCATAACGTCGAGTTCACCTACGGCTACAACCTCACCATCGAGGACAACTGCACCATCCACAAGAACGTCATGCTCGACGACCGCGGCGAGATCATCCTGCGCGAGGGCTCCAGCGTGTCGGACTACGCCAACATCTACTCGCACACCCACGACATCAACGTGCAGGCGGACGTAACCAACAAGCCCACGCTGATCGGCCCCCGCGCGCGCATCACCTACCACGCCACAGTGCTCGCGGGAGCAAACGTAGGCGAGAACGCCATGCTCGGCGCGATGGGGCTGGCAACCAAGCCCGTTCCGCCCGGAACCGTCTCCGTCGGCATACCGGCGAAGGTCAAGCGCCAGAAAAGCAGTTAGTCCATCCAGTGAGTGCCATAAAACTGGTCTCCCTGAACGCGAGGCCCTATTGATTGTCATTCCGACCGGAGGCCCGCAGGGCCGCAGTGGAGGAACCTGCTGTCTGCCTGTGGTGCTGGGAAGAACGCCTGAGGTCTGCGGGCAAGACTCACTTGGGCCTCCCTACTTGCTGCGACTCCGATAAGCTAAAGGTATGAATCAGGACGTTGTCCTTATCCTTATGCAGGTCGTGGCGCTGGTCATGGCCTTCTGCGTACACGAGTGCGCCCACGCCTGGACCGCCTGGCGGCTGGGAGATCCCACGGCCCGTATGCTGGGCCGCGTCACCCTGAACCCGATGAAGCACCTCGACCCCTTCGGCTCGGTCCTGATGCCGCTGGTAGCGCTGGTCTACCACTGGCCGCTGATCGGCTGGGCCAAGCCCACGCCGGTGACGCCACGCAACTTCAAGAACTACCGCCGCGACGACATCCTTGTGACGATCGCCGGGCCTATAAGCAATCTTTTATTGGCGACGGGTGCATTGATTCTGCTGCTCATCATCAAGCACGTCGTCCCCGGCGGCGCGGTCTCTGTCTTCACCGCGATGGCGCTGGCCGTGCACTATCCCGGCGTCTCGACGGAGAACCTGCCCGCGCTCTTTCCCGTGGCGTTGCTGCTCTACTTCATCATCCTGATCAATCTGCTGCTGTTTGTCTTCAACCTGGTGCCGTTTCCTCCGTTGGATGGAAGCCGCATTCTGCGTCACTTTCTGCCCTATGGCGCTTTGCAGGTGTACGACCGCATGGGCATCTTCGCCCTGTGGATATTCATGCTCGTCGCAGGGGGCTTCATCTTTCGCGTCTTTCTCGGCCCCTTGCAGGCGACCTTCGACAGCATCCTCGCCGCGCTTTAGCGTGCGCATTTCCCGTATCATCTTGAATTGAACGCAATGACCGAACAGACCTCCTCCAACTCGCGCCTGCGCGTCCTCAGCGGCATGCGCCCGACCGGTAAGCTGCACCTGGGCAACTACATGGGCGCGCTCTACAACTGGGTCAAATTGCAGCACCAGTACGAGTGCTACTTCTTCATCGCCGACTACCATGCCCTGACGACGGACTACGCCGATCCGAGTCTGCTCAAGCAGAATATCTTCGAGGTCGCGGTCGATTTCCTGTCCGCTGGGCTCGACCCTAACCTTTGCAAAATCTTTGTCCAGTCGCATGTTCCACAACATGCGGAACTCCATCTACTGCTCAGCATGATTACCCCTGTTAGCTGGCTGGAGCGCGTACCAACCTACAAAGATCAACAGGAACAACTCCGCGAGAAGGACCTCGCTACGTATGGCTTTTTGGGTTATCCGTTGCTTCAGTCGGCAGACATCCTCGTCTACCAGCCTCACTTTGTGCCCGTTGGCCAGGATCAGGTCTCTCATGTCGAACTGACGCGTGAGGTCGCACGCCGCTTCAATTACTTTTACAGCCCGAAGCTGGTTGTGGTGGATAAGAACAATACGTCGGGCGTTGTCGCTGAGCCCGATCCCGCTCGCCTGCTTCTTCCTGAACCGGAGGTTCTGCTCACTCCGTCGCCGAAGCTCCCGGGAACCGATGGACGCAAAATGTCCAAAAGCTACGGGAACAGCATTCTCATTTCAGCGCATCCTTCCGAGGTCATGCAGAAGGTGCTCGGGATGAGCAATGGAGGTCAGCGTCCCACGCAGCACGATCCTGGCAACCCCGATATTTGTCCCGTAGGCGACATGCACCGCCTCTTCAGTATCCCCACGGCGCTTGAACACATTTCAAGCGGTTGTCGTACGGCAACCGTGCGTTGCGATGAATGCAAGATGATGGCGGCGTCCAGCATTACACATCATCTCCTTCCAATACGGAATCGACGCGAAGCGTTGGAAGCGAAGCCCAATATGGTGTGGGAGATTTTGGAAGACGGCGCGGCTCATGCCGCAAAACGGGCTGAGCAAACGATGCAAGCAGTCCGTGCAGTGACAGGGCTTTCGCGAGATCGTTCGGGAGTGCGCGTGGGGCGGCAAACTCTTTCCAAGGAGGATGCAAGCCGCGCGCGCGATCTTACGACCTTCAAAGACTGGTGGGATATTGCTCCTCCTCTTCTTGTACGAAACCTTAGAAGCAGGTGGAGAGAAGATATTCTGCCAACAGGCAAGGCGCTGAAACCAGACGCCGAAGGAGTCTGGATTACCCAGAACGGCCAACGAATCTTTGTTGCGGCGGCAACGCAGAATGGCAACGATGAGGCGTGGAAGTTCTCCGTTAAGCCGAAGTCCTACGAAATACTGGTGCTGCTTTGCTGGGACAAGAGTTATTTCCTCCACGACTTCGTGGTGCCGCAAAAGCTGTATCTTGGGCAATGGGTGACGGCAAAGAAGCGTGCAGGCAAAGCGAACGTCGACTTCTCCGTTGCGCGAGAGAACGGCCGTTACTTCCTGCATCTCCCATTCTTTCCGGGAATCGACATTACGGATACCGAAGCGGACTATCAACCTATCCGGACTTACTGAAGAACAAGAGCAATGGCCGACGAAACTCACCATCCCGAAACCGAAGCCGCCGCCGAAGCAGCGCAGCCCGAGGCGGCGACCGAGCCGCAGGCGGAGGCCTTCGCCCTCAAGCACCCCGTCCCTGCTCCCGAACCGGAGCCGAAGCGCGCCCCCAAAGACAAAGACAAGGAGAGGGAAGAGGCGTCGCAGTCGCCCTTCTCCGTCATCGTCGGCCAGGTCTACGACGGCCCGCTCGACCTTCTGCTCGACCTCATCCGCAAACAGAACATCGACATCTACGACATCCCCATCGCGCGCATCACTGAGCAGTTTCTGGAGTACACCCGCAAGCTCCAGCAGACCGACGTCGACGCCGCCGGCGAGTTCATCTACACCGCATCGCTGTTGATCCACATCAAGTCGAAGATGCTGCTGCCGCGCGACCCCTCGGACGTTGCCGGGGGCGACGCCGAAGACCCGCGCCGCGAGCTGGTCGAGCGCCTGCTCGAACACGAGCGCTTCAAGGCCGCCGCGCAGATGCTCTTGCAGAAGCAGCAGATTGAAGAGGCCACATGGACGAACCCCGGTATCCGCGAGTTCCGCGAGACCGCCGAGGCCGAGCGCGAGATCGCCGCCGACACCGTCGACCTCGTCCGCGTCTTCCAGGAGATACTCGATCGCGTCCGCAAGCGGCCCGTGCTCGATGTCGATGAAGAGTCCGTGACGGTCGCGCAGATGATCGACTACGTCAAGCGACGGCTTGTCATGGAAGACAAGCCTGTCTCGCTGCGCCGCCTGCTGCACAACACGCACACCGAGCGCGCGCTCATCTGCATGTTCCTCGCAATGCTGGAGCTTGTTCGCCTGCAGGCGGTGCTGCTGCATCAACCGGTCCAGCAGGGCGACATCCTCATCAAGAAGACCGACAGCTTCGACCAGGCCTTTGCCGACCAGCAGCAGGCGAAAGACGACTGGCGCTAAATGCCTTTCTCTCCTGCGCCCGGAATGAGCAGCGGTCTTGAATATCTGCCGCGAAACGGCGCAGAACACAGCCGAAAAAGTTTGGGCCCTGTTTTCCTCAGCCGACATGGCCCGCTAACCCATTGTTTTTCTGATATATGCCGATTCATTCATCTGGCTGTAATGTTACGTTCATCTTCTTCGGGTACCATAACCCACGGACAACGTTTAGCTTTCGCGCAAGGAACGACCTGATCTTTTAGGTGATCAAAGTTTATGGCCACGCAAGCCACCCTTCCATCAGGCCGATTGCTTGATGAGAAGCTAAAAAAGACCTCTCCCGGAAAGACAGGCCTCATCGTCTTTCTACTCCTGGTTTTAGGTGGGGTCGTCTACATCGTCAACCGGCTCGCCATCGATCTCTCGTTCGTCCACACCACAACCATCTATCCCTACCTGCTGCTTGGCGTGGCGCTGATGATCGCGCTCGGCTTCGAGTTCGTGAACGGTTTTCACGATACGGCCAACGCCGTCGCCACCGTCATCTATACGCACTCGCTTGAGCCGCACGCCGCCGTTGTCTGGTCGGGTATCTGGAACTTTATCGGCGTGCTGACAAGCTCCGGCGCCGTCGCCTACTCCATCATCACGCTGCTTCCCGTCGAGCTTATCCTCAAGGTCAGTAAAGGCTCCGGCTTTGCGATGGTGTTTGCGCTGCTCGTGGCGGCCATTCTGTGGAACCTGGCAACGTGGTATCGCGGTCTCCCGGCGTCGAGCTCGCACACCATGATCGGATCGATCATCGGCGTCGGCGTCGCCAACCAGCTTCTGCACGGTGCAAGCGGATTCAGCGGCGTCGACTGGGACCAGGTCACAAAGGTCTTCAAAGCGTTGCTCGTCTCGCCGGTCGTTGGCCTTGTGGGTGCCGCGCTGCTGTTTCTCGTCTTCAAGCTCGCGCTTCGCGACCCTCGTCTTTACGAGGCGCCCAAAGGTACGGAGCCGCCGCCGTTTCACATTCGCGCGCTTCTGGTGCTTACCTGCACGGGCGTAAGTTTCGCCCACGGCTCCAACGACGGCCAGAAGGGCATGGGGCTCATCATGCTGGTGCTGGTGGGCACGGTGCCCACGGCGTACGCCCTCAACCACGCCGTCGGCGCCTCCGAGGTCCAGACCTTCGCCGCCGTCTCACAGCAGACGACGCAGGCCATCTCGCACTACATCGACCCCACCGTCACGGTCAGCGACTCCGGCCCCGAGCTTCAGCGTTTCGTCGCGACGCGCGAGTTCCGCCCCGAGACCATGCCGGCCCTGCAGCAGACCGTGACCACGATCGAGCGGGAGGTCACGCGCTTCGGTTCGCTGCGCCGCGTTCCCGACGACATGCAGGCCAATGTCCGCAACCAGATGTACCTGGTGAGCGAGAGCATCCATCTCATGCCCAAGTACGGCCCCGCGCTCGACGAGAACGACTCGAGCGTCTTCGCCAACTATGCGGGCTTTCTCGACCACTCGACGAAGTTCATTCCCACGTGGGTGAAGGTCGCCGTCGCGCTCGCTCTCGGGTTGGGCACGATGGTCGGATGGAAGCGCATCGTCGTCACGGTCGGCGAGAAGATCGGCAAGTCGCATCTGACCTACGCGCAGGGCGCGGCCGCTGAACTGATCGCCATGGCGACCATCCTCGGCGCCGACAGGTTCGGTCTTCCGGTAAGCACGACGCACGTGCTCTCCTCGGGAATCGCCGGGTCGATGGCCGCGAACAACAGCGGCCTTCAATTGAAGACGCTGCGCAACATCGCGCTGGCGTGGTTCTTTACGCTGCCCGCCGCGGCGTTGCTCTCCGGCGGCCTCTACTGGCTGTTCAACATGTTCGTCAGGTAGATGCGCAAGGCCGCGGCGATTCTCCGCCGCATCCTGAGCGCTTTATAACGGTCTGCATGAAGGTATAGAGCGGAAGATCCCAGTGCTTATGGCAATCGGGCGCAGCGGCAAAACCGAGTCCCGCCGATAGAACTCAGGGCCAACGGCCCGTCATATCCTAGCCTGGGCCGAAGGCCCAGGTAAGCAAGCAGGAATGAACAAAGCGCTGAAAGCGCGACACAAAATGCCGTCCCACATTTGAACTGAATGTCTCGGCGTTGCCATCTGTGTAAAACGCGTCCCTAACCGCTTTTTCGCCGGGCCAAACGGCCGCGCCGTTCTTATACACTCGTAGGGGAATGAGCCTTAAAGCCAAGATCGAAGCCGTCATCTACGCCTCGGAAGAACCTGTCACCCTTGCACAGCTTGTGGGCCTTCTAGGCCAGGAGGCCCAGGTTGAGCTGGACCAGATTGCTGCGGCGCAGCACTCGCTCGCGCTCGACGAAGCCGAGGCCGCCGCTTCCAATGAAGCCGCGGAGCCGAGCGATGCCGAAGCGCTCAACGCCGAGGTGCTGGTCGAGGAAGCTGCGGAGCCTGTCGCTGAAGGCGAAGCCCCGGCCACCTCCGAAGCCGAGACGGCTGCTGAAGGCGATGCCGAAAAGCAGGCTGCGCGCGAGGCCAAAGACGAAAAAGAAAAGGCGCGGCGGTTGCGCGAGCGCTTCCGCTCGCTGCTCGACGAGCTGATCTCCGACTACGCCAACGGCGACCGCGGCCTTGAGATACGCGAGGTCGCCAGCGGTTACCGCCTGGCCACCAAGCCCGAGTATCACGACGCTGTGCGCGGCTTCGTCAAGTCGCTCAAGCCGCCGCTGAAGCTCTCGTTGCAGGCGCTGGAGACACTGGCCGTCGTCGCCTACAAGCAGCCGGTCACGGCCCCCGAGGTCTCGGAGATTCGCGGCGTGGACTCCGGCGGCGTACTCGGAAGTCTGATGACGCGCAAGCTGGTCACGACCGCCGGCCGCAAGCAGGTCATCGGCCGCCCCATTCTCTACAAGACCACCAAGGACTTTCTGCTGCGCTTCGGCCTCAAGGACATCAACGAGCTTCCCTCGATCGAGGAGTTCGAGAAGATGGCCGGCGAGCTCGTCGAGCAGGAGGAGATTCCGATGGAAGCTCCCACGCACGAGCACCACGCTCCTGAGTCGCCGGGCGAGGTCGAGGAGGAGCGCCACACGCATCTGCCCCAGGCCGACGGCAGCCCCGATCCAGTCGACGATCCTCTCGACGATGAACTGCCCGGCGACGGCGTGACCGACGAGGCCCCCGAAGCCGCTCCAGTGGAGGCGAAGCAGGACTGAAGCCTGTCCTCAGTGCAATAACTGGATACACTGGTATCTGAGCAATACCCTGAGACCGCGATGAGCAACTCCGCAGTCGGAAAGCTGGAACCAGTGTCGAAGAATACTCCTAAGATTCAGCCAGAAGCTCCCTCAGGCGAACGCCTTCAGAAGATACTCGCCCAGGCCGGCATCGCCAGCCGCCGCAAGGCCGAGGAGATCATCCTCGAAGGCCGCGTCCAGGTCAACGGGCAGACGGTCACGGAGCTTGGCACACGCGCCGACATCGCACGCGACCACATCCGCGTCGACGGCAAGCTGCTCCACGGGCGCGAGCAGCAGCGCTACTACATGCTCAACAAGCCGCGCGGCTACGTCACCACGCTCTCCGACCCCGAGAAGCGGCCCACGGTGATGGAGCTGATGACCAAGAGCAAGGGGCCTCACGGAGACCACGTCCGCCTCTATCCCGTTGGCCGCCTGGACTATCTCTCCGAAGGTCTGCTGCTGATGACCAACGACGGCGACCTCGCCAACCGTCTGTCGAAGGCGGCAGCGGGCGTGGAGAAGACCTATCTCGTGAAGGTCTCGGGTGCTCCCACGGCGGAAGGTATCGAGCAGCTTCGTCGCGGCATCATGATCGACCGCGGCCGTCTCAACGAGGTTCGCAGCGGCCGGCGCGATCGCGTCATCACCGCGCCGGCAAAGGTCGAGCAGGTGCGCGGAGGCGACAATCCCTGGTACGAACTGACCCTGACCGAGGGACGCAACCGGCAGATCCGGAAGATGTTCGAAGAGATCGGGCATCATGTGGAAAAGATCCGCCGCATCGGCTATGGAGCGCTTCGTCTCGACGTGCCTCCCGGCGGCTTCCGCGAGCTGACCCCCGGCGAGGTAACGGCGCTGGGCCGCGCCGCGCGTGGGCAGAAAGTAACGCCGAAGCAAAAGATGCCTGAGCACGCGCAACTCAAGAAGCCCGTCCCGCCGAAGGCGGCAAAACGTCATCCAGCAAGAAACTGGCGATCCTCATAGATCGTTGTCGTAGTGAGGTGTCATCAAATCGGTTTCCCTGAACGGGAGGCCGTTTTTGTTGTCATTCCGACCGAAGCGCGCAGCGCGAAGTGGAGGAACCTGCTGTTTGGCCTGCGACGCCGGGAAGGATCGCGGCAGAGAAGCAGGTTTCTTCCACCCCAACGAGCAAGCTCGCCGGGGGCCCGTTTCTCCGCTCCGCATCTCACGATAAAGCCGTGAGATGCTGCGGTCGAAATGACACATCTTTTGCAGATAGCAAATTTGACGACACTCCCCAGGCAAGGTGAGGCCGGTCGTACCCAGTTAGGCACCTGTCGAAAGTGCTGGAGGGGGCCATTTCTACAGCAATTTTAAGGCTTTTGAAACAGCCTGTTGATATCCCACAAAAGTTCGCCGTGATTCTATTGACACACCACGATCCGGGCGAACAGAATACTCCCGCTGTTCCTCTTCCGGCTGGTGACAAACGGCCATCCGGAAGCATCCAACAGAATATCGTCCGGGTAAACGGCACAACAGCCATGAGCCAGCAGAACGAGGGTGTTGAGCAGCAAAGGAGTAGAGGTGGCAATCGAGAAGGCAACATTTGGAGCAGGTTGTTTTTGGGGTGTTGAAGCCAGGTTCAATGAAGTAACTGGAGTGATCGACACAGCGGCGGGCTACGAGGGCGGAGATCTCGAGCACCCAACCTATCAAGACGTTTGCAGTGACCGCACCGGCCATGCGGAGGTTGTTCAGGTGGTCTTCGACAACTCGCGGCTGAGTTACGAGGCGCTGCTGGACGCGTTCTTCGCGCTTCACGACCCAACGCAGGTCAACCGGCAGGGGCCGGACTGGGGGACCCAGTACAGAAGCGTTGTCTTCACGCACAACGACCGGCAGGCCGCCGAGGCGCGAGCGAAGATCGCGGAGCTGAATGCCTCGGGCATGTATCGCGACCCCATTGCCACGCAGGTGCACCCTACACGCACGTTCTGGAAGGCAGAGGAGTACCACCAGCGCTATCTGGAAAAGCGCGGCATGGTCAGTTGCCACATCTAACATTTGCGAATGTTGATTGTTGAGTCGTCATTCTGAGCCGCAGGCGAAGAATCTCAGTAGTTTGCCTTATGCCAGGGGTTGAACTACAGGGATTCTTCGCCTGCGGCTCAGATGGCTGTCTGCGTGATACTCCAATCGCTCCGGGAGATCACCCTTCTGTTGCTCAAGCCACTTACCGGGAAGTTCTTCGATGCCAAAGCCGTCATAGACCTGTCCGTTCCTGGAGTCAACGATATAAAAAGCGCTGCATCCCGTTCCGCAACCGAACAGAGGGATAGTGTAGTGGCCTGCAAACTCGACGGGCGACTTTGCTCCAATGCTGATTTGGGTGCGAAAGCGCCGTTGCTCCGCAGTCAGGTGCGGTCTTGCAGGTGATCCGCGATAGATGTTCTTTACCTAAAAGTCTTCGAATGTGTGCCTTGCGTCGGTCTGTGCGGGCAGATGGAAGCTGGCAAGCAGAGAGTCATCGTATAAGAAAATCTCATGAACGGCATCATAAGGCCCGCTCTCGCATACCGAGGAGCGGGCCGTCTTGATTACTTCGTTGTGTTGAGGACCAGCACGGTGGCGATGGGGTCGAGGGCCTTGGCCGGGAGTTGGACGTCGAGGGAGTCGCCGTTCTGGGTGAACTTGAGTGGCTTATGCGCCTTGTCGGCCAGCAGGTAGGCGCCAGTGACCTTGCGGGGCATCTTGTCGACATGGAAGCTGCCCTTCCAGTCGAAGATCTCGACGTAGACCTTGTTGGCCTTGGTGGTGGAGCGCCAGTTCCAGGTGGGGATGAACCTGGGCTGGCCGTTGCGGCCCTTCTCGGTTGTGCTGAAGGTGCCGGTGGGGGTGTCGAAGATGGTGGCTGAGGTGCCGTAGATGGCCTCGCCGTTGACGTCGAGCCACTTGCCCATGGCGCGGAGGCGCTCGACCTCGGGGGCGGGGACGATGCCGTGGGAGTCGGGGCCGATGTTCAGCAGGTAGTTGCCACCCTTGGAGGCGATGTCGATGAGGTTGCGCAGCAGGGTCTCTTCAGACTTGAAGTTGGTGTCGAACGACTTAAAGCCCCAGGTGTCGTTGATCGTCATGCAGGACTCCCAGTCGCGGCCGGGGTAGCCCTGCGGCGGGATGTACTGCTCGGGGGTCTCGGTGTCGCCCTTGTAGCCACCGCCGAGACGGTTGTTCCAGATGAGGTTGGGGTACTTGTTGAGCAGCTTGACGACCTCGGCGGCCCGCTCGGGAGTCATGGCCTTGCCGGGGGTGTCGAACCAGACGACGACGGGGAACTCCTTGTAGTTCTCAAGCAGCTCCTTGATCTGGGGAATGGACTTCTTGTGGAGGTAGTCGTCGAAGGAGCCGTCCTGGGCCTTGTCCCAGTGGCCGGTCTGTTTGTCGTGGCCCGGGAGGTTGCGGTAGGCGGCACCTCCGCCGGGAGCGGTCCAGTCCTGCGACTGCGAGTAGTAGAAGCCGAGCTTGATGCCCTGCTTACGGCATTCCTCGGCGAGCTCTTTAAGGGGGTCGCGGTGGAAGGGGGTAGCGTCAACGATGTTGAAGGGGTCGACCTTGGAGCCGAACATGGCGAAGCCGTCGTGGTGCTTGGAGGTGATGACGATGTACTTCATGCCGGCGGCCTTGGCGAGGGCGACGATGTCGTGCGCGGAGAAGCCGGTGGGGTTGAACTGCTTGGCGAAGGCCTTGTAGTCGGCGACGGGGATGGAGAGGTCGTTCATGATCCACTCGCCGATGTGGTCGGTGCGCTTGCCGTTCCATTCGCCTGCGGGGATGGAGTAGAGGCCCCAATGGATGAACATGCCGAAGCGGGCGTCGCGCCACCAGGCCATGCGGGCGTCGCGCTGGGCCGGGGTCTCGGTGTCCTGAATGGCGGGGACGGGATGGTTGGGAGACTGGGGGATGGGCGCGCTGCCTTCGAGCTGCGCGTAGCCGAGAGATGCTGAGGCGAGAAGGATGCCGGTGGCGATGGAGCGGTACATGAGCTTCACGGTAGGTCCTTGGGTTGAAGTGACGGCAGAGGAATTATAGGTGAAAGTTTTTGTTTATGGGTGCAAATGATTTGGAGGCTTGGAATGGAAGGTGGAACCGCAGATCCTTCGACTTCGCTGCGCTCCGCTCAGGATGACACTTTTAGGGGCTGATGCGATGTGAATAGCCTCCTGAGATGGCGGAGTTATCATCGCACAGGTGAGCCGACTGATGAGTACGGAACGGATGCTGGAGCGTCTTCGCGCGGGAGATGTGCGAGCGCTGGCACGCGCAATTTCGATGGTGGAGGACGGGCTGCCAGGAGCCGGAAAGCTATTGGAGGCTGCGAGAGCAGTCGGAGGTAGAGCGCTGCGGGTGGGAGTGACCGGTGCTCCCGGCGCGGGTAAGAGCACGCTGGTGGACCGGATGGCGCGGCAGCTTGTGGCGGAGGGGCAGAGCGTTAGCGTGGTGGCGGTGGATCCGACGAGTCCGCAGACGGGCGGCGCGTTGCTGGGCGACAGGATACGGATGCAGGGCGAGAACGGCGTCTATATCCGCAGCATGGCCTCGCGCGGTGCGCTGGGCGGGGTGACGCGCGCGGTGGATGGCGTCTGCGACGTGATGGCGGCTGCGGGACGGGAGACGGTGCTGATTGAGACGGTGGGAGTTGGGCAGGATGAGGTGGAGGTGGCACGTCTGGCGGATGTGACGGTGCTGGTGCTGGTTCCCGGCATGGGCGATGACGTGCAGAGTCTGAAGGCCGGTGTGATGGAGGTGGCCGATATCTACGTCATCAATAAGAGCGATCGCGGCGGGGCGGAGCAGGTCGAGGCGGAGATCGTCGCGATGCAGGGGTTGGCGGCGTCGTCGGGAGGGTGGGTCGCTCCGGTTGTGCGCTGCGTTGCGACGACGGGGGAGGGGGTTGCCCGGTTGATGGAGGAGGTTCGGCGATGTGCGGAGTGGAAGGCAGCTAGTTCTGCTGCGACCCACAACAAACGCAGGTCCTTCGACTTCGGCGGCGTTACCGCCTTCGCTCAGGATGACACCTTTGAGTGCGGAAAGAACGGATTGCGTTTGGACCACCTGGGTGTGGCGGTGAAGAGCATTGCTGCTGCGCGTGGATTTTATGAGGGGTTGGGCATGCACGTCGCTCACGAAGAGACGGTGGAGCATGAGCAGGTGAGGACGGCGATGCTTCCCGTGGGCGAGAGCAGGATCGAGCTGCTGGAGGCGACGGCGGAGGACTCTGTGATTGGCAGGTTTGTGGCGAAGCGTGGCGAGGGGCTTCATCATATTGCAGTGGCGGTGGAGGATGCCGATGCGATGTTTGCGAGGCTGAAGGAGCAGGGGATGCGTCTGGCGAGCGATACGGTAAGGGTGGGAGCCGGGGGGCACAGGTATTTCTTTGTTCATCCGGCGAGCACGGGCGGGGTGCTGGTGGAGATCGTCGCCAGTGCGGGGAAGGGCAGGAGTTGATGCGGTTCCTTTTGATCGATACGTGCGGCATGGAGGGCAGCGTTGCATTGGCTGATGCGTCTCTGTCGAATGCGCTGGTTGCCCAGGAGGTCTTGCCGGGGCGGAGCGCCTCGGAGCGGTTGCTGCCAGTGGTGAAGCAGATGCTAGCTGCGGCGGAATGGCGGCTGAAGGATCTGGCAGCGATCGTTGTAGTGCATGGGCCGGGATCGTTTACGGGCGTGCGTGTCGGGTTGAGTGCGGCGAAGGGGTTGAGCGAGGCAGGTGGGGTTCCGCTGATGGCAGTGTCGCGGCTTGCCGTGCTGGCGGGGGCCGCGCACCGGGACGATGGCGAGGTCTGCGCAGTTCTCGATGCGGGGCGAGGAGAGTTTTACTGCGGCGTGTATGCGGGACGGCGACGTATGCGTGAGGCCCTGTTGACTGCGGAGGAGGTTGCGGAGGTGGCCGCCCGGTCTGTTGCCGTCGTTGCGTGCGAGGCGAAGGTGGCCGAGACGCTGGCTTCGCTGAAGCCGGTTGTTGTGCGAGAGCCGCAGGCGGTGGATGCTTTGCCGTTTGCGGTGGAACGGGTGGAGGCGAAGGAGTTTGACGACGTGGCTACGCTGGACGCGAACTATCTGAGGCGCACGGATGCGGAGATATTCGCGAAGCCGGTGGGAATCGCTAAGTGAGTTTGAGTGTAGAGGTACGGCCTGCCCGGCCGGAGGACGTGGCGACGGTGGTTGTGTTGGAGCGCGCGGTGGCTGGCGCTCCGCACTGGGCCGAGCGTGAGTACACGGCCATGCTGGAGCAGGGTGAGGGTGCGGGGATTCGCCGCAGGCTGATTGTTGCAGAGAGGGGCGGCGGGTTAGTTGGATTCGCCGTGGCGAAGGTGATTGGCGATGTGGGGGAGGTGGAGAGCGTTGCAGTCGCCACCGCAGCGCGAAGGAACGGGGTGGGGAGGGCGTTGTGCGAGGCGGTCATCGAATGGTGCCGCGACGAGCGGGCAGGAACGGTGGAGCTCGAAGTGCGCGCGGGAAACGACGATGCTATCGGGCTGTACAGAAAGCTGGGGTTCGCGGTCGTGGGGAGGCGAAAGGGGTACTATCGCGAGCCGGTGGAGGATGCTCTGCTGATGAGTCTGGAGTTGGCGGGTGAAGGCGGCAGTGCGGTTCGAGCTGCGCTCGAATGACCCACCCATGCGATGAAACCGCATGAATGGGGCACCCGGCCCCGACGCGAAAAGCAGATTCCTTCGCTGCGCTACGGAATGACAACAAAACTACGCTACGGAATGACAACAAAACTACGCTGCGGAATGACAACAAACGGCAACCTGGAGAGAGCATGAGGGCCGGAGGATATCCATAGGCGGTGGATTTCCTGCTTTGCGTTCGGTGACGAGCGTGTGTTAGTTTGTGGGCCAAGTTGGGATGTCGTTTGAGCCAGGAGGTGTCCGTCTCATGCAGACTGCCAAATTCACGGAGCTACCGAAGTCCGCCCTCTACCCCACCCTTCAACAACTGATGCAGGAGCATAGCCTTTACGACCGCAGGCTGGATACGCTGCGTTCGAAGCTGTTTTTGACTGAGCCGGAGAAGATGGAAGAGGTGAGGTTGAAGAAGCTGAAGCTCAGTCTGAAGGACGAGATGGAGCGGATTCGGCGGATAGAGCAGGTTCCGTAATCTCTGCGGGCCACTCTTGTAGGGCCAAGGCAGCAGTTGCGATCTGCGCGAAGGCTTTGTGTGCGCTGCTGGCCGTATAATCGAGTCAATTATGGTTCGAGATGGATACTTCTACGCGCTGGGGTTGGGCGTGGTCGCCGTGTTGGTGTGGAAGCTGACGCACCTGGCGTTGCTGGCAGCGCTGCCGGTGCTGCTGGCCCTGTTTTTCCTGTGGTTCTTTCGCGACCCTCATAGAACGATTCCGGCTGGCCCGGGGCAGATTGTCTCGCCTGGCGACGGCGTGGTGACCGAGGCGGAGTGGATAGAGACGCCAACGGGCAGCAAACTGCGGCTGAGCGTGTTTCTGAGCGTCTTCAATGTGCATGTGAACCGTGTGCCAGTGGGCGGCACGGTGACGTTGGTGGAGTTTCGCAAGGGCGAGTTCATGAATGCGATGAAGCCGGAATCGGTGCTGGCCAACGAGCAGACGCTGATTACGATAGACGCGGGTGGGTACGAGGTGAGCTTCAAGCAGATTGCAGGCCTGCTGGCGCGAAGAATTGTTTGCAATCTGAAGGCCGGCGATGTGGTGACTCGCGGGCAGCGGATGGGATTGATCAAGTTTGGCTCGCG
>JAFDVV010000026.1:0-23873 GCA_018268775.1 Acidobacteriota bacterium | reverse complement strand
TCGACGGTGCTGGCCGAGATTGCGGTGAACTGATGGCATCGGAGGCGTCCGGCGCGGCGCGTTTGAATCCTGGCAATAAAGAGAGACGTCGCCCGAGCCGCGGCATGTACGTGCTGCCGTCGTTGTTTACAGCGGGAAATATCGCGGCCGGATACTATGCGATTACGCAGAGTATTCAGGGTTCGGCGGCGGCGCCGGAGTTCTTCGATCGCGCGGCGCTGGCGATTGGATTTGCTGTGCTGTTTGACGGCGTCGACGGCATGATTGCGAGGCTGACGAACACGGCAAGCGACTTTGGCAAGGAACTGGATTCGCTGGCCGACGTGATCACGTTCGGCGTCGCTCCCAGCCTGCTGGCGTATCTGTGGGGAGTGCGCGCGGTGCCGGTTGCGGGGTATCCACACCTGCACGATCGGGTTGCGCACCTGGGAATCTTTGTCTGCTTTCTTTTTCTAATTTGCGGCGCGAGCAGGCTGGCGCGGTTTAACATCAGCGTGAATCCACAGCCGCGCAACCCGGGCAGGCCGGGTAAGAAGTACTTTGTCGGAATGCCGATTCCGGCCGGCGCTGGCGTTGTGGCCTCTGTGATTCACTTCGAGAATGGCTCGCCGATCGACGATCCGCGGCTGTCTGTCGTGTGGCTCTGCCTGATTCTGTTTACTGGATTCCTGATGGTGAGCACATGGCGGTTCTGGAGCGGCAAGGAGATCAGCCTTGGGCAGAGGCATCCTTTTCAACTCGTGGCGTTGATCGTCGCCATCGGCGCGGTGATCGCTTTGTATTCGGAGTATGCGCTGATTGTTGTTGCACTGGGGTATCTGGTGTCGGGCGTGCTGGCGAGACTGGCCTATTCCTGGGGACAAAAGAAGAGGCGGCAGACTTCAGCAACAAATTGACTACGCTGAGCAGGTTTCTGGCTGGAGAAGTGATCGGAATAGAGACGGTTCGGGCTTTGCTCGAATGTCCCACCTTAGCCCGCTTCGCGGTCGAAGATGGGGCACCCGGGCTATAGCTTCGATTTTATAGACGCGATGGAACAGAGGGTTGCAGGTGGATATGGCAGGCAGACTGTATCGCATTGGGGTTGTGGGAGCTTCATCGCTGGCGGGAAAAGAGCTTGCCGATGAGCTTGGTGAGTCGCCGCTGGCAGCTTCGAATGTTGTGTTGCTGGATGACGATGAAGATGCTGCCGGCCAGGTGACTGCGGCTGGAGAAGAGCCTGCCTTTATCCAGAAGATTGAACCGGAGACATTCGATGGAATGGACTTCGTCTTCTTTGCGGGAGATGCTGAGGCTGCGAAGGGTCACTGGCAGGAGGCGCGGCGGGCAGGGGCAAGTATCGTCGATCTGACCTACGCGTTGGAAGCGGAGAAGGATGCCCTGGTGCTTTCGCCGTGGGCGACGGAGGCTATCGGTACGGCGCGGCGCACGCCCGACCTGAAGACTCCGGCCGTGATCGCAGCGCATCCGGCAGCGCTGATGCTGGCGTTGGTGGCGGGAAGGTTGAACGGGCGGGCCGGCATCAAGAGCCTTGCTGCAACGGTGATGGAGCCCGCGTCGGAGCATGGGCGCGCGGCGATGGATGAGATGCATCAGCAGACGGTGAGTCTGTTGTCGTTTCAGGCGCTTCCAAAGGAGCAGTACGATGCGCAGGTTTCGTTCAACCTGCTGCCGGCCCTGGGGGAGAACTCGCGGGTGAAGCTGGCCCAGACAGGGTTGCGGATCAGGACGCAGTTTGCGCAGCTTGCCGGGGACACGTTGCCACCTATGGCGTTGCAGATGGTGCAGGCACCGGTCTTTCACGGTTATGTGGCGCTGTTGCTGGTCGAATTGGACAGGCCGGCGACGACTGAGGAGGTTGAGGCCGCTCTTCAAGGCGAGCACGTCGATCTGGTTGGCGATGACGGTGAACCTCCGAGCAATCTGACCGCGGCGGGGCAAGAGGACATCATGGTCCGCGTAACGGGTGAGTTGGAAGACGCGGAGAAGGGCTCGCGGTTCTGGCTATGGCTCGCTGCGGACAATCTGAAGCTCGCCGCTCTGAATGCGATCGCCTGCGCGGCGGAGTTGCGAAAGCTGCGGCCCTCTGGGAAGGTCCAGTAGAGAAAGATTGTAGAGTGCTGAATGCTCCTCGATCTTCGGTCCAGGAGGTTCGGAAATTCATGCGGGAGAGTTTCAGTGCACGAAGGAAATAAAGAAGCGCAGAGCGGGATGCGAATCGGAGTCGACGTTGGCGGAACGAAGATTGAAGCATTGGCGATCGACAACGACGGCAAAGAGCTGTTGCGTTACCGCGTGGACACTCCGCGCGACGACTACAAGGGCACAGTCGAAGCGATTGTGGAACTGGTGCGACGCATTGAAGCGGAGACGGGAAGGACGGGCACGGTCGGCGCGGGAATTCCCGGCAGCATCTCGGCAAAGACCGGCCTGGTGAAAAATGCGAATTCGACGTGGCTGAATGGAATGCCGTTCGACAAAGACCTGTCGGTGGCGATGGCGCGCGAGGTGCGTCTGGCCAACGACGCGAACTGCCTTGCTGTGTCGGAGGCGACGGACGGAGCTGCGGCGGGAAAGAATGTCGTCTTCGGCGTGATACTGGGGACGGGGTGCGGCGGCGGCGTCGCAATTGGAGGCAAGGTGCATCCGGGCCCGAATGGCACGGGTGGTGAGTGGGGGCATATTCCGCTGCCGTGGCCAAAGGACGAGGAGAATCCAGGGCCACCGTGCTACTGCGGTCAGCGCGGCTGCATGGAGATGTGGGTCTCGGGGACGGGGCTGGCGCGCGATTACAAGCAGGTAACAGGCAGGGCCGCGACCTCGCGCGAGATCATTGCAGATTTTCTTGCGGGAGACACCGATGCCGCAGCGGCAGTCGACAGGCTGGAGGACCGGCTTGCTCGAGGAATGGCGAACATCGTCAACATCCTCGATCCTGACGCCTTTGTGCTTGGAGGCGGGCTTTCGCACACGCAGCATCTTTATGAAAGCCTGCCGAAGCGTCTTTCGCAGTACGTCTTTGGACGTGAGTTCGACACGCCGATCCTGCAGGCGAAGTATGGCGATTCAAGCGGAGTACGCGGTGCGGCATGGTTGTGGCCGCTGACAAAGTAGATTGATGCGCGATCTGCAATAGCGCCCCAATCTTGAACGGGAAAGATTGACTATGCGATACTTCACATAGCCAAACGGGCTTTCTCGCGAGCGAACAGCTTGCGTTTTTGCAGATTGATTGGTCGTTGCCGATACCGATTCAGGTGACGCCATCGATGAAAGCCCTATTCCCAGCCGGGATGGCGGAACTGGCAGACGCAGCGGACTCAAAATCGTCCTTCCGCGAATCCAATCCACTATAAACAACTGAATACAAATAGCTTCGCTAAATCATGTTCTCGGCGCATCTCTTGCGCAACTCTTGCACACTTTTGCGATTCTTATAAAGAAGCAGGAGGTGCAGCGCCATGGCAGAGCATCACACCATCCTCGGTGGCAAAGTTCACGTCTACAAGCGTCCGAACAGTTCCAGTTGGCAATGCGCGACCTATCTCGCCGGGAAGAATCGCCGCGCCACAACCAAAGAAGACAGCCTCTCGAAAGCGAAGGAATTCGCGGAAGACTGGTATTTGCAGTTGCGCGGCAAGCTCCGAGACGGCCAGTTGAAAACCGGCAAGCTGTTCCGCGAAGCTGCGAAGTTGTACCTGCGCGAGTTTGACATCATGACGCAGGGACAGCGCAGCGCGAAATATGCGAGCGGACAGCACGCGCGTGCCAACGGCTATCTGATCCCGTTTTTCGGCAGCATGGTGCTACCTGAGATAACGGCGGGCAAGGTCAACGAATATCGTGTCCACCGACTTGAAGAGTGCAAGGCCGTGCGCGGCAAGCCTCCAGCGCGGAGCACCATGCACCAGGAGATCGTGACGCTGCGGCAGATTTTCAAAACGGCTTTGAGGCACGGATGGGTCGATCATCTCCCGGATTTTTCAGCGCCATATCGCGCGTCCGCGAAGATTTCCCATCGAGCATGGTTCTCACCGGAAGAGTACAAGCAGCTATACGAGGCAACGCGGAAGCGCGCCCAAGACCCAAAGCAGCCCCGTTTTCGCTGGGAGGCGGAACAACTGCACGATTATGTTCTGTTCTCCGCCAACACCGGACTCCGCCCCGACGAGGCGCGGCGTCTTCAATTCCGCGATGTGACGGTGATCGAAGACGAGGGGAGCGGCCAGACCATCCTTGAGATCGAAGTACGCGGCAAGCGAGGTGTTGGTTATTGCAAGAGCACAACAGGAGCCGTGCATCCGTTCGAGCGGCTGAAAACACGTCGACGTCCAGATGGAGGGCCAGGAAGATCGGGCAGCCGTACCGAGTCAATCGCCAACGGTGAATGGCACGCGCCCGGACCCACTGATCTTCTGTTCCCGAAATGGCCGCGCGAGTTGTTCAACGCAATCCTTGAAGAAGAAAAGCTACGCACCGACCGTGACGGAAGGCCGCGAACAGCGTACAGCCTGCGCCACACCTACATTTGCTTGCGCCTGCTTGAAGGTGCCGACATCTATCAGATTGCCAAGAACTGCCGGACAAGCGTGGAAATGATTGAGAAATACTACGCGGCGCACTTGAAGACGCAGCTCGATGCTTCCGCTATCAACATCATGAGGCCACGGTCGAAGAAGAAGACAGTTCCCAGGAAAGGCCCTGAGCGAGTGGAAGCCGTCCGCTTGGCTGAAGAAGCGTAGACCAGCAACGCTTTCTTCGTGACGACGTAAACAATCTGTCCTGCGAGCCAGGATGGAACCATCCTGGCAGGGTTAGGGGCCGGAACCGGCCCCACTCAGGCCCGGAACCGGGCCATATATGGCGTGACTATTTGGCTTTCAGGTATTCCGAGGCCGTAACTATGCGCGTTCCCTTGTACGCGCCGAGAGTCAATAAATCCTTGTCGCCTGAAACCAGCCGATCCGCTTTCGCAAGGGCGGCACACTCCAGAAACATATCGTCGCCGGGATCACGGCATTCCTTTACTGTGCCTCGAATCTTGACACGGACGCCACGCGCCAGAATCGTTTGCAGCGCCGATATTACCCGGTGTTGCTCCCATGAGAACTTTTCCGTCAGGACGCGCACGATCTCCGCGTCAATCTCATCGCAGGTAGCAATCACGTCTTCGCTCATCGCTCTTTCGAGCGCTAGAGTCGGTGGCCCGCGACGTTTCGCAAACTGAAGCGCGGAAATCCAGACGTTTGTGTCGATGACGACTATCACCCGTTAGACCGTACCCGGCGGCGTCGCGGCTTCTCGGCACGCACTTCTTTGATGAGCCGGGACACATCAGCTTCGGTGTAGCCCTTCGGGTTGCGGCCTGCCGCATACTCGCCCAGATCATCCAGTGTCCTTCGCGCCTGCTGTGCGGAGTAGGTACGGAAGGCCTCACGGAACAGCTCGCTCATGGTGCGGCTGTCACGCTGAGCCAACGCCTCAGCCCTTTGCGCAAGTTCGGGCGGAAGGCTGATCGTATATACCTTCGATTTCCTAGCAGTAGCGGTAGCCATACACTAATATTACACTGTAATGGATTCCAATACAATCGCACAAAAACTCGTGCGAATGACCAGTCTTCATTTACACTTCCTTCCAAGAACATCTCATGCTCATTTGTCTGATTCTGAACGGGATCAGACGAAGAATTCCGTCGGCTGCTAGCACGCCACAGAACATTGATCATCTTGGAGAACTTGCCAAGAGGCAAGCTGCAATGAGGGGAGCGCCGGGTGCCGTCTAGTTCCAAAAATCAGGACTGGCAAGTCAGTTGCTGCTTTTGGAGTATGGGCAAACATGGCGGACTTCATTTAACACTGCCTTCAGAGGAGTACTCGTCACCGTGCAAGTTGCTGCTAATCGGACGGGGATAAAGTCGAAAGAATCAATAGACCCGCAAAAGGCAGAAGCAGTTCGCCGCGAGCTAGAGAAACTGCGCCTGCGCCTCCTCGACATTACCAAACGAAATAATCTGATTAGCTTCAGGCACGGCAAGTCCTCGGTTCGAGTTGTCGGTGCCGACCACGAGGCAATCTATAGAAATCTGCTGGCTGGCGCAGAATTACCCTTTGTCTTCGTGCCTGAACCCGAGAAGGGATACGTGGATGAACTTGGCGAAAAGCCAGCGCCTGCGAACTTCGCTAAAGAACTCGGATGGTCCACATCAATCGATCTTGCTAATGGTTGTGGTCAGACCGACAACCTTCCGGTGCTGCAATATCAGGACGGGCTGGAAGCAACCCTTCGCAAGATTGGAACGACCGCAAAGACGGCGCGCGAGGAGTCCGGGGTTAATCTACTTCATCTTGTCTTCGGCTACCTTGAATGGCGGGAGTCAGATGATTCATCCAAGGCTTCACTCGCTCCTCTTCTGGTCGTACCAGTCGAGTTGGTGATTCCGAAGTCCAAGGATGCAAACCGATCCTTCCGTCTGAAATATAACGATGAAGATTTAACCACGAACCTGTCGCTCGCGGAAAAAATGCGGATTGATTTTGGCCTCCAGATACCGGAACTAGAGGAAGAGGACACACCGGAGCAATATTTCCAGCGTTTCGCTCCAATTCTGGAACGAAAGAAGGACTGGAGGGTGTGTCGCCAGGTATCACTGACGTTGTTAAGTTTCGCCAAGCTCTTGATGTATCTGGACCTCGATTCTGACAGATGGGGTTCCCAAGCTCTGGTCCAACATGCCCGTCTGCTTGAGCTGTTTGCTGGAGAAAGCAGTGAAGAGTCGGGGTTGGCAAGCGAATTCGATATAGATGAAGAGGAGATCAAGAAAGCGGCTCCGCCCCTTATCTACGATGCTGATAGTTCGCAGCATAGTGCGCTGATCGACGCCGCACGAGGGAAGAATCTCGTAATCGAAGGTCCACCGGGAACGGGAAAATCGCAGACAATCACAAACCTAATTGCAGAGACAATAGCCGCTGGCAAGACCGTCCTTTTCGTTGCTGAGAAGATGGCTGCTCTGGACGTTGTCAAGCGACGGCTCGATAGCGCCGGGCTTGGAGATTTCTGCTTAGAGCTTCACAGTCACAAAGCAAATAAAGTCGAGATGCTGACATCCCTGGATAAGCGGATGCAGGCATACTTTACACCGCCGACGATTCTGGCCCACAAACAGACTCTGATGGGGATCAAGCGTGACGAGCTCAGAAAATACGTTTCTCTCCTGAATATTCCCTACGCTGCGATTGAGAAATCCCCTTTTGAGCTTATATGGCAGAGAGACAAGCTAGGCATGGAAGTTCCAGATGGACTCCTGAAGGCCAACGCGGTCTCCCTTCCCGACGCGCATGCTTGGGACTTTCGTGCCCTGCATATACGAAAGGACTTGGTTTCCATCTATGTCGCACATCTGCGCCGTCTATCAGATGCTGGCGGATCAGTAGATACGGAGGCGAGCCCGTGGGCATGGCTTTCCGATACGGAATTAGGTGCAGCAGATCGCGAGCGTTTACTAGATGAACTCAACGCTCTCAAATCAGCGTATGAACATCGCATCTCGCTCCTTAACACTTGTGAGGATATGTTTGAGCTGACATTCGCCGACTTCATCGCAAACAAGATGGAATCCGAGGATAGCGAATGGTTACGGAGCGTGTATGGCTTGCCGATCGTAAGCGAAGCCGACAATACCGACTATATCTGCGAATTGCTGCCAGCCTTTCGCTCTGCCGCCAAATGCAGAACAGTTCATAGCTTTATCGATTCAGTCAAAGAATATCGGGCTGCTGTTGCATCTACCATAACGGAGTCCCTGCTTGATAGCACTATTCCAGGGACGTTTGTAGAACTGGACAGGCGGCTGGATGACCTCGGTCTGAGAGACTACTCGCTCACAAGTCTCAGAAATTTACTTGAGCTCTTTTCTGCTGCTGAGGCTCATGTGGGTAAGGCGCAACGAGCTGCGAATGAGATCAGTGAGGCACTTGGGCTCGCGTCAACATCACTTACCTTGCGCCACGTAGGGGATTTGGTTGCTGCCAAACAGTTGCTTGTCGGTGCCCCCTTGCACCTCGCTCATTTGCGTAACGCGCGATACGCAAAGGACGGGTTGAACAGCATCTTGCTGCGAGGGAAGCAGGAATCCGCCGCGCTTCAGTCTGAAAGGGATGCCCTCAGAGCGGAGAACCTTGTTCTACAGGCGGAGGAAGAGTCTTTGCGTGCGGAGAAAGCTCAACTCGCGCAGCAGCTAATCATTGACGACAAGGCCGGTGCCAAAGACTTTTTAGTGATGGCAAACATCTTCGCGCACACGCCTTGGTATGCGCGGTTCGGCAATACTTACAGGACTGCTAATTCCAGCTATGCGGCCATGTGCGTTATGCCTGTCAAGCAGACGAGGCTTCAAAAAGCTAATAGTCTGCGGCTCCTTGCCCATTTCAGTTCTAAGAACGATGAATTCCTGACTAGAAGCGAAAGATTTCGCGCCAAGAACGATGAACTCCGCTCAAGGATAGAGGGGTTCGCGGCTAATGCGGAGTACAGAGTATGGCTTGAGGATCATTTTGCGGGTCTGGAGACTGGGTGGGATGACCTTCTCCTCGTTTCGCGGTGGTATGAAGAGATCGATTCCAAGTTGCCGGAGCACCGAGAGTACGCATCAAAGGTTCGGTCGGCGCTGGTATCCTTACCTGCGAATCGGCTGAGGAGCGTCCTAGGTAGCCCTGACGGGGCTACTCCCGTCTTTGCTGAATTAGAACACGCATTGAATCTACTGACAGAGCTGCATTCCAAGGTTCCGTATCTCAAATTTGAGTATCAGGACGCAGACGTCAACTCATTTCTTAGCGCCATGCGAGGGATTATTGAGGTCGCATCTAAGCTGCTGCGGGCTCTAGAACCCCTGAAGTTCGAAGAAGCGACGAGCAGAGACCAGCTCAGAGAACTTTTCGCCGACGTTGCAAAAGCGCATTCTCTTCGCGCAGCATTGAACACGAATGAAGAGACAAAGGCTGTTCTCAATGGGTACTACAAAGGCATTGATACCATATTGGAGCCGATTGCAAATACTCTCGCTCTTGTTCGAGCAATAGCTCAAGCGATCACTGAGGCAAAGCTGCCTCCTGCGGTCCATCGCTATCTATTGTCAGAGCAGTATGTCGAAAGAATCGTGGGATTGAAGGAATGGGGTAGGTCGTTCACGACGAATAGTGCCACGGTCGCTGCGTCTCAGCAGGTATTAAGCAAATTCGGCTGGACTGGCACTATCGATCTGAAGGCGGCAAGCAGCGTGAGCGCAGCCTGTTCCAGCATCCAGAATTGCATCGATTCCGTGGAAGTTCTTCCAGTGTGGCTTGAAACGAGGCGGGTCGAAAAGCAACTGCATGAACTGGGGCTCAAATCTCTTGTCGGCCTCTGTGCTGGCGGAGTGATAACGTGCGACGATCTACCCACATCATTTGAGTATCTTTTTTGCAGCTCGTTAGTGAGGCGACTGTTTAGTGAGCACCCAGACCTATTTAGAGTGAGTGGAACCACGCAAGACGAGGCACGCTCACGATTTGCTTCCCTTGACCGCGATGTAATCGAACTAAACCGAATGGATATTGCAGCTCGTGCGAGTAATCGTCATGTTCCGAATGGCTATCGCGGCCAGTCCGTAAAGGAATATACAGATAAGCAGCTCCTGGTTCACGAAATATCGAAACAGAGGAACCATGTTCCTATTAGGCAAGTGATGAGGCGGGCCGGTGCCGCAATTCAAGGCCTAAAGCCCTGCTTTATGATGAGCCCCATGTCGGTAGCGCAGTTCTTAGAACCCGGGAGGATATTTTTCAACCTGATCGTCATGGACGAGGCTTCGCAACTCCGGCCTGAAGATGCTCTTGGTGCGATTGCGCGCGGGGCGCAGTTGGTAGTTGTGGGAGACCCCAAGCAACTTCCACCCACGTCGTATTTCCAGAGAACGATTGATGATGAGACCGAAGAGTCAGACGACAATTCAGCGGTTGCAGAAGGTGAAAGCATCCTGGATGTTGCATGGGGATGCTACCAGCCCGCCCGCCGACTCCGTTGGCACTACCGTTCTCAGCATGAGAGCTTAATTCGATTCTCAAATCAAGAATTTTACGACGGCGATCTCGTCTTGTTCCCCTCTGCCTATGAGACGCATGATGAACTCGGTGTAAAGTATGTTTCCGTTGCCGATGGCATCTTCGAGAATCGCAAGAACCCGGTTGAAGCTGGCACGGTTGTGGATGCCATTCTTGAGCATATCCGGCGTCATCCGTCGGAGTCGTTAGGTGTAGTCACAATGAACTTCGAACAACGGGAGTTAATCGAAGAACTTCTGGACAAAAAGCTGAAAGACGATTCCGTCGCGAACGCCTGGATCGAATCCGGAGCCGGGACACCGAATGAATTCTTCATCAAGAACCTTGAAAACGTGCAGGGTGACGAGCGCGACGTGATCTTTGTCTCCGTGACCTACGGACGAGATTCGCAGGGAAATTACTACCAGAGATTTGCGGGCGTGAACAGCAAGAGCGGTCACCGACGCCTTAATGTTCTCATTACACGCGCCAAGAGGCGCACGGTTGTATTCAGTTCTCTCGATCCGGACTTTATCCGTGACGAGCCCGGAACCGCTTGGGGTGTCCGCGCCTTGAAGGGGTACATGCGGTTTGCCAAAAGCGGGGTCACTGCACAGCCGCAAATCTCGCCAGGAGCGGAGCCGTCGAACGAGCACGAAGCGGCTGTGAGTTTCGTCTTGAAATCGCACGGCTATGATGTTGTGCCGCAGGTTGGCGTCAGTGGATACTTCATTGATTTGGGAGTTCGGCATCCGATGAAACCGGGCGCTTGGCTATTGGGCGTGGAGTTCGATGGGAAAAGCTATCACTCCGGACGGTCAGCTCGCGACCGCGACCGTCTCCGCCAAATGGCACTTGAAAATCAGGGCTGGAAGATTCACCGCATTTGGTCGACCGACTGGTTCAAGAACCGAAATGGCGAAATCGAACGACTTCTCAATAGAGTCCGCACTTTGGAAAACCAGTAGGGAGCACGAGGAGCCGAAAACTGGAGGGTGCTCATGGGGTTGGGCCAAATGCTTATGCCTGTTCGTGCGTGGTGGTTCTTGCGAATCGCGAAGCGTGCAACAGTTCCTCCCGACGTAGGGCGCTATCTGATGGCTCTCAGGGACCGTAATCAGGCAGCACTTGACGAGATCGAGCGAAAGCGTCAGACGATTATTGACCAGGGAGCTGCCGACGGTAAAACGATCTCAGCAGAAGCCGCTTTGAAACACGTGCTCGAACTGAAGGCGGCGTACGATGGACCGAATCGCGAGGAGGTCGTCGCCGAATTGGATCGGTTCATCGAAGAGTTTCGACAGAAGCATGGGCCTCAAATATCGGTTGCCGAGGCATACGCGATTTTGAAGGAAATTGAGGCTCGATTTGGCGAGGTCGAGTAGCCGAAATACCCCGCGTCGTGCAGATAGAAAGGACAGGCAATGAAGTTCTCGGAGATCGCTAACCGTCTGACGGGCATTTCAACACCGTTTGGCGGGGCGTCGTGGCAGCCTGCCGAGATGGAGATTGGAACAGCTCGCCGGGTGATCGCATTCCTTGAAGACCGACGGGTGCTATATGAGCCGAGTGAAATGGAGGTGCCATCGCACTGCGTCCACTCGGTGATCGAAATCCGGCATCGGCTCAGCGACGAGCTGGGCAAGCTGGACAGCGGGTCCGAACTGGTCGCGAGTTTACGGGCGATGCGGACGGCTTGTCGGAAGTTCCTTGAGCGGGTCGGGACCGACGGGCGCGAGGGCATCCACCACGCCAACGGCTGGGGCTTTCATAGCTGGACCTTCGGAAGCGCGCTCGGAGAGTTGCGGGGAACGTTCGGCATCCACGTTGCGAAGATTGCCGCCGCGTTCAAGCTGGACGTTGAGGACCGGCTGGCTTCTATTCTCCCTGCGAATGCCGACGCCGACACCGGCGACGATGACCGGCTGTTTCGCAATCTGCATCTGTAAGCCGTCGCCTGGCTCATTTTCGAAGGATCGCCGCCCAAAACGGCCAAGGCACTGACGACGGAAGCGACAGCAGAGATCAATGCTAAAAGCCATAGGCGGGATTCTCGGCTGGCCCGCTCGGCTTCGATGATTCGAGTGCGCGATGAACTTCCCGTGCACGGCTGGCCCTGAATATCGACGCCAAGTTGTCGCGCACGCTGTTCCAGTTCCTGCCCTGAAGAAGCCCGTTCGCTCATGAGGCAGTGTATCTCTCCGGCGTGAGCATCAGGCTGGCGTTCCGTGCCAGAACCAACATCCCAAAACCGGCGCTGCCTACGGCATCGGCAGTAGTGGCGACACGTCACCCCGGCTCGGGTGCTGCAAGGTTGCCGGAGGTTCCCGCGGCGGGAACCTATTGAGAGTGTTGTGGTTGACCACAAAACAGACTGCTCACGGTTCCTGCGCGGGTAACCTGCGGCCTCCGCTCGGGGAACTTCTTGAAAGCACAAGGTAAGAGGTTGAATCCGGCATCCCGGCGCGCTTACGCGCGTATAGCCTCCGCTCCGCCGTCCGTAAAGGCTCTCCGCTTCGCTCCGACCGCTGGCGCGGCTCCCTGTGGGTCGGCCTTGACTGACGGCTCCGCTGCGGCTGGTTGGCAGCTATGAGAAGAATGTCTTCTTCTCATGTTCCACATGACAAGTGCCACGGCTCCGATCTTCAGCGACTCTGGAAGGAAGCCAGCAACTAACTATATATAGATGCGGCGGCAAAGTGTGCAGGCCAACGCTGTAGCTGGCACGCAGAGAGGCAAAATCCCAAGAATCGCGGTACTCTGGTAGCAACCTGCGGTTGCTGAAGGGGTAACCCGATGTCCCCCTGCCCTTTAGCAAGAAAACGGCCCAGTACGGCCCGTTGCCCTGCACGTTGCGGCGCGCTGGCGGCGTGCGGCCTGAATCCACAACACAATCGAAACGGCGGTGAGCGATGAAGGCCCCGCTGCGCACGAAATCCATCGGCACGAAGGTGAGCGAGGAGGAGTTCGCTGCTCTTGAGGAGTGCGCGCGTGGGGCGGACATGACCCTGAGCGAATGGGTGCGGGCGGTGTTGCTGGCCGCGCCGGGGGTGGAACTGCCCGACGACGAAGCGGCACTCGCGGGGCGGGTGGCGGTAGCAGAGGTGCTGGCGCTACGCACGCTGCTCCTGAACCTGTTCTTCCGGTCGGCAAAGGGCGAGGCGATCCCGGAGCCGGAGATGCGGGCGCTGATCGAGCGAGCCGACGCGGTGAAGGGTGACCGAGCGCGGGAGCGTCTGGAGGCGGAGCGCAGCCAGGCGAGGAAACAGGCCGGTGTCCCGGCTGGAGAACCACAGGCGGAGGAGGTCTGAGGATGGCGGAGTGGGGCAGGAAGCAGTACGCGAAACCGTGGCCGAGCCGGACGCGCGTGTGGACGTGGGGAGCCTTTTTCCTTAGCTGCCTGTTCTTCGTGTTCATGGTCTGGCTGGACGGGCAGCAGAACTGGACGGCGGCGGAGCGGCTGTACCTGTCGGACTACCTGAAGAGCGGAGCCAGGGAGAAGCTGCCAGCGGCGAAGGCGCGATACACGTTGCTCCTGGGGATCACGGCCAAGGGCGACCAACTGCTCGTGACCGGCGACGAGATCGAGGCGGTGAAGAGCCAGGACGGGCGTTACGGGTACGTGCTGACCGACGAGGGAATCAAGGACGGGCTAAAGCGGTTGCAGTGGACGACGGCGGTGTACAACGACCGTGGACTGCATGGTTTGATGGGGAGCTACGTCTACCAAAACCAAACACTGTGGGACTTCGTGAAGCGGCCCGTGTTGTGGTCAGTGGCGTTCTTCGTTTTGCTCTTGTTCCTCGCCGTGCCGAAGGACCGAGCGCGGCGCAATATCTGGAAGTTCGGGCGGCGGCTGCGCGGCCCGGAGCTGGTCACGACAGCGGAGTTCAATGAGAAGCTGGGCCGCAGGAAATGGCTGACGACGTACTACCCGGACGGGATCGCGTTGGTCAATCTTGAGCGCACATGGGTTGACAGTCTGATGCGCCGTGACCGGGGCCGCTGGGTGCGTGTGCCGCGCGAGCGCGAGGCGATGCACTTCCTCATCGTGGGCGACAGCGGCACCGGGAAATCGGCGGCGATCCGGCAGGTGCTCTCGCAGATATGGGAGCGCGGGGAGACGGCCATCGTGTACGACCCGGCGCTCGAATATGTGCCACAGTTTTATCGCGAGTCGCGGGGCGATGTGATCCTCAATCCCCTGGACGAGCGCTGCCCGTTCTGGACACCGGGCGACGAGGTTCCGCACGAGGCGGAGGCGCTGACGGTGGCGGCATCACTGTTCCCGGACCGTGGCCGGGAGAACCAGTTCTTCGTCGATGCGCCGAGAAAAATCTTCGCGCACCTGATCAATCTGAAACCCACGCCGGAGCAGTTGACGTACTGGATGTGCCACGAAGACGAGATCGAAAAACGGGTGCGCGGGACGGAGCTTGCGGCGATGATCCACGCGACGGCTCCGCCGCAGCGGTCGGGCGTGCTGGGATCGCTCAACATGGTCGCGGATGCGTTCAAGCTGCTGCCAGCAGAGCGCGAAACGGCGCGGCGCTGGAGCGCGTATCAGTGGGCCAGGGAGCGGAAGGGTTGGCTGTTCCTCACGTCGAAGCCGACGATGCGCGAGCGGCTGACTCCGCTAATAAGCCTGTGGCTCGACCTGCTTGTGCTGCGGCTCATGAATGAGGGCGGAGGCGGTGCGCGGAAGACCTGGTTCGTGCTTGACGAGTTGGCGACGCTGCAAAAGCTGCCGCAGTTGACGACGGCCATCACGGAGAGCCGGAAATCGAACTGCCCGATGGTTCTTGGCTTCCAGGGCAAGGCGCAGGTGGAGGCGCTGTACGGACATATCGCCGAGGCCATGCTGAGCCAACCCGCGACGAAGATCTTCTTCAAGACGAGCGAGCCGCACGCGTCGGAGTGGATCTCGAAATCCATCGGCGAAGTGGAAGTTGAGCGGTTCCGGGAGAGCCGGACGCGCGGCGTGTTCCCGCATCAGCGGGAGAACGAGCAGCGAGAGATTACGCGCGAGCCGCTTGTGATGGCGTCGGAGATCGGCGGCCTTGAGCCGCTGCATGGGTACCTGAAGCACGGCAACTTGGTTGTGCGGATGCGGATACCGTATCTGAAGCTGGAGGAACCGGCGGAGAAGTTTATCGAGCGCAAGATGACAACGCCAGCAGCAACGCCGGCGACGGAGCCGGAGTCAGTGCCGGCCATCGCACAGCCAGCGGCGGCACGAAAGCCGGTGCGTTCTGTCCAAAAGAAGCAGGAGAACGTGCAGCAGCAGCCAGCGGCAGCAGTGAACGAGCAGACGCCGTTTTTCGAGTAAACAGAATCGAAGTAAATGAAAAACAAATATCGGTTCCTTATATGAGGCGGCGAAAAGCCCCTCCAAAGGAACACTCTCATGAGTGGAAACCCACAGCAGTACCGCATCGAGCACAAAGGCGCTCTTGAATACATCGTGGTTCGTTGCCCGAATGGGCATCTGAGCCAGGGTCAGAAGGTCGATGACCTGAATATCAGGCAGACACTGACCTGCACAAACCCAACCTGCAATGCCCAGTGGAGGTTGGTTCTTCCTTCCGTTCTGGGTTATGAAGCTATCGAATGATTACGCTGTCAAAGCCCATCAGCTCCGGCCAGGCGCAGGCGTACCACAAGGAAGAGTTCGCCAACGCTAGGGAGAACTACTACACGGAAGGCGAGCGTGTGCGCGGCGAGTGGCAGGGCCAACTTGCCGCGCGATGGGGCTTGCAGGGTGAAGTTCAAGAGCAACAGTTCGCGCGGCTGGCCGAGGGCCAGCACCCGGAGACGGGCGAGCAGTTAGTGCGGCATCAGACGGCGCGGGAGTACGTCAACGCCAATGGCGAAACCGTGCGCACGATGGAACACAGGGCGGGATGGGATGCGACGTTCAGCGCACCGAAGAGTGTATCTCTGACCGCGTTGGTTGGCGGTGATGATCGAATACGCGAGGCCCACAGGGAAAGCGTGCGCACGGCGCTCGACGAGATGGAGAAGTACGCACAGGCGCGCATGGGCGGCAACGTCCCGGCGCAGACGACGGGCCAGTGGGCAGTCGCCAAGTTCGAGCATGACAGTAGCAGGCCCGTTGATGGCTACGCTGCGCCGCAGTTGCACACGCATGCGGTCATCTTCAATATGACCGAAACGGCGGAGGGCCAGACGCGCGCGCTTCAGCCGCAAGAGCTTTACAGAACGCAGCAGTACGCGACGGCGGTGTACCGCTCGGAATTAGCGGTACGGTTGCAGGAACTTGGCTACGAAATCGAGCGCGGCGCGCACGGACAGCCGGAAATCAGGGGCTACACACGCGAGTATCTGGAGGCGTCTAGTCCTCGACGGCAGCAGATCGAAGAGCACATGGAGAAGGCGGGAGTGCGCGGAGCTGGCGCCGCGCAGATCGCGGCGCACCAGACGCGCGACGCCAAGCAGCCGCTCTCGCACGAAGAGGTGCGAGCGCAGCATCAGCGACTCGCAGCCGAACACGGCCAGCAGCCGCAACACGTTGTCAAAGAGGCAGCGCAGCGGCCGGGTGTGGAGCTGAAGCCGGAGCAGGCGGGAGTTGCCGCGCAAGAGGGCGTGAGCTATGCGCGCGAGCGCGGCATGGAGCGCGAGGCCGTAGCCGACGAGCGGACGCTAATGCGGGATGCCCTCAAGCACACGATGGGCGAGGCCAGATTGCCGGAAGTTCGTGCCGAGTTCGAACGGCGCGTGGAAGGCCAAGAACTGATCGAAGTGGAGCGCAGACCGGGACTCGCAGGCCGCGCGTTCACAACTCGCGAGATGCAGGGTCACGAGCGCGAACTAATCGAGCGGATGAAACTGGGCCGGGACACCCGCGAGGTATTGGCAGACGGCCAGGTGCGGCAACAGACGATGGAGCAGCATCCGCACTTGAGCGTGAGCCAACGGAACGCGGTTGAGGAAGTGCTGACGAGCCGTGACCGCATGATGGCGCTCGAAGGCGTAGCCGGGGGCGGAAAGACGACTTCCTTAGCCGCCGTCCGTGAAGGGGCCGAGCGCGCGGGCTATCAGGTCGAAGGACTCGCGCCGACATCGAGGGCCGCGCAGAAACTCGCCGAAGCGGGCATCGAGACGCAAACATTGCAGAGGCATCTTGCACGGGGCGAGCAGCAGGACGACGGACAGAAGCGGCTCTACGTGGTGGATGAATCGAGCATGGCGAGCACGAAGCAAATACACACGTTCGTCGAGCGGCTGAAAGAAAACGACCGCGTGCTGTTCGTAGGCGACACTCGGCAGCATGAGGCGGTTGAAGCAGGACGGCCCTATGCACAGTTGCAGGAAGCGGGAATGCGCACAGCCAGACTTGACGAAATCATCCGGCAGAAAGACCCGGCGCTCAAAGAGGCAGTGGAGCAGCTTGCGCGCGGCGAAGTGCGCGAAGCCATCGGCAATCTAAACAGCCAGGGTCGCGTGCATGAAATCGGCGACCGGCAAGAACGCATCAGCGAAATCGCGCGCGAGTACGTGCGCTCGCCTGAAAAGACGCTCGTAGTTTCCCCGGACAATGCTTCACGCCGTGAGATCAACGAGGCCATTCATCGCACGATGCAGAGCGAGGGTAAGGTCAGCAATAGCGAGCAGCGCGTGCATGTGCTCTACGCGCGGCAGGACGTGACGGGCGCAGACCGGCAGCACGCGCAGAACTATGAGCGCGGCGACGTACTGCGCTACTCGAAAGGCAGCAAGCCTCTCGGAATAGAGCCGGGAGAATACGCGCGTGTGTCGCACGTTGACCGCGAAAGCAACACGCTCACGGTGAAGCGGCACGGCGGGGAAGAACTGAGCTACGATCCGCGACGTTTGCAGGGCGTGACGGTCTACCGCGACAGCGAGCGTAAGTTCGCGCCGGGTGACCGCGTGCAACTCACAGCCCCGTACCATGAACAGAAACTCGCTAACCGCGAACTGGCGACTATCGAGCGGATCGAGGGCGACGGCAATCTGAAACTCCGCACGGACTCAGGGCGCGAGGTCGAGTTCAACGCAAAGCAGCATCCGCATCTCGATTATGGTTATGCAGTAACCAGCCACAGCAGCCAGGGCCAGACCGCCGACCGCGTGCTGATCCACGTGGACACGGGACAGGCACCCGGCGAACTCGTCAATAGCCGCATGGCGTATGTGTCGGTGTCGCGCGCTCAGTTCGACGTGCAGATGTACACGAACGATGCGAAAGCCCTGGGATACGAACTGAGCCGCGACATTTCGCATCCGACCGCGATCCAGCAAGAGCCAGTAGCGGCACAGAAAATCGAGCCGCAAACAGTGAGCATGGAAACTTCCCAGGGGCTGAGCGTTGGATAAACGAGACGCTGTAGTCGGTAATCGTGCAGTTTCCGGATAGCCGACCACGGCCCAGAACCGCTATTCTACGCATGGCTGAAAATAGGACCAATCATGCAAACCCCTCGTTGGCCTGCGAGCCGTCTACGTCGCGCCGTGCTTTCGCTTTTGTGCGCAATCTTCGCCTCGGTGATTGTCTTAGCGTGCGTAATTGCATTCAACTACGAACAGTTTTCGCAGTCACTCGCCAGTTGGATCGTCTTTATCAGAGGTGCTGTTCTGATAATCGCAATCGCTTGGGTGGTCACACTGCCACTCGTGTTGCTCATCAGTCGATTTGATGGCTGGCGCTTCTGGTTCCTCGCGGCCAGCGGTACAGCGGTTGGGCCAGCACTTTTGATTGCGCTCAATCTCTGCATCCGGTTGGCTGCACCATCTCAGGCTTTCAGTGTCGTGGATAGTTGGAAAGTGGAATTGGTCGTGACCGCGATTTCACTGACGGCCACTTCACTTTACCTTGTAACGCTGAAGCGCTCGAGTCACACTTACAACTACGACCGTACCGGTTGCGTAACCGGCAAATGAGCACGACAAAGGGTGCACCGCGTCTGACTCTGCTCCTGCTGCCCGGCATGGACGGGACCGGAGCGCTGTTTGATGATTTCGTCAAACTGCTTCCTGGCTGGATCGAACCTGTTGTGGTGGGCTATCCACGCGACCGACAGCTCTCATACGATCAGCTTTCGCCAATCGTGGAATCTGTGGTTCCATCTGACGTGCCTTTCGTCATCTTGGCGGAATCATTCTCCACTCCTTTGGCTGTGAGGCTCGCCGCAAAAGCTCCTGAGAGATTACAAGCCTTGGTTCTCTGCGCGGGATTCGTATCGCCTCCGCGACGCGGTCTCCTGAGCTACTTCGCCCGCGTCTTCGCGCCTTTGCTATTCACATTCGGGTTACCGGAGAGCGTCTGCCGCCAGTTCCTCGTCGGCAATTCAGCTTCACAGGCCCTCGTGGACGCCGTACGCACCACGGTTTCGGGAGTGTCGAACGGCGTCTTAGCCCATCGCCTTAGATCAGTGCTATCGTGCAAGGCCGAGTGCGAGTTGCGAAGCGTGTCAGTGCCATTGCTGTACGTCGCCGGAGTCGAAGATCGACTGGTGACCGAGTCCTCATTCCACGAGATCAAGCATGGAAAGCCAGACGCTCTAATCGCCAGCATCAACGCGCCTCATCTCCTGTTGCAAGCGAAGCCACGCGAGGCCATTGATGCCCTTGTTCCCTTTCTGAGCCAGGTCGGCGTTCACCCTGAACAGGAGATCGCGGAAGAGTGAGCGGCAAAGCAGAGGTAATCCGGCGGGAGCCGAAAAGCTATCGGATTTCTCAATAGGCGACCAGAACTCGGAACACTTGATGCTGAATGCCGGGAAAAGGCCCACCTTCTTGATACTTTGCCCACCGGGGGTGATGTTCTACGATGTTACGCATGGTTCGTGCAATCCATCTAGCGGCTTTCGGGGGCATATTGACGATGTGTGCTGTCTCGGTGAACGCTCAGCCGAAAGCTCCTCAAGTGGTCTGGGAACCTCCTAATTTTGCCCTTCCGTCGCAGTTTCCGAAACCGATGAAGCAAAAGCCAATCATCACCAGCCTGACGGTTGCTGGCATTCCAATCCAGCTCGAACACACGCGCCTCGATTTGGTAAGTCGGAGCCTGCACGCCCCGGAGGGTAGTCGCGGTGATGCTGGCGAAGCATTGGGTTGGATTTGCTTGTACGGTAGGGACGAAGAAGGCTTCTGGGGCTTATGGCTCATGAGCGGAGAGATCGATGGGCCAATGATCGGAAGTTTTCAATGGCAACGGTTGCCCTCTGATGCTCAGTTTGACCATCGCTGCAGAGTCTTAGGACACTCTATCCATCCAATCCAACTCCCGGTCGATATCCGGTTGGGGATGACCGAATCCCAGCTTGAGGCTACTCTTGGAAAGCCAACTTCGAAGTTTCACAACACCTGGCTATACTCGCGCGAGCGCGATTTAACATTGCATGGCGAACCCTACTCGGCTGACAATGACGTTTTCATTTTCTACGACAACGACGTTGCTTCTGCATTGGTTGTGCACTACACGATCAGCTCGTAAGAACCGCTCGACTGGAAATGAGAAGCCGTTCTGCCTGATTAACAGCCAAACCGGGAAATGCAACCACTGCCCAGCCTCGGAGATTCTGACCTGCTTAGCAGTTTCATTAGCAGCTAAGAGGTACGAGCATAACGATCAAGATAGTTGTAGTACTGCATCACATACTCGTTGTCCCGATCTACGCCATTTTCCAGCGTCGGCCATAATGAACCCAGCCCGACGTGCCTCAGAAGACGCTTATACTCTCGCCACTCGCGAGGCACTTGTCCTGACAGCATCATGCTTACCAGGCGCTCTCTGATTTGAGTTTGTTGTTTCGGTGTCAGAGAGACGCGCCGCAGTGCACGTGCGGTATTTGACTTGAGAATTGCACCAAACACAAAATAGTCATCTTCTTGAATGAACTCGATGCCAATCTCGATGGCGGCTTCATCCCCCGATTCGATGAGGTTGATTATCTGTTCCATCAAAGGGTAAACCCACGTTCTGCCGTTCTCCGTGTGGCGTCTTGGCTCAGGACGGGACGGAGCGGCCCTGAGAGCATCGGCGTATTTTCTGTACCGTTTCTGAATACCTTCCGCAGACCAGATTCCTACGCCGTTGTAATCGACCAGTGTACCGGTATAGTTCCCAATGTGAGGAGACCTTCGTCGAGCCAATCCTGTTTGCGCAGGCATTTGAACCTCATGCGGCAAAGACTTGCACTGTCGTTGGTAGTCCGCTGATTGAAAGTATGGCATGAACGGCATCTTGGGCGCGTGACCGGCTACTGTCGCGGGAACTTCGGCGTGCCCAACCTCGTACAATCGCCTAAAGCGTGGGTAATCGTAATGCGAAGACGCAAGGTAATCGTGATCGTGTTGGCCGTCATTGTCGCCGGAGCCGGATGCTTTGCTTACCTTGTTTCGCGAGGCTTGAATGAAGTAGCTCACTTGGAGCCGGGAATGGCTACGCTCCGACTTCCCTCTGGTGCAACCGCATATGTTCGGCGGCAGTCGTATTTCGGAAAGCCCGCCGAGGTCTACTTGTCTTCGTCCCCTGACTTCTGTGCGCCCTATAGTCGATCACATGACTTCAAGCTGCCCGACTTCATTCACGGGGGAGTTGATTCCCCGCTGCTGATTTCCTATCAGGACAACACGATCATTGTGCACGGTCCCAAGCAGCTTCAGCGCCCCAATGCTCCGCCGAGTTCCTTCAGCGTGCTTTATGAGCAGCTGACGCCTGATGTGTACTCCGCATATGTAGAATCGAACCGACTTCCCGAAGGCTGGGTGCGGGTTGAAGTCCCATTCGGACACAATACGTGCGCGTTGTAGCCGCAAAATCGGCTCTCCTTGCTCCTTGCGGGCCACCTAGGCAAGATCGGAAGCGATCCGGGAAGTGGCGAAGATTCCGCAAGCGCGAAATTGGCAGCCACAGCCAACTTTGGGTCAGCCTTTTGTATGGTCTAATAGTGATGATGGCTTGATGGCGGAATCGGCATACGCGGTGGTCTCAAAAACCATTGGGAGCAATCCCGTGTGGGTTCAAGTCCCACTCAAGCCACCAGATCGATTTCCAGCCCTCTGCCGCTCCCCCAACAAACCAGTGCAAATGATTCCCCAGGGTAGTCAGTCGGGCCGAGGCTGATCTTCGTAAAAAAAGTCGAAATTTACACATTTTCTTCCACAGTTCTCCGTTATGTCCTTCTAAAAGCAAGATAATAAGATGTTTACTGGCGTACTTGGAGGACTCAAAATCCGCCGGCCTTCGGGCCGTGGGGGTTCGACCCCCCCTCCCGGCACCAACAAAAAAAATCTCAGTCGACAAGAGACGCGGCGGCTGAGTGTTCACGTCGCGTCTCGATGCTCGTCGCTACGAGTGCTAGATGGAATATCCAGCCCGTTTGAACGGCATGGTGCGGACACGGTCTCCCGTTGCGGCGTAGATTGCGTTTCCGAGCGCGGCGGCAAGGGGCGGGACGCAGGGTTCTCCCAGGCCGGACGGGCGAAAATCGGACTGGATGAAGTGAACCTCGACGGGCGGCGCGCTGCTCATGCGCAGGATGGGGTAGCCGGTAAAGTTGGTTTGCTGGACGCGGCCCTGTTCGACTCCGACCTCCAGTCCCATGGCGGTCGACAGAGCATCGATCGCACCTCCTTGCGCCTGGTTTTCGGCGCCACTCATGTTGACGATGGGGCCGATGTCTCCGGCGACTGTGATCTTGTGGACGGTGATGTGCTTGCTGGCATCGACGCTCAGCTCGACGGCTTCTGCGATATGCCCGCCGTAGGAGCAGGCGAAGGCGATGCCGAGGCCACGGCCTGCCGGTAGTTTTTTGCCCCAGCCGGATTTTTCCGCCGCCAGCTTCAGCACGCCAGCCGCGCGAGCGGGATTGAACGAACGGCTCGGCTCGGGAGGAGGTCCCTGCGCCGGTTTGGCCAGCGGCCGTGCGAACCAATCCAGCAAGAACTCCACATGATCACATTGAGCGGCAACAGACAGTTCGTGGAGGAAGCTGCCGACGACGAACATCTGCACGTTGTCGGTTGGAGCGCGCCAGGGGCCGCATGGAATCTGGAGCGGCATCAGGCTGACGCCGTAGCGAACATTCGGTGCGATGTCGGTTGGAAAGCTGTTGTTGCTGCGCGCACCGCCGGTTACGGGACGTTTTCCGTCTGCCGAGAAGGCGACCAGATGATTCTGGAATGCCGCGAGCTTTCCATCCTTAACGGAGCCTTTCAGGAAGTGATAGCCACCTGCGCGGAAGAAGTCGTGCGCGAAGTCGTCTTCGCGCTTCCATTGCAGTTTGACCGGAGCGTTGACCTTCATGGCAATGGCAGCGGCCTCGCACATGTAGTCGTTCATCAACCTGCGTCCAAAACCGCCGCCGGCGCGTGTCTGATGAACAACGACCTTGTCCTCTGGCAGCTTGAGCATGTTGATAATCATGGACAGGCCACGATCCGGCTGCTGCGTGGGAGTCCACATTTCCATTGTGCCGTTGTGCCACCAGGCGGTGCAGTTCTGCGGCTCAAGTTGCTGATGCGAGACCATCGCATAGTCATAGGCGGCTTCGACGACCTTGGCTCCCGAGGCGAAGACTGCATCGACGTCACCCACGTTTGTTTCAGGTGCGGGCATCTGCGGGCCAAGCTCTTTTGCTTTCGCCGCGGCCTGGGTCAGCGAATCTTTGGAGGCATTGCTCTCGTCCCAATCGACCTTCAATGCAGCTTTGGCCCGGAAGGTGTCCCAGGTAGTTTTGGCGATAATGGCGACGCCGGGCATCACCTCAAGCGGATTGCCGTTGCCTTCGAGCACGAAGGCATCGA
>JAFDVV010000025.1:23138-33486 GCA_018268775.1 Acidobacteriota bacterium | reverse complement strand
CCATGCGCTCAGGATGCGGTTCTCACGCTCGATCTCGCGTAGAACGGCTGCCTCGGCCTTTTCAGCCTGAGCGTTGCTTGTCGTCTTGACCTTCAGTTCGAGCGATGTGCCCAGTACATTTTCGTGGCGGAAGACATGGACCTTCGCGGGTGGTTGCTGTGCGAGGGCAGGGAGTGCCAGTGAGAGCGACAGGGCTGCTGCTGCGATCTTTATCGAGTGCATATCAGGGACGAGGTCCTTGTGGAGTTGGGCCTTGGGTGTTGCCGCCTTCGGGGCGGCGCATCTGTTGCGGCATGGAGGCAAAGTATGCGGCGATCTCGTCTTCGGTCAGGTAGCCGTCATGGTTGGTGTCCAGAACATCGAACTGCTGCTGCATACGATCGGGAGCCTCGGCCTTTGAGATGCGGCCGTCCTTGTTTGTGTCCCACTCGTCGAGCATGTGTTTCGCCCGGTCTGCGGGTGTCATCTGTTTAGGACGGAGTTCTTCGGCAGAAAGTTCACCATCGCCGTCTTTATCGAGTGTCTTGAGCGACGCAGGGGCGGCAGCAATCTCGGCAGCGGAGATGACGCCGTCATGGTTGGTGTCTAGCGCGTTGAGGATCGGATCCATGCGGGTGGCATCGCCGCTATGCTGGGGACGGCCTGCTGGACCGCTCTGATTCTGGGTCGATGAGCGAATCTCTTCGGGCGTAATTCTACCGTCGTGGTTCGCGTCAATGCGGTTGAACAGTCCCTGCATTCGTTCAGGAACTTCATCCCTGGTCAGGATGCCGTCACCGTTGCGGTCCAGCAGCATTAGCCGTTGGGCGGTCTCGTCGGGCTTGTTGGCCTTGGGGTCGTTTTGGCTGGGCAGGTATTCAAGCGAAGTAAGCTGGCCATCGTGGTCCTTGTCGAGCGTGATAAGCCCAACGCTGGCGGCGGCGATCTCTTCAACGGAAAGCTTCCCATCTCCATTCGTATCGATCGCAAGCAACGCCGGACGCGGAGGGGGAGGCCCACCGCCGGGGCCCTGAGCAGACATGTAAGGGACTGCCAGCAATAGAGAAAAGAGTAGTGGCTTATTGAACATGGAAGAGCGTCAACCCCGTTTTGATTGAGGACAAATTCAGTCCTATATCTTTATAGGACAAAAATAGTCGTATATCAAGAGCGGATTCTCAACAAGACCAGCTAAAAGAATAGCCGCCGTCACGCATGACGGCGGAGAAGCCCAAGCGCTGGAGGGTTTCCTACACCTGCCCGCCGGACGCACCCTGTGGCTGAGTCGCCGCCTTGAGCAATGGCAGACAGATATTGTCGGCAATTTCTTCCAGGGTCATCGGCACATTGGTGCGAAACAGGAATTGTTCGCGGAGCACAGCAAAAGGTACACATAGAACCCCGGACGCAATCGGCTCCGGCCCAAGTTCACCTCGATCAACTGCGGGGGCGATGACCTGTTCCGCGAGGATGCCTTCAGCTTTCTCCATAGCACGAGTCAGGAGTGCGAGTATGGTTTTGTCCGCCTCCCCAATGAGAGCCCTGAGGGTGTCAGCGCCTACAACTTCTGAACGATTTCGGGCATAACGAAGCAGGGCCAGAATCCCTTGCCGTAAGGGGAGTTGCGAAAGGCCGGTCGGGACCTCGAACCAGAGTGAACGGCCCAGAGATGTCAAGACCATCTCAGCTCGCGAAGAATAGCGCCGATACAGAACGGGCTTACTCGTATTCGCCCGGCGAGCCACCCCTTCAAAGCTGACCTTCGCGTAGCCGTGCTCTGCCAATTCATCTCTGACTGCAGCTGCGATGGCTTCCTCGACTTCATTTTTCGTGCGTCGCACCAAGGGCCTCTTTCTTCTTCATTGCAGTTTCCATTCATCTAACATAAGATCAATTATAGATACGCATAGTATCTAAATATGAGTCGTGTAGGTTTTCGGATGACAGAACGTAGGGCATTGATTGTGGGGCTCGGAATTAGCGGAATTGCCTGCGCTATTGCGATGCATCGCGCAGGCTGGACCCCTGTGGTTGTTGAACGCGCACCGGCGCGTCGTCGCGGGGGGTATTTCATTGCCATCATGGGTGTGGGGCGTGCGGCGGCTGCCGATCTCGGCGTTGGCGACCGCCTCGTGGACCACCGCGCTCAAAGCTCCACCTATGTCATTGATCGGCAGGGAAATCGCTCGCCGGGCCTTAGCTTTGCCGATATTCCAATCAACCCTTATCTCACGATGCGGGGCGACGTCGAAGACGCTGTTTGGCAAACCTTGCAGGATGTGGCGCCCGATACGGAAATCCACTTTTTGACCAGCCCGACGGCAATCGAACAGGATTCAAATGGCGTCGAGGTTACCCTGGAAGGGCCGGAGGGAGTAACACGCAAACGGTTCGACCTCGTAATCGGTGCTGACGGCATCCGCTCGACGGTACGCCGTCTTGCATTCCCGCCAGAGCTTGGTGGCCTGCGGCGTCTTGGCACCATGATCTGCGCTTATGCGCTACAGGAAGATTTGCCCACGTTGCCAAGGGGAGTCGGCGGACAGATCATCGAGCCGGGCCGCTCATTCACGGTGTTCCCTTTCGATGACAGGCGCTCGACAGTGCTGTTTTCCTATTATGCGGCCGACCCTGACGCCGAGCGCAAGGGCGTGCATTCCGAGCAGATCCGCAAGGCTTTCGGGCCGGAACCCCTTGGCCCCATTCTGGAGGCTGCGCTACGGCAGTTGGAGACGAGCGAAGCGGCTTTGTTCGACATTGCCGAACAGGTTCATCTATCCACCTGGTATCAGGGCCGCGTCGTCCTCGTCGGCGACGCCGCATGGTGCCCTTCGCTCTACTCGGGGATGGGCGCGTCAAGCGGTCTCGCCGGAGCCAATGTGCTGGGCAAGCGCCTTCAAAAACATGGCGACGACATCGCAGCCGCCCTCGCGGACTGGGAAAGCACCATGAGGCCGCGTGTATCGTCGTTCCAGAAGTTTGCCATGACTGGAGTTGGTGTATTCACTCCTGCAAGCACGGACGCCATCCGCATCCGCAAGCGGGCGATGGTTCTCCTGACCTATCCCGTCATCCGCTGGCTGTTCTCGCGGCTTGGCAAGTTTCTGCCAATCATGCAGCAACGTCAACGTCCCATTGCCTGACGCGAAGTTCGGAGCCACCAGCGCCTCGAATGCCTCGAATTTCGCCGGCTCGAGGCGCAGTGATACAGCGTTTAAAAATGGCGTAACGTTTCGCTCGTCGTTTGCGAGCGCGGGGCCTGGTTGATCGGGGTGACGTCGCTGTCGGCATTCTTCTCGAGTGAACGGCTGACGATATCCCGCGAGCCCAGCCCTATGGCGAGCGAAAGCGTAAGTACGATTCCGCCAAAAAGTATTCCGAAGGCAAGGTCGACGACCGTTCCTCCAATCTCAAGGTGATCGAGGACCATGGCCGTAGTCAGAACGAGGACAAGCCATTTGACGCCGAGAGAGAGGAAGCGGGCGTAGGAGAGACGCGCATTGACGGCCTCAATCAGGACGGTCCTCGCAAGGAAGCGCGCAATGAGCGTTCCCACAATAAACAGGATGATTGCGCCAACGGAGTGCGTGAGATACGGCACCAGGAAGAACGACATCTGCGAGTTGCCGGCATAAGCCGCGTCGAAGGCCGAGATTCCGATTAGGCAGCCGAGAACAACCGAACCCCAGAAGACGACACGCGTTATGAGCAGTGTGGGACTGTGCGAAGGTGCCCATTCAAAAGGGATGATCGAGCTGTGAGTGAGCCGTTCGTCGAAGCGAAGTAGAGTCAGGACGCGTCTGAGCAGCGCGGCCAGCAGCGCTCCCACGATCGTGAGAATGCAGATAGCGAGCAGGAGCGCAAGAAACCCCGGAAGGAAGTTGGCGAGCGTCACCAGTGCCCGATGGGCAGATTGGCTAAGGGCGAGTTCGACTTGTTGCCACATGGGGGAATCTCCTTACGTTTGGATGCTGGCCGTCGCTTCTGTGCGGCTAAGGGTTGAAGCGGTCCGGCCAGCGCCAGCGGGAAACGAGATACGGTTTATCGGTTTCAAAGGCGAGCGCCTGTTCCTCGACATGGCGTTCAGGCGAAACTCCGCTGTGAACCAGAATCAGGTGCGAAGCCACCCATGCGAGATAGAGCGGCGTAAGCGCGCCGAGCAGATGGCTACGGTTGATCGTGCGCAGGCGGTAAGCCAGTATGAAGTCGTAGACGATGCGCGCCCAAAGATTGTCCTGCATGCGGAAGCTCTCCTGCGGCATCACAGAGAGGTGCTTAAGGCCAAGAAGCGCATGAGGAGGTAGAACCAGTGCCCAGATCTCTTGCAGATTGGCGTAAGCGAGATGAAAGGACTCGATCATCGGCGCCACGTCGATCGATTCATTCGACTGGGTAGCCTGGGGGATACTTCGTGCCGGTAGCGTGCTGCGCATACGCTGCCAGAACGCCGCTTTCGTATCGATGTCCGCGAACAGCGAGCCGCAAAGCTGGGTGAGCAACGAGTTCAGGTCTGCGGAAGCGGGAGAAGGCGCGCAGCGTGCCGGAATATCTGCTTCAGCCAGCGTAAAGCCTGCGGCGGAAGCCTCCGACACCGGCCATAAAATGGCGTCGTCCTGAGCGGCCGCAGTGAAACGTTGGGCCACAGTGGCCAACCGTTCAGCCATGCGAATGGAAACACCGAGATCGACGGCAAGAGGGAAACGTGGCCTGGCGCAGAAAAGCGCGCGGGACACTGGATACAGGATGGCGGAGTTGAGCAGGCCCTCGCGAGGGCCTGGATGGTAGTGCCCAACAGCCAGGTCTGAACCGGAAGAAAGAGTTGTAGCGGCGAGGTTGCGGATGGACTCCGCAGGAACCGTATGCGAGTTGGCACCAAGAATCAGACACGCTGTCTTGGAATGTTCCAGTGCGAGCTTGTAGGTGTTGAAGTAGTCGGCGGCGGTAAGTACCCAGTTGGTCGCGGAAGGTGCAGCGGGTGTATAGGGAATCAGCCTTAGCTTGTCGAAGGAGGGGCTCGCCGTTAGATTCGGTGCTACGTCGGGAATGGCGACGGCGAAGGATTGTCCTGGAAAGGCGAGCGCGAGGTTCGACAAGGCCGGCTCAATCGCCTCGGCAGATACGGACGCAAGGTGAATGAGAAGGCCTGTCTCTGCCGGAGTTGTAGCGTCGGAAGCGAGAGCAGCCGGATTGGTGGATGTTGTTGCCATTCGGTCGTCGGCCTGCCTCTGCTTAGTTTAGGACGCGGGAACGGTTCAAAGGGTTCATCGTGCGATGGTCTCGGGGGCCGGTTGTAACTCAAGCCAGAAGAAGGTGTACGGTGCAAGCGTCAAGGGATACGGTTCGCTGGTGACAGGTGGAAAAGAGACATATCCCAGCATCTCGACGGGCGTCATGCCGACGAATTCGCTGAGGTCGAGCGAGACTGGCTGAGCAAAACGCGACAGATTGGCAACGCAGAGAACGGTCTCGGTCCCGGGAGCCGAAAGATTGCGCTTCCCGCCAGCTTCGGTATCTTCGCGGGATCGCGACGTCGGATCGTAGTGGCGCACATAAGCGAGAACGCGACGGTTCTCTGGGCTGAGAAACTCAAGAGTGCCGCGTCCAAAGACCTGGAAGAGCTTGCGCAGCGCGATCATGTTGCGTGTCCAGTGCAGCAACGACGACTGGTCCGCCAACTCCGACTCGACATTGACCGCCTGGTAGCCATAGACAGGGTCCATGACGACGGGGAAGCTTAACCTCGCGGGGTTGGCCGTAGAAAAGCCGGCGTTCCGGTCGGAGTTCCATTGCATGGGCGTACGCACAGCATTGCGATCGCCGAGGTAGATGTTGTCTCCCATGCCGATCTCGTCGCCGTAGTAGAGGATGGGCGTTCCTGGAAAGCTAAGTAAAAGAGAGTTGAGAAGCTGAATGCGCTGACGATTGTTATCGAGCAGCGGTGCCAATCTGCGCCGAATACCTGAGTTCACGCGCATACGCGGGTCGGCCGAATAGGCGAAGTACATATAGTCGCGTTCGTCTGACGTAACCATCTCGAGCGTCAGCTCGTCGTGATTGCGCAGAAAGAGTCCCCATTGGCAGCTATCGGGAATGGCGGGCGTCTGCGCCATGATGTCGGTGATGGGTAAGCGGTCCTCCTGACGAAGTGCCATGTAAATGCGAGGCATCAGAGGAAAGTGGAAAGCCATGTGACACTCGTCGCCGTTGCCGAAGTAGGGGCGGACCTCGGGCGGCCATTGGTTGGCCTCTGCAAGTGTGAAGCGGTTGGTGTACTCCTCATCGATGGCGGCGCGGAGTCTGCGAATGATCGCGTGTGTCTCGGGAAGGCTCTCGCAGGTGGTGCCATCCCTCTCGCAAAGGTATGGAATGGCATCGAGACGCAGGCCATCCACGCCGAGGTCGAGCCAAAAGCGCATGGCTTTCAAAACCTCATCCATGACTGCCGGATTGTCGAAGTTGAGGTCCGGCTGGTGCGAGAAGAAACGGTGCCAGTAGTAGGCCTTCGCTGTATCGTCCCAGGTCCAGTTGGACTTTTCGGTGTCTGAGAAGATGATCGGCACGCCCTTGTAAAGCTGGTCGGTGTGCGACCACACATAGAAATTGCGCTCTGGCGAGCCTTCGGGCGCTCGACGCGCAGCCTGAAACCACGGATGCTGGTCCGAGGTGTGATTGATGACCAGTTCAATCAACACCTGCATGTTGCGTTGATGGGCTGCGTTCAGAAACTGCTTGAAGTCTTCGATCGTGCCGTAGCTGGGATTGACACTGGTGTAGTCGGCAATGTCGTACCCGTCATCGCGAAGCGGTGAAGGAAAAAACGGAAGCAGCCACAAACAGGTGACGCCGAGTTCCTGCAGATAGTCGAGCCGCGAGATAAGCCCCGGAAAGTCGCCTATGCCGTCGCCATTGGAGTCCTGAAAGGTGCGAACGTGCAGCTCATAAAGGATTGCATCTTTGTACCAAAGCGGATCGGTGGCGCTGCCGGCTTTCTTCACTTTATTGTCAGCTCTCGAAATCTCGTTGCATAGGAAGATGCGCAAGCCGCCGCTGCGGTTGTAGCGTACTCATTCCTAAGACGATATGCCGGGAGTACAACCGATGCCCTAAAGCTGGACTCTAACCTGGAAAGTCTCCTCTTCCCACAAGCCGTTCAGCGTGCTGTGTTTGCACCTAACCCGCAATCTTCAGATGGGCTGCTTCAATGTTGCGTGTTCCGATCTCCACTTACAGACTCCAGCTCCACAAGGAATTCACCTTCGACGATGCTGCCGCAATCGCAGACTACCTGCGCGCGCTCGGCATCTCGCACGTCTATTGCTCGCCATATTTGCAGGCTGCTCCCGGTAGCATGCACGGCTACGACGTTGTCTCGCATCAATACGTCAACAAGGAGCTGGGAGGGCAGAAGGGCCATGATCGCTTCTGCGCAAAGCTCAACGAGCTGGGTATGGGACAGGTGCTCGACATCGTGCCCAATCATATGTCCCTGGGCAAGGAGAACCGTTACTGGTGGGACGTCCTGGAGAATGGCACATCCAGTCGATATGCTTCCTTCTTCGATATCGACTGGCAACCTGCTGAAGAGCGGCTGAGAGACAAGATTCTTGCACCCGTATTGGACGACCAGTATGGTCGCGTACTGCATCGTGGCGGCATACGGGTCGTGCGGGCGGGAAACAAGTTTCACGTAGAGGCGGCAGGTCAGACATTCCCCGTGTCGCCGCAAACGCTGCCCGCGATTCTGGGGCGGGCGGCAGAGTTTGCGCGGTCGAAGACACTCAGTTTTCTCGCAGGATCATTCGGAAGATTGCCAACGCCGCCTTACGAAGACAGGCGAAAGGTGCTTGCGCTGCACAACGACAAGGTAGTCCTCTATACGCTGCTTGAGCGCCTCTGTGCAGAGGAACGAGGTGTTTGCGACGGAATCGAGCGCTCGATTGAAGAACTGAACGGAAACGAGGATGTTCTGGACGATTTTCTGAACCAACAGAACTATCGGTTGGCGTACTGGAAAACATCAGGTCAGCAACTGGGGTATCGCAGGTTCTTCGATGTGAACTCTCTCGTGGGCCTGCGCGTTGAGCGTGAGCATGTGTTCGAAGAGACACACGCTCTGGTGCTGGACTGGCTGAAGCGAGGCGTGGTCGATGGCGTTCGCGTGGATCACCCCGACGGCCTGCGCGATCCTTTGGAGTATCTGACGAGGCTGCGGGAGCGTGCTCCAGAGGCGTGGATCATCGGAGAGAAAATTCTGGAACCGGGCGAATACCTGCGCGAGGGCTGGCCGATTCAGGGGACCACAGGTTACGACTTCATGCACATTGCAGGCGGCGTGTTGTTGTCGCCGCAAGGATTGCAGGAGCTGACGGCGATATATCAGGCGTTCCTCGGCAAGGAGGCAGCCGCCGGTCTATTGGACTACTTCGCAATGTCCCACGATAAGAAGATTAACGTCTCGCAGGAGGCGCTGGGCAGCGACGTCAACCGGCTGACAACCATGTTTGTAGAGATATGCGAGTCGAACCGCGACCGCCGCGACTACACCCAGACCGAGGTCCGGCGCGCGATTCGCGAGCTTGCCGCCTGTCTCGACATCTACAGAACTTATGTCGTACCGGGGCGCAACGAGATCACCGATGAGGACCGCGCACGCATTGCGCAGGCAACGGTATGTGCAAAGGCGAGACGCCAGGATATCGACGGCGACCTGTTCGATTTTCTGCGCGATGTGTTGACAATGGTTGTAACCGGCAGGCGCGAGAGCGAGTTTGTTCTGCGCTTCCAACAGTTCACTGGGCCCGTCATGGCGAAGGGCGTGGAGGACACGGCCTACTACTGCTACAACCGCCTCTCCGGCATGAATGAGGTAGGGGGTAGCCCAAGCGGCAGCGGCGTAAGCGTCGCGGAGTTTCACGCCTACAACGAGAAGATGCAGTTGACCCATCCGCTGACGATGATTGCGCTCGCAACGCACGACACCAAGCGCAGTGACGACGTCCGCGCGCGGCTTGCCGTTCTGTCGGAGATTCCATCGCGCTTTGGTTCGGCCATTCAGCGATGGTCGCGTCTGAACAACCAATTCCGCGTCCGCACGGTCAACGGTTCTATGCCCGATGCCAATACCGAATATCTCTACTATCAGACGCTGATCGGCGCGTGGCCTGTTTCAGTCGAACGAGCGCAAGCCTACTTGCTCAAGGCGGCGCGTGAAGCAAAGTTGCAGACCACATGGATTGCGAACAACAAGGAGTTTGAAGACGCGCTAATGGAGTTTGTCGCCCGCACCATGGCCCACGCCCCTTTCGTGAAAGACCTCGAGCAGTTTGTGGAACGCGTCAAATATTCGGGAAGGGTAAACTCACTGGCGCAGACGTTGATAAAGCATACGGCGCCGGGCGTTCCGGATCTTTATCAGGGAACGGAGGTATGGGACCTGAGCCTCGTCGATCCCGATAACCGCAGGCCCGTGGACTACGATCGCCGCCTTCAGCTATTTAACGAGATGCTTGCCATGATGGGCGAAAACATAGCGGCTCGAGTCATGGAGCGGATGGACGACGGGCTGCCGAAGATGTGGGTTATCCATCAGGCATTGCAGTTGCGCCGTGTGCGGCCGGAAGCCTTTGGCGCAGATGCTGCCTATATACCGCTGGTCGTTACCGGAGCGAAGCTGGACAACGTGATCGCGTATCTACGAGGCAACGCTGTTGCAACAATCGTCCCACGGCTGACCACGAAGGTCATGGATGCGTGGCGCGATACCGCAGTCGTTCTTCCCGAAGGCATATGGACAAACCGATTGACTGGCGCGGCGATGAACGGAGGTGCGGTGCAGATGCGCATGTTGTTGCGAGAGTTTCCGGTCGCATTGCTGGTGCGCGAGGACAGGCCTAATGCATAGGTTCACGGTATGGGCGCCAGCGGCAGTCAAGATCGCTGTGGAGATAGACGACGTACGCTACGAGATGCAGCGCTTTGGCGACCGCGGCTGGTGGGCTGTCACGGTGGAAGCCGCTGGTCCTGGAAGCAACTACGGCTTTCTTGTGGACGAAGACCGGAAGATCTACCCTGATCCGCGTGCCACGTGGATGCCGCATGGGATCCACGGTCCTTCACGCATCTACGACACAGAAGCGTTTCGGTGGAGCGATGAACGCTGGAATGCTCCACCGTTGGCCGATGGCGTGGTCTACGAAATGCATGTCGGGACGTTTTCTCCTGAAGGTACATTCGACGGAGCTATCGCGAAACTCGGCCATCTGGCAGAGCTCGGAATCACTCATGTTGAGTTGATGCCAGTGGCGGAGTTTCCCGGCGACTTTGGCTGGGGCTATGACGGTGCCGCTCTCTTTGCGGTGCGACATCAATA
>JAFDVV010000025.1:1679-23110 GCA_018268775.1 Acidobacteriota bacterium | reverse complement strand
GTCGTCTACAACCACTTCGGCCCGGTAGGTAACTATACGGGTCGCTTTGGCCCCTATATGACCAACCGTCACTGCACGCCATGGGGCGACGCTGTAAACCTCGAGTTTGAGGAGAGCGACCAGGTCCGCCGGTTCTTCTGCGACAACGCGTTGATGTGGATGCAGGAGTTTCACATCGACGGATTGCGGTTGGATGCCGTGCATGAGTATGTGGACCGGTCGGCAATCAACTTCATGGAGCAGCTTGCCATCGAGACTGCGCAGTTGTCCGAGGCGCTCGGGCGCCGCCTTGTGCTGGTTGCCGAGAGCGACCTGAACGATCCGCGCGTAGTCCGCCCCCGCGAGACCGGTGGCTATGGCCTCGATGCGCAGTGGAACGACGACTTCCATCACGCGCTATTTGCCGTGCTCCACGCAGGCGATAAGGGCAGGGGATACTACGCCGACTTCGGCACGATGGCAGCTCTGGCCAAGGCCCTGACCGGTGTCTTCGTCTACGACGGCATCTACTCGCAGTACAGGCGCAAGATCCACGGTCGGCCTGTCCAGGGAGTGCCGGCTCAACGGTTTGTCGGGTTCATTCAGAACCACGACCAGATAGGAAACCGTGCCATCGGCGACCGTCTGGAACACATCGTGGGCTTCGAGCGTGCGAAAGCAGCGCTTGGACTGGTGATGACTTCGCCATTTGTGCCGCTGATCTTTCAGGGAGAAGAGTTCGCCGCTTCCACACCGTTTCAGTACTTCGCGCATCACGAGGAAGAGGCGATGGCCCGCGCCGTATCGGAGGGACGGAAGAGGGAGTTCGCCGCCTTTGGATGGCCGCCAGAGATGGTGCCCGACCCTGGGAGCAGGGCGACTTTCGAGCGGTCGAAGCTGCGATGGGACGAGATCACAGAAGGCCTCCATGCAGAGATGCTGCAGTGGTGCCGCAGCCTGATTGAGTTTCGCCGCGAATCGCTGAGTGGTAAAGACGCGGAGCATACTCAAGTGCGGTTCGACGAAGACGCCAAATGGCTCATGATGGATCGTGGTCAGGTCTGCGTCATGCTCAACCTTGGTGAGCAGGCGACGGAGTTCGACTGTAGAGAAGGTTGCAGGCTGGCGCTTCGATCGAACGACGACATCTGCATTCGAGATGGGAAGGTCATACTGGGAGCTTCCAGGCTCGCCATACTCGTTGCGGAGCAGCCGTTTGTCCCTGAAAGGGTTATTCATACGGTAAACTGATGAAACTACCCCACCAACCGGAAACTTTTGGAACGCCTGACCGTCTGTTCACGTATCGGGCTTTACGACGCGAATGCGTGCGGTGCAACCTTCCTGTTTCGAGAGCGCACTGAGTCCGGGCACAAGGATTGAATACGATGCAAACGGGATTGAGCTTTCGCACGGCAATGCTGGCCGCGGTACTTCTTCCAGCAGGTGCGGTTATCGTGCAGCATGTTGAGGCGCAGGCCCCCGCCGCGGCTCAAGCGGCAACACGCCAGATCGGTACTGTAAAAGCCATCGCAGGAAGTAGCGTCACCCTCGCCGCCGACGGTGGAGCACAGACCTCCGTCACGGTTGCAGACGGAGCGAAGATTCTTCAACTCGCGCCCGGCAGCACCGACCTGAAGCTGGCCCAGTCGATCACGCTTGGAGATATTGCGGCAGGCGACCGCATTCTGGTAACAGGTAAGGGTGCTGACGACGGCTCGTTTACTGCGACCCGCGTCATCCTGATGAAGTCCACAGCTATCGCCCAGAAGAACGAACAGGAGAAGGCTGACTGGCAGCGGCGCGGCTCGGGCGGCATTGTGAGCGCCGTCAACGGCTCGACAATCACAATATCTTCCGGCACTCGCAAGATTGCTGTCGAGACAAGCGCCTCGACGAAGTTCCGTCGTTATGCCGGCGATTCCGTGAAGTTTGAAGATGCGAAGCCTGGGACTCTCGCGCAGGTACAGGCTGGCGACCAGCTTCGCGTTCGTGGCAATAAGTCTGAAGACGGATCGTCGATCCAGGCCGACGAGATCGTCAGCGGATCGTTCAAGAACCTCTCTGGGTTGATCGCATCGATCGATCATTCGGCTGGGACCGTTACGATGAAGGACCTTGCCACGAAGAAAACGGTCACGGTCAGCGTGACGCCGAACTCCGATCTTCGCAAGCTGCCTCCTGAGATGGCGGCTCGGCTTGCCGCACGTGAGCGTGGTGGTGCGGCCGCCGCCGGTGCAAATGGCGGTACGCCGCGCGCAGGTGGAGCACCCCCTGCCGGAGCACCCTCCGACGCTGCCGGCCGTGAAGCACGCGGACCGGGCGGAGCTGGACCAGGCGGAGCGGCGGGACCAGGTGGTGCAGCGCGTTCCGGTGGAGGCGATCTTGCACAGATGCTGTCGCGCCTGCCCACAGAGACGATCGGCGATTTGAAAGTTGGAGAAGCCGTCATGATCGTGGCCTCGCAACCTGATGCAGGCGCTTCATCAATGACTGCTGTAACGATGCTTTCGGGTGTAGAGCCAATTCTTGCTGCATCGACTGGAGCGCCGTCAATGACGCTTTCGCCCTGGAACATGGGCGGAGGGACGGGCGCCGCGGAAGCTGGCGGTCCGCAGTAAGCCGGACCGGCCCTGAAGATAACTCTGTTTCCTTTCTGAGGAGTGGTAATGGTATTGCGTAAAACACTGAGTCTATTTGTGTGCCTTTTTGTCGCCTTGGCCTCTCTCGCTGCCTATGCGCAGCAGCCTGCCGCAGCGGTGGCAGCAACGGTGCATGGCACCGTCACCGATCCCGACAACGCTTTGATTCCCGGCGCGACAGTGACACTGACTCCCGCAAAGGGTAAGGCCATCGTTGTGCAGTCGGGCAACGACGGAGTCTATACCGCTCACGGAGTCGCACCTGGAACGTATTCTCTGACGGTTACGATGACCGGGTTTGCGACGTTTGTCAGAGAAAATCTCCACATCACCCAGACCACTGCCATAGACGTCAAGATGGCGGTGCAGGTGGAGTCACAGCAGATTCAGGTGACGGCACAAAGCGCGCAGGTCAGTGTGGACTCGGACAGCAATGCCAGCTCCACCGTCATCAAGGGCAAAGACCTCGATGCACTTTCGGACGATCCAGACGAGCTGTCGTCGGAGCTCTCAGCGCTGGCCGGTCCGTCGGCTGGGCCAAACGGCGGACAGATTTACGTGGACGGATTTACAGGTGGCCAGCTTCCTCCGAAGTCGTCGATCCGCGAGATTCGCATCAATCAGAACCCCTTTTCCGCGCAGTACGATCGGCTCGGATATGGCCGCGTCGAAGTATTTACCAAACCCGGGACCGACAAGTATCACGGCAGCTTCAGCATGCAGGGCGGCGACAAAGCGTTCAACACCTCCAACCCGTTCCTCGGCCCTTCGAACACGCAGCCGGATTATCACACCATCTTCATGCTCGGTAACATCAGCGGGCCCATCAATCACTTCTCGTCCTTCAGCATCGGAGGATCGCACCGAAACATTCAAGACAACAGCATCGTGAACACCGGTGGGTTCTATGCCTCGTCGCCGACATCGACGACGCCCTGCAAGCCCGGAGACCTCACTTGCACTTATTACAACTCGTATCCTGTGGCCAACCGGGCCGTCCCACATCCGCAATCGCGCAGTGACATCTCGCCGCGTCTCGACATTGCTTTGGGCGAAAAGAACACGCTGACCTTCCGCTATCAGTACGAAGTGAACAGCGTTCAAAACGCGGGCGTTGGCAACACCAGCCTGCCGACAGTGGGCTACAACTCCGAGTCCAACGAGAACACGATCCAGATCAGCGACACGCAGATCGTCAGCCCGCGCGTGATCAACGAGACCCGCTTCGAATACCAACGCGCTACCTCGTCAATTGACCCGCTGAGCAATGCACCAACTCTGTCCGTGCAGGGCATCTTCACGGCTGGTGGCTCCAGCGCCGGAACCCAGCACACCAACAGCACGCATATCGAAGTGCAGAACTACACTTCAGTGGCGCTGGAGAAGAACTTCCTCCGCATGGGCGCAAGAATCCGCACCAACAGCCAGTCGACGACATCGAACCAGGGAGCGAACGGAACGTTTACCTACTCGTACCTGCTCGACCCGTGCACCGACCCCACGCAGACGAAGCGGCCGAGTAACTGCGCACCCAATGTCACAAAGGTCTGCGATCCAGCAAACGCCAGCATCTCGTCATATCAGTGCGGCACCCCGGGTCAATATGCTGTCACCAAGATCAACAATGCGACGATCGGCGGCCGAGTGACCGATGTGGGCCTCTATGCTGAGGACGACTGGAAGGTCAGACCCAACCTCACGCTGACCTTCGGTATCCGTTACGAGGCGCAAAACGTCATCAACAGCAATCATGATTTTGCTCCGCGCGTCTCGTTCGCATGGGGAGTCCCGCGTGGCGGTGGCAAGTCTCCGATTACGGTCATCCGTGGCGGCTATGGGGTCTTCTACGACCGCTTCGGGCTGGGCAATTATCTGAACACCTTGCAGTTGAACGGTATCAACCAGCAGAAGTCCACGTTCATCAATCCAGGTGCCACATGCACGCCCGACAATCCAACGAACTGCGGAACTTCGACGCCGAGCCGCACGACCCTCTATCAGTTAGGGAATGGCCTCCGCAGCTCATATACCTTGCAGGCCGCAGTAGGAATCGACCAGCAGATTGGGCGCGCTGCCACGATGTCGGTCAATTACCTGAACGCCCGCGGAGTTCACGAGTTCATGAACCGTAACTTCTTCGATCCCACCATTTCAGGGCAGGCTCCTCCCACAACGCCGTATACCTTTCAGTACCAGTCCGGCGGCGTCTTTCGTCAGAACCAGTTGATGTTCAACGGAAATGCCCGTCTGCGTAACGTGAATATGTTCGGCTTCTATGCCATCAGCTTCGCCGACGCGAACACCTCGGGATCCGGCTTCATTCCGACGAGCAACACAAACACGAAGGTCGATTATGGTCGCGCGACCTTTGCTCAGAGGCAGTTTGGAGTTTTCGGCGGAAGCGTGAATCTTCCATACCTTATTTCGCTGAGCCCGTTCATGATCGCGCAGGCGGGAACGCCGTACAACGTCATCAGCGGAACGGATCCTCTCGGTTCGTCGATCTACAATACCCGTCCTTACTTCGCCAATGGCGACAGCGGAAACTGTAAGATTGCATCCGACTTCAGCGCAACCCAGACCGGCAGCCTCACTCCTGTGCCGATCAACTACTGCACGGGGCCGGCCAATGTCTCCATCAATCTGCGCGTGGCAAAGGTCTTTGGCTTCGGACCTAAGACGGGAGCGGCGGCCGCTAGCGGCGGACCTGGCGGTGGACCAGGCCAGGGAGGCCATCGCGGCGGTCCCGGTGGCGGTGGTGGCCGCGGCCCGATGGGAATGGGCGGTGCGAGCTCCGGTCATCGCTACTCTCTTACTCTGGGAGCGCAGGCCTCCAACTTGTTCAACATGGTGCCCTACGGCACCCCAACCAGCAGCTTGAGCTCGCCGCGATTCGGCCAGTTTACGACGCTCTCAACAGGGCCGTTCAGCTCGCAGACTGCGGTACGGCGCATCATGTTGCAGGCAACCTTCAACTTCTAAAAGCACCAATGATCGAAATGGGCGCAGCCAACAAGCTGCGCCCATCGGATTTTAAAGCGGCAAGTCTCAAATGCTTGCATCGAATCCCCTGAAGCTGTTGTATCGAGGTTTCATCGACGTCTACATGAAGATGCAGAGCCGCAGACTAAAGGACCAACGGCCCGCGATATAACAGGCTGGGCCGAAGGCCCAGGTCTGCTATCCGGAATGAACAAAACGCTGTATGCGCGACATAAATGCCGCTGAACAGAAACCGTCTAATCGATGTTTTTCTTTTCCGTCGGAGCCTTTTCAGGAGTCGTAAGTGGCTTGGTAATCTCGTCGAGATAGGCCTGTGTCCCCTCCACTCGTTGAAGCGCAGGATATCGCTCGCCTTCGTGGTAGTCGATATCCGCGCTTGAGACAAAGGTGTCCGATTGCAGGATCAGATGGATCGGCTCCGTCCTACCCTTGACTTCGCGGATTGCCGTACGCAATGCGTCAGCCGAGTAGATGTTTCCGTTGACGGCAAGGATCTTCGATCCCGGAGCGAGATTCGCTTTGTCCGCAGGTCCACCCCAGCGAACGTCCGAGATGGCACCCTCACTCGAGAGGCGAAGCCCGATGGAGTACCAGACGTTGACCCCGCCGCGGCGTCCGCCCGTAGAGGCGATGGTGCGCTCCGAGGCATTTGGCTTGTCGGTGTAAACCAGTTTGTATCCACCCTGCTCAATTCCGGCCAGATCGGCGCGCGGATTGATGTCGTCGATGCGGTCATGGATGAAGGTGGCCCAGTCGTACTTCAACACCTGGTTCAGGTCGGCGATCAGCTCGTTGCGGTCGTACGTCACAATCAGCGGCCCGGTGTTTCCGCCCTTCGCCAGAAAGATGTGCTGGAAGTCGGTCAGCGATTTCTGATTGTTAGTTTGCTTGCGTACCAGCGTGTCGACGTCGAGCCAGAAGAGCTCGCCCTCCTGATAGTAGTCCTGTCCGCGCCGCCAGTTGCTCCATGCGGCATTGGTTCCACGAAGGATGCTGGCCGCAATCGCCGTATCTTCCGTCGAGCGCCACTGCCGGCCGGGCTTGTTGTCCAGATTGGCGGCCGACATCGCCAGTTGATCGCGGTACTGCGTCTGCGACTTCAACCCCGAGCGAGCAGCCAGCACGTTGCCCATGTACTGCGTCATGCCCTCGTACACCCACAGCAACGATCCCTGCTGCATCTTGGCGAAATCGTCCTGGTACAGGTTGTAAGGCCTGCGATACTTGCCGTTCCACGAGTGGGTAAACTCATGCGCCAGCAGGTCGGCCTCCGAGAGCTGATGCGCGTCGTCGGCAAAGCCCTTCTCGCCGACGCCGTTGTCCGACGACTGGCCATGCTCCAGCCCCTCTCCACCGGCAACGTCGGAGAGAGTCAGCAGGAAGTGATAGACGTTGTAGTGGCGTGAGTTGTAAGCAGCGCCTGCCTCACGAACGAGGTTGTTCAACTCGGCAAGCAGTGCCGGACGCAGCTTCGAATCTTCAGGAGAGTCGGAGACCACATCGATGTAGTGCTTCGGAGTGACCTCCGGGGCAAGAGCGAACTCGTGGAAGTACTCACCGGCGATCACGGGCGAGTCTTCAAGCTGCTCGACGGTCGTGACGGCAAAGTGCGTCGTTCCACCAACAGGATGTTGCGCGTCGTAGCCGTCTGTCGGAGTCAGCGCAGTACCGATACCCCATCCCTTTGGCACCGTGACGGAGGGCTGCACGGCAATCTCCTTCACGGGGGTGTTGGCAGGGTAGAGCAGCAGCTTCTCCCACTCCAGCACGGCGAGCTTCTGGCTCACGCGCGCCGTCACAATGCAGTCGAGGTGCGCGTGAAGCGTCATTACTCCCGCCGGAACGGTGACGTGATACTGGTACAGATCCTCATCGTCACGCCGCCAGGCCAGCGGCTTCCCATTCGCCGTAAAGACAACGCCGGTGATATCGCTTACAGGCCCCGTAGGGCGGTGATTGCCAGGAATCCACTTTGGAGTCGTGAGCGCAACCGTGCCCGGCTTTACCGGAATATCGATCTCGGCATGGTAGAGCTTGCGCGGCGCGTCGGAAAGGTCGGCCGCGATCTGGATAGGGGCCTTCTGTGCAACAGCGGAGACGGAGACGAACAAGGGAAGCGCAAGAGCGGCGGAGCGGATTTGCATAAGGGCTGAGGTTTCCTGGCGGGGTGGCTTTAAGACAGGGCGTAAACCGGTTGGAGAAGATTGTAGAACGCATCTCCTCCAACCGGATTCGGGACGGCACACTTTAAGATTTCAGGGCCAATTCAACGGCGGCTACGACAGCCGGATCATCCGGTGTAACCTCAGGTGAAAACCTGTCAACGACATTGCCCTTGCGGTCTACGAGGAACTTCTCGAAGTTCCATAGAACCCCGGGTTCAGGGTTCGTCGTAGCACCATTGTGCTTCGTGGCCAGAAAGCCATTCAATTTCTGCCGGAAACCTTCGCGGGTGTCGCCCGTTGCCTGGGGCCGGGCGGCGATCAGTGCCTGATACAGCGGATGGGTTGCGGCACCGGTGACGGCGATCTTCGAGAACATCGGGAAGTCGACCGAGAAGTTCGTCGTGCAGAAGGCCCTGATCTCGTCGTCAGTGCCCGGCTCTTGCGCCCCGAAGTCGTTGGCTGGAAAGCCGCAGACGACCAGGCCGTCGCCTTTGAACTGGGAGTAGAGCGCTTCAAGGGCCTTGTACTGCGGCGTCAGACCGCACTGCGAGGCCACGTTGACCACAAGGAGCGCCTTATTGCGATATTCGCCCAAAGTGGTCGGTTCTCCTGTAATTCGCTTGAGAGGGATGTTGTAGATGTCTGCCATGCGCTCCAGTTTATCCCCGGCCGCCCGCAAAATTGGGCTGCAATTTGCGGCAGACGCAGTAGTATCGAGTAAGCCCATGACATTTATTGACGTACTTTTTGGAAGACCCCTTGCGACCAGCGATGAACGTGCCGAACATATTGGAGTTGCGGCAGGAATACCCATCTTTGGGCTAGACGCCCTCACCAGTGCGGCTTACGGACCCGAGGCCGCGATGACCCTCCTGATCCCTTTGGGGATAGCAGGTGTCACCCACATCGTCCCGGTCATAACGGCCATCCTGATCCTGCTGGTCATTGTGTTCTTCAGCTATCGGCAGACGATCGAGGCGTATCCCGGGGGCGGCGGATCGTACACGGTGGCGACCGAGAATCTTGGCGAAAAGGCCGGTTTGTTGGCGGCTGCGGCCCTGATGATCGACTACATCCTGACCGCGGCCGTCGGCATCTCCGCCGGAGTTACGGCCTTAACATCCGCAGTCCCAAGCCTGAATCATCACACGCTTTCTATCTGCCTGGTCATTCTGACGATTCTGGCGATCGTCAACCTGCGTGGCGTCAAGGACACCGGCGCGGCATTCATTCTGCCGACATTTTTCTTCGTCGGCACACTGCTGGCCGTTATCGGTGTGGGTGCCTACAGGGTCTACATCACCGGGGGACATCCAGTTCCGGTGGTTACTCCGCCCCCTCCGGCCATCGCAACGGTGAAATACCTGAGTCTTTGGTTGCTGCTGAAGACATTCTCCAGCGGTTGCGCTGCCATGACAGGCGTCGAGGCAGTCTCCAACGGCGTGATGGCCTTTGAAGAGCCGCGAACGAAGAAGGCCCAACGCACTTTGAGCATCATCGTTGCCACCCTGATCGTGCTTCTCTACGGCATTGCATGGCTCTCGAAGGCGTACGGCGTCACGGCTATGGAGCCCGACGCGCACAACTACCAGAGTGTCCTCAGCATCCTCACCACAGCGGTCTTCGGACGAGGCTGGTTCTACTACCTGACCATGGGCAGTGTGCTGATGGCGCTCTCGCTGAGCGCGAACACCGCTTTTGCGGACTTCCCACGGCTTACCCGCGCCATCTCCATGCACGACTACCTGCCGCATGTCTTTACGCTGCGCGGGCGCAGGTTGCTCTACTCGCATGGCGTCTATGCGCTGACAGGATTCACCGCGCTGATTCTGATCGTGTTCGGCGGTGTCACAGACAGGCTCATCCCTCTCTATGCCATTGGTGCTTTTCTGGCCTTCACGCTGTCGCAGGCCGGCATGGTCGTCCACTGGCTGAAGATGGAGGAGCATCCCGGCCGCATGTGGCACATGTTCGTCAATGGCTTCGGTGCGGTCGCCACAGGTATCACCCTGTTGGTTGTCCTTGTCGCCAAGTTCCACGATGGAGCATGGCTTACGGCACTGCTCGTACCGACATTGATCGGCATCATGATGGTGGTCAAGCGCCACTACACCCGCGTCAAGCGGGAGATGGAGGACATGACGCCGCTGAACCTGACAAACATGCAGGAGCCGCTGGTCATCATTCCCATGGCCCGCTGGGACCGTATCTCCGAGAAGGCCCTCCGCTTCGGCCTGCTGCTGTCGAAGGAGCTGAAGGTTGTCCATGTACACTCCGACGACGAACCCGTCGGGTTGGAAGAGGAGTGGGAAGAAAAGATCCTTACGCCGATCCGGAAGGAGCATCTGGCGGAACCGGAGCTCGTGACCATCCCATCCAACTACCGCTTCATCGTCAATCCGCTGATGGACTACATCCTGGAGCTTGAAGAAGCGAATCCCGGCAGAAAGGTCACAGTTCTACTGCCGGAGCTGGTCGTCCGCCACTGGTGGGAAAATGCCCTTCACAACCAGCGTGTCCAGTTGCTTAAGCTGCTGCTGCTGCTCAAAGGCAACCAGAGGATCGTTGTGGTCAATATCCCCTGGTATCTGTAAATCGACAGTTGGCGCCGGACCTCAGTTCGTTGCGCCAACCGCTCCGGTTTTATTGTAAGTCGGTGAAAGCTCGCGCAGGTGCGCAACCGCAGCCGGAATGATCTTAAGCACTTCATCGATCTCCGCTTCCGTCGTGAGCTTCGAGAGCGAGAAGCGCAGCGTAGCGCGCGCGCGCGCTGGCGACAGACCCATGGCGGTCAGTACATGCGAGGGCTCCGATGCTCCAGAGTGACATGCGCTGCCCCCGCTCACCGAAAGACCCTTCAGGTCGAGGGCGATCAGCAGGGCTTCCGCTTCCACATGGTCGAAGTAGATGCTCGTCGTATTTGCGACCCGTGGGGACTCGGCCCCGTTGACCCCGGTCTCGTCGACCTGCGCCAGTATGCCCTGTTCCAGACGGTCGCGCAGCGCGGTGAGCTTTGCTGGTCCGTCCGTCTTCAACCAGTCGGTGCACACCTCGGCGGCCTTGCCCAGGCCAACGATACCCGGAACATTCTCCGTTCCCGCGCGGCGCTGGCGTTCATGCGCTCCACCATGCATCATCGGCGAAAGGCGTACGTTCCTGCGCACGTATAAAATCCCCGTTCCTTTTGGTGCGAAGATCTTATGCCCCGAGAGCGTCAGAAGGTCGACTTCCTTCAGGAATCCATGCGGGCTCACATCGAGTGGAATTTTGCCACCTGCCTGGACGGCGTCGGTATGGAACAGCGCGCCTCCTGCGTGGGCGATTCCGGCCAGCGCATCCATCGGCTGAATCGCTCCCGTCTCGTTATTGGCGTACATAACGCTCACCAGCCGCGTGTTCGGCTTCATCGCGGCCAGCAAAGCCGCAGGTTCAACGACGCCCTGATCCGTGACCGGAAGAAAAGTGACCTCGACGCCACGGGAAGCAACCGCCTGTGCCGCCTGCAGGATGGCATTGTGCTCGATCGATGTCGTAATCAGGTGGTCGCCCGGGGCGAGTACGCCGAACAGCGCAAGGTTGTCGCTCTCGGTACCGCCCGAGGTGAAAACCACCTCCGCCGGACGGCAGTGCAGCATGCGGGCCACCGCTTCGCGCGCATGGTCGACCGCTGCCCGCGCGTGCTGGCCCTGCTGGTGGATGGAGCTTGCATTGCCATAGTGCTCAAGGTAGAAAGGGCGCATCGCTTCGAAGACCTCGGGCAGCAAGGGCGTCGTTGCGTTGGCGTCGAGATAGATACGCTGCATACCGCTATTTTACGTCGAAGATACAAAGAACAACGAAATTCAGTGATGAACGCAGGCGCGGAAGATGGCGGGAATCTGGTAGCCTTGGCTCGTTTTTGCAGTGAATGGATTCATATCGGCATGGAACGGAGAAGATCATGGTTAAACGTCTGCTGGTAACGATGCTGGTTGGAGTTTGTTGTGCACCTCTGTTGCAGGCCCAGGTTCCCAATGCGCCCAGGACACCGTCGATTGCACCCGGAACCATCGTCGATCCCGCAAAGTCCTTCGACGATGCTCTTAAGTCCTTCGAAGGCCAGTTTCTGGGACTCGCGAAGGCGATGCCGGCCGGCAAATACAACTTCGCTCCAAGCGCCGCTATCTTTGTCGCAGACCAGAAGACCGACTACCTCTCACCGAACAACCAGGGCGTTCGCAGCTTCGGCCAGATGGTCGCGCACGTCGCTCAGGCGAACTACTTCTATGGCGGTCAGATAGGAAGCATGAAGCCGGACGTAGACGTGAAGGCGATCGGAGGCCTGAAGGACAAAGACGCGATCATCGCGGCGCTTGAGAGGTCCTTCGTCTTCCTGCACCAGGCTATCGGAACCCTCACTGCTCAGAATGCATTTGAAAGCACACGAGGCACGGCAACACGCGCCAGCACGGCCGGTGGAGTGATCGCGCATGGGTTCGATCACTATGGGCAGCTCGCCGAGTACCTTCGTATGAATGGCATCATTCCGCCAGCCAGCGACAAGAAATAGACTTCAGCGAAACAGCTCGTTCATCGTGGTATCGTCGCTCTCCTCCTGCGGCGCACCTCGCAGAATGAAAGTCATGCTCACTCCGACCGTGTCTACGCTGCGGCGAAGGCTGCGGCTGTAGTAGCTCGAGAATGTGGTTCGACGATCGAGTGGAATGTCGAACATGCTGATGAAACCATTGTCTTCGGTCACGTTGAAGCCCGTAACCTTGATCGGATGCCCCTTGCGGTAGGCGCTGTATATCTTCTGGTCGCCAATGGGGAGCTGCTCGTAGGCATCGCACTCAAAGGACAGGTTGTGGAGCATATTCAGCCCGACGCCAACCTGGAAGTGCGCCAGGGGACCGAGTGAGGTGTAGGTCTTCGTGACCTCCCGATTGATTAGCGTCGTCGTATCTCCCGCGCCTATCTCAAGCACCGGCGTAAAGCGGCCGAAGGTGCGTTCAAAATGATTGTTAAGGTCGAAAGTAACCCGGCCCGTCGTCAGCGGATACACCTGGTCGCCCGTTGGAACGGTGAAGGAGAAGGTCGATTCATAAGAAAAGAGTTTCGGCAGGAATTGACCATGTAACGCAAAGACCGCATCGCCAAGCTCGCCCCGTTGTGCGACCAGCAAAGCATTCGGCTTGGGGCGGGCCTTTGTGCTTTCGGCGAGACGAAAGAAATAGATGGGGATCGAGGCATCGACCGAGTAATGGTCGTTGATCGTGTAAGAAACCGCCGGTGTCATCAGAGTCGCCCACCCGGTCAACGACTCATGGAAGCTGGATAAGGTCACTCCGCCATTGAACCTTCGCAGCGAGAACATACCCGTTGCCTTCGGTTCAGCGCGAACCGGCGTAATTCCCACTTCAGCGGAGGAGGACGACGTCTCTCCCGTTCGGAGAGAAGCGGTACGTATGTCCGAAGAGACAACGGGCAGGGCGGTGACGGTCTGGGCCGGGACTGGCGCAGCGCACAGAACCAGCAAACAAATTACGACCGTGTACCTCGAAAAGCTCAAGTGAGAGTCCTGGAAAGCTATGCTCAGAGCATTTCACTTTCCAGGGACATTGCCAAGAGGGTTTTCGCCCCAGCGGCGAGCTATCGGTCCTGAATGGCTGTGTACTTCGAGGGGTAGGCGGGGCCAACGTACTCTGCGCGAGGACGGATCAGGCGATTGTCGTCATGCTGCTCAATCACATGCGCCGCCCAGCCTGCGATGCGGCTGACCGCGAAGATCGGGGTAAACAGGTCGATGTCTATGCCGAGCAGGGTATAGGTCGAGGCTGAATAGAAATCGACGTTCGCGTTCAACTTCTTCTCCTGCTTCACGAACAGCTCAATCTTGCGCGACATGTCGAACCACTTCATATTGCCTGCGGTCTTGCTCAGCTCCTCCGACATGCGGCGCAGGTGCGTCGCGCGGGGGTCTTCCGTGTGATACACGCGATGTCCGAAGCCGGAGATCTTCTTCTTCTCCGCAAACATCTGGCGAACATACTCCGTAGGATCGGCGCCAGCCTTGTCGATGGCATAGAGCAGACGCATCGTCGCTTCGTTGGCCCCGCCATGCAGCGGTCCCTTCAACGCTCCAATGGCCCCGGTGATCGCGGAGTGGATATCGGCAAGTGTCGCCGCGATCACCCGCGCCGCGAAGGTGCTGGCATTCAGTTCATGGTCGGCATGAAGGATCAGCGCGACATCGAAGGTGCGGACGGCGGTCTCCGACGGCTTTTCGCCGTTCAGCATCCACAAAAAGTTCGCGGCATGCGACAGTGTCGGATCGGCTTCGACGACCGGCTTCCCCTTGCGGATGCGGTCGAAGATGGCCACGATCATGGCAATCTGCGCGGTAAGCCTGTAGGCTTTGCGCACGTTGGCGTCGTGCGAGTTGTCCTTCTCGTCGGCGTCGTACAGGCTCAGCATCGAGACGGCGGTACGCAGTATCTCCATCGGTGAACCGCTGGTGGGGACGCTACGCAGCAACTCCACGATCTTGGGGTCGAGCTTGCGCGCGCCGGCGAGCTTCTTCGTGAAGTCCGCGAGCTCTGTCCGGTTTGGCAAGTGGCCAAACCATAGGAGGAAAGTGGTCTCCTCAAACGTCGAGTGCTCTGCCAGTTCGTGTATATCGATGCCGCGATAGGAGAGAACTCCCGCATCTCCGTCGATCCAGCAGATCGACGATGTGGTGGCGACAATACCTTCCAGTCCCTTTGGTGCGGTGGCGGTGGCCATATCTATGAATCTCTCCCAGCAAACTAAATTACATCGGTTATAGCGCAGCAAAGAAACGATTGTCACGACGAACGGGCGAATATCGAGCCTCTGTGCGAAGTTTAAACCCCTCCCTCGCGCAGGGGAGAGAACGGCGCCAGGTCCACGGGCGAAGCGTTGCCCGCCAGCATCTCATACATCACCCTGGCGGTAGCCGGGGCCAGCAGAATGCCGTTCCGGTAGTGTCCGCTCGCAACCAGGTGGTTCTCGCCAACATGGCCCAGTAGAGGAAGACCGTCCGCCGTTGCCGGACGCAACCCTGCCCACGTCTCAAGCTCGCGCGCATCGGCCAGCGCTGGAACAAGGCCGATCGCAAGCGAGCGCAGCCGCGCGATGTCTTTGGTGCGAACGGTCTTGTCGAATCCCGCATCTTCCACCGTAGCTCCAATCACCACTCGCGCATCTTCCGCTGACGCAGTCCGCGGGACTATATAAATTTCCGGCGTCCGGATCACCATATGCAACGGCAATTCGGAAGGCAGGGCAACGGCCAGCATCTGGCCTTTGCGGGGCCTTACGCGCAGGTGTGGCGGAATCGCAGGTGTGAAGGCCCAGGCCCCGGTACAGTCGACAAATCTCGACGGGTAAAGAATCTCACCGCCGGCGTGGACCTCAACGTTCTTCGATCCGCTCCGGGCCAGGCGAACCGGTGTATTTGGGCGCAGATCGATCGAGGTCGCTCGAACGGAAGCGAGCACAGCACCGGCCAGCTCTCGCGGATCCAGGCTGTTCTCGTTCAACAGAAGAAAGCGACGGCCACCCATATTCAGGTACGGAGCAGTCAGTGCCAGCGTCTCCGCGCACAGGACCGGAAGCTTGGCAGCCGCTCTGCTATGGCGTTCCGGCAGCGCCTGCAACGTCGTGCTGGTGTGCAGCGGTACGGCGGTGCCGGACAACTCGAACAGCCTGTCGAGAAACTCCGGGTAGAGCGACAGGCTCAGTTCAGAGAGTTTTCGCAACTCCTTTGGGTTCTCAGGGTCATAGGCGGCGAGCATTCCAGCGGCAGCGGTAGAGGCCTCGGCAAGCGGCTCTCCCTGGTCGAAGACGGCAACCCGCGCACCCCCGCGTTGAAGTTCAAGGGCCAGCGAAAGACCCACTATCCCGGCCCCGGCAATACATACATCTGGTTGAAGCATGGTTCCAGTCTATTGTGTCCGAAGAAGATATAGTCAGTCTGTGCCGCTGGTGCGATGATTGAACCGGACGGCCTGCGTCTAAAACCAAAGCAGTGGGTAAGGAGAGTGCGATGAGTGAAGAGGGATATGTGGAAGAGCGGTCAGTCTCCGGAGCGCTGCTTGCAACCGTGGCGGTCTCGCTGCTTGCAGCCCTGGGCGGACTGATCTGGTGCTACACCCTGCAAAAGGATCTGGCCGCGGCCAACCAGAAGCTGACCGTCGCAACCCAGAAAGACGTTGAGCTTACCCAGAAACTCGAAGCCACCAACGCGCGCCTGCGGGCGACCAGCGAAACTCTGGGTCAGAGCGTCGGCATGACCCAGAAGCAGATCGAGCTGAAGACGCAAAGCATCATCGCCGAGCAGAAGGTGTCCGAGGCGAAGATCGAGCAGCAGCAACAGGCGACCCAGAAGCAGATCGGCGCCGTCTCCTCCGAGGTCTCGAACGTCAAGACCGATGTTGGTGGCGTCAAGACCGACGTGGCCGCCACGAAGAGCGACCTCGAAGCGACGAAGACCAAGCTGACCCGCGTCATCGGAGACGCCGGTGTGATGAGCGGTCTGATCGCCACCAATCACGATGAACTCGAGATCCTGAAGCACAAGGGCGACCGCAACTATTACGAGTTCACCCTCCAGAAGGGAGCGCAGCCCACGCTCCTCTCAAGCATCAAGCTTCAACTGAAGAAGGCCGACCAGAAGCATTCGCGGTACACAATGAATGTCAGTGCCGACGACAGGACCATCGAGAAGAAGGACAAGGGGCTCGACGAACCGGTGCAGTTCTACACCGGAAAGGACCCCGTCTTGTACGAAGTCGTCATCAACAACATCGAGAAGAACAAGGTGTCCGGGTATCTCTCGACGCCGAAGAACAAGGCGGTCGCGCAATAGCAGAGCCGCATCGACGCAGAACGGGGGACGCTTTCCGCGTCCCCCGTTTTTGCTTTGCCTTGGTTGAAACTACTTTTTCTTTGCTGCCTTCTTCGCTGGCTTCTTCGCTGCTTTCTTTGCTGCCTTCTTGGTTGCCATTTGCCTATTCTCCCTAGTGATTAGACATTGACTCTACAACTCGCTGCATTGCAGCTAACGAAGGTATAGATTCATGAAAATTCACTGTCAAGAAAAATCGAATGCTTTGTGCAAATTTTTTTTGACACCCATCTCCCCAATCGAAGCTCGTCTGACCCATTCGTGTCATGCGAATGTCATCTCGCATCGATGAGTCGATGCGATGTACTCTCAATCTGCACGTTGAATTTTGTCGCGCAACAGGAGTCTGATGATGAACGACGTTGTCATTGTGTCGGCTGTGCGTACCCCCGTCGGAAAGTTTCAAGGCTCGCTTGCGGATATCTCCGCAGTTGATCTCGGCGCGATTGCAGTGCGCGAGGCAGTGCGCAGGGCCGCGATTGACGCGGCTTTTGCAGCATCTGTCGACGAGTGCGTCATGGGCTGCGTCCTTCCCGCTGGTCTCGGGCAGAATCCCGCGCGACAAGCTGCGCTGCGCGGAGGCCTCAGCGATACCGTCTCCGCGCTGACCATCAACATGGTGTGCGGCAGCGGCCTCCGCGCGGTCGCACTCGCGGCGCAGAACATCGCCACAGGCGATGCGGAGATCGTGGTCGCCGGCGGAATGGAGTCCATGTCGAACGCCCCTTACCTTCTTCCTGCCGCGCGACGCGGAATGCGCATGGGCGACTCCGCCGTGGTCGACTCCATGATTCGCGACGGACTCTGGTGTGCCTGCGACGACCAGCACATGGGCATGACCGGCGAGCTCGTCGCCGAAAAACACGGCTTCACCCGTGAGCAGCAGGACCGCTACGCGCTCGAATCGCACCGCCGCGCTGCGGCCGCCTGGCGCGAAGGCCGCTTCGACGCCGAGGTTGTTCCCGTCGCGTTACCTCCGAAGAAAGGCGGCGAGCCGGTTCTCTTCTCGCGCGACGAGAGCGTTCGAGACGACGCCTCTCTTGAAGCGCTCTCTGCACTCAAGCCCGCATTCAAAAAAGACGGTACCGTGACAGCAGGCAACGCTCCCGGAGTAAACGATGCCGCCGCCGCTCTTGTGGTCATGTCCGCGGCAAAGGCGAAGCAGCTTGGCCTGAAGCCGATGGTCACAATCAAGGCCCAGGCAATCAGTGGAGTCGCGCCCCGCTGGGTGATGCTCGCTCCAGTCATCGGCGTGCAACGCGTTCTCGCGAAGGCAGGATGGGACCGCGACGAGGTCGACCTCTACGAACTGAACGAGGCCTTCAGCGTGCAGGCTCTAGGCGTGACGAAGGAGCTAGGTCTGTCGCTTGACAAGGTCAACGTCAACGGCGGAGCGGTAGCCCTCGGCCATCCCATCGGCGCAAGCGGCGCGCGCGTCCTGGTAACGCTCATCCACGAGATGATTCGCCGCGACGTGAAGAAGGGCGTCGCCGCGCTTTGTCTTGGCGGGGGAAACTCGGTGGCGTTGGCGGTAGAGCGGTAACTTCTCAGCACTCGATAATGTTCAGCGCAAGCCCCGCAAGAGACGTCTCTTTGTACCGCGACTGCATATCCAGCCCCGTCTGGTACATCGTCGCAATCACCTGGTCGAGCGACAGCTTGTGACCCAGCGTCTCGTGCATCGCCATACGCGCCGCATTGATGGCTTTGACCGCGCCCATGCCATTGCGTTCGATGCAGGGAATCTGCACCAGTCCGCCGATTGGGTCGCAGGTCATGCCCAGGTTGTGCTCCATGGCGATCTCCGCCGCGTGCTCCACCTGGTCGTTCGTGCCGTTGAGCGCGGCGACAAGTCCTCCCGCTGCCATCGAGCAGGCGACGCCCACCTCTCCCTGGCACCCAACCTCGGCTCCTGAGATCGACGCATTCTCCTTATAGAGGATGCCGATAGCGGCAGCGGTAAGGAAGTAGCGGACGATTCCGGCCTCATCTGCGCCGTCGATAAAGCGCATGTAGTAGTGGGCGATTGCAGGGATCACCCCGGCCGCCCCGTTCGTCGGCGCAGTCACGACGCGGCCTCCTGCGGCGTTCTCCTCATTGACCGCCATCGCATACACAGTCACCCAGTCCATCGGGGCAAGCGGGTCGCGCGAACCTTCCGTCTCAAGCCGTCGCGCAAGTCGAGGCGCACGGCGGCGCACATTCAGTCCGCCAGGAAGAATGCCTTCAGTGGCCAGCCCCCGTTCCGTGCACTGCTGCATCGTCCGCCAGATGGCGAAGATGCTGTTCTTGACTCGTTCCTCTGGAGAGCTGGCCGCTTCATCGAGAGGTGCGGGGCGCGTGATCGATAATTCTGAGAGCAGCGCGACTTCATTAGCCAGCAACAACTGCGCGATTGTGAGTCCGTGTGCCGAAGCGGTCGAAAGTAACTCAGCGGCGTCATGAAACGGGTAGGGAACCGTCCGCGTCGACGGTGCTGAGGAATCTCTCTGGGCTTCGAACTCGCTCGCGGAAAGAATGAAGCCGCCGCCAACCGAATAGAAGGTCTCCTGCGCAATCAATCCGCCCGTCGCATCGAAGGCAGAGAAGCGCATCCCGTTGGGGTGTGTTGGAATTGCGGCATCCGGATACATCTGGTTGCGATGGAAGAGCAGGTGCTCCGCTTCGTTGAAGGGAATCGCTTCGCGGTCCAGCAGGTACAGCGTTCCCGTGTTGCGGACGGCGGCCAGCTCTGCTTCAATCACCGCTGGGTTCACGGTATCTGGAGCCTCTCCCATCAGGCCAAGCAGAATGGCGCGGTCGGTTCCGTGCCCGTGGCCGGTCAATGCGAGCGAGCCATAAAGGTCCACACGAACGCGAGCGGCATCGGCAAGCCGTCCCTGCGTGTCGAGCGACTGTACAAAGCGTAGCGCGGCGCGCATGGGGCCAACGGTGTGCGAGCTCGATGGCCCGATCCCGATCTTGAACAACTCGAAGAGGCTGGTATTCACGCTGACTATTCTAGGCGCGCGCATGCTCCGGCGTAGTTCCCCATCCATATACACGGAACCTTCTGCGACCTTTGTGCGAGCATGAAAGGGCATGGCCGAGTGCTATACTCGCCCAACACTCCACCGCCTCAAGGACATATCAGGCTCAATGCTTTTCAAGGCCCGCAGTGCTGCCGTTTACGGAATCGACGCTCACCTGATCGACGTAGAGATCGACTTCTCTCAGATCAAACTCGACAAAGAACAGTTCAGTACCGTTGGACTCCCCGATGCGGCTGTGCGCGAGAGCCGTGACCGCGTTCGGTCGGCCATCAAGAACTCCGGCTTTGAGATACCCCCCACGCGCATCACCATCAATCTTGCCCCGGCGGACTTAAAGAAGGAAGGCTCAGGCTTCGACCTCCCCATCGCCATCGGCATCCTTGGGGCATACGGTGCCCTGACCGTCAAAGACATCTCCGACTTCCTGCTGGTAGGCGAGCTTGGCCTCGATGGAACGGTGCGGGCCGTCCCCGGTATGTTGCCCATCGCGGTTGCGGCCCGCGCAAATGGAATCCGAAATCTGGTCGTCCCAGCAAGCAATGCGCGCGAAGCCGCCGTCGTCGAGGGCGTACACGTCTACCCGGTACAGAGTCTCCTGGAGGTTCGCGAGCTGCTCAACTCTGCCGCTACGGGAACGCTCAGCGCGACTCCGCTGGAGATACGCGCCAGCGCTCTCCTTGAAGAGGCCCAGAGCTTCCCCTTCGACTTCAAAGACGTTCGCGGACAGCACGTGGCCAAGCGCGCGCTTGAGGTCGCCGCCGCCGGCGGGCATAACATCCTCATGATCGGCCCCCCCGGCTCCGGCAAGACCATGCTCGCCAAGCGGCTGCCTTCCATCCTCGCCCCGCTCAAGTTTGAAGAGGCCCTTGAGACGACGAAGATACACTCCGTCGCCGGAGTCCTCGACGGCGAGCAGGGCCTTGTGGCCCACCGGCCATTCCGCTCTCCGCATCACACCATCTCCGACGCCGGACTGATCGGCGGCGGCATGGTTCCCCGCCCGGGCGAGGTCTCGCTCGCGCACAACGGGCTGCTCTTTCTCGACGAACTGCCTGAGTTCCCCCGCAACGTGCTCGAAGTACTGCGTCAGCCGCTCGAAGACGGAACCGTTACGATCTCCCGTGCGGCGATGAGCCTCAGCTTTCCGGCGCGGTTCATGCTGGCTGCGGCGATGAACCCCTGCCCCTGCGGCTACTTCAACGACAAGCGGCGCGAGTGCATGTGCACGCCGCCGATGATCCAGCGCTATGTCTCCAAGGTCAGCGGACCTCTGCTGGATCGTATCGATATCCATATAGAGGTACCGGCGGTCGAGTACAAAGAGCTGCGCGGCGGAGCGGCAGCCGAAGGATCAGCCGAAATCCGTGAGCGCGTCCTTGCCGCGCGACACCGGCAGCATGAACGCTTCCAGGCGTCCCAGGCAAAGGTGAAGGGCACTGGAAAGGCCGCCCACAAGGTCTATGCCAACTCGCAGATGACGACGCAGCAGATTCGCTCGTTCTGCGTCCTTGAGCCGGAGGCCGAGCGGCTGCTTGAACGGGCGATGCAGCAGCAGGGGCTCAGCGCCCGAGCACACGACAGAATTCTGAAGGTTGCCAGGACGGTCGCTGACCTCGGCCATGCCGAAAGCGTGGGCACCAAACACATCGCCGAGGCGATCCAATATCGCACACTCGACAGAAGCTACTGGTCGTAGTCG
>JAFDVV010000025.1:971-1613 GCA_018268775.1 Acidobacteriota bacterium | reverse complement strand
GCGAGAGCAATCTCTTCCTGCCCAATCTGTCAACCTGAAAATCCCGATTCTGGAAGGTTTTCTGCCGTCAGATTTCCAAAATAAAGATTGACCTGAGAGGCCATAGGATTTATTTTTCATGAGGTCAAGGATGTTGGCGTTCAGGTGTATTGCCTGAGCTGGATTGAAGAAACATCCGGCACTCAAAGACAAACTTTCGCCTTCGAGTGTGGCTTCATCTGCTTGCCTTTGTTCCGTCTAGACGCACGTCTCCCGGTTAAAACAAAAGCAGACAGGGTAACTGAAGATCAGCACATGCGGAAACGCTTGTTGCTGGTCGGTTTTGTCCCGCGCCATGTTCGACGGAACATTACTGGATTGAGATAGTTAGCAGCGAATTACCAAAGAATTACAGAACCCTTTCCCGGGTTTCTGCGTCTAATCGAGTGTGGCGGGAGAAATCTGAACTCCGCCAAACCGAAAAGAGACCCAAGATTGCGAGCGGCGCATGCGAAGAACGCATTCATCGGCCCGCAACGAAGATTGAATAAAGGAGAAGATGATGCGCTCAGATCTTATTTTTGGAGCTCTCACTCACGTAAAGAACCGCTATGAGCTCTGTCAGTTGGCGTCGAAGGCGACGCGCAAGCTGCACAAGCCGAA
>JAFDVV010000025.1:0-928 GCA_018268775.1 Acidobacteriota bacterium | reverse complement strand
TGCCCTCCGGTGAGCATGCCGATGCCCCGGTTCAGAAGATTCAGGTCGAGGAGCGCCGCGCGGCTTAACGCGCGGCAGTTCCTTTTCATTCACCCCTAACGCCTTGTCCGCAAGAAAATCCCTCAAAATTGAATGTCCCGCAGGTCTCTCCGCACGACCCATCTGTCAGGCAGATCCCGCCTAAATTCCAAAATCCCTCCTATCCAGCAATCGATACAACAAGGTAAAACATGACAATCTCTGAGTTGAAAGAACACAACATCGCCGAGCTGGGCAAACTCGCCCGCGGGCTCGACATCGCCGGCACCAGCGGTCTGCGCAAGCAGGACCTCATCTTCAAGATCCTTCAGGCGCAAAGCGAGAAGGAAGGCCACATCTTCGCCGAGGGCGTCCTCGAGATTCTGCCCGACGGATACGGCTTCCTGCGTTCCCCCGACTACAACTACCTGCCCGGTCCGGATGACATCTATGTTTCGCCTTCGCAGATTCGCAAGTTCGACCTGAAGACCGGCGACACGATCTCCGGCAACGTCCGCCCCCCGCATGAGGGCGAGAAGTACTTCGCGCTGGTAAAGATCGAGGCGATCAACTTCGAGTCGCCCGAAGAGACCCGCAACAAGATTCTGTTCGATAACCTGACTCCTCTCTACGCCGAGGAGCGGGTCAAGATGGAGACGGTCCGCGACAACATCTCTGGCCGAGTGATGGATCTTCTGACCCCGGTGGGCAAAGGCCAGCGTGGCCTGATCGTCGCTCCGCCGCGTACCGGCAAGACGATGCTGTTGCAGTCGATCGCCAACTCGATTACATCGAACCATCCCGAGGTTGTGTTGATCGTTCTGTTGATCGACGAGCGCCCGGAAGAGGTCACCGATATGCAGCGCTCCGTCAAGGGCGAGGTCATCAGCTCGACCTTCGACGAGCCGGC
>JAFDVV010000024.1 GCA_018268775.1 Acidobacteriota bacterium | reverse complement strand
CGCCGACAACAACCAGGCCCTCCAGTTGCTGAACCAGGGCCGAGTCGATGCCGCAGCCGCCATGCTCAACAGCTCTCTCGCCACCCAGCCAAACGATGCCCTGGCGCACCAGCTTCTGTGCCGCGTCTACTATGCGCAGGACATGGGCGACGCCGCCGTGCGCGAGTGCGAACTCGCCACCCAGAACGACTCTTCCAGCTCGACACACCAGTTGTGGCTTGGCCGCGCCTATGGCCTCAAGGCCTCGCAGGCCAACATGGTCAGCGCCTTTACGATCGCCAGGAAGGTCCACCTCGCGTTCGAGCGTGCCATCCAGCTCGATCCATCGAACGTCGCAGCTATGAGCGACCTTGGCCAGTTCTATGTCAACGCGCCGGCCATCGTGGGCGGTGGCCTCGATAAAGCCCAAGCGCTCGCGGGTCAACTGCTTCCCCGCTCCGCAGCCAGAGGTCATCGCCTACTGGCCCAGATCGCCCAGAAGAAGAACGATCAAGCTGCGGCTGAGACCGAATTCAAAAGCGCCATTGCCGCCGCGAAGACTCCAGACTCCTGGGTTGACCTCGCCCTGTTCTATCAGCAGCACGCGCAGCCTGAAAAAGCTGTAACCGCGGTCCAGACCAGCATCGAGGCCAACCGGCCAAAGAGCGCCGCGCTGGTCGACGCGGCAAGCATCCTGACAGATATGCACCGCCAGACCGACCTGGCCGAACGCAGTCTGCGCGAGTATCTGGCCTCAGCAGCCAAGACCGACGACGCTCCAGCATTCAAGGTACATTTGCAGCTTGGCGACCTGCTCAAGCAGCGCGGAGACCTTGCAGCGGCAAAGCGAGAGTACGCAGCCGCTCTTGCCCTGGCATCGAAATATCCACCCGCTCTCAAGGCCACACAGGGTGCGTGACGCGAAAGGCGATACCATAAACACGACCCGGCACGGCATGAGCAATACGGAACCCATCATGAGTCTTCGGCATCTTCTGACATTGACTGCGCTCGTTGTAGCGGCGGCCGTGCCTGCCTCGGCCCAGATATCGCTCACGACCGCAGTGGACCTGGCGCTCAAAAACAGCCCCCGTGTGCTGGCCGCGCAGGCCGAAGTCGAGCGGGCGCAGGCCACACTCAACCAGACGAAAGACGTCTATGTGCCCACATTCAGTGTCGGCTCAGGCCTTGGTTACACCTATGGCTTCCCCTTCGGCGCGCCGTCTCTCTTCAATGTCAATGCGCAGTCGCTCATCTTCGACCAGTCGCAGCGCAACTATATCCGCGCCGCGCGCTCCGGTCTGGACGCCGCCAATCACAGCCTGAACGATGTGCGGCAGCAGGTGATGGAAGACGCCGTCACTACCTACATCGCGCTCGATGCCGATCTCGAACGCATCAAGGCGGCGCAGGAGGAGTCGGGCTTCGCCACGCAACTGACCAGGATCGTTCAGCAGCGCCTGGACGCCGGACAGGACACCAAGGTAGAACTGACCCGGTCGAAGCTCACGGCGGCGAACCTGCGGCTCCGCCAGATTCAGCTTGAGGACGATGCGGACAATCAACGCGACCACCTCTCCCGCTTGACAGGGCTCCCTTCCGACGGCCTGGCAACAGACCACGCCAGCATTCCTTCGCTACGGCCATTCGACGCTACACCTGTGAAAGACGGTGTCCTTCCCGAGTCCATTCAGAGCGCATACGCGGCCGCCGAATCCAAACTTCAAAGCGCATTCGGGGACGCCCGCAAGATGTACCGCCCACAGATTGGCCTGGGCATGCAATATAGCCGCCTCGCCAGCTTCAACAACTACGCCGATTACTACCGGCCCGGCAGCTTTCACAACTACAACAACATTCAGCTCGGACTCCAGTTCAACCTTCCAGTCTTCGACATGACCCGGCGCTCGAAGGCTCGCGAATCTCTTGCCGAGGCGCAGCGCAGCCTGCATGAGGCGGACCAGGCGCGCAACCAGTTCCTTGAGGGCCGGCACAAGATAGGCAATGCTCTCCGCGAGCTGCAGGCCCGCACCGAAGTCGCCTCGCTCGAACGCGAACTGGCCGAGAACCAGATCGACGTGGTGCGCATTCAGCTCCGCAACGGCAGCCCGGGCGGTCAACCCGTCACTCCCAAGGAGGAACAGAATGCGCTTATCCAGGAGCGGGCCCGGTATCTCGACTACCTGGACGCAGATCTGCAACTCCGCCAGACCCAGATCGACCTTCTCCATGCCAATGGCGAGCTGGAAAACTGGCTGAAGTCCGCTGCAAAGTCTCAGCCGCAGGACGCATCCAAACCAAGATGAACTGGAGAGCGCTCACTGCCGTTGTTGTCGTCGTCGCCGCCGGCGTGGCCTCGGCCGGGGTCATTCGCGACTGGCGGATCGACGCCGACTTCCCAGCCATCCGAGCCCAATCCAGCGAAGCGGACATCCGCCATCTCATGGGCGATCCAAAGCAGGTACAGCGGTCCTGCGAGGCCTTTGACACCGTCGTAACCCCCGACTGCGACCACCTGTTTATCTACCGCTCGTCCTTCGCTCCTCTCAGACACAAGTACTGGCTGGTCTTTTTCGATCAAAACAATCAGGTTACGGCCACTTCGAGCGAGCTGGAACCATAGCCGGAAACCCTTATTTAGCCTCCCCATTCGGCGTAACCGAATGGTAAAATTGAGGGTAGACCATGCCCCTCAAAACACTGTTCCTGAACCCGCCCTCGTTCGAAAACTTTGACGGCGGCGCCAGCTCTCGCTGGCCCGCGACCCGCGAGATTGAATCCTACTGGTACCCGGTATGGCTGGCCTATCCGGCCGGAATGCTCGAAGGCTCGCGCCTGCTCGACGCCCCACCGCATCACGTCTCTGCCGATGAGACGATCGAGATTGCGAAGGGCTACGAGTTCCTGGTGCTCTTCACCTCTACGGTAGGCTGGTCCGGCGACCACGCGCTCGCCCAGGCCATCAAGAAGGCCAACCCCTCGATCCGGATCGCCTTCGTCGGACCGCCGGTCACCACCGACCCCGACCGCGCCCTGAACGAGTGCAACGTCATCGACTTCGTCTGCCGCCGTGAGTTCGACTTCTCCGTCGTCGAGTACGCCAACGGCAAGCCGCTGAACGAGATCCTCGGCATCAGCTACAAGGACTCGAACGGCCAAATCCAGCACAACCCCGACCGCCCGCAGGTCGAAGACCTGGACGCCATGCCCTGGGCCACCAAGATCTACAAGCGCGACATGGACGTCACGCGCTACAACGTGCCCTTCCTGCTGCACCCCTACATCGCGCTGTACTCCACGCGCGGCTGCCCGGCACAGTGCACCTTCTGCCTGTGGCCGCAGACGCTCTCGGGCCACGCCTGGCGCAAGCGCTCCACAGATGACGTGGCGGCCGAGATGAAGTGGGCCAAGGAAAACTTCCCCGACGTCAAGGAGTTCTTCTTCGACGACGACACCTTCAATATCCAGAAGGCCCGCACCATCGAGCTCTGCTCGAAGCTCAAGCCGCTCGGCATCACCTGGTCCTGCACCTCGCGCGTCACCACCGACCGCGACACCCTCAAGGCCATGAAGGACGCCGGCTGCCGCCTGCTGATCGTCGGCTTCGAGTCCGGCGACCCGCAGATACTCAAGAACATCAAAAAGGGCGCCACTGTCGAACGCGCGCGCGACTTCGTGAAGGACTGCCACGACCTCGGCCTCGTCATCCATGCCGACTTCATCCTCGGCCTTCCCGGCGAAACCAAAGAGTCGATCCGCAACACCATCAACTTCGCAAAGACGCTGGACTGCGAGACCATCCAGGTCTCCGTCGCCCACGCCTATCCTGGCACGGAGTTCTACGACTTCGCCAAGCGCAACGACTTCATCACCAACGAGAACATGGAAGACGGCGGCGGCCACCAGATGGCGCACATCGAGTACCCCGGCCTTCCGACCGAGTACGTCATGGAGCAGGTCCATCGCTTCTACGACGAATACTACTTCCGCCCCAAGGCCGCCTTCCGCGTGGTCTGGAAGGCCATCGTCAACCGCGACGTGCCGCGTCTCTACGTCGAAGCCAAGAGCTACATGAAGCTCCGCAAGGAGCGCTACGCCGCAGCCCGCGCCAAGGCCGAAGAGAAGGCCCTGAAGCAGCAGGAGTCCGTCAGCATGAACGCATAAGCGATTTCACTGTGATCGAGTTCTACTCCAGCGGCCCACATGATATGGGCCGCTGATCTTGTTAAGGGCACGGCTTTAGCCGTGCCGTAGAATTTCACCATTGAAGAGGTTTTAGCCTCTGAGGTATGTCTTGAATCGAGATATTTTATTAGTCGTTGCCCTCATAACCTGCGGACAGCCTTTACTGTTCGCACAAGTCAGGGTCCCATATGTGGGCTGCAAGGCGGATGGTCAGGCCGGACCTCTTGATCCGCCCCATGGAATGGAAAAGACTATTTCCGCGGCACCTGAACGTGCTCAACAACTTTCTTATTACAAGGCCGAACAAGGTTTTGGTGTGCTTGGTCCGCGAGGCTGGTTTTGCTTTGAAGTCTATGGCTCCAACGGCAGTAGCTTATACGTGAGTCCCGCTCCGATAAATCCTGACAACCTGTTCTCGAATAAGTGGTCTGGATTTACAGGGCCAGTCATCGAACTCAATAGCAGCGACGGTGATACATCCGGGCGGTTTGGTGTTGCATTCATCATCGCTCGTGTCTTCCCTGCCCATAGAGCATTCGTTAGAAAAGTCATCAAGGAAGGACTTGAACCAGAAAATTCATTTCACTACGGACCATATCCTCAGGACAAACTCACATATAAGAACTCTGAACTCGTCGAGTTTCAAACCCCCGGGCACTCCAATGGTATGGGGACAACCTCGCGAATCCGAAAAAACGCGGACCCCATCCACGGCGTGGCGATCCTTGTAGGACCAACTCCTGACTTGGTGCATCTCTCGGTTCGCCTACCCTCTGACTTGAATAGTTTGACATCGACGATAGTTCACCAGATCGAACAAGACACCGTTATCCAGCAATGACGTCGAAGCCGTATACTTGCGTCCTCACGAGTTTCCCTCGAAAGGACACACTCTATGCGCCCACTCCCTCGCTACGCTATCGCCGCTTCCATCGCCTGTCTGCTCACCATCACTCTCCACGCCCAGCAGGAGACCCCCGAGACCAACCGTAAGATCGCTGGCGGCGGCATCACCGTCAAAGGCTGGGAGGGCAAGGTCGACGCCGACGCTGAAAAAGCCGGCCAAACCGTCGCCGATGCGAAGCTCTCCGAAGAAGGCCACGTCCTCCACGTCACGACCGGCCCCGCCATCACCTACTGGAACCCGAAGAACGTCGCCAAGGGTGACTACACTGTCTCGGCAACTTTTACCGAGCCGAAGTTCATGAACCTGAACACGCACCCGCACCCCTACGGCATCGTCATTGCGGGTAACGGACTGGGGACCGCCGACCAGAGATACATCTACTGCGCCGCCTACGGCAACGGCAACTTCATCGTGCGCGGCTTCGGCCCTGAACCCTTCCAACTCAACGGCCGCCGCGAAGCCAACGACGCCGTGCACAAGGCCGCCGCAGTCGGCCAGCCAGTTACCCAGGAGATCGCCATGCAGGTAAAAGGCGACACCGTCTCCTGCATCATCAACGGGACAACCGTAAAGACCTTCCCCAAGTCCGAACTCGTCACCGCAGGCAAGCTCAAATCAACCGACGGCGTCTACGGAATCCGCTTCGCCCACAACACCGACGCAACCGTCAGCAACCTTAAGGTCACCAAGCCTTAATCACTCACCGTCGATTCGTGCTGCCATTGCTCATCGCCGTGGCAGCACGAATACAAGCTCCGCTCAAACTGTTGTGCCCTTCAACGGTTCGACAACTGAATAGGGTTCCCATCCGGGTCCTTACCATCGCAAAGAATAAGCTCCTCCCATTGACGGATCTTTCCGAACTTCGCACCACGTGCCATTAGCTTCTCGCGAACCGCAGCAACGTCCTCCGCATAGAATGCAATCTTAGGTCCCTTACGCCCTGGCGACGCCGGGCCAGAG
>JAFDVV010000023.1 GCA_018268775.1 Acidobacteriota bacterium | reverse complement strand
GAACGGCGCCGTGGTCCGGACGGTCGGCGCGCAGTTGCTGGATCGCACGCTGCTGAAGCGCGAGACGGCGGAGTGGCTGTGCGGACATATGGGAGAGTTCCGGCGGTCGCTGCTGGTGACCTTCGATCAAGTGCTGGCCAATCACGAGGACATGCGCGGCACGCTGGTCGTCGAAGAGATGGAGGAACTGAACGGCAGCATCGGCAAGTGGATGGCGGCCAATGAGCCGTACATCGAGCGGGTTGTCCCGATGGAAGAGGCTTTGGGGCGCGAGGGGCTGATCCAGATGATGCTGTGCGGGACGATCGAGCGGATGCGCGAGGCGGCGGCGCAACTGCTCTCGGACCCGAAGGTGTGTGGGATGGGGTCGGGGCTGAGACGAAGCGAGATCGGTAGAGAACCGCTTGAGCGGAACGAAGAGGCTCTCTCCAGCGCAGAGGCAGCGCTGCATCGAACGGAGTATCCGGAGAGGGATCTGTGCATCGTGGACATACTGCCCCCGGGGTGCAGCAAGGGCAATGCGGTGATGCACCTGGCCCGTATGCGCGGGGTGGAGCGCGAGGAGATTCTGGCGATTGGCGACAACTGGAACGATGTGTCGATGCTGGAGACGGCGGGGAGTGCGGTGTTGATGGCGAACGCTCCCGATGATTTGAAGGCAGTTGCAGCGGCGCGAGGGTGGGCCGTGGGTGGGCGGCACGACGAGGACGGTGTCGCCGAGGTGCTGGAGGCGGCGCTGGATGGGGCACTGATAGGACAAACTGAGGAAATTTTTTAGGATCGGCTGCTGGGTGGAGTCTCTAAGATGACGTGCACAGGCAATGTTCAACTTTCTCAGCAGATTCCGGAGGCAGCCCATGTTCGAGCGATATACGGAGAAGGCGCGCAGGGTGGTCTTCTTTGCACGCTATGAAGCATCGGAGTTCGGCAGTTCTACTATCGAATCCGAGTTTCTCCTTCTGGGTCTGCTTCGAGAGAGCAAGGATGTTGTCTACCGCTGGCTCGGTGAAGGAGATTGGCAGACGATCCTGCGGGAAGAGGTTGAGAAGCGGGTCTACAAGGAAAAGAGGATTTCTACCTCCGTTGATCTTCCGCTCTCTGACGATGCCAAGCGCGTGCTGGCGTACGCGGCCGAAGAGGCCGAGCGGCTGGGCCATTCCATGATCGGTACAGAGCACTTGTTTCTTGGCCTGCTCCACGATCCAGGGTCGCGATGCGGGAAGATGCTTGTGGAGCGCGGTGTAGATATACGTGCCGTTCGGTCGACCCTGGCGCAGGAGGGTGCGTCGGAGCGCACTGGCGGGGAGCCACGCGCTGGCGCAGGCGCTATCACACGGCGTTCTGTGCCGATCTTCATTGTGATGGAGAAAAGCGGTGAGATCCTTCAGCCCTATTGGCAGCTTCAGATACCCGCCGTCGGAGATCGGGTGACGGTGCGCCGTAATAAGGATGATGGAACGGAATATGCGGGTGAGGATGACGCAACCGTGTATGAGGTCGTCCATATTGAGTGGGAGGTCACCGAGACGCCTCCGGAGCTTCCATTTCTGTCGAAGGTGCTGGTTCATGTGAGGAATCTGGTTGTCTAGCCACTACAACCCGCGTCAGTCGGGGGATAGGTTCTGCGAGGGCGCGAATGGTAGGCTTTAAGCTGATGATTCGGTCGGTTCTTCGAGGATTTGCGATTCTTTACGTTGCGACGGCGGCAGGTCTGCCAGCGCGAGCGGCGGAGCATGTCGTTTTGAAGAATGGGTTCGAGATGGATTGCGCGCGACGTGAGGTGGTAGGCGACCGGATGAGGCTGTATCTGGCGCAGGCCTCGGCTTCGGGCGAGGGTAACTATCTTGAAGTTGCTGCCGACGCAGTGGTGAGGGTAGAAGAGATTCCCGATCCACCGGCTGCGGTGGTTGTTTCGGTAACGCCTGCGGTGTCCGTTATGCCAAGCGCGTTGGCGCTTACCCGCGAGGAGATGCATACGATGCTCTCTCGTGCAGGGAACGCGCACAACATCGACGAAGATCTTCTGGCGAGCCTGGTGCGGGCCGAGAGCGGCGGGCAGGTGCGGGCGGTGTCGCGCACGGGCGCTCGCGGGCTGATGCAGTTGATGCCGAAGACGGCGACCGAGCTTGGGGTGACGGACTCATTTCGTCCCGACGAGAACATCGCGGGTGGATCGGCGTATCTTGACCAGTTGTTGACGCGGTATCGCGACAACGTCGCGCTGGCGCTGGCGGCTTACAACGCCGGTCCGGCGGCGGTGGACAGGTACCACGGTATTCCACCGTATCGCGAGACGCAGGCGTATGTGGCGCGTGTGATCCGCGAGTTCAACCGCAGGAAGAACGCGGCGCGGGTCGAGGCGCAGGTGGCGCAAGCCAGGTGAGCGCGATGAAGAGCCGTGGCGCGGTCGTGTGGGCGGTCCTGCTGGTTGGGATCGCGGTGGTGACGTTTCTGTATCGCGACCGCATTCACTTCGACTGGCCGACGTTCTGGCAGCAGCTTCGGCATGTCAACAGGGTCCATGCGATGGCGGGGATTCTGCTGATCTATACGACGTATTGGCTGCGCGCGATCAGGTGGAGCGTCTTTGTAAAGCCGATGAAGGATGTCGGTGTCGGTCCGCTGGTGGGGCCGCAGTTCACCGGGTTTACGGCGGTGGCGCTGTTCGGGCGGCTGGCCGATCTCTCGCGGCCTTATCTGGTGGCGCGAAAGTTGGGGCTGACGCTGAGCTCGCAGATGGCGGTCTACACATTGGAGCGGATGTTCGACCTTGGGGCGGCGGCGCTGATCTTCTCTTCGGCACTGGCGTTCGCTCCCAAGGACACGCCGGACTATGCGCTGTTTATGAAGGTCGGCCGCATGAGTCTGCTGCTGACGGTGGCGATCGCTATCTTCGCCGGTGTGGTTCGTGTGGCGGGCGGTGCTGTGGCTGGGTTCGCGCGAGGGATACTCCGGCCTGTGTCGAAGTCGATTGCGGACAGTATCGCGGACAAGATCGAAGGGTTTCGCGATGGGCTGAAGGGGCTCAAGACAGGTCGTGAGCTGGCGCTTGTGAGCGTGATCTCTCTGGTGATGTGGGGGATGATCGCCTCGGCCTACGTGCAGACGGCGCACGCGTTTGTGAACACGCCGGAGCTGGCGAACCTGACGTTCTCCCGCGCGATGCTGCTGATGGCGGCGTCGATCGGCGGCAGCCTGTTGCAGTTGCCGATCGTCGGGTGGTTCACGCAGATTGCGGTGACGGCAGCGGCCATGCACGCGTTCTACGGCGCTCCGATCGAAGCGGCGACGGCGTGCGGCGCGCTGCTGCTGGCGGTGACGTTTCTCTGCATTATTCCGGTGGGCCTGCTTTGTGCGCGGCTGGACCATGTGAGTCTGAAGAAGATCGCGGAAGAGAGCGAAGAGGCGGGTAAAGAAATCGAGGCAGTGGGGGAGTAGGGCAGGATCGCGCTTCCGCGCGATTGTCCCACCTTAGGCGCGATGAAGCCGCGCCGAAGATGGGGCACCCGGTTTCGTGCCTGTGCCAGCATCGCTGCTAGAATCAAGGCATTGCGATGAAGTGTCCCTATTGTGGCTTTACCCAGGACCGTGTGGTGGATTCGCGCGAGAGCAAGGAGGCGGACTCCATCCGCCGTCGTCGCGAGTGCGAAGGCTGTAATAAACGGTTCACGACATACGAACGAATCGACGAGATCCCCTACATGGTCGTCAAGAAGGACGGCCGCAGGGAGAAGTTCGACCGCCAGAAGGTACTGAGCGGTCTGCTGCACGCGTGCGAGAAGCGGCCGGTGCCCGCGGGCAAGCTGGGGCAAATCGTCGACGAGACGGAGGCCTACGTGGTCGACTCGCCGGAGCGCGAACGGTCGACGTCGGAGGTCGGCGAGCTGATTATGACGCGGCTCAAGGAGATCGATACGGTGGCATATATCCGTTTCGCCAGCGTTTACCGGGACTTCAAGGACGTGCGCGAGTTCAAGCAGGAGTTGGAAGAGCTGTTGAACGGCAAAGAGAAGAAGAGGCGGTAGGTGTGCGGAGGTTCATTGGCGGGGCGATTGAAAAGCAGGTCCTTCCACTTCGCTGCGCTTCGGTCGGGACGACACATCATTAGGGTCAGTCGACACATCGTCAATTGACGCTGAAACATGGATTTTGCTGTAAGCAAGGGAGAAGTATGGCTGGCAAGAGGACACACAGGATTACGTTGATTCCGGGCGATGGCATTGGGCCCGAGGTTTCAGGCGCGGTGGTGAAGATTCTGGAGGCGGCGGGCGCGGCTACCGGGGTTGGGTTTGAATGGCACCAGTTTGCGGCGGGTGCCGATGCGTTTGCACAGACGGGCGAGTACATCCCGAAGGCGCTGTATGAGTCGATCGAGCAGAACAAGGTTGCGTTGAAGGGGCCCGTCACGACTCCTGTGGGCGGCGGGTTTGCGTCGATCAACGTGACGTTGCGGCAGAAGTTCGAGTTGTATGCGAACTTTCGCCCGGTCAAGAGCCTGCCGGGATTGAAGACGAAGTACCCGGACATCGACCTGATCATCGTCCGCGAGAACACCGAAGACCTGTACGCCGGGCTCGAGCACGTGATTGTGCCGGGAGTAGTGCAGTCGCTGAAGATCATCACGGACAAGGGTTCGACGCGCATTGCGCAGTTCGCCTTCGACTACGCGAAGAAGCATGGGCGGAAGAAGATCCATTCGATCCACAAGGCAAACATCATGAAGTTGTCGGACGGGTTGTTCCTGAACTGCTGCCGCAAGGTGGCGGCGGAGTTTCCCTCTGTGGAGTACAAGGAGCACATCGTCGACAACACCTGCATGCAGCTTGTGCTGAATCCCTACCAGTACGACATTCTGCTGACGGAGAACCTGTACGGCGACATCCTGAGCGACCTTTGCAGTGCGTTTGTGGGCGGGCTGGGGCTGGTTCCAGGAGCTAACCTGGGCGCGGAGTGCGCGATCTTTGAGGCGGTGCACGGCTCGGCCCCCGACATCGCGGGCAAGGACATGGCGAACCCGACGGCCTTGTTGCAGTCGGCGGTGCTGATGCTGCATCACTTGAACGAGGCGGAGACTGCGGAGCGCGTGCAGGGGGCGATCGAGCGGGTGTATCGCGAGGGCAAGGTGCTGACGCGCGATGTGGGCGGATCGAGCGGAACCAAGGCCTTCGCGGACGCTGTGCTGGCTGCGATGGAGTCTGCCGGGGCGGCGAAGTAACCGTGGCAGGTAAAGGCGAAGGTCCAATAAGGAGATGCGCCCCTTTCTGGATGGCGTTTGTGCTGGCTTCATGCACGGCGGCCGTGCTTGTTGGGTGTAAGCCGGACAGCGCTGTCCGCAGCGCCGCTTTGATCGGCAAGGGGACGAAGGCCAGCGAACCCGCGCGGCCTGCGGCCGTCGAGGTGACAACGGGCTCCGTGCTTGGGGTCGTTCACTTCAAGGGGAAGGCCCCGGAGCGGCTGAAGATCGACATGAGTCAGGATCCGGTGTGTTCGATTACGGGTGGCACCAACCTGGCGGAGCAGTATGTCGTGCATAACGGCAATCTGGCGGACGTCTATGTCTACGTGAAAGACGGGCCGCCTGAGGCAATGAATGCTCCATCGCCAACGCCACAGGTTCCTGTGGTGCTGGACCAGGTGGGCTGCAAGTATGTTCCGCATGTGGTAGCGGTGATGAAGGGCGGAACGGTGGAGTTTCGCAACTCCGATGGGACGATGCACAACATTCACACCATGCCGAACGGCAATCCGGTAGTGGATGTCTCGCAGGGGGCCAAGGGCGCGCCGGAGCAGCGAAAGTTCGAGACGCCGGAGATCATGATGCCGGTGCGCTGCAACAACCATCCCTGGATGAATGCCTTCATCAATGTGTCGGCGACGCCGTTTTTTGCGGTGAGCGACAGCGAGGGGCGATTTGATATCTCCGGTTTACCGCCAGGTGCGTATACACTGGCTGCCGTCCATGAAAAGCTGGGCGAGCAGACGGTAAAGCTGACGGTCGCTCCAAAGGGGCAGGCGACAGCGGAGTTTACGTACTCGATGAAGTGACCGGAGGCCGGATTCAATGGGACTGGCGGCGATGTTATGGCAGATGGTTGAGGACGGGTCTGGTCCGGCGTTTGTGTTGCACAGGCTGCCGTTCTGGTTTCTGGTCTTCGCATTGTTCCTGCCGCGTGTGTCGCTGGCCGTGGCGTGGATTGACGGCGTTTTGCCCCCGTTTCATCTGGCAGGGCTGGCCTCGCTGATCGTTGCAATTGTTTTGCCGCGCTTGCTGGTGCTGTATCTGGTCTACGTAGACCGGGGGATCGGCCTGTGGTTTGTCATTCACCTGGCCGTTGCACTGCTGGTGTGGGCAGGCGGGGGCGATACGTACCGGCGCAGGCGCGCCTGGAAGCGTGGAAGCGGCCGATAGTCTCTCCTGCGGAGCGGTTTTCGGACGGGAATGGCGCGGGAGAACACCTCCGCGTTATTCTTAAAAGACTATGGAACGGCGACTGGTAGGCATTCTTGGCGCGACCGGCATGGTCGGTCAGCGATTTATTCAACTTCTGCACAATCACCCGTGGTTTGAGATTGCCTGGCTCGCGGCGAGCGACCGCAGCGCGGGCAAGACGTATGGCGAGGCCTGCAAATGGAAGCTGGACACGCCTTTACCCGCGAAGATTGCCGCAATGAAGGTGCAGCCGAATGTGCCGGAGCTGTGCGAGGGTGACCTGCCGAAGATTATCTTCGCCGCGCTGGATGCGGACATCGCGCGCGAGTTGGAGCCGAAGTTTTCCGCTGCGGGCTGTGCCGTGATCTCGAATTCGAGTGCCTTCCGCATGGTGAAGGACGTTCCGCTGGTTGTGCCTGAGGTGAACGCCGGCCACCTGGAGCTCGTGGAGACGCAGTCGTGGCGGCGCGAGAGCGGCGGATTCATTGTGACGAATCCTAACTGCTCGGCCATCGGCCTGGTACTTGCGCTGAAGCCGCTCGAAGAGCGCTTTGGCATCGAGAGCATGTTTGTCTCGACGATGCAGGCGATCTCGGGTGCGGGCTATCCGGGTGTTCCCTCGCTCGACATCCTGGGCAACGTCGTCCCCTTCATCAAAAACGAAGAGGAGAAGATGCAGGAGGAAGTCGGCAAGCTGCTGGGACGCAGCCGTGGCGACCACATTGAGCTTCTCGATGCGAAGGTGAGCGCGCACTGCAACCGCGTTCCGGTGGAAGACGGTCATACGGAGTGCGTCAGCATCAAGTTCAAGAAGAAGGCGACGCGCGAGGAGATTCTGGCGGCGTGGAGCGAGTTCCATCCGCTGCGCGGTCAGAACCTGCCGACGGCGCCGGAGCATCCGGTAGAGTTCGACGCGGCGGTTGACCGTCCGCAGCCCCGGTTGGACCGTATGCGCGGCCACGGTATGGCGGCCACGGTGGGCCGTCTGCGCGAGTGCTCGCTGCTGGACTGGAAGTTCGTCGTGCTGTCGCACAACACCATTCGCGGCGCCGCGGGCGCGGCAGTGCTGAATGCGGAGATCCTTGCGCGGACAGGGCGTCTGGCCAAACTGGGCGTGCCGACGGGAGAGAGTCAGGCGGTGCTGGCTTGAGCGTAGCGCGAGAACAGTTGGTTGTGATGAAGTTCGGTGGCACTTCAGTGGAAGACGCCACGGCGATGGAACGTACGGCTGCCATCGTTGCAGGACGCAGGAAGAAGGGCCTTGAGGCGATCGTCGTGGTCTCGGCGATGGCCAAGGTGACGGACCAGCTTCTGGCCGCTGCCGCTGCTGCCGGACGCGGAGACAAGGCCGGCGCGCTGGCGATCAGTTCGCGTCTGCGTCACCGGCACATCGATACGGCGTGCGAGCTGCTCGATGAGCAGCGGTTCGCGGCTTTGCAGGTTGCGGTGCATCAGGAGCTCGACGCGCTGGACGACCTGCTGCGCGGTATCGCCGCAGTGGGTGAGCTGACTCCACGCACGGGCGACCTGGTGGTGAGCTTCGGCGAGCGGCTTTCGAGCCGCATGGTGGCCGCTGCGTTCGACCAGCGTGGGCTGGACGGCACGCACGTGGACGCGCGGACGTGCATCATTACGGACTCGAACTACGGCAAGGCCGCTCCGCTTGAGGCGCCGATTGAGGCGAAGCTGACCGAACTGGTGCTGCCCCTGATCAAGGCGGGCAAGACGCCGGTGATGGGTGGTTTTATCGGCTCGAACGCCGAGGGCATCACCACCACTCTGGGACGCGGTGGCAGCGACTACACCGCTGCGTTGGTTGGCGGCGGCTTGCATGCTGGCGCAATCGAGATTTGGACGGACGTGAACGGCATCATGACGACCGATCCGCGCATCGTCCCCGAGGCGCTGCGCGTGAAGACGATCAGCTTTGAAGAGGCGGCGGAGCTTGCGTACTTCGGCGCGAAGGTGCTGCATCCGGCGACGATCCTTCCTGCGGTGCAGAAGAGCATTCCGGTGTGGGTGCTGAACTCGCGCAACGCGGAGAACGAGGGCACGAAGATTACGGCGGTCGCGCCTCCATGCAAGAGCCCGTTCAAGAGCATTGCGGCGAAGAAGAAGCTGACGATCATCGACATCGTCGCCAGCCGTATGCTGATGACGCACGGCTACCTGAAGGCGGTCTTCGACGTCTTCGACCGCTTCAAGTGCGCGATCGATATGGTTTCGACCAGCGAGGTGAGCATCTCGCTGAGCGTGGACTCGAACGAGCGGCTGCCGGAGATCTGCGAGGAGCTGTCGAAGATCGCCGATGTGAAGATGGAGGGCTCGAAGGCCCTGATCTGCATGGTGGGCGAGGACATTCGCGGTCACAACGGCATCGCGGGACGGGTGTTTTCGGCGGTGAGCCATGTAAACCTGCGGATGATTTCGCAGGGCGCCAGCGAGATCAACATGAGCTTTATGATCGACGAAGAAGACGTGGAGGAGGCGGTCCGCAGCCTGCACAAGCACTTCTTTGCCGATCCGGATGAGGCGATCTTCGACGTGTCCGTTCGTGTTCCGGTAGAAAGTAAAGCCTGAGAAGGGAAACGCGATGCGGATACTCGTGCTGGGGCAGGGCAAGACGGGCAAGCTGGTGGCAGAGGTCGCCGCGGAGCGCGGACACGGCGTGCATGTGCTCGACGCCAAGGAGAATGCGAACGCCGCGGCATTGACTCCGCCGTTTGTTGCAGGCTTCGACGTGGTGATCGATTTTACGGCCCCCGAGGCGGTGGTGCAGAACATGCGCGCCGTGCTGGCGACGGGATCGCGGATGGTGGTCGGCACGACGGGCTGGTACGACAAGCTGCCGGACATGCGCGGGCTGGCGGAGCGCAAGCAGGCGGCGCTGTTGTATGGCACGAACTTCTCCATCGGCGTCCAGGTGATGTTTCAGTTGGCGCGGAAGATGGGCGAGCTGCTGAAGAACTCGGGCTACACGTTTCAGATTGAAGAGACGCATCATGTCACGAAGCTCGATTCGCCGTCGGGCACAGCCCTTTCGCTGGCGCAGGTGGTGAAGTCCGCGACGGGTTTAGCCGATGTCCCGGTTCAAGCTCATCGCGTTGGCGATGCTGCCGGTTTGCATGTTCTTGAAGCGAAGAGCGCAGTCGACAAACTGGTTCTGACGCACGATGCTAGCTCGCGGCGCGGTTTTGCCGAGGGCGCGGTGCGGGCTGCGGAGTGGCTCTCGACGCGTCGGGGCTGCTATGACTTTCAGGACATCTACACGCAGGTGTAAAGATGAACCGCAGGTCCTTCGACTGCGTTTGGCGCACGCGCCAAACTTCGCCCGGGATGGCACGTTTCTTTAGCGTGGAGATTCGTCAAACAGGTTGAGGTGGAGGAATCGATGAGCGTTGCTGAAGCGGTAGTTGTGAAGAAGTTTGCTGCCCTTTCACTGGATGAGAAGCTGGATCGTCTGGCAGAGGTGGCGGTGAGGGTTGGGCTTGGGTTGAAGCCAGGGCAGGAGCTGATCATGTCGGCCCCGATGGAGGCACTGCCGCTCGCCCGCAAGATCACGGAGCAGGCGTACAAAGCTGGCGCGCTACTGGTGACGACGCTCTATGCCGACGATCCGAGCACACTGGCCCGCTACGAGTATGCGCAGGATGCGAGCTTCGACTACGCCCCGTCATGGTTGCAGGAGGGCGTGGCGAACGGTTTTCGTGGCGGTGCGGCGCGGCTGGCGATTGCGGGCGCGAACCCCGCGCTTCTGGCGAAGCAGGATCCGACAAAGGTATCGCGAGCGAACGTCGCCGCTTCAAAGGCGGGCAAGCCTGCGATGGAGCTGATTACGCGGCACGAGATCAACTGGACGATCGTTGCAGCCGCGACGCCGGAGTGGGCGAAGCTGGTCTTTCCAGGCGAGCGCGAGGACATAGCGGTGGCGAAGCTTTGGGAGGCGATCTTTGCGGCCTCGCGTGTGAACGTCGACGACCCCGTTGCCGAGTGGAAGCGGCATGGCGAGCGGCTGAAGAAGCGCGTCGAGTTTCTGAATGCGAAGCGGTATGCGGCGCTGCACTTCAAGTCGGCTGATGGCAGCACCGACCTGAAGGTTGGTCTTGCGGACGACCATCTGTGGGCAGGCGGCGGAACGACCGCGGGTAACGGCGTGTACTGCCAGCCAAACATTCCGACGGAGGAGTGCTTCACGACTCCGCACAAGGACCGCGTCGATGGCGTGGTGAAGGCGTCGAAGCCGCTCTCGCACCAGGGAGCGCTGATCGAGAATATCGCGGTGCGGTTCGAAGGCGGCAGGATTGTGGAAGCGAAGGCGACTGCGGGCGAGGACGTGCTGAACCGGCTGATCTCGACCGACGACGGCGCGCGCAGGCTGGGCGAGGTCGCGCTGGTGCCGCACAACTCGCCGATCGCGCAGAGCGGCATTCTGTTCTGGAACACGCTCTTCGACGAGAACGCAGCGAGCCACATCGCGCTGGGGCAGGCGTACTCGACGTGCCTGATTGGCGGCGAGAAGATGACCTCGGAGGAGTTGGCGAAGCTGGGCGCGAACGAGAGCCTGATCCACGTGGACTGGATGATCGGCTCGGCGGAGATGGACGTGGACGGCATTGCAGCCGACGGAACTGCGGAGCCGTTGATGCGCAAGGGGGCATGGGTTTAGCGCGCGGCTCCCAACGTTCAGTAGAGATAGGTCAATAGGCCCAGGTTCCTTGCCTGGGCCTGTTTTTGTTTGTCTCGCTGCGTGGATATGGCGCAAAAGAGGCCGCTGGACGCGGTAAACTTCAATCACTATGGAATTGATGGGCTGTGGAACGGCGCTGGTCACTCCTTTTCGGAGCGACCTGAGCGTCGACGAGAGCGCGCTGCGTTCGCTGGTGGAGTGGCAGATCGCGAGCGGCATTGGGTTTCTGGTTCCCTGTGGGACGACGGGCGAGGCCGCGACGCTGACCGAGCAGGAGTGGCTGCGCGTCGTTGAGATTGTCGCAGAGACGGCGGCGGGCCGTGTGCCGGTCTTTGGCGGCTGTACAAGCAATGCAACGCACGAAGCCGTTGCGAAGGCAAAGAAACTGGCGCGCGTGAAGGGCCTGACGGGCATCCTCACGGCGAACCCCTACTACAACAAGCCCGGCCAGGAGGGCCAGTACCTGCACTTCCGCGCGATCGCGGAGGCGGTCGAGTTGCCGGTGCTCCTCTACAACATCCCTGGACGTACCGGCGTGAACCTGGAACCTGCAACGGTGCTGCGGCTGGCGGAGATTCCGAACATCGTCGGCGTAAAAGAGTCGAGCGGAAACATTGCCCAGATTACAGAGCTGCTGACGACGGTTCCGGCGGGATTCAAGGTGCTGGCGGGCGATGATTCGCTGGCGCTGCCGGTGCTGGCGCTTGGTGGAGCAGGCCTGGTGTCGGTGGCCTCGAATGTGATTCCGGCGGAGATGTCGGCGATGGTTCGCGCGGGCCTGGACGGCAACTGGGAGAAGGCGCGGCAGTTGAACCGCCGCTACTTCCGGCTGATGCAGGCGCACTTCTGGGAGGCGAGTCCAGCCCCGGTGAAGGCCGTGATGAAGATGATCGGCCGCGGAGATGATGTGCTTCGGCTGCCGATGGTTCCTGTGACGGATGCGACACGCAGGAAGCTGGAGGCGCTGGTGAGTGAGCTGGGATTACTAGACAGCGTTCGGGAAGAGCGGAAGGCGTCCTGATCGTTCTCAGAGGCGGTTATGAATTTGCGTGGAGACATTGCCGTTGTCATGCGCCGTCATTCTGAGCATAGCGAAGAATCTCAGTATTTTTGTTCCGAGCAGAGAGATGAAAACTACAGGGATTCTTCGGCTGCGCCTCAGAATGACGGCAAAGAGCCTCGTGCAACCTCATTAAACTAACAGCCTCTAGTTGGCTGGCCTATTTGCGGCACGACTAAGTCGCGCTCCTTCGAAACGGCGATACAGATAAATAGCGATGTGCATTGAAAGGGTGATCTGTGAGTTTGAACGATTCGTTACAGGAAAAGATTGAGTACTGGTTCGCCCAAGGGGCGGAAGCAGTTGGAAACAAGGATGCAGAGGCGGCCTTCTTTGCGCTGCGCAATGCGCTTGAGGCGGGAACGCTGCGTTCGGCGGAGCCCGATGCCTCACAGCCGCTGGGCTGGCGAGTGAATGCGTGGGTGAAGCGTGGCATCCTGCTGGGCTTCCGGCTGGGGCAGATGGTGGAGATGGGATGCGCCGACGGCTTCCGCTTTGTCGACAAGGCAACGTACCCGGCGCGGCGTTTCAAAGCAGCCGACGGCGTGCGAGTTGTGCCGGGCGGGTCGAGCGTGCGCAGCGGAGCGTATCTGTCGAAGGGCGTCGTCGTGATGCCGCCTGCGTATGTGAACGTTGGCGCATATGTCGATGAGGGCACGATGGTGGACTCGCACGCCCTGGTAGGAAGCTGCGCGCAGATAGGCAAGCGCGTCCATCTGAGCGCGGCGGCGCAGATCGGCGGAGTGCTGGAGCCGGTGAACGCTAGCCCTGTCATCATCGAAGATGACGCGCTGGTGGGCGGAAATACGGGCGTCTACGAAGGGACGATCATTCGGAAGCGCGCGGTGATTGCGGCTGGAACGGTGTTGACGCGTGGCACACCGGTATACGACTTGGTCAAGGGCGAGGTCTACAAGGCGACGGCGGAGACGCCACTGGTGATTCCCGAGGGTGCGGTTGTGGTTCCGGGGTCGCGGGCCGTGACGAAGGGCAAGGGCGCGGAGTGGGGACTGAGCGTGGCGGCTCCCGTGATCGTGAAGTATCGCGATGAGAAGACGGAGCTTTCGCTGGTGCTGGAAGATGTGCTGCGGTAGTTGAGGTTTGCGGCGCTACGCGGAAATGCGGGGATTCCTCGACTTCGCGGCTTCGCCAGCTTCGCTCGAAATGACACCGCAAAGTGTACGGTCAGGTGTCCTGCTAAGATTTAAGGTTCATGGCACAAGATAAGTTGAAGCTGATTCCGCTGGGTGGCCTGGGCGAGTTCGGAATGAACTGCATGGTCCTCCGCTGGCAGGATGACATCATCGTCATCGATGCCGGACTGATGTTTCCTGAAGAAGAGCTGCTGGGCGTCGATATCGTCGTGCCCGACATCAGCTATCTGACGGAGAACCGCGACAAGGTGCGCGGCATCGTGCTGACGCACGGCCACGAGGACCACATCGGCGGTCTTCCGTGGATCCTGTCGGAGTTGAACGTTCCGGTGTACGGCACGGAGTTCACGCTGGCCTATGTCGAGGGCAAGCTCGAAGAGCACAACCTGCTGGACGATGCGGAACTGAACGAGATCATCCCCGGGCATCGCGTAACGCTTGGGCCGTTCTCGATCATGCCTATTCGCGTGACGCACTCTCTGGTGGACTGCGTGGCGCTGGCCATCCACACGCCAGTGGGCGTGGTGCTGCACACTGGCGACTTCAAGGTGGACCTGTCGCCGCCGGATGGCAAGCCCTTCGATCTGCACGCCTTTGCGGAGCTGGGCAAGCAGGGCGTGTTGGCGCTTCTGCAGGACTCGACCAACGTCGACAGGCGCGGGTACACGCCAAGCGAAAAAGCGGTGAGGCCACGGCTGGACGAGATATTCCAGCAGACGCAGAAGAAGCTCTTCTTCAGTTGCTTCTCCTCGTCGATCCACCGCATACGGCTGGCGATGGAGCTTGCCGCCGAACATGGCCGCAAGGTGGCGATCATCGGGCGGTCGCTCGACAACTCGACCGAGATTGCGCAGGACCTGGGATATATCGAGCCAGCGCCGGGGCTGATCATCAATCCCGGCCAGATACGCGACTTCTCCCCGGACAAGCTCTGCATCATGATTACCGGTACGCAGGGCGAGCCGATGAGCGCGCTGAGCCGCGCCGCAGTGAATAACCATAAGCACGCGAAGATCGACGCGGGTGACACCGTGCTGATGAGTTCCCGTGTCATCCCCGGGAATGAAAAATCGATCTATCGCGTGATCGACCACCTTGAGCGCCGCGACGCGAAGGTGATCTACGACGACGGCAACTCCGGGCTGATCCATGTGAGCGGCCACGGCAGCCAGGAAGAGTTGCGGCTGATGATCAACCTTGTGCGGCCAAAGTTCTTCATCCCGGTGCACGGAGACTATCGCCACCTCAAGCGGCATGCGGAGCTCGCCTCTTCGATGGGAGTCATTGAGAAGGCCGTGCTTCTGGAGGACGGCGATGTGCTGGAACTGGATCGGGACTCCGCAAGAAAGGCAGACCAGGTGACGGTGGGCCGCGTCTGCATTGATTCGGGAGGTTCTGCCTCCGATGTCGTTGAAGACCTCGTGATCCGCGACCGGCGGCACCTGAGCGAAGACGGTATCGTGCTGCCGATCATCGCGATCAGCAAGACAACGGGAAGGCTGGAGAATGCGCCTGAGATCGTGATGCGCGGCATGGCCATCCCCGAAGAGGGCCTGATTGCGGAGGCGCGCCAGATCGTCCAGCGCACGCTCGACGGCTCGTCCGCTGAAGAGCGGGCCGACTATGGCGTGATCAAGGAGAAGATTCGCACCGACCTCAAGCGTTTCATTCAGAAGAGCACAAGCCGGCGGCCACTGATTATGCCGGTCGTGCTTGAGATCTGATGCGCTCTTGAAATGTAGGGAAACTGGTTACGCTAAGAAAAGCGCCTCATTTTTTTTTGAGGCGCTTTTCGGTTTAAAGCGGTCGATTTCAAGGCAGGTTTGCCTCTTCGTTCAAGAACGTCGCTGTGCCTCGTCTGCCTCCTCCGCTAGACGAACCATGAGCCGCAGGAACTCCGGGTTCTTTTGGCCGATGAAGAGACCGTCATCTTTAAAGGCTTGGACAGCGGCCATCGCGCCGCCATTTTTAGTAGACGTCGGGCGAATGATCGCGACTGGTGGAAACCTACGGTTGAGGAAGTGGGTTGGCTCGGGCATGATCAGGTTGGCCTGCAATGTGTCGCCATTGAGGGATTCGGGGTTGGTCTCTCCCTGTGCATCGGCAAGGGTGGTAAAGGTAACTGTAGCGCCGGTTCCACCGGGGCCATTGTCGATATCGGTTAATGGGAGGGCGTTGCCTGCCTTGTCCTGCCAGGTTTGAAAGTGCATGGTCTCGCTTGGGCCAATGCTGAGTAGTACACGCAGGACTTCGAGGTTGGTGACTTTTTGGGCGAGAGTTGGATAGAGGCTAGTGCCGCCTTGCTCGATGAACGCAAAATGGAATCCCGCCGTGAAGGCGATTGCCTGAAGATGGGTGGTGATGCTTTTGGTGTTGTCCGAACTGAGGGAGCTGCCTGCGGTGTCGGCGTCGGTTCGTGGGATCGCGGTATGTTGCCCCACATTCAGGCTGGGAACTGCCTGTGCGAACGTGGCGCTGGGGTCGAAGTCAGGGTTGGTGACGCTGCGATAACGGGACCAGTAACTGGTATCCACCGTGAGTTTCATAAGGTTGGTGAGTCTCAGTTTTCCGCTGGATCCGGTTGCGGTACTGCCAGGGATGGTGGCAAAGGGGCTGAGGTCGACAGCATAGGATCCCTTCGATTCCAGATACGCCTTGAGAAAGGCGGCATGGCTGATCTCGTCATCGGTGTTATCGGTGACGTATTGCGACATGTCGCCGTCGAGAATCTGAAGCGCGCCTGCATAGAGTGGATTTCCTCCGTTCACGCCTGGGATTGTGGGATCCCGGACTCCTCCAAGTTCGGCGTATTGAGTCCACAGATCGGCTTCGATCTGCTCGAGAGCGTTCAAAAATCTGAGAATGGCGATGTCACCTCTGGTGAGATCATCCCGGTCCTCATCATTGTCCTGGCCCAAGGCGGATGTCCCGCCGCCCAACAGCCCGGTCCCTACGGTTGCTGCGCCTGCCGCGATTCCCGTCTTCAAAAACGATCGTCGGTCCGCAAATTTCCTAAGCAAGGTATCGAATTGCGTCATGCTGGTTCTCCTTTTGGGGGGTGATCGAGTTCGCAAGAGCTGGTCCCGATAGGCACACGGTAGGCGTTCCTGAGCGTGGCGGTTGTCACCGCGACGTCAAATGATCTTCGCTTGTTTGTGTGCAATCAGATGGGATGCTCTGCTGCTGAAGCGGTTCGGAAGAGCGAACGACTATCTTTCACGTGTTGAGAGCAGGTGCCGCCGCGGGTACTCCCGCAAAGAAGACGCTGGGCGCCGGCGTAAGATTAAGTTCAGTCAAAACACCGAAATACCCAGTAAATACCGAAACAGAACGGCACGTTTTCGGGCGACGGAAGTAAACGCGAGAGGCGGATGGTATTGCGTATGTCAGGTTTTCCTCTGCGCCGTAAAGCGGTTCTGGTTGCGGTCGTTCTTTGGGCGTTCGGTCTTGTCGCCGAATCGCAACAACCTGCTGCAGTGGCGCCCAATGAGCAGATGACGGCAGCATCGCCGGATCGGGTTCCCCCTCCGATAAGCGCGAAAGGCAGAAAAAAGATTGGGCTGGTTTTTGAGGGCGGCGGTGCGTTGGGCTTCGCGCATATCGGCGTGATCAAGTGGATGGAGCAGCACCACATTCCCGTCGATTACATCTCGGGCACGAGCATGGGCGGGTTGGTTGGCGGTCTGTATGCTTCCGGACTCAGCCCCGATGAGATCGACGATTTCGTGGAGCGGATCGACTGGGGCGCAGTGCTGAGCGGGCAGGTGCCGTTCCAGTCGTTGAGCTATCGTCGCAAGGAAGACAAGCTGGCCTTTGCAAACAGACTTCAGTTTGGGCTGAAGGGAGGGTTCAGTCTTCCCGGAGGGCTGAACTCCGGTGCCGCGGTCAACCTGCTCTTCGATCGCACGATGCTCCCGTACTGGGACCTGAAGAGCTTCGACGACCTGCCGATTCCGTTCCGTTGCGTGGCCACGGAGCTAAACACCGGTCAGGCGCATGTCTTCGACGACGGCCCGCTGCCGCGCGCGCTGCGCTCGACGATGTCGATTCCCGGTGTGTTTGCCCCAGTCCGCGTTGGCAACGATCTCTATGCCGACGGGGCCGCCGTGGACAACCTGCCGGTAGACGTTGCGCGATCGATGGGGGCCGAGGTCATCATCTCGTCGTATTTGGACGTGGGGCCGCCGAAGCCCGGTTCGCTGGACTCGCTGGTTGGTGTGGCGGGCCGCAACGTCTCCATCATGGTGGCGGCGAACGAGGTCAACAGCCTGAAGCATTCGGACATCGTGATCTCGTCGGATGTCGGCAAGTTTGGCGCGCTTGAGTTTTCGAGAAGCAGCGAGATCATTCCGGTGGGAGAGAAGGCGGCGGAGTTGGAGTCCAGCGCGCTCGAAAAGTATGCGTTGAACGACGCGGACTGGGAGAGGTACCTCGCAGAACGGCAGGCGCGGCGACGAACCAGAGTGCCGCAGCCGCAGTTCATTGAAGTGCTTGGTCTAAGTGGAGTGCAGCAGAAAGAGGTGGATGCCCAGTTTGAAAAGTATGTAGGGCAACCGATCGATTCCGGCAAGATTGAAAAGAGCATCGCCGATCTTCAGGGAACGGGGCTGTATTCGACGATCAACTACAACATCGTCGAGAAGGGCGGAAAGACAGGTCTGTTGGTCAGGGCGGTGGCGAAGGACTACGGCCCGCCGTTCATGAACTTCAGCATGCCGATTCTCGCGGACGACTCCAATGACATTCAGCTTGGAGTGGCCCTTCGCGCGACGTTCTATAACCTGATGGGCCCGGGCTCAGAGGTCCGTCTGGACGGGGCGGTGGGGCAGACTGCCGGCCTGAGCGGCGAACTGTTCAAGCCCGTGAAGCCGGGCTCGAAGGTATTTGTCGCGCCGCACGCTTATATCTCGCACCAGACCAATCCGTACTATCAAGGCGACCAGCAGCTCGACCAGTACAAGGAGCGGCGAAATGGTTTGGGCGTCGACCTGGGATATCTCTTCAACGCGCGAACGGAGCTTCGCGTTGGCGAAGACGTTCAGTGGTTCAGTGAGCACCGAAAGATCGGCACTCCGGTAGGCAACGAGTTCAGCATTGTGCCCTTCGTCTCGAAGGTCCGGTTCCAGTACTTCGGTCAGAACGACTTCATGATTCCGTCACGCGGCAGTCTTGTGTCGGCCACGTACAACTACTACACCTCGCAGCCGTTCGGGGTCGGCGGCTACTCGCAGATGTCCGGCCGCCTGGAGCATTTCATTCCGGTGCGCGGGCGTGGCATCCTTTTCGCGGCAGGGCAAGGAGGAACCAGCTTTGGAGCGACGAACCTGGGACTTGCCGGCCTGGCAATGGGAGGGCCGCTCCGGTTGAGCGCGTATGCGCGCAACGAGCTTCTCGGGACCGACTACTTCCTCGGCCAGACTGGATACCTTCAGCGGCTTGCGAAGCTCAACCCCGTGATCGCCGACGGAATCTACATCGGTGCGGCCTATGAGATTGGCAAGATGTATGGCGGCAACGCGCAAACGCCGGCGCTGCCCAACGACGGCGCGGCATTTGCCGTCGTCAAGACGCTGCTGGGGCCGGTTTATGGAGGAATCAGCATCGGCGACAGCGACCATCGCAAGTGGTTCTTCGGTCTCGGCCGGGTCTTCTGAGGCGTCTCCCGGGCAGCAATTATGATGGAGTTGCGGGAGACCCCATGAGCGAATTCGTAACCTTTGACGAGATCAAGGCGGCAGAAAAACGCATCGCCGGTGTTGCCGTTCGCACTCCTCTCTATCGTGTCGAGCGGGCAAGGCTCCGCACGGCAAAGATTCCAGAGCCTGCGTTCGACTTGTACATCAAGGCCGAGAGCGAGCAGCCGATCGGCAGCTTCAAGCTGCGCGGGGCATACAACATGGTCTCGCAGCTATCGCCCTATGCGTTGAAGCGTGGCGTGATCACCTATTCCAGTGGCAACCATGCGCAGGGCGTGGCTTATGCCGCGCGCGCTCTTGGTGCGAAGGCGGTGATCGTAATGCCGTCGAACGCGCCCGAGGTGAAGAAGGCCGCGACGCGCGCGCTGGGGGCGGAGATCGTTGAGGTTGGCCCGGCATCTTCTGAGCGTAGACTCAAGGCCGAAGAGCTGGTGGCGAAGCACGGCTACGCGATGATTCCGCCGTACGATGCGCCGGAGATTGTTGCCGGTCAGGGAACCTGCGGGCTTGAGATTGTGGAGCAGCTTCCCGATGTCGATCTGATTCTCGCGCCGGTAAGCGGCGGCGGCCTGTTGAGCGGTGTTGCTACGGGAGTGAAGCTCGCCGCCGAACATGGTCTGGCGAAGCCCACCGTTCAGGTGTGGGGCGTCGAGCCGGAGCTTGCGGCGGACGCGAAGGAGAGCTTCTACACGAAGACGCTGGTGGAGTGGCCCGCCGAAAAGACCACGCGCACGATAGGCGACGGCCTGCGCACACAGAGCATGGGCGTACTCAACTTCTCGCACGTCATCAAGTATGTCGATGGCATCCTCTCGGTGACGGAGGACGAGATCTTCGCCGCGCTGCGCATGGTTCTGGCGGCGACGAAACTGGTTGCCGAGCCAAGCGGCGCGGTTACACTGGCGGCTGCCTTGTTCCACGCTCATGAACTACCCAAAGCGAACAAGGTCGCGGTCATTCTGAGCGGGGGCAACCTCGAGCCCTCGTTGCGTGAACGCCTGGAGGCAGAGTTGGCGACGGAACAGCCAGCCTGAAGCTTCTGCTCTCGCAGTAACGGCCCGGCGCGTCTAATATCTCGTCTATGCGAATTGATCGGTTGCGATGGCTTGTTGGTGCGGTTGTGGTGATGTTGTGTTCTGTCACCTGGGCGCAAAAATCGAAAGACAAGACGGCAGGTTATGACCGCGCCGCACGGGCTACCGTTCTGCACGAGGCGGTGGTCTATGTCGGCGCCGACCCTGAGTCGCAGAAGGTCTCGCTGGTAACTCCTGGCCACGAGGTCGTCATCGTGGAACGTAGCGCGCCGTGGGTGAAGGTCTTCGCCAACACCGATGTTGAGGACGACCAGGAGGACAAGCCGGAGTTTGGCGACGAGTCGGCCCCGCAACCGGCGTCGGGGTGGATACGCGACAAGGGCGTTGTCACCGCTGCAACTCCAGGCGGCGACCAGATTCTGTATGGCGCGGCGGCGAACCTCGAAGACGCGGCCTCGCGTCCGAATGCGCCAAAGGGCGCCGCCATGGCGGCGCACCTGCTCTACCGCCGCGTGGCCGAATACTTCCCGCAATCTTCGCTTGCACCGGAGGCCGCGTGGCGCTCGGCGGACATTCGCTGGCAACTGGCAAAGGCCGATATCAGCTCGCTGCCTTCGGCGAAGGAGCAAGACCCAGTGCTGCGGCCACGCATCTTCGACGGTCAGATGAAGAGGGTGATCAAGGACTATCCGGGGACGAAGTACGCGGCGATGGCTGCTTACGACCTGATCGACGTGAAGCTGTGTGGCGATTGGCAGGGCCTTCCGAAGTGCCCTGAACAGGAGGCAGGCTACTACGAGAAGTATGCGGCGCAGTATCCCGACGGCCCGCGCGCAGCGCAGGCCCTCTACAACGCGACGTATCGCGCGGGCGTGACGGTGACGATGTACACCGTCGAAGAGAACCGCAAGAAGGCCGAGGCCGCGGCAGCAAAGACACAGGCGCTTGCCGAACAGATGAAGGCGAAGTATCCGCAGTCGGACTACACGGCGCGCGCTGCGAGCATTGCATACAAAGTCCAGCAGGGGATTGCGATCTATGGCAACGACCGCGACTGAGCAGGGCGCAGTCACCGTGCGCGAGGTTGCGCTTCACGATGCGGCCGCGGTGGCGGAGCTGAGCGGACAGTTGAGCCACTCAACCTCGACGGCAGAGATGGAACGGCGGCTGCGGCAGGTCCTCCCACTGTGCAAGGGGCACACAATTCTGGTGGTATGCCGTGGCGCAGAGGTCGCCGGCTGGATCCAAGCTGAGGTTGTGCGCCACATACACAAGCCTTCTTATGTGATGATTACGGGTCTGGTGGTGAAGGACGGCGCGCGGTCGCTCGGACTGGGCAGCCGCCTGTGCGCCGAGGCGGAGAACTGGGCCAGACAGCAGGGGGTCGACGTCATCCGCGTCACCTCGCGGATGACGCGCGAGCGCGCCCACCGCTTCTATCTGCGCGAGGGGTATACGCAGACGAAGATATCGGCGGTATTTGAGAAGGCACTCTTCTGATCTTCACGTTGTCTTCAGGAATGAACATGTAGCATTGAAGTTATGCCGATCTTTCAGGTCATTGTTCTTGCCATCGTGCAAGGCCTCGCAGAGCTCCTGCCGGTGTCGAGCTCTGCCCACGTCATCGTCGCGGAAAAAATCTTTCAAAAGCACTACGGCGGCCTGGATCCCTCCGACCCACGGATGACGCTGTTGCTGGTGATGTTGCATACCGGCACCATGTTTGCCGTCATCGCCTACTTCTGGAAGCAGTGGAAGCGGTCTTTTTTTTCCAGCTCCGATGCCTTCAAGCGCTTCGCCATCCGCGCCATCTGGGCGACGTTATTGACGGGGGTGATCGGCGTCATCGTCAAGGCGGGCGTGGAAAAGACGATGTTCCATGGTTTGCCTAAGGCTGAGATCGAAGATCTCTTCGGACGTCTCGATCTGATCGCTCCTGCGCTGCTTGCCGCAGGGCTTCTGATCTTCATTGCTGGGCTGCGTGAGAAGAGCAGTGCGGAACAGCCGCAAGCCTATGGCAACAGTGTCACCATGCGACAGGCGGGCTGGATCGGCGCAATACAGGGGCTGTGTCTTCCGTTTAGGGGCTTCTCTCGTTCTGGCGCAACCATCTCGACGGGCATTCTTACCGGCGCGAGCAAGGACAGGGCGGAGCGATTCAGCTTTGCCCTGGCTGTCATTCTCACGCCGCCGGTTGTGGCGCGCGAGGCGCTTCGCCTGCTGAAGGCTTCGCACGAGGCCGCAGCCGCGGGCGCGCCTATCGACCTTGGGGGGAGTGTTGCCGTCAGTCTGCTGGGTGCCGTGTTCGCGTTCGTCGCGGGTCTGATTGCACTGCGCTGGCTCAGTGCGTGGCTCGAGCAGGGCCGGTGGTATTTGTTTGGGATCTACTGCCTGCTGGCCTCGGCAGTAGTGTTCTACCTGCACCACCTCGGCTACTGAGGGATAAGTGTGTAAGCGAAAGAGCCGGCAGAATGTTCTGCCGGCTCTTTCCATTGGTTTCTATACAATTCAGGCGAACTGCGCCAGATTCATGCCCAGCTTGTACTCTTCGTTGTCGGCCTCGATCTCCTGCCAGGTCACGGTGCGGCCAAGCTCGGCGGACTTGCGCCCCATGATGCAGCTCCGCGCCGTCTGGACTCCGGCCTCGATCTGGTTGTGGAACTTGCCGCTGGTGATGCTCTCGACGAAGCCCTTGTCCTTCATCGGGTCGGCCTGGGCCAGATTGTCGTTGAAGTCGCCGTTGGCGGCGAACTGGCCCTTGGCTGCGGTCTCGCTGCCGGCCCAGGCCCAGGGCTTGTCGCCGAGAATGCGCAGAGCGCCGCTGTAGGGAGCCTCGGCCAGACCCTCGCTGCCGAAGAAGTGTTCGGAGACGTCGAAGAAGTTGTTCTTGTTGAACTGCGTCGAGGTGAAGCTCATCTGGACGTCGCCGGGATACGTGAAGATCACCTCGTAGTTGTCGTTGATGTCGCCGTCGACCTTCATCACCTTGCGGCTGGCCTTCGCATAGGCGCTTACCGGGTGCGTCTGCATCACCCAGTTGCAGACGTCGATGACGTGAATGTTCTGCTCAAGCAGAATATCGCCGGAGAGGTTGCGGTAGTGCAGCCAGTTGCGCAGCCGGAACTCATCCTGCGACTTGACTGGCCCGTTGTACGAAGCCGCGGGTGGCGCGTTGTAGTAGGCGGCGATCTGCGCCATCTGGCCGATCTGCCCCTCGTGGATGCGGCGCACCAGCTCGACGAACGGCGGGGCGGAGCGGATCTGGAAACCGACGGCCATGCTTACCTTGCCGTCGTGTTTCTTTCCAATCTCAAGCGCGCGGCGCGTCTGCGGAATGTCGACGCCGACGGGCTTTTCGCAGTAAGCGTGTTTCCTGGCGGAGACGACGCCATCGAGATGCTCCACGTGAAAGAAGGGAGGAGTGGAAATCTGCACGGCATCGACATCGGCGCACGCCGCGATCGCCTTGTAGGCGTCTGGGCCGTGGAACATCCGCTTCTCGTCGATTGAGGGAAGTCCCAGCGACGCGTTGATCGCGTCGAAGCGCTTCTTGCCCTTCGCAAGCTGGTCGGGAAAGATGTCGGCGAGCGCGGTGATCTCCACCCCGGCATTCTTTGCGAACGATGTTGCAACGGCGCTGCCGCGGCGGCCGCAGCCCAGCAGCCCCCAGCGCACGCGAGAGTTCGCGGCGTACCCAAAGGCAGTCTCCGGCTTGACGATCATGAGTCCCACCGCGCCTGCGGCGCCCTGCACAAAACTGCGACGATCCATGTTGCTTCTCCTTGCTGAATGCTGTTGGGTGCGGCGCTAGGCGCCGATCTTTGCGAGGATGTTCTCGAGATAGACCTTCTCCTGCCGTACATCCTCGATCTGCTGCGGGCCCGAGGTCTCGCGTTCGATCGTGACGGCGCCCTTGAAGCCCACCGCGTGCAGACCGCTCAGCACCTTTGTGAAGTCCACATCGCCCTTACCGATCAGGACTTCTTTGCCAAGCTCATAGGGGTTCGTAGGCCACTTGCCGTCCTTTGCGTGCATCGCGCGAACGTATGGGCCAAGTATCTTGAGGGCATCGACGGGGTTCGCCTTGCCGTAAAGGATCAGGTTGGCGGTATCGAGTCCTACGCCCAGCGACGGACGGTCGACGTCCTTGATGACGCGCAGCATCGTCGTCGGCGTCTCCTGGCCCGTCTCCATCAAAAAGCTCTGCCCGTTGCCTGCGCAGTGTTCGGTGAGTTGGCGAATGGCCAATACCGTCTCTTCGTAGAGCGGGTCCTTGGGATCTTCCGGGATGAAGCCGCAGTGCGTCTGAATCTGGCCGATACCCAGCAGCTTCGCGAAGTCCGATGTCTGCTTCAGCGCGTCCATGCGCGCGGCGCGGTAGGCGCGCGGGACGATGCCGATCGTCGACGGCCCCTCGACGAAGTTCCACTTCAACGGCTCGGGGCGGACAACCTCGGCGGTCGTCGCGACGATCTGGTACTTGTCGAGCGTGTCGCGCATCTGGGTCGCGAGCGCCGGTGTGTACTTGCCGATATATGCGTCCAGCGACAGGAAGCAGGTTGGGATGCCGAGTTTCTTGACGACGGCAATCGCAGCTTCCACGGAAGGCGACGGGTGAATCAGCAGGCCCATCGCCATGGGCTTGTGTTTCGCTGGTGCCACCGCAGGTTGAGCGTGGCTGGACGCGTCCAGTGCAAGCGCTCCCGCGGCCATCGCCGAGGTGCGGAGAAAGGTGCGGCGGCTGGTCTGGGTCAGATCATCGGTATTCAACGCATTTGCTCCCATAAGTTGTTTCGGAAAGTGCGATCTTGCAAGCCATTAAAGCATGATGAAGAAAGCGCGTGCCAACAGTCGGCTATTTGTCCGATTGTCTGGACGCGATCTCTTCAAGCTGTCTCCGCCAGTCGAGGTCTTCGACGAAGCTGTGCGAGCTGCGCCAGTCCTCGTGCACCTTCACGAAGAGCTCGAGGAAGACGCGCGTGCCAAGCAGCGGCTCGACTTCCTTGCGCGCCGCCGTGCCGATCCGCTTGAGCATCTCACCGCTTTTGCCGATCAGGATGGCCTTCTGCCCGGCGCGCTCGCAGTAGATTGCGGCGGCGATCTTCGTCACAGGCAGCTTGCCGTCCCGGGTCTTCTTCTGCGAAGCAGGCTCTTCATACTTCTCGATGACGACAGCCGTCGCGTAGGGGACCTCTTCGCCGGTCAGCAGAAGTATCTTTTCGCGGATGATCTCCGCAACGAGAAACCGCTCCGGCTGGTCGGTGAGTTGATGTTTGGGGAAGTAGCGCTGCCCCTCTTTCAATTGCGCGACGACCTTGTCGAGCAGCAGTTCCAGCCCTTGTTTTTTGCGAGCGGAGATGGGAATCACCTCGGCGAAGCTGTGAAGACTGCTCCAGTGCGCGATCAGCGGTAGAAGTTCGGCTTTGGGTACGGCGTCGATCTTGTTGAGCGCGAGGATCACCGGGCAGTTGAGCTTCTTCACCAGCGACAGCGCGAAGTCGTCTTCACCAGCGGAAAGCTTTCGCTTTGCCGCCGCTGGCGATTTATTTTCGGCGTCGCCCTCGCGTGGCAGGCGATGCGTGGCGTCCACGATGAACAGTACGAGGTCGCGAGACTCCAGCGCGTCGTGTACCTCCTGCATCATGCGACGGTCGAGCTGCGAGGTGGGCTTGTGCACACCGGGCGTGTCCACCAGCACAACCTGAGCGGCGGAGCGTCCGGGGTCGGTCTTCGTCTTCTTGCGCAGCGGGACTTCCAGTACGCCATGGATGCGCGTGCGCGTCGTCTGCGGCTTGTGCGTAACGATTGCGAGCTTCTGGCCCAGCAGGGCGTTGAGCAGCGTGGATTTGCCCGCGTTGGGGCGGCCAATAATGGAAACGAAGCCGGAGCGAAGAGCCATTGTCATATTATGCTCTGCCTTGACGATCCAATGCTGTTTTGGGGACGAACACCCATCAATCGCCGCACGGTCTACGCTAAACTTTTCACGTATGAAAAACATGCTCGCGCAGATATCGATAGCCCTTTCTCTCTTCAGTGCAACGCAGGCGGTAACAGCTCAGGCTCCTCCGCCGGCCCCTGTCCGCTCGGTCGAGGTCAACCCCGATCGCACCATTACCTTCCGCTATCGCGACCCGCTTGCGACGAGCATGGCGGTTGTCATCGACGTTGCCGGCAAGCCCACTCCGATGACGAAAGACGACGCAGGGGTATGGTCCGTAACGACCGGGCCGATGGCCCCCGAGATCTACGCGTATCACTTCAGCGTCGACGGGACTTCGCGCCTCGACACGTCGAACCCACGCTTCGCGCCAAGCCTCACTGCCATCTCCAACCTGATTGAGGTGCCCGGCGACCGCCCGCAGATGTGGGACGTGACAAATGTCCCGCACGGCGTGGTGCATCATCACACCTACAATACGGCGACCGTGCTTGGCCTCGAGAACAACCAGAGCGACTACTACGTCTATACGCCCCCCAGCTACGACGCGAAGGCAAAGAAGCCCTACCCGGTGCTGTACCTTCTGCACGGCTGGAGCGACGATGCCTCAGGCTGGACCGCCGTGGGACAGGCGCACATGATCCTCGACAACCTGCTGGCGCAGGGCAAGATCAAGCCGATGGTTGTGGTGATGCCGCTTGGCTACGGTGACATGTCGTTCGTGCGGGGCCACAATGTCTGGGCCAACCGTGCAGCCATCGCCAACAACGTCACGCTGTTTCAGAAGGCGCTGTTGACCGAGGTCATGCCGCGGGTCGAGGCGGAGTACAACATCTCGCGCAAGCGCGAAGACCGGGCCATCGCCGGTCTTTCGATGGGCGGCCTGGAGTCGCTGACGACCGGTCTCACGCATACCGATAAGTTCGCCTATATCGGCGGCTTCAGCGCCGCCATCAATGCGGAGGCCGCGGCCAGTGGGCTCGATGCGCTCAACCCAAAAGCGGCAGACCTCAAGCTGTTGTGGATTGCGTGTGGCGTGGATGACGACCTGATGCCCGCAAACCGTCAGTTCGCCGCCTGGCTGAAGACCAAAGACATGCCCGTAACTGCAATCGAAACACCGGGAAGACACACCTGGCAGGTGTGGCGAGACAATCTCGTCAACTTCACGCCGCTGCTCTTTACGGACAAATAACTTGAAGGTGTCTGCGGGTACGCCCGACAGTATGCCTGCGTGTATCGTCTGACGGGAGGGGATGATGTTCCCCTCCCGCGTGTTTTGTGATGCACGATGTTTGGCGGAGGCACGTCTCACCCGCTTTTTGGGGGGAGATGCACCAATACCGCCAACTCGGCGCGGCGGGCACAATCGCGGGATAATAGTGATGGAAGCGCATGGAATCCTTCTTCATACGATTCAAGAACGTCCTGGTGCTGGTGGTCGTGCTGCTGGCGCAGACGATCGGCCTTGCGATCCAGGTGCGCCGGCCGGTGGAATCGGGTGCTCCGGACAGCCGGCAGGTGACGCTTCTGCGTTCGTGGGTCGTCGGGGCGGTCACGCCTTTTGAGCGGTTCTTTCACGCGATCGGGCACAACGTCCGTTATGGATGGTCGAACTATGTCGATCTAAGAAACACCCGCCAGCAGAACCGCGACTTGAAGGATGAAGTTGCACGGTTGCGTCTGGAGCAGGCGGAGTTTGCCGAAGACGCCATGCAGGGCCGCCGCCTGCAGGAACTGCTGAAGTTTCAGCAACATTACGTTGCCTCTACTGTCGCCGCGCAGGTGATCGGCACCAGCGGCACCGACCAGTCGCGCGTACTCTACATCGACAAGGGATCGAACGACGGGCTCAAGGTCGACCAGGCCGTGATGACCCCCGATGGCATCGTTGGGAAGCTGCGCGAGGTGCTCTCGAATACTTCGCAGGTACTGGTCATCAACGACCAGAGCTCCGGCGCTGGCGTGCTTCTGGCTTCTACGCGGACGCGCGCCATCCTGCACGGCACGGCGACAGGTCATATCGTCATCAACAACCTCACTCCCGACGCGCGCATCAAGCCGGGCGAGCAGGTGCTCACCTCGGGCGGCGACCAGATCTATCCACGCGGGCTTCCGGTGGGGACCATCGAATCCATCGCTCCCGACCCCGACCACCAGCCCTATACGCTGATCCAGATAAA
>JAFDVV010000022.1:27150-48633 GCA_018268775.1 Acidobacteriota bacterium | reverse complement strand
ATGCCGATGCGCGTGAAGAGATTGTCGGTGAAGTCGCCGTCGGTAAACGGCAGATCGTGCCCGGAGAGGATCTGCCCCGCTTTCAGCGCGCCTGACGCGGCCTTCGCGCTCTTCGCCGGCTCCGCCGATGCCTCCAACCCGGTTATCATTGCCGCCGACAACATGCCTGTACCCTTGAGCACGTCACGACGCGACCAGCCCTTGTTCTCCGCCATCTCTCTCGATCTCCCTTGTGGATTTGCGTCTACCACTGTATCGCCCGGGAGGTGAGATCGTGAAGCGCGCTGCGCGACTCCACTATTGATTTGTCATCCTGAGCGCGGCTGCAGCAACACTTCACAAACTTGTCTTCCTGAGCGAAGCGGCGCAGCCGCGAAGTCGAAGGACCTGCATTTGCACTCCCCCTGTCGAACACCTTCCAGCACAAAAAGAAATGCAGGTCCTTCGACTGCGGGTTCGCAAAAGCGCGAACCCTCCGCTCAGGATGACAAATCTTTGGGGGTACGCTACGCTGCGCCGCTCAGGATGGCAAAGATGACGGGAAAGCCATCCAAACGCTGTTAGATCGACTGGTTGAGCACGCGGTTGAGCCGCTGCACAAACGTGGCCGGGTCCTTCAGCGGCACGCCTTCGAGCAGCAGCGCCTGGTCGAAGAGCAGCCATGCGGCGTCCTCCACCTTGGCGTTGCCGGGATCGGCGAGCAGCTTTTTGACGATCTCGTGGCCGGGGTTGATCTCGAGCGTGGGTTCGGGCTCGGGCATCTCCTTCTGACCCATCGCGCGCATCATCTGCCTCATGCGGGCTGAAGGCTCGTCTTCGTCGGAGACGATCACCGAAGGGCTGTCGGCGAGGCGTGAGGATGCACGCACCTCTTTCACCGCATCGCCCAGCGTGGCCTTGATCTTTTCGAGCAGCGGCTTCAGCTCTTCGGTCAGCTCTGGAGTGGTCTCGTCCTTCAGGTCGTCGCCGGCCGCGCCCTTGTTGACGGCCTTCAGGTCGATGTCGCCGTACTTCGGCACGGTCGAGAAGACGATCTCGTCGATGTCGTCGTCGAGGAGCAGGACTTCGATGTCCTTCTTCTTGTAGATCTCAAGCAGCGGCGAGTTGCGCAGCATGCTCTCGCTGCCGCCGGTGATGGTGTAGATCGCCTTCTGGTCCGGCTTCATGCGCGACTTTACATCGGTGAGCGAGGTCAGGCCGTCCACCTTCGTCGACTTGAAGCGCACGAGGTCCAGCAGCGTCTCGCGGTTGGCGTAGTCGCCGTAGAGACCTTCCTTCAACGGGCGGTTGTACTCGGCGATGAACTTCGCGTACTTCTCCGGGTCGTTGGCGGCGATGGTCTTCAGCTCGGAGAGGATCTTCTTCACGCTTGCGGTCTTGATGCTGGTGAGGACTTTGTTCTGTTGCAAAATTTCGCGCGAGACGTTGAGCGGAAGGTCCTCGGAGTCGATGACGCCGCGCACGAAGCGCAGGTATTGCGGCAGCAGCTCCTTGGAGTCGTCCATGATGAAGACGCGCTTGACGTAGAGCTTGACACCGCCCTTGTAGTCGGCCTGGTAGAGGTCGAGCGGCGCCTTCGACGGCACGTAGAAGAGCGTCGTGTATTCGAGCGTGCCCTCGGCGCGGGTGTGGAACCAGAAGAGCGGGTCCTCCCAGTCGCCGGTAATGGACTTGTAGAACCCGGTGTAATCCTCGTCCTTCAGCTCGCTCTTGGAGCGCTGCCACATGGCGCTGGCGGCGTTGACCTGCTCGGTGGTGCGCGTCTTGATGGACTCCTTCTTCTCGCCGTTCCACTCGCTCTTGTCATAGGTGAGGAAGATGGGGAAGGCGATGTGGTTGGAGTACTTCTTGACGATCTCGGTGAGGCGCCAGCCGTTGGCGTACTGCGCCCCTTCGTCGTTGAAGTGAATGAGCACGCTGGTGCCAGCGCTCTTGCGCGCAGCGTCGCCTGTCACCTCTTCGATGTCGAAGCCGGTCTTGCCGTCGGAGGTCCACTTGAATGTTTTGTCTTCCCCGGCTTTGCGCGAGACGACCTCGACCTTGTCGGCGACCATGAAGACGGAGTAGAAGCCGACGCCGAACTGCCCAATCAGGTTGGAGTCCTTCTTTGCGTCGCCGGAGAGCTGCGCGAGAAAGTTCTTCGTCCCCGAGCGGGCGATGGTGCCGAGGTGCGAGACCAGGTCCTCCTCGTTCATGCCAATGCCGGTGTCGGAGAGGGTGAGCGTCTTCGCCGCTTCATCGAGCTCGAGGTCGATGCGCGGCGAGTCGATGCCGTTGCCGGCGAGCGCCTTGTACTTGTCTTCGACGAGCGTCAGGTGACGCAGCTTGTCGAGTGCGTCGGAGGAGTTCGAGATCAGTTCGCGCAAGAATATCTCGGGGTGCGAGTAAAGCGAGTGGACGATCAGTTGGAGCAGTTGGGAGACTTCTGTCTGAAATTCACGCTTGGACATAGGTCTATTATCGCCAAAATAGAGTGCCTCGCGCACGCATGAGTGCGGTGCGGGCAGAGTTGAAAAGCAGATTCCTCTGCTGCGCTGCGGAATGACAAACAAAAGGCTGCATAAGATGACAACAAAGGGCTGTACAAAAGAGAAGCCACGCCGTGCACTTCGATTTGCTATTCCGCAACGCTCTCTATTTTGTCATCCCGTAGCGAAGCGGAGGGATCTGCTGCTCGCTACCAACCTGCCGACAAGTCCTCCCACGCCGGATTCGTTTCCTCAATCAACGCCAGCATGACAAACAAAGGCTGCGCTACGGAATGACAAAAAAGGCTGCGCTACGGGATGACAAACAAGGGGCTGAAAATGACAAACAAAGGGTTGCGAATGGCAAACAAAGGGCCGCATGAAGAGAAGCCACGCTGTGCACTCCGATTCGTTGTTCCGCAACGCTCTCTATTTTGTCATCCCGCAGCGAAGCGGAGGGATCTGCTGTTTTCCTTGCGGACACAGGTAAGAAGCAGATTCCTTCACTTCGTTACGGAATGACAAACCAAGGGGTCACGCTTTGCGATTACCAGGTGCCCCAGATCCATTTCTGCTAAAAAGCACCGTGCAGCGTCACAGCATTATGATTCAAGTTGCATCAGGGAGGCAGGATGAGGCGTCTTCTTTCGCTCGCAGTCGGCACCTTGGCATTCACCGCCGCAGTTCCCATGCACGCGCAGCAGGACACGTGGGTCATCGGCCCGTGGACGCGCGCCTCCGACGCGCCGGTGATCGCGCCCATCAAGGATTCTGTCTTCACCGACCCCGTGAGTGGCAGGCCGGTGCACTGGGAGGCGCTGCACACCTTCAATCCTGCGGCGATCGTGCGCGACGGCAAAATTTATGTTCTCTACCGCGCCGAGGACGACTCCGGCGAGATGCAGATCGGCATGCACGTCTCGCGGCTGGGGCTGGCGAGCAGTGCCGACGGCGTGCACTTCGAGCGCATGGCGACGCCGGTCTTCTACCCGGACAAAGACGCGCAGGCCGACCGCGAGCAGCCCGGCGGCGTCGAAGATCCGCGCGTCGTGCAGTCGGAGGACGGAACTTATGTGCTGACCTACACGCAGTGGTCGCGCAAGCGCAACGCCTACAGCGTCGGTATCGCGACGTCGCAGGACCTCGTGCACTGGACCAAGCACGGCCCGGCCTTCGCGGGTGCAAAGGGCGGCAAGTACGACTCGCTGCTGTATAAGTCGGCAGGCATCGTAACGCGCCGTGTAGGCGACCGCATCGTCGCAGCGAAGATCAATGGCAGGTACTGGATGTACTGGGGCGAGATCAAGGTAGGCCTCGCAACCTCGACCGACCTGATCCACTGGACTCCGGTCGAGGACGCGGCGGGTAAGCCGCTTGCCCTGCTCGAAGCGCGTCCGGGCCTCTCCGACAGCGGCTTCCCCGAGACTGGCCCCCCTGCGATCGTCACGGAACACGGCATCGTTCTCTTGTACAACGCAAAGAACGCCACCGGCGATACGCGCGACAAGTCGCTTGCCGCCGGGGCCTACAGCGTGCAGGAGGCGCTCTTCGACGCGAACGATCCCGCGAAGCTCATCGCGCGGACCGAGCGTCCGGTCTTCAAGCCCGAGCGGCAGTTCGAGCGGAGCGGGCAGTACGCCGCGGGCACAACCTTCGCCGAGGGTCTGGCCGTCTTCCACGGCAGGTGGTGGATGTACTACGGCTGCGCGGACTCGTTCGTGGCTGTGGCAACGGCTTCCGCCAATTGATGCGAATGGACGGGCCCCTGTCTCATTGCTTCTATGCCGACCGCCCGGCGGCCGCGCCTGAGGCCCAGGCCCATTGGAAGTTGTATCCGCCGAGCCAGCCTGTCACGTCGACGACCTCGCCGATGAAGTACAGCCCTGCGACCTTGCGGCTCTCCATCGTTGCGGCGTGGAGCTCGTCCGTGCTCACGCCTCCGGCAGTCACCTCGGCCTTCAAATAACCCTCGGTGCCTGCGGGAGCGATGCGCCATGCGTGCAGGCTGCGCTCAAATTTCTCCAGCGCGGCGTTCGTCCAGCCTTGAGGAGGCTGCACGGCAAGCCAGCGCTCAGCCAGCCGCGCCGGGAGCGCCGCGCGCAACGGCGCCAGCAGCGACGCGGCATCGCGCCGCGCGTTCTTCGCAAACAGAGGAGCGGTAAGGTTTGTGCCGGGGGCGAGGTCCATCTCCATCGACAGGCCGGGCAGCCAGTACGACGAGGCCTGTAAGATCGCCGGGCCACTCAGTCCGCGATGCGTAATCAGCATCTTCTCGCGGAAGGCGACGGCGCGTCTGCTTCCCGTGAGCTTCGCCGTGGAAGCGGAAACTTCGGCGGCCGCAATCACCTCGGTCGAGACCCCGGAGAGGTCGCACCAGCGCTCGCGCTCCTGCTCCGCGAAGACCAGCGGCACCAGCGCCGGACGGCATGGTTCGATGCCGAGGCCGAACTGTTCGGCCAGCCGATAGCCGAAGTCGGTTGCGCCCATCTTCGGGATCGACAGCCCTCCTGTCGCGACCACGACGGAGGCACAGCGAAAGGCCCCGGCGCTCGTCTCGACCATGAAGCGATGGTTGCCGCCATCCGCAGCCTGCTTTACAGCGTGGATGGTTGTGCTGCTGAGGATGCGTACCCCTGCGTCGTCCGACTCGCGTTGCAGCATGGTCACGATCTCCTGCGCGGAGCGGTCGCAGAAGAGCTGGCCCAGCGTCTTCTCGTGGTAGGGGATGCGGTGCTTCTCCACCAGTGCGATGATGCCGGCCGGAGTAAACCGTGCCAGCGCCGACTTGGCGAAGTGCGGGTTCCGGGAGAGGAAGTTCTCCGCACGCGCGTTGACGTTGGTGAAGTTGCACCGCCCGCCGCCGGAGATCAGTATCTTTTTGCCGATTCGTTCGGCGTGATCGAGGACGACTGTGCGGCGGCCGCGGCGGCCTGCCTCGATGGCGGCCATCAGGCCCGCGGCACCTGCGCCAAGTACAACAACGTCAACGGTCTGCACAGGATCAATGCTACCGAAATCCTGCAACTTAGGAGTCATTGTTGCCAAAACGGGACTGCCATTAAATCTGTGTGATAGTGCTCGGCAGAGCCTTTTCGCAGGGCCCGCCGACGGGAGCCTTCCTTTGCTGAAACTCAATCGCCGGTTGTCCTGGGGCAAGTCGTCCTTACTGACGGCCGCAGCCGCAACCCTTGTAGTGCTTGCCGCCACGGGATGCAGTCTCTCCGGCACTGCTCCTTCCACTGCCACCACAGGCCAGCAGTTTGGCGGACAGGTGATGGGAGGCGGCCAGCCCATCGCCAACGCGACGCTGCAGCTCTACGCCCCGAGCACCAACGGCTATGGAGCGGCCTCGGCGGCGCTGTTCAACCGCTCCGTCACCTCCGACAGCAACGGAAGGTTCAGTTTTACGGGGGCCTATAGCTGTCCGTCGTCGTCGACGCCGGTCTATCTGGTGATCACGGGCGGCAACCCGGGCATGGCCGCCGGAACCAACAATGCGGCGCTGGGGCTGATGGGGCTGCTCGGATACTGCGGCGATCTTACCCCCTCCAGCTTCTTCGTCATCAACGAGCTGACGACCGTCGCGGCGGTCTGGTCCATGTCGCCTTTCATGCTGGACTACGCCCACATCGGCACCAGCGCGGCCAACGTCGGCGGATTGAACAACGCCTTCAACACGGCGCAGATGCTGGTCGACATCCACACCGGCAAGGCAGGTATCAATGCGCCAGCCACCGCGCTGATCAACACGGGGCAGATCAACACGCTGGGCGCGATCCTCGCCGCGTGCGTCAACTCCAACGGAAGCACATCCCCGACGGCGGGTTGCGGACGCCTATTCTCCGCCGCCACGCCCTCCGGCGGACATGCGCCGTTCGACACGTTGGGCGCCGCGCTCAACATTGCGCGTTCCCCCGGCAACAATGTCAACACGCTGTACAACATGGCAGCCAGCGTCGGAACCTTTACCCCGCTGCTGGCCTATCCTCCTGCCGACTGGACGATTGCTGTCGACTACATGTCACCTGCCTTTACGCAGCCCACCGACCTCGCCATCGACTCGCAGGGCAACGCCTGGGTCGTGGCGCAGGGCTCGGGAAATGCAAGCTCCAGCACCGTAAGCGTGCTCTACACCTCGGGCGCGGTCTCGTCGTTTCCGCAGAGCGGCGTGACGTATAACCGTGTTGCCATCGACCCCTACGACGGCCCCTGGATCACCAGTACCGTTTACTCGAACGTGCTCAAGCTCACCAGCTCCGGCGGGCGCGGCGCGTCCAATCCCTTTACCGGTGGCGGCATGACGGGCCCCGGGCCCATCGCCTTCGACGGCTACGGCAGCGTGTGGATGGGCAACAATCTGGCGACGATCACCAAGCTGAACGCCAGCGGCTCGCCCATCTCGCCGGCCGGAGGATTCAATACCGGCGGCTCGGCAGGAGCGGCGGCCATCGCACTCGATACCTCGGGCGCAATCTGGATCGCCGACAACGCAGGCAACTCTGTGGAGGTGCTGGCGAACAACGGCACGCCGCTTCCGGGCTCGCCCTATACCGGTGCCGGACTCAGCGGCCCCTTTGGCCTCGCGGTCGACTCGGTCGGCGGCGCATGGGTGGCCAACCTGAACTCAAGCAGCCTGACGCACCTCACCTCCAATGGCACGGCGGTCGCCGGTTCGCCCTACTCCGGTGCCGGACTCAGCTCGCCGGTTGATCTTGCCATCGATGGTCTGGGCAACGTCTGGCTCGCCAACTCCGGCAACGGCAGCGTCTCGGAGTTCCTCAGCACCGGCCGCGCGCAGTCCGGAGGCTCGGGCTACGGCAGCGACATGCTGGCCAATCCCTTTCGTGTCGCCATCGACAAGTCCGGCAACGTGTGGGTAGCCAACCTGGGAACCGCGCGCGCAGGCACGGGCATGATCACCCAGATCGTAGGAGCGGCCGCGCCCGTCGTCACTCCCGCATCGGTCGCTATCCAGAACAACGCGCTCAACCAGCGTCCGTAAGTTTGTCAGCGACGTTGAATCAATTCGAAACCGTCATTCTGAGGCAACGCCGAAGAATCTCTTGGATGCGCGATGACCTGGCAGCGCTGCGAACTACTGAGATTCTTCGCCTCGCCTCAGAATGACAAATTTTACAGATAGGCATGAAGAAGAATAACGATTCTTCAGCCTGCAAGTATCGATCATGCCGCCGTATGAATGGGCGCTCCACGCTTCTTAAGCGGCGGTGGATTGCCCCTCCGGCGCGTCCATCGATGCGTAGTCGTAGGCCTCCTGGGTGACAACGGGGATCGCGGCGAAGTTCTCCGTTGGCGGCGGCGAGGCGGTCTGCCACTCCAGCCCGTAGGCGCGCCACGGGTTGGGGCCGGCGACAGGGCCGGAGTAGAGCGACCAGCACAGATAGACGATCGTGAGCAGATAGCCGAGTCCCATCACGCTCGCGCCTGCCGTGGACATGACATTGAGCACCTGCCACTCCGGCGGATACATGGCATAGCGGCGCGGCATGCCGAGATAGCCAAGAATGAACTGCGGCCCGAAGGTGAAGAAGAAGCCGATGAAGATGGTGGCCGCAGCCAGCTTCGCCGGGGCTTCGGGATACATGCGGCCAGTGATCTTCGGCCACCAGAAGTGGAGTCCGCCGAGGTAGCCCATGATGACGGAGCCGACCATGACGAAGTGGAAGTGCGCCACGATGAAGTAGGTCTCCGTCAGGTGCACGTCCATGCCAAGCGAACCAAGGAAGACGCCTGTGCAGCCTCCGATGATGAAGAGCCCCAGGAAGCAGAAGGCATAGATCATCGGAGCGGAGAAGCTGATCGACCCCTTATAGAGGGTCGAAGACCAGTTGAAGACCTTGATGGCCGAGGGTACGGCGACGAGCATGGTCAACAGAGAGAAGACCAGAGCGGCATAGTTGGAAATGCCCATGATGAACATATGGTGCGCCCAGACGAAGAAGCCGAAGATGGCGATCGCAACGGAGGAGAACGCCACGGCCGAGTAGCCGAAGACCCGCTTGCGCGAGAAGCAGGCGATGATCTCCGAGATGACCCCCATCGAAGGCAGCACCATTACATACACCGCAGGGTGCGAATAGAACCAGAAGAGATGCTGGAACAGCAGCGGGTCGCCTCCAATGGCGGGGTCGAAGATGCCGATGCCCATCAGCCGCTCAATGGCCACCAGCACGATGGTGATGGCGACGACGGGCGTCCCAAGCACCATGATGATCGACGCGGCGTAGTGCGACCACACAAAGAGCGGCAGACGGAACCATGTAAGTCCCGGCGCACGCATGCGATGGATGGTCACAATGAAGTTGAGCCCGGTAAAGATCGACGAGAACCCGGCAATAAATGCTGCAAGCCCCGCGGAGATGACGTTGGTGTTGACGAAGCGCGTGGAGAGCGGCGTCGTGAAGGTCCAGCCGGTATCGACCCCGCCAGCGATGACGGTGTAGAGCAGCAGCAGGCCGCCGACAACGAAGCAGTACCAGCTCAGCAGGTTCAGCTTTGGAAATGCCAGATCGCGCGCGCCGAGCATCATCGGGATCAGGAAGTTGCCGAGGACGGCGGGGACGGCCGGGATCAACACGAAGAAGACCATTACGATACCGTGCATCGTAAAGACCTTGTTGTAGGTATCCATCGCCATCAGGTCCGACTTTGGCGTCAGCAGTTCGAGCCGCAGAGCGAAGGCGAGCAGGCCACCGATGGCGAAGAAGAACGTCACTCCGATGAGATAGAGGAGGGCGATGCGTTTGTGGTCCTGTGTCAACAGCCAGCTTTTCAGGCTATGCGAAACGTTGAGGTACGTGTTCTCTTGTTCAGTGCGGGACGACTGTCCGGAGACGGAGATGGCGGGTGCGGCGGCGCTCATGCGTGGGCTGTCCTCAGAGGTGTTAGGGTGGGCTGGGCGATCTCCAGCGCGGCGTTGAGACATTCATGGACCGCGAGCACAATCAGCGGCGGGCAATTGGCGCTGCTGCCGTAACCCCGGCAAGCCATGTGCGAGTCGCAGTCTCTTTTATGCGGAGCGGTGGCGCGCCGGCAGGTTGCGCAGGTGTGGGTGCAGTCGCTGGATGGAAGGACGCGAAGATTCATCGCTCAATCTCCCTTGGAAAGACAAGGATGACCGAGACGGCACAGGGAAAGATGTGACGGCGGTCACAATGCACCCAGAGAATTCGCCACCCGCCAAACTCTCCCCTTGCGCTTCTACAGCAAGTTGGCTTACTCTTTTGCTGTCGAAGTAGCAGGGGAAGAGGAAGCGATGACAGAGAGACGTCTTGAACTGCCGCAGGGAACACTGGACATGCTGGTCCTGAAGGCGCTTGAGCTGGAGGCGATGCACGGCTGGGCGATCTCCGAGCGGCTACAACAGATCTCGCGCGACGTGATCCAGGTGCAGCAGGGCTCGCTGTACCCGGCGCTGCACCGTCTGGAGCGGCGCGGCTGGATCAAGGCCAACTGGGCCGTGAGCGAGAACAACCGCCGCGCGAAGTACTACGAGTTGACCGCGAAGGGCCACAAACAACTGGCAACCGAGACCAGCGACTGGCAGAAGCTGACAAGCGCCGTGGACCAGATTCTGCGCATGGCGTGAAGGGAGTGGAACGATGCTGACCGACCTGCTGTATCGCCTGCGTGCGCTGTTTCGGAAAGATGCAATGAACGATGAGCTGCGCGAAGAGCTTGCCTATCATCTTGAGCGCGAAGCGCAGAAGCACGCGGCAGCAGGTGCCAGTCCCACAGAGGCGATGCGCCGCGCGAGACTTTCGCTTGGAGGGACGGCGCAGGTGGAGCAACGGGTGCGCGATCAGCGCGGCGTGCGCCTGTGGGACGAGTGCATCGCCGACCTGCGGTTCGCTCTGCGTCAGTTGAGGCGTTCGCCCGGTTTCACCATCACGGCAGTGCTTACGCTGGCGCTATCGATCGGCGCGACCGTCACAATGTTCCGCATCGTCAGGTCGACGCTGCTGGAGCCGCTGCCGTATCCGCAGCAGGACCGGCTTGTGGGAGTCGCCTTCGCGCAGCCCCAGCAGTCGCCGAACGACAACCAGGCAGGCAACACCGCTAACTTTCTGTTGCAGCATGCGAAGTCGTTTCAGTCGGCGTCGGTCTATACCGAGGGAACCTCTGGCGCGAACCTCGCCACCGGCGCGCAGACTGCCCAGGGAGCAGTACAGGTTGCCATTCAGTCCATCGACCGCAACTTCTTCCCCACGCTTGGCGTACAGCCAATGCTCGGGCGCAACTTCAGCGTCGACGAAGACCGGCGCAACGGACCGAAGGCGATCATTCTGAGCTACGGGCTGTGGCAGCGCATGTTCAACGGCGACGCCAGCATCGTCAACCGTGTAGTGCATCTCAACGGCGAGAGCGCCACGGTCGTGGGAGTGATGCCTGCCACGATGGTCTTCGGCAGCGATAGCGCTCGTTCGCTCAGTCCAATCGCCGACATTTGGCAGCCGCTTGCACTCGACACCGCCGATCCCGGCTACTACGGCACCAACTACAACATGCTTGCGCGGCTTCGCGATGGAGTGACAGTCGTGCAGGCGCAGCAGGAGGTCGCCTCGCTTAACCAGCCTCTGTACAAGGAGTTTCCCTTCCTCACGCAGTGGCTCAGCGTGGCAAAGACCATTCCTGAGTTCAAGCTGTGGCCGCTTCAGCAGGTCCTCGTCAGCAATATACATTCCAGCATCGTGGCACTGACCGCTGCCGTACTTGCCGTGCTGCTTGTGGCATGCCTCAATCTTGCCGGGTTGAATGCCGCGCGTGCCGCAAGCCGCGAACGCGAGATCGCGCTGCGCACCGCGCTTGGGGCTTCTCGCCTGGAGATCGTCCGCCTGCTGGTCTCGGAGAGCTTCCTGCTCGCCATCGCAGGAACTGCTCTCGGCCTTGGCGTTGCAAGCGTCATGCTTCCGGCTCTGATGGCCAGTGCGCCAATGGTGATTCCGCGCGCGAGTGGCGCACATCTCGCCGCGCTCTTCGCCATCACGGTGGTGCTGGTCTTTGCGGTCACGCTGCTCTGCGGCCTGCTGCCGTCGTGGCTGGTGCTGCGCCGCAGCGCGGCGGCAAATCTACACGCAAGACAAAGCGCCGGGGCCACCGCTCCGCACGGCCGCATGAGCAAAGCGCTTCTGGTCTCGCAGACGGCGATCGCCGTCCTGCTGCTCTCGGCGGCCGCGCTTCTGCTGGCCGTATTTCTTCGTCTGCGCACAACGCCCTCAGGAGTGCAGCCGCAGCACCTTGCCGTCGCGCAGGTGAATCTGAAGGGCCGCACGTATGCTTCGACGCTTGCGACGACGCAGTTTATCCAGAAGGTCGTCGACCGCCTGCAACAATACCCCGGCGTAAAGCAGGTCGCGGCCAGCAACGGCTTCCCGCTGGACCGCGGCCTGAACATCACCATGCCGCCGGCGGGCGCGTTGCAGAAGTCCGACAATGTGGAGCTGCGGCTCGTAACGCCGGGATACTTCGAGACCGTGGGCATGCCGCTGCTCGCCGGGCGCGACATCGCCGCATCCGACGGCCCCGACGCGCCACCGGTGATCGTCGTCAGCCAGGCCATTGCGAACAAGCTGTGGCCAGGCAAGTCGCCGGTGGAAGAGCACGTCAAAGCATTCTTCGGCAAGAACTCCCCGCCGTTGACGGTGATCGGCGTCGTTGCCGACTCGCACACGCACTCGCTGGCAGAGGACCCCGCGCTTCTCATCTTCGAACCGTTCGCGCAGCAGACAGACAAGAGCATGAAGACACTCAACGGCTGGTTCCGCACCAGCTTCGCCATTCGCAGCGCGACCGGCACCGGCCTCGCCGCCGCAGTGCAGCAGGCGATCCACGAGGCCGACCCCGACATACCCATCTCGCGCTACACAACGATGCAGGCGCTCATCGACAACTCGTTGGCCCGTCCGCGCTTCTTCTCGTCGCTGGTTACGGCATTCGCAGGCTTCGCTCTGGCGCTGACGGTGATCGGACTGTTCGGCCTGCTGAGCTACCAGGTCACGCAACGCACGCGGGAGATCGGCGTTCGCATCGCCCTCGGCTCTACGCGAAGGCAGGTGCTCGGCTTCATCATGCGTCGCGGACTCGTGTTGACGGCGATCGGTCTGGCGATAGGCTCGGCTGCAAGCCTGTTTCTGCCGCGCCTCATCCACTCGGTGATGAATGAGAGCGTCTACACGGCTGAAAAAGGTGCAGTAGGCATGTTGAGCACGCTGCCTGCGCTCGCCGTGGCGTGCGGTGCGATGCTGGTTGCGGCGGTTGCGGCGAGCTATCTGCCCGCACGCAGGGCATCGGCCATCGAGCCGATGGAGGCGTTGCGAACGGAGTGATGTGCGTAGAAGAAGCGGTTCGAGCTTCGCTCGAATGGGCCACATCTGGCGATAAGGCCGCCAGATATGTGGCACCCGACGAATATGAGCGAAAAGCAGATTCCTTCGCTTACGCTACGGAATGACAAACAGAGCGCAACGCACCATATGTACGGGGCACCTGATTTATTGGCGCGGCATCATGCTTCTGCGTCGAGGTGCATCCCTCCGGGGGCCGCGAGGGTGGCGTAGCAGAGCGCGCCCAGCAGCGTCACCGCGCTGCACAGTCCCAGCGCGATGGCAAACGAGTGCGTGCGGTCGAGCAGCCATCCGGTAACGACAGGCGCAGCCGAGGCGATCATGAAGCTGGCGAAGTTTTGCAGCGCTCCCAGCGATGCAACGTAGCGCAGCGGGCTGACCGCCTGTACATATCCCCAGCCGCTGGTCCCCGCGAAGTGGATGCAGAAGAGCGCGGCGCTGATGCCCGCGACGGCCTGCGCTGTGGACTGGCTGTGCGCGACCAGAAACGTGCTGGCCGCCGAAACGATCATGCCGCCGACGATGTTGCGGCGATGGATCGTCGTCAGCGGAAGTCCGCGGCGTGCCAGCGCGTCGGAGATATAGCCGCTCGACAACATGCCGAAGGCCCCGGCGATAAACGGCAGCGCGGCCACCCATCCGCTCTTCGCCAGCGAGAGATGGCGTTCGCCTTCGAGATACGCGGGAAGCCACGCGAGGTAGAGCCAGACCGTGTAGTTCACGCCTCCCCAGCCGAGCATCATGCCCCACACGGTGCGCTGGCGGATGAGCGCTCTCCATGCGGGTTCGGTGCTGGTAGTCGAAGAAGCGGATTCCTTCGCTTCACTATGGAATGACAAAACTTCTGATCCCTGTTCTGTACCCTTTGCCTCTTCCGCATAGGAAGTGTCGCGCCGCGCTCGATGCAGCATGATCCAAAGCGTGGCAACAACGAGGCCTGCCGCCCCGAGGATGATGAACATGGTGCGCCAACCGGTGCGCAGCATGATCCATGTAAGGATCGGCGGCGCGACGGCGAGGCCGACGGTCTGTGACGAGCTCATAACGGCGGTGGCGCGGGCGCGCGTGGCTGCGCTGAACCACTCGCGCGTAGAGCGAATGCCCGAGGGATAGAACGGCGCTTCGCCGATGCCGAGCAGAACGCGCAGGAAGAGGAAGACGGGCAGCGTGCGGACGAAGCCGGTGAGCATCTGCGCCGCAGACCACAGCGTAAGCCCACCGCCGAGAACGTAGCGCGTGCCTACGCGATCGAGCAGGCCGATGAGCGGAAGCTGAGCGAAGCCATATGCGAAAGAGAACGCCGAGAGCAACCAGCCCATCTGCGTGGCGTTCAGGTGCATCTCGGCGCGAACGGTGGTATTGGCGATCGAGAGCGACGAGCGGTCGAGAAAGTTGACGATGCCCGCGAGAAACAGCAGCAGCAGCGTAACTGTCTGATGGCGGCGCAGACTGTGGGAGGCTTCGGCCATTCTGGGTGATTGTAAATGCGCCTGGATGCCGCCCCCGGGCAGACAAAAAAAGGACCGCATGCCTTTAGCCCTGGCCGCGGTCCTTCGTATTTATGCGCTCATTCAGTGAGTGTTGCAGTACAACCTCGTTTACAACGCTTACACCGTTTCGGCGAGCGTGCCGGATGCTGCCAACTGCTCGGCGCGCTCTCGCTGCGAATGCTTCCTCAACCAGACGTTCGCCCGCCACCTGCCGATAAACGGCGCAACGATGATCAGGACGAACGGTAGAACCAATGCAATTTTCGTCATGTGAACTGCTCCTCTCTTTCTCCGCGACTGCCGGCCGGTTAGCCACAGATTGGCCTGCGGAGTACGGGAGGTCTGCGGGCTTGTTGCCCCGCGGGCCCTCGTACGGCTGGTGCAATGTACTCACTATGTCCGAAAGCATCTCCGGCGATAATCCCTCATAGGTGGCACCGCGCCGAGGGCGGTTCGGCCCGTCGAGTGCCCTCCCGGAATTACCGGTCAAAACTGGAGAAAACCGGGAAAAAACCCTCTGACCTGGCTCCGTTTCGGAGCGTCGCGGTGGGCAGGTTTCGAATCGGGATTAAGATGATGGGGAGAGACGATCTCCGCGTAAGGAGAGTTTGAATGGCGATCAAGTGGGAGAAGTTGACGGTCAAGTCGCAGGAGGCCGTTCAGGGCGCGGTGCAGCACGCCGCCGAGAACGGCAATCCCGAGGTGCTGCCGCTGCACCTGATGGCGGCGCTGCTCGAAGACCGCGAGGGCGTCGTTATCCCCGTGCTCGAAAAGATCGGCGTGCCGGTGCAGCAGCTCCTGAGCAACGTGAACGCCGCGATCGAAAAGCTGCCGAAGGTGCAGGGCGGGACTGGCTCAGTTTCTGGGCCGCAGTTGGCGCAGGCGACGCAAAAGGTTCTGGAGCAGGCGTTCAAAGAGGCGGACAACTTCAAGGACGACTACGTCTCGACCGAGCACCTGCTGCTGGCGCTGGCACGTGCCAAGAGCGATGCCGTTGCGAGCGCGCTTGGCACTTTTGGCGCGACGCATGACGCAATCATGAAGGCGCTGGCCGAGGTGCGCGGGTCGCAGCGCGTGACCGACCAGAACCCCGAGGGCAAGTTCCAGGCGCTGGAGAAGTATGCCAAAGACCTGACCGACCTCGCTCGCAAGGGCAAGCTCGATCCCGTCATCGGGCGCGACGAGGAGATTCGCCGCGTGATCCAGGTGCTCTCGCGCCGCACCAAGAACAACCCGGTGCTGATCGGCGAGCCGGGCGTGGGCAAGACCGCGATCGTCGAAGGTCTGGCGCGCCGCATTGTGCAGGGCGACGTCCCCGAGATTCTCAAAAACAAGCGCGTGGTGGCGCTCGACCTGGCGTCAATGGTCGCGGGCGCGAAGTTTCGCGGCGAGTTCGAAGAACGGCTGAAGGCTCTACTCAAAGACATCGAGGCCTCGAACGGCGAGATTATTTTGTTCATCGATGAGTTACATACTCTCGTCGGCGCGGGCGCGTCCGAGGGGTCGATGGATGCGAGCAACATGCTGAAGCCGGCGCTGGCGCGCGGCGAGCTGCGTTCGATCGGCGCGACGACGTTGAACGAGTATCGCAAGTACATCGAGAAGGACGCGGCGCTGGAGCGGCGCTTCCAGATCGTCTACGTCGGCGAGCCGAACGTCGAGGACACGATTGCGATTCTGCGCGGCCTGAAGGAGCGCTACGAGGCGCACCACAAGGTGCGCATCAAGGACGCGGCCATCGTCGCTGCGGCGACGCTGTCGCACCGCTACATCTCCGACCGCTTTCTGCCGGACAAGGCGATCGATCTTGTCGACGAGGCGGCTTCTGCGCTCGCAATTCAGATTGGCTCGGTGCCGGTGGAGATCGACGACCTCGAGCGCCGGGCGACCTCGCTTGAGATTGAGAAGGCCGCTCTGAGCCGCGAGAAGGATTCCAACTCACAGGAGCGCCTTGAAGCCGTTGAGAAAGAACTCGCCGAGATCAAGGAGCAGGCCGCAGGCCTGCGCGCGCGCTGGCAGAAGGAGCGCGGCGCGATCGGTCGCATCGCCGAGCTGAAGGAAGAGCTTGAAGGACTGCGCTTCCAGATGCAGGAGGAGACGCGCAAGGGCAACCTGCAACGCGCCGCCGAGCTGCAGTACGGCGAGATTCCGAAGAAGGAAGCGGAACTGAAGGAACTCACGGCGCAGCAGGAGGAAGCTGTCGCCGAGGACAAGGCAGAGGCAAAAGCAGATTCCTCCGCTTCGCTGCGGAATGACAAACAGAAGACCGGAAGCGGCAAACAGAAGACCGGAAGCGGCAAAGAAAAAGGCAGAGCGACGCCGCCTCGCATGTTGAAGGAGGAGGTCGACGAGGAGGACATCGCCGCCATCGTCTCCAAGTGGACCGGCATTCCTGTGGCGAAGATGCTCGAAGGCGAGACCGAGAAGCTGGTTCAGATGGAGGAGCGGCTGCGCGAGCGCGTGGTTGGTCAGGACGAGGCGCTTTCTGCCGTCGCGAATGCGATTCGCCGCTCTCGCGCTGGCCTGTCCGATCCGAAGCGGCCCATCGGCTCGTTCATCTTCCTGGGCCCGACGGGCGTTGGCAAGACGGAGACGGCACGCGCGCTCGCCGAGTTTCTCTTCGACGACGAACAGGCGATGGTGCGCATCGACATGAGCGAGTACATGGAGAAGCACGCCGTGTCGCGGCTGATCGGCGCGCCTCCAGGCTACGTCGGCTACGACGAGGGCGGCCAGTTGACCGAGGCCGTGCGTCGCCGTCCGTACTCCGTGATCCTTTTCGACGAGATCGAGAAGGCGCACCCTGACGTCTTCAACGTGCTGTTGCAGGTGCTCGACGATGGCCGCCTGACGGACTCGAAGGGACGCACCGTGGACTTCAAGAACACGGTGCTCATCATGACCTCGAACACCGGCGCGGACAAGCTGACGAGCGCGTGGGCGCAGGGCGAGGAGGGCTTCGAGGAAGCGAAGGAGCGTGTCATTGACGCTCTCAAGCAGACCTTCCGCCCCGAGTTCCTGAACCGCGTGGACGACATCGTTGTCTTCCATCCGCTCGACGACAGGGAGCTGACACACATCGTCGACCTGCGGCTGAAGGACCTGGAGAAGCTGCTGGCCGACCGGCGCATCACGTTGGAGCTGACGGACGCCGCGCGCAAGGCGATCTTCAAGGCGGGCTACGACCGCGCGTACGGCGCGCGTCCGCTGAAGCGGGCGATCCAGCGGCTGGTGCAGGACAAGCTGGCCGTAAAGATCCTCGACGGCACCGTGCTGCACGGCGACCACGTGCTCGTCGACGCAGGCAAGGACGGGTTGACGTTTACGGTGAAAGACCGCGAACCCGAACCCGCCGCCGTATAACGGCGCGGAGACAGATGGCCAGATGCGCTCGCTGCATCTTCATTCTTGTGCGGCAAGCTCCGCCTCTCCGTCAACATAAGCTGGCGCGATGCACTTGAAACGCGCCTGTTAGGATTGAACCTATTGCACCAACCGCTCCCGTCTGTTCGCATTCCGGAGTCCGATTGGATGGATGGACACGCTCGATGGATAAGAGGACCGGGACCGCGATCGTGATCGGCGCAGGTCCTGCCGGATTGACGGCCGCGCTGGAGCTTTTGCGGAGGACGGACATCCGCCCCATCGTGCTTGAGGCGAGCGACGAGATCGGCGGCATCTCGCGCACGATCCGTTACAAGGGCAACCGCATGGACATCGGCGGCCACCGCTTTTTTTCCAAGAGCGACCGCGTGATGCAGTGGTGGATCGACCTGATGCCGCCGGTGGCCGATGCAGACACCGTCATCAGCTACCAGGGCAAACAGCGCGTGGTTCAGGTGCCGGTCGACCAGCCCGAGGAGCCTCCGCTGCGCGGCATGGGGCCGCTCGAGCATCATGCGCACCAGCCGGCGGCGGATGAAGAGAACGCACCGCACGCGCACACGGAGACAGTCGTCGCGCACGAGCCCGCGGATCCCGACCTGGTGATGCTGATACGCCCGCGCAAGAGCCGCATCTACTACCTGCGCAAATTTTTCGACTACCCCATTACATTGACGACGACCACGCTGGGAAATCTGGGCGCGGTGCGCACCTTGAAGGTCGGCTTCAGCTATGCGGTCTCGCGGGTGATGCAGATCAAGCCGGAGAAGAGCCTCGAAGACTTTCTGATCAACCGCTTCGGCCGCCAGCTCTACCTCACCTTCTTCAAGAGCTATACCGAGAAGGTGTGGGGTACGCCCTGCGAAGAGATCTCGGCGGAGTGGGGAGCGCAGCGCATCAAAGGACTCAGCCTGACGACGGCCGTGAAGCACTTCCTCAGGAAGGCATTCACCGGCGGCGGCAAGGCGAAGGGCGACCTCTCGCAGAAGGGCACCGACACCAGTCTGATCGAGCGCTTCATGTATCCCAAGTTCGGCCCCGGCCAGTTGTGGGAGCACGTCGCCAGCCAGGTCGTCGCACAGGGCGGCGAGATACGCATGAAGTGGCGCGTCGACAGTATCCATTGCGAGGGCGACCGCGTCGTCTCGATCGAAGCGGTGAATGAAGCAGGTCAACGCGAGACGCTCGCGGGCGACTACTTCTTCTCGACCATGCCGATGCGCGACCTGGTGCGTGCGATCGACGCTCCAGTGCCCGCGAACGTGCGCGAGGTGAGTGAAGGCCTGCAATACCGCGACTTCATCACTGTGGGTCTGCTCGTCGACAAACTGAAGGTGCAGGAGCCCGACGGCGGCCTGCTGAAGGACACATGGATCTACGTGCAGGAGCCGGACGTGCTGCTGGGCCGGTTGCAGATCTTCAACAACTGGAGTCCCTACCTTGTCGCCGACCCGTCCAAGGTGTGGATCGGGCTCGAGTACTTCTGCTACGAGACCGACGACCTGTGGAAGATGGCCGACGACGGCCTGAAGAAGTTCGCCATCGCCGAGGTCGCGAAGATCGGCATCCTGAACGCCGAGGACGTAAGCGACGCGCACGTGGTGCGTGTGCCGAAGACGTATCCGGCGTACTTCGGCACCTACTCGCGCTTCGACGAGCTGAAATCGTTCACCGACAAGTTCGAGAACCTCTTTCTTGTCGGCCGCAACGGCATGCACAAGTACAACAACCAGGACCACAGCATGTTAACGGCGATGAGCGTCGTCGACGGCCTCGCCGCGGGCAAGGTGGACAAGGCCTCGCTGTGGGAGATCAACACCGAGCAGGAGTACCACGAGGAGAAAAAGTAGCGTCCTCCGTCCGTGGATACCCGGGGTGCCATCCCGCTCCCACACGGCCCCAGTTTCCAATGGTGTCATTCCGACCGAAGCGTAGCGGAGTGGAGGAACCTGCATTTTGCTCGTACCGGCGAGATGACCAGTTCGCCTGCACCCTGCGTTCGAAATGACACCCTGCCACAACGCCAACCCGCCCGCGCGTATTTCCGAACCAGTTCCCCCGCCGAAGATTGCTGAAGACAAACGACACGCCATTTCAGTACAACGCTTGGGACGCTTCTTCATCTCTCCGGCGAGGTACGTGGCGCGTGAGAAAACTGATTGCTCTGATCGCGGTCGCACTGGTTGTATTGCTGGCGCTCAACCGGCAGAGGGTGTTCATCCGCAATCCCCTGGCCAAGGTAAAGAGAAACGGCGTGCAGGTGGAGGGCGCGCGGGTCTACATCAACTACTCGAACGACGTGCTGGTCGAAGGGCCGGAGGGGCAGCCCACCTACATCGTGCAGACCTGGAACCGGGTCCCCGGCAACCCAACGGCGCTGACGTGCCTGCGCGGTATCGTCTGCTGGACCGACGCCGACCACGCGCGGATGGTGCCCCTGGTGGGAGCAAGCGACATGCCCGACACGATGATGAACGACCGCGAGGTCTCCTTCAACGACGGCTACGGCATCAATATCGACGTGGCCCTGCGCTGAAGCGGTAGAGTAGAGAAGAGGCCACAATGAGCGACGGACGCGAGGAGCGCGAAGAGCAGGAGCAGCGCCGTAAGTGGCGCGAGCAGGAAGACCGCGGCGACCGCGGCGATCGTCCCTACCGCGAACGCGAGTGGGAAGAGCGCGGACGCGAACCCTCGTAAACGGAAGAGCGCGACCGCGGATTTTCACGGATCGGCACGGATGACGCACCTTTGTCATTCCGTACCCTTGTTTGTCATTCCGTAACGAAGTGAAGGAATCTGCTTTCGCTTGCATCGGTGCCCAGGCCAAACGGCAGATTCCTCCCCGTTCGACTTCGCTCAGGGCAGGCAGTTTCACTACGGAATGACAAAGATTGGTTCCCCGCAATCCGCGGTCGTTCCGCTAGCAAGGGTACTCAAGCCGCGATCGTTCCCTGGTGAAACAGCATCTGCCAGCGGTTGTCGCGCAGCACCCAGATCGACGAGTGGTGCGAGGTCGAGGCGGCCGTGGTGATGTGGTAGGTCGCCAGCGCCGAATCTTTACCGAGGGGCGTCACGTAGAAGTGGCTCATCGTGGCCGCGCGCGGTGCCATGGTCATCAACTCGGTGCTCAGTTGCGTCAGGTTGAAGATGCGGCCCGAGGTGCAGAACTCCTTGAAGTCGGCGGCCAGCAGCGAGGTCAGGCGTTCGCGGTCCGTCTCCCGGTCGGGATGCAGCAGGCGCTCTTCAAGGGCGTGTAGATGTTCCTGTAGCTGTGCCTGAGTCATGGTGGTTTGACGCACCAAAATAACAGATAAGTTTCACAGCCTCAAAATGAAGCGGCCGCCCCGGTATGGGACGGCCGCTTCTTCTTACATTGGTTGGTTGATTCTGCATAGGTTAGAAGTTGATCTTCACCGAGCCCTGGAAGATGCGCGCCTGGTTGGAGGTAGAAGATATCTGGCCGAACGTGCTGGACGTCAGCGTTGCACTCGGGTTGTTGAAGTTCGGGTGGTTCAGCACGTTGAACGCTTCCAGACGCAATGTTGCCGCCAGGCTCTCGTGGATCGGGAAGATGCGCGAGACTTGTGCGTCGAACTGGAGACTGGAAGGACCGCGGAACGAATTCCTCTGGATATTTCCATAGGTCCCGTACCCGGCACAGGTTGCAGGAGACAGCGGTGTCGGGCATCCGGCGACGACCTGGGCAAAGGCAGCAGTGTTGAGATACAACCGGTTCGCCGCGCCAACCGACTGAATCTTGTTGCCGGTATAAGCGGA
>JAFDVV010000022.1:26260-27120 GCA_018268775.1 Acidobacteriota bacterium | reverse complement strand
CCGGCGGTGACGTTGAAGGGAGCTCCGCTCTGGACGTGAATCAACGGAGCGAAGACCCAGTTGTTCGCCAGCAGGGCCTTGAACCCCGTCAGCGGGAACCTGGTCGTGGTAATCAGCACAACGTTCTCGATGTGCCGATAGTCGGAGCCGCAGGGGCCGTAGTCTCCTGCGGGATTGCTGGGGTTCTGGAAGCTGTTTCCGGCGGTGTCGCCCTGCGCGTCGGAGAGGCCGAGGCACTTCGACCAGGTGTGGTTCGCCATCAGGCTGAAGCTTGAGGAGAGCCGGTGCTGGATGGAGGTGACCAGGCCGTTGTAGTTCGACATGCCGTTGTAGTTCATCAGGATGGAGCTGCTGCCGCCCGAGTACTGATTGCCCTGAAGCGGGTTGGCGACGGTGAGAGCGTACCGCTGCGTCTGATTGGCTACGGTGGAGCACGGCGTTCCGGCCGCGCCTGCGGGCTTGCCCGCTGGGCCGGTGGTGACGACTCCAGCGCAGCCGGTGCCGCCCGCTCCCCAGACTCCAGGAACATAAATCGCTGGACTGAGTGGCGTTCCCGCAGGAGCGTGCACAGTGTGGCTCCCGATGTACTGCATCTGGAACTGCCACTGTCCAAACTGGCGCTGTACGCTCGCCGTCCACTGCTCGCTATAGGACGGATGGTAGTGCGCCGGCAGCACGATGTACTGCGACTGGGCGAAGAACTGCGCAATCGCGGGAGTCGGAATCTGCGGTTGCGGGAAGGGATTGGTGGTAACGGTGCCCGCCGACCAGGGTGCCGAGAAGTTGATCGGCCCGGAGGTCGAGGTCTGCGTCTGCTTGATGGCCGTGGCGAAGGGCGGGTTCTGCTGGTTGCGCTGCGC
>JAFDVV010000022.1:14688-26200 GCA_018268775.1 Acidobacteriota bacterium | reverse complement strand
GTGAAGATGTCGGAGACGCCAGGATCGCCGAAGAACATCGCTCCAGCCGGGGCGTTCGGGTAGACCGTACTCACCCGGTTGGCCAGAAATGCCGTGTAATCGAAGGTCACACCGCGATGGAAGTAATCGTAGGGCATGAAGTTGGGGCTCCAACGCAGACCGGCCACAAGGGTCAACGACGGAGTGGGGTGATAGGTGTCCTGAAAATAGAGGCTTGGGATCGGACCCCGCAGGGCGTTCTGCTGCTGTTTGCTCTGCTCGAAGGCGCTCAGGCTCCCCTTGAGGAAGTCGAGGTTCGGGTCTCCACCCGCGGAACCGCCGCCGGGCCCGTTGGAACCGTAACGGCCATCGAAGGTGAAGACGCCGTTGCTCTCATAGGCGTTGGCGATATTCAGTTGGTTGCGCGCATACTCGCCGCCGAAGACGAGCTGGTGCTTGCCCAGCAGCATCGTCACATCGTCGTCGAAGGCCAGCGTGTTGTCGTTGAACTTGGAGTTCGAGTTGGTGCCGCCGCCGATTGTGAACTTGTTCGACGTCGTCAGTTGCAGGCCGTTGGGCTGGTTTTGATAGAGGTTGACGCCGAGCGTAGCGGCATTGATGTTGTTGGCCGCATATCCACGGTTGTTGCGTCGCCGCAGAACGGTAACGTGGGCCGTATTCACGATCTTCGGCGTGATGGTGTACGCATCGCCCAGGGTGAAGCTCTGCACTCGCTGCGATAGCCCAGCCTGTGTCGTAACCAGAATGTTCGTGGGCAGGAAGAAAGCGGGCTGCTGATAGCCGTCGATGAAGTAGCGGCCGTACAGGTTGTGCTTCGAGTTGATGGTGTAGTCGACGCGCGTCACAAACTGGTTGTCGGCCGTCTGCAGCGGGATCGAGTACTTCACCAGGCCGCAGTTGCCCGTATCGATCGCGGGATCGATCTTGGGCAGATAGCCGAGCAGTTTGAGGGACTGAGCATTGTAAGTTGGCGCCGTCGCATACTTGTTCCCCGCAAGCACCGCGCCTGTCAGCGGGTCGCGCAGTTGCGTGTAGGTGGAGTTGCACGAACCGGCAGGAGTCTTGGAGCCGACGGGATGCGTTGCATCCGCGACCGGGTCCGTGACCGAGAAGTCGCCCGCAAGGTTGGCGGCCGTTGGCACAAAGGCCTGCGCCGTTGCCTGCGACTGCTTCGAGCCCGTGCGCTGATACCCGGCGAAGGCGAACAGCTTGTCCCGGAGGATGGGACCGCCGAAGGTGCCGCCGTACTGGTTCTGGTGCAGCGTGTCCTTGGTCGCCGAGAAGAAGTTCGAGGCGTTGATGTAGTTGTTGCGGATAAACTCAAACGCCGAGCCGTGGTACCTGTTGGTGCCCGAGCGCGTGACCACGTTCACCAGACCGCCGGTGTGCATGCCGTTCTGCGCGCTCAGCGCGGTCGACTCGACGCTGAACTGACTGACGGCGTCGGGGAAGGGGAACGGCAGATTGCCGTTGGCCATGAAGTCGTTGTTCGGGCCGCCATCGAGCCGCCACATCGTTGTATTGCCGCCGCCGCCCGCAATCGACACGGAGATGGTCTGGTAGGTGTACTTGCTTCCCGTAAAGTCGCCACCCGGCGCAGGCGTCGACCCGCCCGAAAGAGTGATCAGATTGGTCATCTGGCGCCCGTTGAGCGGCATCTCCGTCACCGTCTGCTGGTCGATGGTCTGCTTGAAGCTGGCATCCTCCGTCTGTAGCGACAGACCCTCGGCCTTCACCTCGATGTGCTCGCTCTGGCTGCCGACCGTCATCGACACGTTGATCGAGATGGCGCTGCCGACCTCAAGCACAATCCCCGTCCGCGTGTAGGTCTGGAAGCCGTCCTTGGAGACGCTCAGGGTATACGTTCCGACGGATGTATTTGGAAAGGTATAGAGGCCGCCGTTGTCGCTGGTCGCGGCCCGCTTAATGCCTGTGGCCGTATTCGTCAGGGTAACGGTCGCGCCAGGAAGAACGGCCCCCGTCGAATCGGCGATGTTTCCCTGAATGCTCGCGTTGCCGGCGCTCTGCGCAAACGTGGCACGGACAGGGGTGAACAGGAAAACGATCGGAAACAGGAGAAGAAGGAACAGTCCATTGGACTGTCCAATTGCGCTTCTATTCAACATGGGTCAGGCCTCAAAATAGATTGCTGTTGGGTGAATTCCGGCCGTTTTCCAGCACTGCAAACCGGCTTCTTTACCGCAAAAGGACTATATTGAGGCACTGGGAACGCTGTCAACGAAAAAGAGCGCAATGAGGCGGCGAGAGAATGCTTCTTACAAAAATAGGTCAGACCATTACGCATTGAGACAGCCCATGATGGGAGTACCATTCCGATGGGAAATCATCGAACGATCCATTCAATAGAGAACCGGTCTCCGGGCAAGGGCCACGCGTGGAATTCCCTGTAGATCGTCCACAAAGCAGACGTCTTCCCAACCCGCGAGCAGACCGGCGATGGCCTCGCGCTGGCCGTGGCCGATCTCCAGCGCGAGCAGACCTCCGGGTTTGAGCGCCTGCTCGGCCTGCGGGACCAGGCGGCGGTAGACATCGAGGCCATCGGCCCCGGCGTAGAGCGCCGAGGCAGGCTCGTGCTCGCGCACCTGCGGGTGCAGCAGGGCGGAGTCGCCCGACGAGACGTAGGGCGGGTTGCTCGCGATGGCGTCGAAGTGTCCCTTCCGCTGCGAGGGCGGGAGCGCCTCAAGCAGGTCGGAGAGCAGAAAACGGATGCGTCCGTCGAGCAAATGCGTTCGCGCATTTCCCTCGGCCACGGCAAGCGCGGCGGGGGAGAGGTCGACGGCCGTGACCTCGGTCTGCGGAAGCTGCGAGGCCAGCGCGATGGCGATGGCCCCGGAGCCGGTGCCGATGTCCGCGATGGCCAGCGACCGGTCTTTGGGCAGACGGTCGAGTACGGCCTCGACCAGGTGCTCGGTCTCGGGCCGGGGGATGAGGACAGCGGGGGTAACGGCGAGCGCAAGGCCATAGAACTCCTGCTGGCCGGTGATGTATTGGATGGGCTCGTGCCGCAGACGCCGGGCGATGGCCGCGCCGAATGCCTCGCGCTGGAGTACCGTCAGTTCGCGATTGGGGCGGGCCAGCAGCTCCGCCTTGCTCAGCGCAGCCGTGTGCATCAGCAGCATCTCCGCATCGCGCCGCGCTGCGTCGCGGAGGTGAAGGTCGGCGGCGAAGCGTTCCGCCGCGGATTGGATGGCCTGCTGAACGGTCATGGGGTCTCGTCTCAGAGTAAGTATGGCAGGACAACGCGCGGTGAGTGTGCTCCTGCTCACCCCCTTTGATCTGTCATTCCGACCGGAGGCGAAGCCGAAGCGGAGGAACCTGCTTCTTCTCACCACCGCATCCCCTTGACCGGAAGCCACCAGGTTGAGCAGCAGGTCCCTCCACTGCGCTACGCTTCGGCCGGGGATGACAACGAAAATAGGGCGGCAAGTTACTGCCTGATCATGATCTGGTTGCCGTCGGGGTCGGAGACGGTGAGCGTGTCGGCGGACTTGATGGCCTTGATCTCTTTTTTGCGCAGGATGCGCGCTGCCTTCGCGAGGTTCTCCGTGCGCAGCGTGAACCGCGCCTTCGTGCCGAGCGAGGCGGCGGTCGCGATCTCCACCTCCTGGCCGGAGTTGCCGGGCATGTGCAGAAACATCGGGTCGTGCGCGATCGACTTGAACGAAAGCCCGTTGAGGTAGAAGTCACGCGCGGCGGCGGGGTCGCGCACGGCAAGCGTGACCGAGAAGATGGTATCGCCCACGCGGTCGTCGCCGAGGTGCTTGCCCTGGTCGCTGGAGTGCAGCGAGCCGGGCTGGTATTCGGTGTACTCGATGTTCTGCGCCTTGCCGTTGGCGTCCGCCGGACCGGCCAGGGTAAAGAGCAGATTGCCCGCGCCCGCCTTGCGCACCGCTGTCGGCGTGAGGCCATGGGCGACGTAGTCGTTGTGGATGGCCTCGAGGTCGTCGCCCTCGAAGCAGACGTGGAGAAAGCCGACGGGCGCGTTCTCGGGGTCGCCGGGGTAGAGCTCGATGAACTGGCGGTCGTTGATCTTGATGAAGCTCTCGCGCGGGTTGCCGTTCTTGTCCTTCAGGTTGAAGGCCTCCTCGAAGCCGAGCTTGTTGTAGAACTCGCGCGAGGAGTCGAGCGACCGGACGCGGATGGCGATGTGCGCAATCCCGGCAAGCGGCGGCGTCTGCTGCTGGGCGTGAAGCGTAAGCGTCGATGCGAAGGCGAGAGTCAGAGTCAGGAGACGGCGCATCTGGGTGGTCCTTGGCGAAGGCTGCATGCTTATCTTTGTGATTCTCTCAGATGAACGGAAAAGCGGTTCGAGCTTCGCTCGAATGAACCCACATCTCAGAATCGAGATGTGGGACACCCGGCTTGGAACGACACATCTATGAATGACCGATGCTATTAAACGGAGTGTCATTTCGAGCGAGCCGCAGGCGAGCCGAGGACCGGGGTCCCCGTCGAGCTTGCTCGGTGGGGTGGAAGGAATCCCCGCATTTTCTCCGTGCGGCCAACATACTCCGCGCTCGCCCTCTGTTGACACCCCGGTCGCGGCTCCTCTACTCTGGGCGGGTCAACCCGGGTAGCGCTGGACGCAGGGGCCTGAAGTAGCGGGGTGCGTGTCCAGAGCGATGGTTGATTGCGCGCTTCCCTAGCCGAGCTGGGGAGGGCTGCGCCCAAACGCTACCCATCCCACCTCGAACCGGAGAACGCTGCAATCCACCCCCGACGTTGAGAGATTCGCTGGGCGCCGAACCGCGTCCCGAGGGAGAGTACGAGTGAGACACGATCTGAAGAAGCTGTTGAGCATCGGCGCAGTGTGCGCCGTCATGGCCTTTCCGTGCCGCGCGCAGGCACAGGACAACAAACCGCAAACAGTGCCGTATGGAGCGAACCCCGCGGCGGGCCACTACCTGCGCGTGGGCGATGCGAGCATCTACTACGAGACCTACGGCAGCGGCGGGACTCCGCTGGTGCTGCTGCATGGCGCGGTGTACGGCTACATCGACGAGTTCAGCCAGTTGATCGAGCAGTTGAGCCAACATCGCCGCGTGATTGCCATTGCCACGCGCGGGCACGGGCGGTCGGAGATCGGAACTTCGCCGTTCTCATACTCGCTGTTTGCCAGCGATGCCTACGCCGTCATCCACCATGAATCGAGCGGCAAGGTCGACGTGCTGGGGTTCAGCGGCGGCGCCATCACTGCGTACACGCTGGCGGCGGCACATCCGGAGCTGGTGCGGCGGCTGGTAGCCATCGGCGGGCCGCGACGATTTACCGACCGGAGCCTCGACGCGCAGGCCGAGTCGAAGCGAGCGAAGGCCTCCGACGTGGAGCGCGACATGCCGCAGTTTGTGGCCGACCGCAAAAAGCTGATGCCGCAGCCGGAGCGATGGGAGGAGTTCGTCGCAAAGATGAATGCGCTGGACCTGGGGCCCGTCTTCGTGACGGACGCGCAGATCCGCTCCATCCAGCCCCCGGCGCTGTTGATTGCAGGCGACCACGACCCCTACAACGACACCACGAAGTTTGTGGACACCTACCGGCTGCTGCCCCACGGAGAGCTGGCCGTCATCCCCGGCTGCGGCCACGTGGTGCTCGATTGCAAAGGGCCGTTCACCATTCGAGCGGCCGAGGAGTTTCTCGATAGGAAGGATGGCGAGCGGTAGTAGGTCAATAAGCTGCGCCTTGAAAGGGTGTTGCCTCAGCCACGCTGAACGACCAGTCCTCAAGCACCTCCCCGATTCCGACTGAAGCGCGGCGGAGTGGAGGAGTCCCCGCATTTTTCGCGGCGGAGAAGCAGGTTTCTCCACTGCGGCCCTTCGGGCCTCCGGTCGAAATGACCATATGAGGTGTGGTGCGTAGACCAGCACGGATGAACCCACATCTCAGATGCCGAGATGTGGGTCATCGGTCTTCCGTGTCTTACTTCGTCAGCTTCAACATCACGGCGCCGTGGCGCGGGATGGTAAAGACGTCGGTGTCCTTGATAAGGCCGAGGTCCTTGTGCTCCCACAGGTCGCGGGCGTGCGCAGCGCCTCCGGTAAAACCTGCCTCATGAAGATGAAGGCTGAGGCCGCGCATCGTGCTGCGGTTGTTGGCGAGGTTGAAGACGGCGAGCGCGACGGAGCCGTCGGCCAGCGGACGCGCCCAGATCTCGGTCTCTTCACCGGCCCACACGCGGTCGCCCTGATGACCCAGCTTGTCCTGGTCGATGGCGATGACCTCTTTATTGGTGAGGATCGAGCGCACGTCGTCGTTCATCTCGGTGAAGTTGTTGCCCGCAATCAGCGGTGCGGCGAGCATCGACCACATCGTCATGTGCGAGATGTTTTCGTCGTGGTTCATCTTGCCGTTGCCGACCTCGAGCATGTCGGGGTCGTTCCAGTGGCCGGGGCCTGAGAACTTTGACATGCCCGCCTGCGAGAGGCCGATGAGGATCATGCTGTCGTAGTTGGCGCGAATGTCGTCGGTCGTGCGCCACAGGTTGCCGCCGACCGAGGGCGCCCACTGCCACGACTGGTCGAAGCCGTACTGGCAGAGCGAAAAGACGATCGGGCGTCCGGTCTTGACCAGCGCGTTGTGCATTTTGGTGTACGCATCACGCATCATCTGGTTCTGCGCGGCGAAGTCGTTGGGGTGGGTATCGCGCATGATCTTGCCGAAGCTGCACAGGTCGTACTTGAGATAGTCGAAGCCCCACGCCGCGTAGGTCTTTGCATCCTGCTCCTCGTGGCCATAGGAGCCTTCGTAGCGGGCGCAGGTCCGCGGGCCGGGCGAGGAGTAGATACCGATCTTCAACCCCTTGGAGTGCACGTAGTCGGCCAGCGCCTTCATGTCGGGAAACTTCTCGTTGGTGGTGATGTTGCCGTTGGCGTCGCGCTTGCCTTCCCAGGTGTCGTCGATGTTGACGTAGACGTAGCCTGCGTCGCGCATGCCGCTCGAGACCATCAGGTCGGCGGCCTTGCGAATGTCGGCGTCGGTCACTTTACCGGCAAACCAGTTCCAACTGTTCCAACCCATCGGCGGGGTCGCGGCGAGTTGTTGCGCAGCGGCGGGGAGTGAGGCAAAGGCAAGGGCGGCGGCGAAGAGAAGGCAGCGGCGCATTTGAGTAGTGTTCCTCCGTGAATTTGTTCAGCGGGAACCATGAGACTTGCTGCCGGGCCAGTTGTCAATTGTGAGAGCATGGCGCATGGGTGGAGCGTATCCGGCCGCCGATCTGCTGAAGACGGCCGCCGTTGGACTTGTGGTTCTTCTGGCGGTGGCCCTGCTGATCGCCGGAACGTTGATCGGCAAGAAGAGGCGGCAGCGATTCATCCTGTGGTGCGTTGGCATCTATGCGGCAGGCTGGATCGTCTTCGGCCTGTACGACACCTACCTGATGATTCCATACTTCTTCGGGCTGAGGCGTTAGCGGGTTCGAGCTTCGCTCGAATGACCCACCCAGCACCCGGCACTCTTGTTTGTCATTCCGTAGTGAAACGAAGGAATATGCTTTTGTTTGTGTCCCGCACGGGACAAACAGCAGATTTTTCCACTCGTTACGGAATGACAAACAAAGGTCAAACAGCCCCGCGCGCCACAATACGGGTACGGTGTCATCCTGAGCCAGGCGGCGCAGCCGCGCAGCCTAACGGCCTGCGGTTCTATCGCGGCGGAGCAGCACGCGGCTTGTCGTCGACATCGGTGACGATGTGCGAGCTTACCGTGAGCTTGTGGTAGTTGCTGTAGGTTGCAACAAACGACCAGACAGCGGAGCCGTCGTTGGCCTCGGCGTTGGAGGCGATCGTCTTCGGCATCCAGAACTGCCGCGCGTCGAACGCGACCGGGGCGTAGTCGACCGACCATCGCCACAAGACGCGAATTCCGTTGTTGTCCTTGTGGTTGGGGATGACCATCTCGACGCGCAGCGGATGGAAGGTGATGGGGTCGATCCATGCCCTGCCGGACTGCTTCTCCGGGCCGGGGCACGACTCGTCGTTGAGCACGCCGGGATTGATGACGTAGTCGACGACGAGAGCTGAGGCGTTGTTGAGTTCGGCCATCGGCCCGAGCGTGTAGTCGAAGCAGCGCGACATCTCCAGCGAGACGACGCTGACTGCCGTACTGAAGGCCCCAGTGAAGATGGCCGGCCCGGAAATGTCGCCGCCTTTCGCCGCCTTCTTGTTGACGGACTTGATCTCGCGGGTCTCGGTGAAGGTGTGCGGCTCGCCAATGGCGACTGACCGGCGCAGACGAAAGACGGAGTCGGTTGTGGTCTTGACGTCGCGCGCACCCTCCTGCTTCAGCACGGAGACGACGTGCTCGTCGGCGAAGAAGTTGGGGACGTTGCCCGTGTAATCCCACAGGTTCTCCTGCAGGTGGAGAAGTACATCGTGCAGCGGAGGAGGCGTCACCCCTCCAGTGTTTGCCGCAGGTTGCTGCGCCGCCCCGATTGCGGGCACGAGGCTCGCCAGAACAACGACGGTGGCGAGACGAGATCGCACGATGCTCCCTTCAGCAGCAGTTCGCTTGCCGAAGATTCTCGCACAAACGCGATGTGGGAGAACGGTTCGAGCTTCGCTCGAATGACCCACCCATGCCGCGATGAGGCTGCGTCATGAATGGGGCACCCGGCGCTGTTGTTTGTCATTCCGTAACGAAGTGAAGGAATCTGCTTTCACTCGTATTGTTCCGGCACGAACAGCAGATTCCTTCTCATTCGACTTTGCTCAGGGCAGGTTCGGATTCGATTCAAGCCCTGTCAGGATCCGTGAATGGACATCGGTCTTGTGATAGTTCCGGTAGACGGCGGAATAGAACCATACGATCTTTCCGTCGCTCGATTCGCAGTTTGAGACGATGTGCTGAGGCATGGTGAATACACGGCCACCGAGTGTGACCGGCGTATAGTCGATGCTCCAGCGCCAGGGCCCACGCACGTTGGGGACGATCTGGTAGTCCGGTACGTGCATTTCAAAGCGCAGAACATTGAACGTCGTGGCGTCGATGATCGCCTTGCCGGAAGCGCCCGGCCAGGGAAGGCATTCTTCACCGTTCACGTTCTGCTTCAGCCGATAGGCAAGCTGGAACACCGGACGATGGTGAAGGTCGCCATGCTTTTCGATGCGAAGGTCGAAGCAGTTTTTTTGCGTCAGTGTGATCGTGGCGAGGCCATTGCTAAAGCCGCCGATCAGCAGCGCCGGCCCCTTGACCGTATCTGTGTTGAAGGGATCGCTGCTATGGCGCACGGCGCGAGATTCAAAGAGCACAGGCGGAAAGATCGAGCTGTCTCCTCGTCGCAAGCGAAAGACAGACTCGGTCATGGTCTTCATCGAGGGTATGCCGGTGCCATGCACCTCGGAGATGACCATCTCGTCGGCGAAGAAGTCCGGAACGTTGCGAAGATACTCCCAGGTACGTATCTGGAGCCGCAGGATAATGCTGTCGATGGGCATCCCGTCGGCATTGCCCTGCTGGGCCATGGCCGGAAGGCTGGCGGCTGTCAGTGTTGCGATAAGGAACCCGATGATGCGCCTGGCGAGGCAACTCTGCATAACTATCCTCGCCACTGAAGATACAGCAGATTAAGTGGCGGTCGTCTCGGCCTTCATCTTCTCGGCGATGTCGTGGGCGATCAGCGCGTCGATGGTGGGTTGCAGCATGCCTTCCATCACCATGTTGAGCTGGTGCGTGGTCAGGCCGATGCGGTGGTCGGTGAGGCGGTTCTGCGGGAAGTTGTAGGTGCGTATCTTCTCGGAGCGGTCGCCGGTGCCGACCTGCTGCTTGCGGTCTTTGGCCTGCTCGGCGTGGATGCGCTCTTCTTCCACTTCGTACAAACGGGCGCGGAGGACGCGCATCGCCTTCTCGCGGTTCTTGATCTGCGACTTCTCGTCCTGGCAGGAGACGACGGTGTTGGTCGGGATGTGCGTGATGCGCACGGCCGAGTACGTCGTGTTCACCGACTGCCCGCCGGGGCCGGAGGAGCAGAAGGTGTCGATGCGCAGGTCCTTCTGCTCGATCTTGATGTCGACCTCTTCGGCCTCGGGCAGAACGGCGACGGTGATGGCCGAGGTATGGACGCGGCCCTGCGTCTCGGTCGCCGGAACGCGCTGCACGCGGTGCACGCCGGACTCGTACTTCATCTGCGAGTAGACCTTGTCGCCTTCGAAGATGGCCGTGACCTCCTTCATACCGCCGCCGATACCGGTCTCGGAGCTGGAGAGCACCTGCACCTTCCACCGGTGCTGCTCGGCGAAACGCAGGTAGGTGCGGAACATCTCCGATACGAAGATGGCGGCCTCGTCGCCGCCGGTTCCGGCGCGCAGCTCGATGATGATGTTCTTGTCGTCGTTGGGGTCCTTGGGCAGGAGCATGACCTTCAGCTCCTCCTCGATCTCGGCCATGCGCGGCTCGAGCGTGAGCAGCTCGGCCTGGGCCATCTCCTTGATCTCGGCGTCGTCCTCGGCGAGCATGGCTTTTGCGTCGGCGACGCCCTGCTTCACGCTCTTGTACTCGCGAAACTTCTCGACGACGGGCTCGAGGTCGCGGTGGGCCTTGGCCGTGGCGGAGAACTTCTTCTGGTCGGTGACGAGCGCGGGGTCGGCGAGCTGCTGGCCAAGCTCTTCGTAGCGCGCTTCCATCTGGTCGAGGCGGTCGAACATAAATTTCCTTTGAGTGCTGGAGAATCGGGACAGAGGTAGAAGGAAAGATTGGGCGCAGCTAGGCGAAGTCGTGACGGCTGGGCGTCACGCGGGAAGAGCACACCGGCATTTCGACTGCGAATCGCATCTCTCTCCTTAGATGTTACTCCGGTTGGGGAGACACGGCGAGGTCAAACGAACACCGGGGAGGTCCGGGGTTGCGAGGAGGCCTTGATGGCCCGGGCAAAGCCTTGCTGTCAAAGCAGATTCCTCCGCTGCGCTGCGGAATGGCAAACAAACTGGGGCCTGCGGGAACGACAAAGAAATTGCGGGCTGCGGGAATGACAAGAAACTATGGGCTGCGGGATGACAAAGAGAACCTGCGTTCTGGAACGACAACGGAAAACGCGGCGCTCTACACCCAGCCGCCGTCGATCACGCAGCTCTGGTTGGTGATCGCGGCTGAGTCGTCGGCGGCGAGGAAGAGGACCAGGCGGGCGACCTCGTCGGGGTAAAGGTGGCGTTTGAGCGCCTGCGCCTCCAGCACCTTTGCCTTGTACTCTTCGCTGAGCCAGAGACGCTGCTGTTTTTCGGTGAGGATCGCCCCTGGCAGTACGGCATTCACGCGGATGTTGTGCGCGCCCAGCTCATGCGCCAGCGTGCGCGTCATGCCCACGACCGCGGCCTTGGCCGTGATGTAGACAGGCAACCCGGTCGAGGGGATGACCCAACTGATCGAACTCATATTGACGATGGAGCCGCGCCCAGCGCGCTTCATGCTCTCCACAACGGCCTGCACGGCGAAGAACTGGTGCCGCAGATTGACGGCGATATTGCGGTCGAAGGACTCCGGCGTGACCTCCTCGATGGTGTGGCGG
>JAFDVV010000022.1:1633-14628 GCA_018268775.1 Acidobacteriota bacterium | reverse complement strand
TCCACGGCGCGGATGGCGAACCGGAGCGCCTCGATGTCGGTCAGGTCGCAGTGCACAAAGAACGGCGGGGGCAGACCGGCAGCGGCGATGCGCTCGACCAGCGCGGCGGCGGCGGTGTCGTCGATGTCGAGGAAGGCCACGCGGGAGCGCTGCCCCGCGAAGGCCTCAACGATCGACTCGCCGATGCCGGTCGCCCCCCCGGTGACGAGGACGACGCGATCGCGCAGGCTGGGGTAGGTGGCGTAGTGGCTCGTCGGCTCTGGCATAGGCGCGAAAGACCACAATAACAGGGTCGAGGGGTTGGCATAAGTGAGTCAGATCCCCCGTCTCCGCTCGAATCGTCTCACTCATGCCGCGATGAAGACGCGTCATGAATAGGGCACCTGCATGCTTTTATTTGTAACTTGTCTGGTTGTTTCGGAGTTTTGTCATTCCGTAACGCAGTGAAGGAATCTGCTTTCACTCATATTCTTCCGGCACGAACAGCAGATTCCTCCGTTTCACTACGGAATGACAAACAAGAACGGTTCGAGCTTCGCTTGAATGACCCACATCTGGCGATGAAACTGCGTCATGAATGGGGCACCCGGCGCACGCTAGTTTTTCACAGTCATGTTGTCGGAATTCACGGCCTTTTTGCCGGTGATTCCCTCAAGAGCAGCGAGAATGCCGCGATACTCGTTCTTGTCGCACTGCATCGCGAAGCCACCCTTTTTGTCGCCGTCAGCCCAGGTAAGCCCAACGTAATGCTTCTTCGACTTCGTCAACGCCATCAATGCTCCGACTCCAAAGGAAACTACTGCGAGACCAATGGCAGCCCCGATACGTCGGTGAACATCCTGACCGTATGAGATCTCAGTCACTGAGGAAGCCGGTATTGAAACGAGATCGTTCTTTGCCTGCTTCACCTTGATCGTGGTCGGTTCGATAACAAGCTGGACACTATTTCCCGGCTTTACATCCTGTAACGAACCACCGTCGTAAGTAACTTTGTAGCCGTTGTCCGCCGCAATCGCGAACGAGGGAACCATGAGACAGAGAAAGAGTGCAATAAGACGCTTCATAGAGATAGAGACTCCGGTATAGGGATGCACATTTATATGTGCCAATAGGTTGCAGTTGCAAGAATGGAATAGGGAACACCTTACAACTTAAGCGTAACTCATGCGGATGTGAATCCGGGACCGGCTTTGCGGATGTGCGGCAACGAGCACGTTACTTCTTCGCCCCTGCACCCCCTTGCCTGCTTGCTTTTCCCGCGGCCCCTTGCGCTCTCGTTGTGCCTGTTGTCCCGGGGACCTTGCAGGTGAAGCTGGTGGCGTCGTCGGTGCTGCCAGTGCCGGAGTAGGCGGCGACCTGCGGATACGGGCACAGTGGCCGCGAGCGGTCGACGGCGCCGTGCGTCAGGTGCGAGGCGACGATCCTGTCCGGGGCCTCGCCCTCTTCCACCCAGCGCACGATGGCGGCGACGGCGTCGAACTGGTCGGGCCCGGGGCCTCCGCTGCAATGCTGCATGCCGGGCGCTAGAAAGAGACGCGCGAAGTCCCGCGTGTTGAGGCCGATGACGTCTTCGACGCGCTGGTAGTAGTTGATGGTGTTGACGGCGGAGATGTCGGGGTCGCTAAGTCCGTGGTAGAGCAGCAGTTTGCCGCCGCGGCGCATGAAAGGCCGCAGGTCGGGGTTGTCGGCGTTGAGTGCGGGGGCGAGGCGCTCGAGCATTTTGCGGTCGCGCTCGCGGTTGTAGTCGAAGCTGAGTGTGTCGTACCTCTCGTCGCCCATGACCATGTAGCGGAAGAAGCCGTCGGCGGCCTTGAAGTGTGTGCCTTTCTTCGGGGCCGAGCCGGTGAGCCAGCTCGACCATCCTCCGGAGCCGGCCTCGCCGCCGGGGAGCAGGCCGGGAAAGATCTGGCGGCCGTTCTCGTCCTTCGCTCCCGCCCAGATTTTTTTCACGGACTCGATCTGTTTCGGCGTAAAGCAGGTGCCGGTGTCCTGGCCCGTGGCGCAGGCGATCTCCTTGAGGTCGACCTTGCAGGAGAGCGGGTCTTCGACCACGCCATTCTCGAAGCCGTCTTTGGCGTCGCACTGCCGGTTGACGGCGTCGGCCAGAATCTTGACCTTGGCGGGCTGGATGTAGCTGTCCGGGTCCTTGAGCAGCGTCTGCGAGTAGTAGAGGTGCGCTCCCGCGTAGAGATTGGTCCAGTTATAGGCGGGGTCTCCCGCGACGATGCCGTCGAAGTCGGCGGGGTAGCGCTGCGCCTCCATCAGCCCCTGGCCGCCGCCCTTGGAGCAGCCCACATAGTAGGAGCGCTCCGCCGGTTTGCCGTAGTAGCTGGCGACGATGCGCTTGCTGTGGACGGTGGTCAGGTGCAGCGCGCGGTGTCCGAAGTCCTCGACCAGGTCGGGGCGGTCGACCGACCAGCTTGCGTCGAAGCCGTTGCCGGGTTGGGCGACGTGCCCGGTGTCGGTGCTCGCCGTGGCGTTGCCGCGCAGGAGAGCGGTGGCCATGGCCCCGTAGCTGATGGTCCCGGCCATACCTCCATTGCCGACGACCTCGATACGGCCAGTCCACTTCTGCTGCGGCAGCCAGACCTCGAAGCGGACAGCGGGGCGCGATTGGGCGATCACGCGGCAGAAGCGGGGCAGATCACGCAGCGGAGTGGACGCGCCGGGTGGAGTGAAGGCGCCGGGGTCGACCATACCGGCGACCTCAATGGTGGTGTCTTCGAGGCGCAGTCCGCGCAAAGCCTCGCAGGCCTCGCGCGTACCGGCGGCGGCGCGCATCTGCGTGGCGGCGCGCTCCTGGGCGGTCTCCGGCATCTGCGCGGAGGCCGCCAGTCCGGCGGAGAGGGCCGCGCAGGTGAGAAGGGCAGCTCGTGCTCCCAGTGCGAGAACACAATGTACGCTCATCGTCTTGAACATGTGTGGGGACGATTGTAGCGGATCGGTTTTTCAACCGGTGTTCCGTTCGACAGACCGGCGGCACTCCCTCGTCCGTGGGATTCAACCGGCGCGCGATGCCTTGTACCTTAGAGCTTTCTAATCGTTACCAAAGGGACATCCACACCATGCAGGTACTTCTGAAGCGCTCGCAGGATAAAAAGGACATCGAATGCAGCGTATGCAACCAGGGCTTCCGGGTCTACTGGGAACGCACCTCTCCGGCAGAGCGGGAGACGATGCGTGCCATGATCCAGGGCGAACTGGTGCGGCAGCACGACAACCGGCTCAACGCGATCGACCCGCACCCGAAGGGGCCGTTCAACCTGCCGGAGTGGTCGGGCGAACACCAGTTCTCGGGCGCAGCGTTGCTGGGCGGGCTGTCGGGCCTGCGGCGGGTGGCTCCCACACCCCGGCAAAGCCGGTAGCGTCAGACCTCTATGCGTGACTCGTCAGCTTCAGGCCGACGATGGAGATAAGCAGCAGGGCAAGGAAGCCGATGCGCGCGGGCGACGCAGGTTCGTCGAAGAGGACGATCCCGAGTATCGCCGCACCCATCGCCCCGATTCCCACCCATACGCCGTAGGCCGTGCCGATCGGCAGACCCTGGCTCGCCTTTGCCAGCAGATACATGCTCGCGCACAGCGTTGCCACGGTGAAGACCGTCGGCCGCAGACGGGTGAAGCCGTTCGTGTACTTCAGCCCGACGGACCAGCACACCTCAAGAAGACCGGCGATTACAAGGATGACCCAGTTGGAAGACATGACAGGACTCCGATCGCGTCGTCTTGTCCTAACCGGGTACGGCGCATCTCGTCCGGACTGCTTGTGGAAGGTCGTGCCTGCCGCTGCGTGGGCAGGCGTCTTGAGTTCCAGTTTAATCGAGCGTCGCGTTCCGGTAAACGCCCCCCAAGGTGTGCCGGTTGTAACCTTTTGCGTTAGGCAGACTCTATCGGCTTAGAGATATGGAGACGAGGCAGCAGTTGGAGCAGGCGCGGCTGGAGGGCTGGACCGACGAGCGCGTGGTCGAACGCATACGCGCCGGCGACACGGCGCTCTACGAGATACTGATGCGCCGCTACAACCAGCGGCTTTACCGGGTTGCGCGCGCGATCCTGCGCGACGACGCCGAGGCCGAGGACGTCATGCAGGACGCCTATGTGCGCGCGTACCGGCATCTGGACCAGTTCGCCGGCCACTCGTCGTTTGCCACATGGCTGACGCGGATTGCGATTCACGAGGCGTTGCGCAGGCTGCCAAAGCGCAGGCGAATGGTGCAGATCGATGAGATGGAGTCTGGCGGAGAGAGTTCGATGAGCATGGTGGAGACAGCGCCCGATCCGGAGCAGAGGGCGTCGGCGGGAGAGCTTGGAAGGCTGCTGGAGGAGACCGTTCTCGATCTGCCCGACCAGTACCGCAGCGTGATCATGCTGCGCGATGTGGAGGAGATGAGCACGGCGGAGACGGCCGCAGTGCTGGAGCTGACCGAGCAGAACGTCAAGGTGCGCCTCCATCGCGGACACGCGATGATGCGCGAGCGCCTGTGCGCGCGCGTCGGCAGCCAGGGGAAGAACGCATTCCCGTTTATGGGCGCGCGCTGCGACCGCGTGGTGGCCGGCGTGCTGGAGCGGCTGAGTGAGGCAGAGCGGTTCGAGCTTCGCTCGAATGCCCCACACATGCCGCGATAAGGCTGCGTCATGTATGGGGCACCCGCGCACCCGCGCGGTGGAGTGTATGGCACCCGCCTCCCCGGGCGTTCATTTCCACATCGTGTCATCCTGAGCGAAGCCCTGAAAGGGCGGAGTCGAAGGACCTGCGTCTAAATCTTCCCGGCCAATACCTTTGGGAGCAAGGAGAACCGCAGGTCCTTCGACTGCGCTCCCTTCGGTCGCTCCGCTCAGGATGACACATTGAATTGTTTGGCTTTGCTACTGAGGTTTGGTCGCATCCGCCACTACCGCGGCGAAGTCCTTCAGCGTGCAGGCGTAGGTGGGCGCGGGGCCGCTGCAGTTGGGGATGTAGATGGGCGATATGGAGGGCCTCTCTCCGCCGGTAAGCGGCGTGAGGTTGCGGATCTGGTCGAGCGTTTGCGCGACGAAGAAGGCTTGGACGGTGTCGGCGTTGGTCTGGCGGTTGTGATGTAACTCGAAGACGAGCGCGGAGCCGGGCGGCGTGGCATTGAACGTCTCGTCGCTCACAAGCCAGTCGATGCGCAGCAGGCCGCCGAGCCAGGTGAGTTGGGCGTCGTGCGCGGAGAGGAAGTAAAAGCGCGGCGTCGTGTCGCCGAGGTCTTTGAGGATGAGCTGTGCCAGCGGTCCGCCTCCCAGTTGCGCGTAGTAGGGCGTGCGCAGGATGAAGTCGTGGTAGCGCGTGTTCATCTCCATCAGACGGTCGAGCGTGGGGCGAGGGACGCGGCCCCAGCCGACCTGCGCGATCGGCAGTCCCTCGACATATTGCAGCAGGAAGTTTTCGGCGAAGTCCGCGCCGAGGGCGACGGCGCTCTCCTTGCGCGAGTCGCGGGGGACGAGGCGCGCATTCGAGTGCGCCGCGCCGGGCTGGCTCATCGTCGGTGCGGTGGCGGCTTCAAGCATCGTCGTGCGAAAGTCGGGTTTGTTTGCGGCGCAGGCCTTGTCGCCGGCGTTGCAGGCGGTGAGGACGCCGTGCATCTCGGCCAGCGGCGCGGCAAAGGCGTGTTCGAACCACGCGGGCTGGTTGGCCATGCGTCCGCCGATCGCGTCTGCAAGTCGCGCGCGGTCGAGAGTGGGGGGGTCCTGCTGGAGCGTGGTGCGCACGTCGATCGCGCAGCCAGGCGCGACGGCGGACAACGTCGCCTTTGCCGAAGCGATCGTGCGCGAGGTGTTGGTGGAATCCACCGAGACGCTGCCGCATCCGCCGGCGAGCAGCGCCGAGTAGCGCTGGCGGTAGAACTCGCCCATGCGCTTGAGCGCATCGACACCGTGCGGCGTGAGCGTGCCGGGGGAGACCGGCCACGCAGGCCAGGGCAGCGCGTTGAAGGCGCTGGAGCGCGTCTCGTTCTCGATGGGCGCTCGAACCCCGTGGCGCGCAAGCACGACGACGGCGCGGACCTCGTCCGAGGTTTGGGCCGCAGCGGGCAGGGCAAGCGACAGCAGAAGCAGGAAGCGGAGCATGGGTGCCTCGTTGAGGTGCGTGATCAGTTTACGCGCGCGGGTTCGCGCTTCGCTCGAAGGAACCCACACCTGGCGATGAGACCGCCAGATGTGAGGCACTCGGTACTCGAATTTGTCGGGCTGCGTAAGTCCTGCGTCTACGGCGCGGCGAAGGTGATGCCGTACTCGCTGGAGATCTCCAGCAGGCGGGCCATGTCCTCGGGGAGCCGGAGCGGGGAGATGGCTTCGAGGTACTCGTCGAGGCGGCCGTCGATGGCGACGCAGTGGATCTTACCCGGCGTCTTGCCGCAGTTGCGGAAGGTGTGGACCTGGTTTCGCAGCGCGTGCACCTGTTCTCCGGGCGGGACCTTGTTCCACTGCTTTCCGTCGAAGAGCTCGAACTCTCCTTCGACGACGGTAAAGATCTCGTCTTCAAACTTGTGCGAGTGCGGCGGCGGACCTCCGCCGGGGGGCGAGGTCTGCACCAGCATGCAGAAGGAGTGGTTGGTGGACTCGCCGGTGACGAGTATCTCGACGGTCTCGCCGAGGACGTTGAAGGTCTTGACTGGTTTCATCTTTCGGTTCCTTGCCCGGGTAAGCTATACAAAATTCAGCAATGATTTTGATGCACAGGATCGTGTCGATTCATTTTGGGGTTTCGCCGATGCAGCCTGAAAGAGGATACTTGCATCTGCTCAAAGTTTACGGCCCAATCATACGAAGAAGGGATGACGATCGTGAAGACGATTTTTTGTACAGCCATTGCGGTAACGGGAGTGATGCTGGCGGGTGCTGTGCCCCTGCGGGCGCAGGCGGCGCCGCCGGTGAAGATGGGTCTGTGGCATGGGACGACGGTGACGAAGATGACCGGGATCACGCTTCCGCCGGAGGTGGTGGAAAAGATGAAGGCGATGGGCCGTCCGGTGCCCGGCGCGGAGCCGCAAACGATCGAGACGGAGTCGTGCCTGACGCCGGAGAAGTGGAAGGAGATGTTCGCGCGAGCGCAGAACCGGGAGAACTGCAAGATCTCGAACCTGAAGCAGGACGCGAGCGGGATGTCGGCCGACATGGTGTGCGAGTCGCCGAACGGCGGAGGCAACACCGCCAGGGGTCACGTGCAGATGAGCTTTCTGACCACGGAGAAGGTGCACGGCACGATGCACATGGAAGCCACCTCGGTAAGGCAGCCGCAGCCGATCGTTGTAGACATGACGATCGACAGCGTGTACCAGGGCGCGGACTGCAAGGGCGTGTCGCCGGACACGCCGAAGGTGATCATGAAGTAGCGCGAAGGCGTGCCACCCTCTGGCAACGAGGCCGCCGGGGGTGGGGCCTTGTATTTGTGGCGCGGGGATTAGAACTCTCTCATCCTTTTTCGATATTTAATGCATGCCTGGCCGCGTGTGGCATTGACTTTCTGCCGTGTTGCACCTGAGCATCGACACAGGTGTCTGCGTAGAGCAGCAAGCACGCCTCCATGGGCCATCGTCTCTTCAGAAAATCCGCCGCCGTCTGCACGCGATTGGTCGTGCTGGCCCTGCCGTTGATGGCGAACGGGGCGAACGGGCAGACGAGCGGGCTGAATGCTCCGTGGCAGCCGCTTGGTCCCGCGCAGGTAATGACTGAGGCCTATGGCAAGGTGACGGGGCGCGTGAGCGCGATTGCCATCGACCCGGCGGACGCGACGGGGAACACGGTCTATATCGGTACGACGGGTGGCGGCGTGTGGAAGTCGGCCAATGCGCGAGGCGCGGCGGGCGCGGTGAGCTTTGCTCCGCTGACGGACACGCTTCAAGTCTTCAGCTTGAACGCGGGAGCGGCGGCGGTGCCTGCGCTCTCGATCGGCGCGCTGACGGCGCAGAACAACATTGTGCTGGCGGGGACGGGCGACCCGAACAATGCGACGGACTCGTTTTACGGCGAGGGCATTCTGCGCTCGGCCGACGGCGGGCTGACGTGGACGCTGGTGACGAAGTCGCAGGACGGCGCGACCGGCAACCACAGCTTCGCGGGGCTGGCCTTCAGCGGCTTTGCGTGGAGCAACTCCGCTCCGGGCACGGTGGTTGCGGCGGTGTCGCAGTCGGCCGAGGGCGCGGCGGTGGGCGCGGTGACGGGCAGCAGTGTGATGGGGCTGTTCTACTCCACCGATTACGGCGCGACGTGGCAGATGAGCACGGTGATGGACGGCGCGCAGATTGTGCAGCGCCCACTGAGCGGCACAGGGCGCAGCGGCAATGCGGCGACGGCGGTGGTGTGGAACCCGGTGCGCAGGCGCTTCTATGCGGCGCTGCGTTATCACGGATACTACGAGTCTGCCGACGGCGTGACGTGGACTCGTTTGGCTCAGCAGCCGGGAGCGGGGCTGACAACGGCGGCGTGTCCTGCGAACACCGACCTGACCGGCTCGACGGCGTGCCCGATCTTTCGCGGCGCGCTTGCCGTGGAGCCGATGAGCGGCGACACCTACGCGTTCACCGTCGATGCGGGCAGGCGCGACCAGGGGTTGTGGCGCGATGCCTGTGCGGCGTCGGGCGGCGCGTGCGCGGGCGCAGTGGCATTTGCGCAGCGGCTTGGCGGCACGTCGTTGGAGGCAGGTTTGGGCAGCACGGTTGTTGCGCAGGGAGACTACAACCTCTCGCTGGCGGCGGTGGCCTCGGGTTCGGGCGTGGGCGCGGACACGCTTGTCTTCGCGGGCACGGTCGACCTCTACCGCTGCGGGCTGACCTCCGGTTGCAGCGCGATGCGCAACACCACCAACGCGCTGAACGGATGCGCCGCGCCTGCGCAGGTCGCCCCCGCGCAGCACGCGCTGGCGGCGCTGGCGACCGGTGCGCAGCCTGTGCTCTTTATCGGCAACGACGGAGGACTGTGGCGGTCGACGGATGGCGTGAACCAGCAGGCGACGCCGTGTTCGGCGGACGATGCGGCGCACTTCGACAACCTGAACGGCGGCCTGGGCTCGCTGGCAGCGGTGCAGAGTCTGGCGCAGCATCCGACCGATGCGACGATGCTGCTTGCGGGCGTGGGAGCGAACGGTACCGCTGCGACGACTGCTGCGTCGAGCAACAACGCGACGCCGTGGACGCAGCTTGCGGCGGGCGAGGGCGGCAATGTGGCCATCGATCCCACGAACCCCGCGCTGTGGTACATCACGACCGCAGCGGGAGTGAGCATTCGCCGCTGCGGCAATGGAGCGTCATGCAGCGCGGCCGACTTCGCGGGAGCGCCGACGATCGGCCCCGCTCAGGTGGCACGCGATGCGACCGGGGTGCAGACGCCGTGGCTGCTCGACCCTGCGATGACCTCGAACGTAGTGCTGGGCACCTGCCGCGTGTGGCGCGGCCCGGGCGTCGACGGCGCGCTGTGGAGCGGCAGCAATACCATTAGCGCGATGCTTGCCGGGTCACAGTCGCCTGCGTGCACTGCGACGAACGGCACGATTCGCTCGCTGGCTGCGGGAGGCGCGAACGTGAGCGCGGCCAATGCGCAGAACGCGGGTTCGCAGGTGATCTACGCGGGCATGGCCGGAGCTTCGACGGGAGGCCTGAGCGCGGGCGGCCACGTCTTTGTGACGCAGGCTGCGAATACGGCGGCGAGCGCGAGCGCGTGGAGCGATGTCTACGGCTCGCCGGTGATCACCAACGGCGTCACCGGCGTGTTCAATGCGGCGGGCTACGATGTGTCGTCGATCTTCGTGGATCCGCACGACGCGACAGGCCGTACGGTCTACGCGACGATCAAGGGCTTCAGTGTTCCCAGTGTCTACCGTTCGCTCAATGCGGGCGCGAGCTGGACGAACATCACACGCAACCTGCCGAACGCTCCGGTGAACGCCGTCGCCGTCGACCCGAACGATGCCAACACGGTGTATGTGGCGATGGACGCGGGTGTCTTCGCGACGACGCAGGTCGCGACATGCCCAACGGCGAACTGCTGGAGCGTGTATGGGACGGGACTGCCGAATGCCCCCGCGATTGCGCTTGCAGCGTCGGCCGCGATGCCGACCGGCGACGGACGCACGGGCGAGCTGCGTGTGGCGACATACGGACGCGGGGTGTGGCAGATTCCGCTGCTGACGGCATCGACCGCTGCACAGCCTGCGATGACGCTGTCGCCGCCGTCGCTGAGCTTCGCGAGTCAGCAGGTCTCGACGGCGAGCGCGGCGCAAGATATCGCGGTGACGAATACGGGATCGGCCCCACTGACCGTGAGCCAGGTGGCGATCTCCGAGACGCCACTTCCTCTTGGCCCGCAGGCGGAGTTCACCTCGACCAACACATGCGTGGGTGCGAGCGTTGCCGTGGGACAGAGCTGCACCATCGGCGTCCGCTTCGTTCCGGCGACGGTTGGCGCTCGCGCGGCGACGATGACGATCTACGCCAACGTTGCGGGCGGACAGGCCACCGTCGCATTGAGTGGAACGGCAACGGCGGCGGGCGCGGTGGTCCTTACTCCCACATCGCTCACGTTCCCGCAGACGGCTGTGAACGCGACGAGCGCAGCCGTGAACATCGCCGTTTCAAATACAGGCGGCGCGGCGATTGCGCTTGGTTTGCCCACGGTGAGCGGCGACTTCACGATTGCAGCGAACACATGCCCGGCGACGCTTGCTGCAAACTCCGGGTGCACGGTGGCGATTGCGTTTGCTCCGACGGCCTCTGGCGCGCGCACCGGCAGCTTCTCTGTCGCAGACGGAAGCAATGTGTTGACGGCCGCACTCAGCGGAACAGCGGTGCTGCCCGCGACCGATGCGCTGTCGCCGTTGTCGCTCGTCTTCGGCGGGCAGGCGCTGGGCACGGGCAGCGCGGCGCAGCAGGTGACGCTGACCAACAGCGGCGATGTTGCTCTGACGCTGATCTCGGCGCAGACGACGGGAGACTTCACTGCGGCGAATGCGTGCGGCAACTCGCTTGCCGCGCATGCGACGTGCGCGATCGGTGTGGTGTTTCAGCCGAAGTCTCTGGGCGCGGCTGCGGGGACGCTCGCCGTCGCGGACCAGTACCGCACGCAGACAGTCGCGCTGAGCGGCGTGGGCGTTGCGCCGGCGGGCGTGTCGCTGTCGCCGCTGTTTGGGCTGACGTTTCCGGCGACGGGCGTCTCGCTGAGCTCCGCGCCGCAGGTGGTCACGCTGACCAACAACGGCGGAGTCACACTGGCGATCAACACGCTTGCGGTAAGCGGCGACTTCGCCGTTGTGCCGGGCTCGAACACATGCGGCAGCGCGCTTGCCGTGGGCGCATCGTGCAGCTTGCAGATCGCATTCACGCCGGCAGTTGGGGGTACCCGCACGGGCGCGCTGACGATCACTGACAGTGCACCGGGTTCGCCGCAGACGCTCACGCTCACGGGCGCGGGCGTCGACTTCAGGCTCGCCGCAAACGGGGCCGCATCCGTGACCGTGGCGAGCGGACAGAGCGCGGTGTTCCCTCTGCTGTTCACGTCGGGCGCCGCGGTCGCGGGACAGACGGTGGGGCTGGCATGCAGCGGCGCGCCGGTGAACTCGACGTGCAAGATTGCGCCGCAGACGCTTGCGGTCGACGGCAACGCAACCACCGTTGCGGTGACGGTGCTGACCGGGACGACGGGCGCGGCGGTGCGCTTTGGCGAGCGGCAGGTCTACTGGGCGATCTTGTTGATGCCTGCGGGACTGATCGCCGTGCGGCGAAAACGAGTGCTTCCGGCACTGGTGGCCTGCCTGCTGCTGATGGCGTCGGGGTGCGGCGCGAACCGGCTGATTCCCGCGGCCTCAAACCCCGGCACAGGTGGTGGAGGCGCTGCGGCGACTCCGGCGGGCAGCTACAACATCACGGTGACTGCGACAGGGGCGGGGCTGGCGCGAAGCGTGAACCTTATGTTGATTGTGCAGTAGGTTTGTTCGAGCCTTCGCGCGAATGAACCCACATCTGGCGATGAAGCAGCCAGATTCCGAGCACCCTGCCCTGTTGTTTGTCATTCCGTAACGAAGTGAAGGAATCTGCTTTCGTTTGTGTCTGTTCCAGTACAAACAGCGGATTCCTCCGCTGCGCTCCGGAATGACAAAGAGGAGATGGTTCGAGCTTCGCTCGAATGACCCACACATGCCGCGATGAGGCCGCGTCATGTATGGGGCACCCGGCAGCCAGATTCCGAGCACCCTGCCCTGTTGTTTGTCATTCCGTAACGAAGTGAAGGAATCTGCTTTTGCTTGTGTCTGTTCCAGTACAAACAGCAGATTCCTCCGCTGCGCTCCGGAATGACAAAGAGGAGATGGTTCGCTCGAATGACCCACACATGCCGCGATGAGGCTGCGTCATGTATGGGGCATCCGGCGCGACTAGCAGTGGACGATCTTCGGCGACTCGATCGCGCGCGTGGCGTTGCGCGTGTCGACGACGAGTCTTGCCTGCTCCACGATCTCGGCGAAGTCGTAGAGCGAGTGGTCGGTGTGCACCAGCACGCAGTCGAACTCGCCGGCCTTGTCGAGCGGCGTGGACTGCATCTCGAGAGTGTAGTGGCGGCCGTGGCCGACGGTCTCGAAGAAGGGGTCGTTGTAGGCGACTTCGGCGCCCTGGTGGCGGAGCATCTCGATGATCTCGAGCGCGGGCGACTCGCGCAGGTCGTCGACGTCGCGCTTGTAGGCGACGCCGAGCACGAGCACCTTCGCTCCCCTGAGCGCAATGCCTTTGCGCTTCAGTGCGCGCGCCGTGGTTTCGACCACGAACTGCGGCATGGCCTCGTTGATCTCGCCTGCGAGCTCGATAAACTTCGCCTGGAAGCCGAACTGCTTCGCCTTCCAGTTGAGATAGAAGGGGTCGACCGGAATGCAGTGTCCGCCGACGCCGGGGCCGGGGTAGAAGGCCTGGAAGCCGAAGGGCTTGGTGCCCGCCGCCTCGATCACCTCCCAGATGTCGATGCCCATCTTCAGGCAGAGCTGCTTCATCTCGTTGACCA
>JAFDVV010000022.1:0-1591 GCA_018268775.1 Acidobacteriota bacterium | reverse complement strand
GCGGCGGGCGTGGAGACCTCGACTGTCTTTGTGAAGACCGAGCCGTAGAGCGCGGCGGCGGCCGTGGTCGCGCGGGCATCGACGCCGCCGATGACCTTGGGGATCTCGCGGCGGGGCGTAATCATGTTGCCGGGATCTTCGCGCTCTGGAGAGAAGGCGACCATCACGCCGTCGAGCGCGGCCGAGGCATGGCCGGAGCCAACGGCTACAGGCCCGTTGCGCAGCACCCTCAGTCCTCCGGCGCGGCCATGACGATTGATGGTCTCGACGATGATCTCTTCCGTCGTCCCCGGGTACGTCGTGCTCTCAAGCACCACGAGCTGGCCCGCGCGCAGGTGCGGCGCGATCGCCTCGATGGTCGAGGTCACGTAGCTCATATCAGGCACGTGGTCTGCCTTGAGCGGGGTCGGGACGCAGATCAGGATGGCGTCCATCTGCGCGATCGCGGCGAAGTCCGATGTGGCGCGGAAGCCGGACTTTTGCGCGGCGCGGATGTGACCGGTCTCGATGCGGTGGATGTAGGAGCGGCCTTCGTTCAGGCTTTCAATCTTCGCGGTGTCGATGTCGAAGCCGGTGACGCGAAACTTTTCTTCGCTGAAGAGCAGCGTAAGCGGCAGGCCCACGTAGCCCAGCCCGACGATGCCAACCTTTGCGGTACGTCGATCGACGGCCTCCAGCCAGGCCCCCATCGTTTCAAGACCGGCCTGGCCCTTGGCCGTTTGCATCTCTGGAGTTTGCGCAAAGTTGATCGGGGTCACGCTGTTTACTCTTCCTTGTCCCAGTGGCCAGCCGTTACGAGCCGGCAAATTCATCCCTGTACCATGCTACGGTGCGGCGCAGTCCTTCTTCAAAACCTATGCGCGGCACATAACCCAAGCCGTCCCGCGCGGCCGAGATATCCGCAAGAGAATCACGAACATCCCCTTCACGCTCGGGTCCGTATATAGGTGGATGCTTGAAATCGAGTAAGGTTGCTAACAACCCAAAGGTTTCGTTCAGCGTATGCCGTTGTCCGCATGCAATGTTGAACACGCGACCGGCTGCGGAAGTTGCGGGAGCATGGAGCGCAAGCAGGTTTGCCTGCACCACATTGTCAATGTGGGTGAAGTCGCGGCCCTGTTCGCCGTCGCCGAAGATGGTGGGCCGCTCGCCGCGCATCATCATCAAAACAAACCTCGCCATGACGCCCGAATAGGGCGAGTCGGGCACCTGGCGCGCGCCGAAGATGTTGAAGTAGCGCAGACACACCGTCTCCAACCCGTAGACCCTCCAATACGCCTGCATGTAAAGCTCGCCCGTCAGCTTCTGCACGGCGTAGGGTGACAGCGGCTGCGGACTCATTGTCTCTACGCGGGGAAACCCGGGTTGGTTCCCATAGGCCGACGACGAAGCGGCATACACCACGCGCTTGACTCCCGCCAGACGCGCGCCTTCGAGCAGGTTGAAGGTGCCGCCGATGTTGGTCTCGTGGCTGGGGCGCGGCTGTTTGACGGAGCGCGGAACGCTGGGCAGCGCGCCCTGGTGCAGCACATAGTCCACGCCCTCGCAGGCGCCGCGCACGGCGTCCGGGTCGGTCAGGCTTGCGTTGCGC
>JAFDVV010000021.1 GCA_018268775.1 Acidobacteriota bacterium | reverse complement strand
TGATGCGGATGGGTAAAAGTTCATAACAGCCACTAGCTGCGAACGCATTCCCCACGTTCTCCGAGGCGCAGGACTATCTGTTGCAGCACGGCAGCCTGCGCCGCCCGCCAAAATAGTGCTTGCAAACGATTGAAATCGGCATAGACTTCCCCCGGTTCCCTTTCCCTGGATTACGGCCCACCGATCGAGTGCCTCCCCACGCCTCGCGCGGCTCGACGTCTGCCGCCGAGGCCCCGCGTACTTCAATCGCTTCACCCAAGGAGGCTTACCCATGAAGAACCCGGCAAAACTCACACTCGCATTCAGTCTCTTCCTCACAACCGCGGTCACTCCGCTCGCTGCGCAGCAAACCACGCCGCCACCCAAGGTCCTCGTCATCGCACGCGAGTTCCTCAAGCCTGGCAAGTCTCCCAGTCAGCACCAGAAGACCGAGGGCGCCTACGTCTCCGCGATGACGGCCGCCAAATGGCCCGTCCACTACTTCGCCATGGACGCCATGACCGGCGCCCCGCGAACCCTCTTCTTCACCCCCTACGACTCCTTCGAGGCCTGGGAGAAGGACGCAGATGCCACCGACAAAAACACTGCTCTCACCACCGCCCTCGATCGCGCCTATGTCGCCGACGGTGAACTCCTCAGCTCTTACGACTCCGGCGCCTTCGCCTTCCGCGACGACTTGAGCCTTCGCGCCCCGGTCGACATCCCCCACATGCGTTTCTTCGAGATCTCCCAATTCGTCGTCCGCCCCGGACACGTGAAGGACTTCGAGGACCTCGCAAAGATGTACATCGCCACCTACGAGAAGATCTCACCCGAAGCCCACTGGGCCGTCTTTGAAAGCATGTACGGCGCCAACAACGGAGGCGTCTTCCTCGTCATGACTCCCATGAAGTCTCTCTCCGAGACCGACCGCGGACTCACCGAATCCAGGCAGTTCGTCGCCGCCCTCGGCGAGGACGGAATGAAGAAGCTCACGGAACTCACCGCCGCATCGATCGCTTCCTCGCAGACCAACGTCTTCCGCATCAACCCGCGCATGAGCTACCCATTCGAGTCGTGGGTCCAGGCCAACCCCTCCTTCTGGAAACCAAAACCAGCAGCAGCAAAGAAACCGGCCGCAGCGCAATAATGCAAGATGGAGTGCCCCATTCATGACGCAGCCTTATCGCGCCATGAGTGGGGCATTCGCGCGGATGCGCGAACCCTTCATGACGCCCCACAGCCCTACTTCGCCATCTCCTTGAGGTAGATCGCCGTGTAGTCCAGATAATTCTGCGCGTACTTCAGGATCAGCTTTCTGTCTTCGTCGCCCAGCGTCTTCTTCACCTTGCCCGGCACTCCCGCCACCAGCGAGTTCGGCGGAATCACCGTCTGCTCCGGGATCACCGCCCCGGCGGCGACAATCGACCCCTCGCCGATGCGCGCGTTATTCAGGATCGTCGCGCCAATCCCCACCAGCACCGCGTCCTCCAGCACGCAGCCGTGCACCGTCGCGTTGTGGCCGATCGTCACCATCTCGCCCACAATCACCGGGTACACATACCGCATCCCATGGAGCACCGCGCAGTCCTGCACGTTCGACCGCGCGCCCAGGCGGATCGCGTTCACGTCGCCGCGCAGCACCGCGTTCATCCACACGCTGGCATGTTCGCCCAGCTCCACGTCGCCTATCAGTTGCGCGGAGACATCCACATAGCAGCTGGCGGGAACAACCGGCGTCTTGCCCTGATAACTCCTGATCATGCCCCGATTCTAAGCCCCTCCAGAGATAACGGAGCAACCCCATCGCTCTCGACCAGCCTGTATGCCGTCAATCGAGGCGTAACCGAAGGCCCCCATATCTTCGCCCGGGAGCCAATACCGGGTAACGTATCTCGTAGCTCCGACGCAAATCGTTTATTTTGAATACTTTGACAAGAAACTCCGCAAATGGAGTGCCCACAGCACCAAAACGAAAATAAGTCATATAGATTGAATGGTTTACGAAAAATCTCCGGGAAAATTTCGCGGGCGCATGCAATCTTACGGCCAAGCGCCTGATGGTGCCTAAAGATTCTCCAGTTACCCCTTCAAATTCAGCAGGAATAGGGTATTCTTACAAAGTCCCTTGCTGGGTAGGTTTGGAGGTGTATCTCTCTTGGCAGAGGTTCGAGTTCAGGAAGGCGAGCCCCTTGAAAATGCTCTCCGTCGGTTTAAGCGTAAAGTACAGACGGAAGACATCATCAAGGAGGTCAAGCGCCACTCCTTTTATTTGAAGCCGGGTGAAAAGAAGCGCGTCAAAGAAGCGCTCGCCCGTAAGCGCAATCGCAAGAAAGTCCGCAAGGAGCAGGACTAGCTGTAAGCTCCAGTACCAGGCGGGCGCCGTCTACCTTCTCATTCAGAAGACGGCGCCTCCTGAACAAAGCCAGGCGATGGACTCCCGCTATCTCCTGGCAAGGCAGTGAAGTCGGAGTCGTACGTCACCGCCGGCTGTACCATGCAGCACTCCGCCGTTTTCGGCGGTCCCGGGCCCCTGGAAATCCAAAGATGTGCAAGTCATGAGACAGTCGATCTGCTTTCCTGGGCCGATTGCCTGTCCCGCTGACGGGAGACGCGGTTATGGAATTCGTGGATCGGCTACTAACCTGTGCAGATTGCGGTGGTGAGTTCATCTTTACCGCCGGCGAACAACTCTTCTTCTTCGACAAACAGTTCAAGAACGACCCCAAGCGCTGCAAGCCCTGCAAGTCCAAGCGCGCAGGTGCGGCCATGCGTCCGGGCTCGGGCCCCGCCGCCGCCGGCATCTCGCGCACCGAAACCCGCACCACCTGCTCGGAGTGCGGCATCGAGACGACCGTCCCCTTCAAGCCGACGCAGGGCCGCCCGGTTCTCTGCCGCGCCTGCTTCCAGGCCAGGCGGCCAGCGGCGGCAGTCACCGGCGACGCCTCGCCCTCGAACCTTGTCGGCATGGGCAGCGAGTCTGCCGCTGTCGACATGATGCCCATCGCGCGGGCCTCTTAGCTCACGTCCTCCCCATCGGTCATCCCGGCTCAAGTACGATGTGAGGGATGACCGACACTGACAGCCTCCCCGGCCTGACCGGCCTTGTGCGCGCGCGAACGCACCTCGGCGACTTCGAGCTGACCATCTGCACCGACGGCACCTACCGCCTCGACGGCGGGGCCATGTTCGGCGTCGTGCCCAAGACGCTCTGGCAGAAGCGCGCGCCCGCCGATGCCAACAACACCATCCTGCTCGGCCTGAACACCGTCGTCGTGCGCACCGGCAAACACACGGTCGTGATCGAGACAGGCGTCGGCAACAAGCAGTCCGAAAAGATGCGCGCCATCCAGCAGAACCAGGAGCTGCTGCCGCAGTCGCTCGCCGCGGCAGGCGTGCGCCCCGAAGAGGTGGACGTCGTCATCAACACGCACCTGCACTTCGACCACTGCGGCTGGAACACGACGCTCAACCCCGACGGCTCCGTCACACCGACCTTTCCCAACGCGCGCTACTTCGCGCACAAGGGCGAGGTCGACCACGGCCACATGCAGTACGACCGCGACCGCGTCAGCTACCTCTCACCCAACTACGACCCGCTGATCGCAAACGGCCAGATGACGCTGCTCACCAACGAAGGCATCGCCAAAAATCCAGAGATCGTGCCCGGCGTCTCGGTCGAGCTCTTCCCCGGCCACACGCACCAGCTCATGGGCGTGCACATCGAATCGAAGTCGCACGCAGGAGCAACCGAACACGCCTGCTACATCTCCGACTTGATCCCCACCTCGGCGCACCTCGACCCCACCTGGGTGATGGGCTACGACCTCGACCCCATGACGTGCATCGCCGAACGCAAACGCTTCTACCAGCGCGCCATCCCGGAAAAATGGCTCGTCCTCTTCACCCACGACCATCACACGCCAATGGCGAAGATCGAGATCAACGAGAAGGGCAAGCCTGTCGCCGCTTTATCCGCGGGGTAGTTTGCCGGGTGCGGGTGCCCCATTCATGCGGCTTTATCGCATGAGTGGGTCATTCGAGCGAAGCTCGAACCGTCTTCTGTCTACCCAATGAGAGTCGATCTGGATAGCGTTTGGCGCTCCAGTGGCGTAGTGGTTGAAGCTGCTCCAGCGGTAGTCTTCAGGCCGTGTAACGAGCCCCCGCGTGACGGGGTTGCGGTGAATGTACTGGACCTTCTCGACGAACTTGCCGGTCGTAAAGGTGTTGAAGTCGTAGTAGCGGGTCTGCCAGAACTGCTCACGGGGGCCTTTGAGGAGCTTCGAGGATTCACCTTTGACGACGCGGAGGAAAGAAGCGAGAGCGCGTGTCTGTGAATTCGTCTCCGGTTCGCTGGTCAGGAGATGGACGTGCTCCGGCATCAGGACATAGGCGTAGATGCAGAGTCTGTGGGAGAGACGCGCTCTCTCAATGACTCGTTCGAGGATGTCTTTCGGTTCGGGGTCTTTGAGATAAGGGAGACGGTGGTAGCAACTGAAGGTGATGAAGTGGAGCTGGCCTGTGTTTTGTCCCCGCGTGAGGCCGTGTGGCATGAGGAGAGTCTATCGGGTTCGCGCATCCGCGCGAATGACCCACTCATGCGATGAGACCGCATGAATGGGGCACCCGATGTATGGGTTGGGTTTCACGTATGGGCCACCCGCCGCGCCATCCCGGAAAAATGGCTCGTCCTCTTCACCCACGACCATCACACGCCAATGGCGAAGATCGAGATCAACGAGAAGGGCAAGCCCTCGATTGCACCGTAGAAGCTTCTCCCCTTGACATTCGACCCAATAAACTCTATGCTCAGGTCGAATGACGACTAGAGAGCAAAAAGAACAGCTTGAGTTATTGCAAGGGACACTGGACCTGTTGATCCTGCAGACGCTGGCGGTGGGCCGGGCACATGGACATGCTATCGCGCGAACGATTGAACGCCGATCGGAGGATGTGCTGCAGGTGGGCCATGGATCCTTGTATCCGGCGCTGCAGCGGCTGTTGCTTTCCGGGCTGATTGCTGCGGAGGATGGCATCTCAGAAAACAATCGCAAGGCGCGTTTCTACCGACTGACGGCGAAGGGGCGAAAACAGTTGTATGCGGAGGCCTCGAAGTGGGAAAGGTTTTCAAGTGCGATGGCGCGTGTGCTTGCTCCGGTTGTGGAAGAGAAGTCGTAGCGAGGAGACGAGCCGATGTTTGGGGGGAGTGGCCGCAGAAAGCAGTTGCTGAAAGAGTTCGAGGAGCACATTGCGTTGGAGACCGAGGAGAACATAGATGCGGGCATGCCTCCCGAAGAGGCGCGGCGTGCAGCGAAGCGGAAGTTTGGCAATCCGCTGACAGCCGCGGAGAACTCTCGCGAGGTGTGGGGCTTGATGTGGATAGAGCGACTGGTGCAGGATGTTCGCTATGCCGTGCGACAGTTCCGGAGGAATCCCGGTTTCGCGTTGACTGCGGTGGCAGTTTTTGCACTGGGCCTGTTTGCTAGCACCGCGATCTACGCTTTTGTCGATGCGGCCTTAGTGAAGCCATTACCTTATCACGCTCCTGAGCGCCTGGTTGCACTCTACGAGCGCATCCCGGTTGGTGATCGCTATCACCTCTCCTACCTTGACTACAAGGAGTGGAGACGGAGGAACCGCGTCTTCAACTCGCTCGATGTCTATCGGCCGGAGACGGTGACGCTACGCCGTGCCGACGGTGCGGAAGAGGCGCTAGGTGCCCTGGTCAGCGACGGGTTCTTCCGCACACTCGGCGTCGTTCCGTTGCTCGGACGGGATTTTCGCGAAGGCGAAGAGGAGCCATCGGCAGCGCCCGCAGTGTTGCTGAGTTATGAGGCATGGCAGAAGCGCTTCGGTGCGGACGCCGGAATCATCGGGCGTTGGACGACGATCGACGGAGAGCCATATGCCGTCGTTGGCGTGCTGCCGCGCGGTTTTCACTACGCTCCGGTAGGACGGGCTGAGTTCTGGATGACGCTGCGTGGGCGCTGCAAGGACAACTCCGGCTGCTTTCCTTATTACGGCGTTGCGCGATTGAAAGATGGCGTGTCTCTGTCGGCAGCGGCCGAGAACCTGACAGCGATCAGCACAGAGCTTGCACGGGAGTATCCGAAGTCGAACCGCGATCGAACGTCGACGGTTTTGCCGCTGGCAGAGGCGATCCTTGGAAACATCAGGCCGATGCTGATGACATTGCTGAGCGGTGCGGCGCTGCTATGCCTCATCGGTTTTGTAAATGTATCGATCCTTCTGCTGGTGAGGACGGAGAGCCGCAGGAGAGAGATTGCGGTGAGAGAGGCGCTGGGCGCCTCAAGGCTGCGGCTTATGCGGCAGTTTATCGTCGAGGGTTTTCTGCTGGCCGGCTGCGGACTGCTTGTCGGGCTTGCGTTGACGTTCTTCCTGCTAGGCGTTTTGAAGCAGCAGATTCCAGCGCATGCCCTGGCAGCAATGCCCTACCTGGATGAGATGCAGTGGAACGCACATCTTCCGCTGTTCGCAGCCGTGATTGCGTTTGTCGGTGGCGTGCTGTTCTCCGCTGCGCCGGTGTTTCATCTGCTTCGTCTGGATATGCATGAGAGTCTGCGTGAGAGCGACCGTTCGTCGAGCGGAAGATCGTGGCGCAGATCGGGCGCGAGCCTGCTAGTTGTTGAACTGGCGATCACGGTTGTGTTGCTGGTGAGCGCGGGGCTGCTGGCGAAGAGCTTTTATCGGCTGCTGCACGTCGATACGGGCATCGCAACAGATCGGCTGGCGCTGCTGCACGTTGTACGGATGGGGCGATGGGACGATGATGCGCGTAACATCGCGCTGGAACGGAAGATTCGGTCGCAGCTGGCGAAGCTGCCGGGGGTGGAGTCTGTCGGCGTTGCGGGAGAGCCTGCTGTGGGCAGTGGTGAAGACTTCACTCATCTGTTCGCGCATTTTCGGGTCGAAGGCAGACCGTATGTCGGGGAAGGTAATGAGGCGGTCGCACAGACCGTGGGCGTGGGGTACTTCGAGACGGTACAAGCGCGGCTGATTGCGGGACGATTCTTTGCCGAGACGGATGATGGTTCACGACCGCGCATCGCTATCATCAATCAGACGATGGCGCATGAGGAATTTGGCGAAGAGTCTGCGCTTGGCAAGCGGTTGCTTTACCAATACGATCCTGAGCACCCGGTCGAGATTGTTGGAGTTGTAGCGGATCTTAAGGATGGGCCGCTGGATATGAAGCCGACGCCCGCGGTCTATTGGCCGTTCGATCAAGCCACGACGGCCGGTTTTTACGTCAGCTTGCGCGTGTCGCAATCGGCGGGAGATGTTCTTCCGTCAGCAGCGAAGGCGCTGCATCAGCTCGATCCTGCACTTATCGTGAATGACGAAGAAACGATGGCAGATCGGATCAGCAACTCGGAGGCTGTGTATCTACACAGGGCAGCGGCGTGGATTGTCGGTGCGTTCGCAGGCATGGCGTTGCTACTGGGGACGGTGGGCCTGTATGGCGTGATCTCGTATTCGGTGACGCAGCGCAGGCGCGAGATCGGAGTTCGCCTGGCTCTGGGCGCGCAGCGTTCTGCGATATATCGCCTGGTGATGCGTGAGGTAGTGTGGCTCTCCGTAACAGGAATTGCGTGTGGTCTGCTGTGTTCGTTTGCCGCGACGGTGCTGTTGCGCAGCCTGCTGTTTGGAGTGACGCGCTGGGATGCGGGAACGTTTGGCGCGGTGATGAGCGTTCTGCTGATGTCGTCACTGGTAGCAAGCTATCTGCCGGCACTGCGTGCGGCGCGTATCGATCCGATGGAGGCTTTGCGAGCAGAGTGACGCCTCCTTCCAGTTGATCTTCTTCCTGCACACGGCAAAAGCCCTGCCGAGGCAGGGCTCTTGGTTTGAAGCTGTAGACGCGCTTAGGCGACGATCGGCTCGATCGAGACGAAGCGGCCGTGCTGTCCGCGGTCCTGGAACTTGACCACGCCGTCGATCTTGGCGAACAGGGTGTCGTCCTTGCCGCGGCCGACGTTGAGGCCGGGCTTCAGCGGAGTTCCGCGCTGGCGCACCAGGATGGAGCCGCCCGTGACCGTCTGGCCGCCGAAGCGCTTCACGCCGAGGCGCTGCGCGTTGGAGTCGCGACCGTTTTTGGAAGAACCTAGACCTTTTTTATGTGCCATCTCTCTTGCCTCATTCCGCGCGGCCCAAAGCCAGCGCCTCAAATCTGTCCACCACAGTTGTCATTCCGGCCGGAGCGAAGCGGAGTGGAGGAATCCGCTTTTCACCCTCCAGCTTAGCCGACGAGGATCTCGTTGATCTTGACCTCAACGTAGTTCTGGCGGTGGCCCTGCATCTTCTTGTACTGCTTCTTGCGCTTCAGCTTGAAGACGAGGATCTTGTCGCCGCGGCCTTCGCCGAGCACCGATGCCGTGACCTTCGCACCCTTCAGGTTGCTGACGAACTTGCCCTCTTCCTTCGAGACGGCGAGCACGTCGGAGAACTCGACGTTCCCTTCGGTCTGGCCCGTGGTCTCGATCTTCAGGGTGTCGCCGGGAGCGACCTTGTACTGCTTACCGCCGGTGCGAATGACTGCGTACATGACTTGAAAACCTCTCGCGCGCGCTCATCGTCGGAGCGCCGACCGCTTCCTTCATTCAAAGTTGTGCTGCGGGGCGCATACGACCTTCTCAAGCCAAACAGACTGAACCTGATGGATCGGCTCCAAGCCTGCCGCTCTTGCTCCGGTTTCGCAGAGATAGAGACACGCTGGCTACTGCGCCAAACTTAATGAGTTTACCGGGGTTTTGCTGCCGGGTCAACGGGATATCGCCGCAAATGCCCATTAATCAGTGCATTAACAATGCTCATCCCTTGGAAAACAAGACACTTAGTGTGTTCGCGGAGCGTCCTGGTCTCCGCAGCCGATGTCTTGGGTTCAATCTGCGGCATCTCCTCCCGTGAAAAATGGTCTCGCGACCAATTTTCGATAGCGCGCGAGCCCGCAGTGCGGTATCTCTGGACATCATGCGTATGTCTGTTGTTGTGCTTGCCTTTGCCTTACTGCCTGCCGCACCCTGCATTGGCCAATCCAGTAGCGCTTCCCCCGCTGTCGACTACTCTGTCGAGCCAATCGTCGTGGAGAAGTTCGATACGGTCTACCGCTTCGCCGTCGATGGCACGGGAACTCGCGAGATGACCACCGTCGCTCGCATTCAGTCGGATGCGGCAGCGCGGCAATACGGTGTCCTGAGCTTTCCCTTTGCAGGCAGCAGTGGGCATGTAGAGTTCGATTACGTCCGCGTTCGCAAGGCCGATGGAAGCGTCGTTGAGACTCCGGCCTCCGACGCGCAGGAGGTGCCGCTTGAGGTGACACGCCAGGCTCCCTTCTACAGCGACCTCAAGGAGAAACAGATTCCAGTTCGCAATCTGCGCATGGGCGACAAGCTGGAATACAAGGTGCGGATCGTCGATACAAAGGCCGAAGCGCCCGGTCAGTTCTGGGGACAGGACACCTTCGGCCTCTGGGCCGTCATCCTTAACGAGAGCATTGAGCTGCATGTGCCGAAGGCAAAGTATGTCAAGGTATGGAGCCCCACCGTCCAGCCTGCGAAGACAGAGTCGGGGGACGAGACGGTCTACCGCTGGACCGGGTCGCAGATGGAGCCTCTCGCTGGCAAGGACAGCAAGCTGAAGCATCGCGAGATCGACCCCAAGGGAGAGCTGCCAACGATTGCGTGGACCACGTTCAAGAGCTGGGAGGATGTGGGTGCCTGGTATCGAGGACTGGAGGCGGACCGCGCGGTTCCCGATGCTTCAATCAAAGCGAAAGTCGGCGAGCTGACCGCGGGCAATGCCACAGAGGAAGAGAAGGCGCACGCGCTCTACAGCTACGTTGCGACGCAGATACGCTATATCGGTGTTGCGTTTGGCGTGGGCCGCTACCAGCCGCATCCCGCGGCCGAGGTACTGCGCAACCAGTACGGCGACTGCAAGGACAAGCACACCTTGCTGGCCGCAATGCTGACCGCCGCCGGACTCAATCCTTCAGCGTCGCTTATCGGTGCTGGCGTGCGCTTGAATCCCGATGTCCCCTCGCCTTCCGCCTTCAATCACTTGATCACGATGGTGCCCTTGAGAAGGAAAGACGTTTGGCTCGACACCACCGCGGAGGTCGCCCCCTGGGGGATGCTTGTGGCGGCAACGCGCGACAAGGAGACCCTTGTGGTGCCGGACACCGGCGCGGCGAAGCTTGAAAAGACCCCGCAGGCGCTGCCATTCACGCCCTTCAGCCGCTTTGCCGCGAAAGGAACGCTGAGCAAGGAAGGAGTCATGAAGTCGCAGATGGAATACACGGCGCGAGGCGACGATGAGCTGGTGTTGCGCACGCTGCTTCGCCAGGTCTCCCCGGGACAGTGGGACGACCTCTCGCAGAGACTGTCGCAAGCCATGGGCTTCGGTGGAACGACAAGCCACACCGAGGCCGGCCGTCCCGACAAGACCGACGAGCCGGCGCGCATCAGCTACGACTACGAACGCGAGAAATTTGGCGACTGGGACAACCATCGCATCGTGCCCCTCTTCCCCGTTATCTACCTGGGCAACGTCGACGACAAGTACCCCCCGCAGAAGCAGCCGATCCAGCTTGGCGAACCGCATGTCGAGACAGCGACCTCCGTCATCAAGCTGCCCGCGGGGTGGGGAGCGGAGCCGCCCGCCGCCGTTCACCAGAAGACCCCCTGGATCACTCTCGACAAGACCTACAAGATCGAAGGAGACACGCTTGCTTCGGAGCGCCGCATGGAGGTGTTGCAGCGTGAGATTCCAGCTTCCGAGTGGAAGGCGTACAAAAAGTGGTACGACGCCGCCATCGGCGACGGCGAGACGTATATCACGCTGATCGGTACCGAAACGAAGTCCGCGATTGGACCAGTGACGTCGGCGATGCCGAAGAAGGAGATCGGCATTCTCATGCGGACACTCTACGAGCAGACCCAGCGTGGAGAGGTGATTGCCGCAGAGCAGAGCCTGGGTCAAATTCAGAAGCTGGAGCCAGACTCCATCTGGTACTACCGCGGCCTTATGCAGATCCGGGCTGTGCAGGGAAAACCCGAAGAGGCCGCCGATGCGCTGCGGCATATCTTGAAGACGAACGAAGCGCTCGACCCTGAGAAAAAGGCGGGGGCAGAACTCTTTTATGGTCTGGGCAACTTTAGCGAGGCACTCCCACTGCTTGAGGCCCAGTCGACAGCGGACCCTGAAAACGAGACGATGAAGCTCCATCTCGGGATATCGCAGTTGAAGACAGGCTCCACTGCGCTTGGCACCACAACGCTTTTGGCCCTTCTGGATAAAACGACCGAAGAAGCCACGATGAACAGCGCAGCCTACGAGCTTGCCGAAGAGAATGTACAGTTGGACAAGGCTGAGAAAGCCGCGCGCGGTGTCGTCGATACGCTCACAACCGAATCGACTTCATGGGTCGTCAGCGACACAACCGATCTACAAAAAAAGCGGCAATCCCTTCTGGTGGCATCGTGGGACACACTCGGCTGGATCTTTTTTCGCGAGGGCAAACTGGCGGAAGCGGAAAACTATGTCCGGGCGGCCTGGAACAACCAGCAGGTAGCGGAGGTAGGGCTTCACCTCGGCGAAATTGAAGAGGCACTTGACCATCGTACCGCCGCTCTGAGCACGTATGATCTTGCCATCGCGTCCATCGTTCCAGAGACCCTGGCAAAGCCCTCCGCATTGACGAAGGCAAATAAGAACAGCCTGCAGAACCATATCGACACTCTCAGAAAGCAAGGCATCGGGTCGCAACCCAATCGTTCATCCGCAGGTTTGATGAAGCTCCGGACGATCCAGCTCAGCTCCTGGAGTGGGCCGAACAGTATGTCGCAGTACACCTTTGTGGTCCAGCAGGACCGCATCGGTGACCTTCAACAGAACATTGGCGCAACAATCTCCGGTGGGGCGGAAAAGGTTCGTAAAGCGGTCTTGAGCCACTGGGTCCCCACCGGGTCTGAGGCACGCCTGTTACGCAGGGGCACCCTGAACTGCCATAGCAACACCTGCGAGCTGATGATTCATCCGATGATGATTTGGCCGAGTCAGGTGACGCGTCCATGACGCGGCTTCACCGTAGGGGTGGTGTCGGGTCTTGTGTTGCTCGTACAGCACTGAAAGCGCGACACAAAGTTCTTCCAGGGAGCAAAAGCAGATTCCTTCACTTCGTTACGGAATGACAAACAAGCGGCTGACAGGACAACCAGGAGTGCAAGCGGGTCGCTCTGCTTAAGCGCGCGTTTTCAGGCGCGCGCGAAGGGAGGGCAAGACTCAGCTTGTTTGCGACATCGGCCGCGCCGCCGTTTCTTCTCGCAACACTTTGAACGCGTGATACACGAACGATCCCAGGTACCAGCCATCGATGTATTTATATGGGGTCTCGCCGGTGGTGTAGTGGCCGCAGGGCAGCACCTTCGAGACGTAATCGACCTTTAGCCGGTCGAGGTGCTCCAACACCTCCAGTGAGAACTCGCGGATGAAGGTCAGGTCGTACGTCGCGTGCACCACCAGCACCTTCTTCGGCTGCGCGGCGAACCTGTCGATATAGGCTGCGGGGCTGATCGCATTGAAGACGCTCCGCACATCCTCCTGCGTCAACCCAGCCTGCTCGAACGCCGCGCGGATATGCCGCGTGCTCTGGCCGGTCCACACCACGTCGCCGAACGACGTCGACGCATGGTTGAACGCGCAGACGCGGATACGTGGATCGAACGCCGCCGCGATAAACGCATAGCAGCTCCCCAGCGAGGTGCCCAGCACGCCGAACTGCTCGTACCCCTGCGACTCCAGCCAGTCGATGCAACTGCGGATGTCCACCACCGCCTGACGGCACGCCTCGATCGTGCGGCCCACGTTCGAGCTGCACGCATAGTCTGCGCGCTCCAGCTCCGGCGGCCGCCGAATGTCGTGGAAAGGCTTCGACAGCCGCAGCGCCGAGACGCCGAACCGATTGAAGAGCGTGCAAAGCGCATTGTGGCTGAAGGCGTCCGCGTTCCACTGCGGCATCACGATGATGGCTTGTTTGGGCTTGCCCTTTTGCCTCTCGGAATCGGCCGGATACCACCGCGCGTTCACCTGGTCGTTCTCGGGATACTCTGTCGTGACCGGCGAGGTGAAGCGGAGGAACGCCACCTTGTTGCCCTCGCCCGACTCCTCCAGCCGCCGCCACTCGGCCGCCTGCTCCAGCGTCTCGGGCCGCACGTTGGTGGGAAACAACTGTGGATGCCGCATCTCCAGGCGAAAATCGGTGGGAGTCTTGTAGCCGAAGAACTCATCGGCGCGAGCAACGATGGACTCGTTCAGAGCGGCCATGCGCTCAAACGAGCCGCTGTCAGGTCCGCCATTCCGTAGCGCCTCTTGTTTGTCATTCCGTAGCGCCACTTGTTTGTCATTCCGTAGCGCCACTTGTTTGTCATTCCGTAGCGCAGCGGAGGAATCTGCTTCTCCATCCGCCCCCAAAGAACTGTCATCCTGAGCGAAGCCCTGAAAGGGCGCCGTCGAAGGACCTGTATTTCCATCCCCGCGCGCCGCATCCAACCCAGCTCTGGCAACAAACTCCGCCAGCCAGTCCTCGCCCCACTCCAGCGGCCGCACAATGCGGTTGGTATCGCGAGTGGTCAGCGCCGTCTCCCAGGCGTACATCCACTTCGCATAAAGCTTTCCGAGCATCCGTCTAGTTTATCAATCGGGAACATTCTCGTTGTATTGCGTTGAGAGATTGCAAGGGCGGGATGAAGCTGTCCCAGCAAAGCGAAGCCTCGTTCTGCTGACCGGCTTCACACCTCCGCCACCACCAGACAAACCCGCCCCACCACATAATCCGCCGGAGACTCCCCCTCGCGCAGTCCGATCAGTTGCACCGGGAACTCGCGCAGGAACGGCCGCAGAATCAGGTGCCGCTCGTCGAAGTCCACATACCTGAGCAACAGCATCGAGCCTGACCGAACGGCGTAGATGTTTGGCTGGTTCGCGCGGTACGGTGCCAGCGAGTTCCAGTGCCGGTCGATAACGGCTAGAGCGCCAGTGGCGAGAACAGGGGCCATCGCCGCGGCCTGTTGCGCGTCTACACGCACGGCGACGAAGCGCTCCCACTGCGTGCGCCGGGGAGCGGGCTTGGCGCGGTTCTCCCTGAGTCGCGCCGCGACCACCGGCACCGTCTCGATCACCGCCGCGCCTGCGATCTCGGAGTCGTCCATCGCCGCCGAGGGCGAGACGATCGGAATTTGCTCGACTGCATCTTCTACCGCCTCAGAAGCGGCCTCGCCCGCCCCTGCCAGGTCCAGCGGAAGAATCTGCTCGATGGTCAGGTTCTGCGCCTCCATCACCTTGTCCAACCCATCGAGCGAGAGGGCGCGCTTGCGATTCAGGAAGTTCGAGACATGCGCCTGCTGAAAGCCCGCCTTCTGCGCCAGACGGCTCTGCGTCACCATGCCGCGCTCGATGCGCCGCACCAGTTCTGATCGAAGAAGCTCGTGAAGATCCTGAAAGTTCATTGTTTTTTGGCCCTCTGTCCCGGGGTTATATGCTTTATGCAAGACGAATATTAGGCGAATAGTTATCTATATGCAATAAATATGACGCCGAAACTGGTGAAAAAGCTGGATTTTGATGAGGAAAAATCTGAGGAAATCTTCCTGTTGACACAGATTTTGTCTAAAGCTATAACCGTGACACTTCCTTCCAACGATTCTCTGCGGAGATACCCCGTTCCGCGGCGCAGACAGCTTCACCGCGCCGCACCACGGACTCCCGGTCTCCGGCAAA
>JAFDVV010000020.1 GCA_018268775.1 Acidobacteriota bacterium | reverse complement strand
ATTGCGGCGCATCTGTCGATGCAGCTGCTGCCGGTAGTGAAGGACAAGTCGAAGGTGCGGCGCGTGACCTTCAACGAGATTACGAAGAAGGCTGTGAACGCTGCCTTCGCCCATGCCCGCGACGTCGATGAGAACCTCGTCGATGCGCAGCAGACGCGGCGCGTGCTGGATCGCCTGGTGGGATACCAGATTTCTCCGCTGCTGTGGGACAAGGTGCGCCGCGGATTGAGCGCGGGCCGTGTGCAGACCGTCGCGCTGCGGCTGATCGTCGAGCGCGAGCAGGAGATCAACGACTTCAAGCCGGTAGAGTACTGGACGATCGACGCCGATCTTCTCCCAGGTGGCGGCAGGCAGGGATTCACGGCTCGGTTTGTCGGTGTCAACGGTGTACCTTCGCGCGTTGCGAACGGGACTGGCGAAGACGGCAAAGAGTTGTTCATTGCGAACGCACTGCCTGACGGCGAGGCGGTCGAAGAGGTCGTCGGCGAGCTGAAGAACGCCGCATGGAAGGTTCGCTCGGTCGACAAGAAGGAGCGGAAGAACAACCCGAAGGCCCCTTACACGACGAGCAAGCTGCAGCAGGATGCAGCCGGGCGGCTGGGCTTCAATGTTCGCCGCACGATGGGCGTCGCGCAGCGTTTGTATGAAGGCGTCGAGGTCGGCAGCGAGGGCACGGTCGGCCTGATCACATACATGCGTACCGACTCGACGCGCGTCAGCCCGGATGCAATCGCGGAGGCCCGTGAGTTTATTGGCAAGCTGGGCAATCAATATCTGCCGGCAAAGCCGAACGAGTATGCCGGCAAGAAGCAGGTTCAGGCGCAGGACGCGCACGAGGCGATTCGTCCGACGTCGGTGAAGTTCACGCCGGACTCGATCCGCAGGTATCTCTCGGACGAGCAGTATCGCTTGTACAAGCTGATCTGGCAGCGGTTTGTCTCGAGCCAGATGACTCCCGCGGTCTTCGACCAGACGACGGTGGAGATTGAGGCGAAGGCGAAGCTGACCTATGACTTCCGTGTAAGCGGAAGCGTGCTGAAGTTCGACGGCCACTTGAAGTTTGAAGAGGAAGAGAAGCGCGCTCGCGCGGCGGCAAAAGAGAAGGCTGCGAAGGAAGAGGCGAAGCTCGCAGCGAATGCACAGCCGGATGCAGATGCCGAGAACGACGACGAGGCTGAGCGCCGTCTTCCAGAGCTTGCAGCAGGCGAGGCCCTGAAGCTCGAGAAGCTGGATTCGCAGCAGAAGTTCACGCAGCCCCCGCCGCGATACAACGAGGCCAGCCTGGTGAAGACGCTGGAGGAGAAGGGAATCGGCCGGCCTTCGACCTACGCCTCCATCATCAATACGATCCAGGACCGCGACTATGTGAAGAAGATCGGCGCGAAGTTCGTTCCGACGGAGATCGGCATCGTCGTGACCAAGTTACTGGTCAAGAACTTCCCGTACATCTTCGACACGGCGTACACAGCCACTCTCGAAGGCGAGCTGGACGCGGTGGAAGAAGGTCAGGAGCGCTGGACCGATCTGCTGAATAGCTTCTACGACCACTTCGAGAAGGAGCTGCATGTCGCCGAGAAGCACATGGAAGACATCAAGCGGATGGAGGAGCCAACGAAGGAGACCTGCGACAAGTGCGGCTCTCCGCTGATCCTGAAGTGGGGCAAGTTCGGCAGCTTCTACTCCTGCTCCAACTTCTCGAAGACGAAGCCGATGACGGTGGCCGCCGGTCCATGGAAGAAGGACCAGAAGGCCGTGCTGAAGAAGATCGCCACCGCGCTCACCTATCCGATGACGGTGAAGGCGACGACCGGCGACATGATCGATTTCACGACCGAGGCCGCCGACACAAAGGCCTTGGCCGCAGCGATCGTGGAAGCGCAGGAGAAGGGAAAGAAAGTCACGGTCGAGACCTTCAGTTGCGACTTCACGAAGGAGAACTACGCCGCCAAGCCTGACCTCAGCGCTCCCGGCGCGGATGAAGCCCCCGAGGAAGAGGCCTGCGACAACTGCGGGCGCACGATGGTGCTGCGCAATGGACCGTGGGGGCCGTTCATGTCGTGCCCGGGCTACAACGACGACCCGCCGTGCAAGACGATCCGCAAGCTGAGCCAGAAGGTGCAGCAGAAGCCGCCGGTGCAGCTTGAAGAGTCGTGCCCAAAGTGCGGCAAGCCCTTGCTGCTCCGCAACGGTCAGTATGGCGAGTTCATCAGTTGCAGCGGCTATCCGAAGTGCAAGTACATCAAGCAGGAGTTGCTGGACGCGAAGTGTCCGAAGGACGGCGGGGACATCGCCGTGCGCAAGACCAAGCGCGGCGACACATTTTATGGCTGCGTGAACTATCCAAAGTGCGACTTCGCCTCGAACCTGAAGCTGATCGACGAGGCCTGCCCGAAGTGCGAGAGCGCCTATCTGCTTGAGGTCGCCAACGACAAGGGCACCTTCTGGGTGTGCCCGAACAATCACGACGATCTGCCGAAGAGGCGAAAGAAGAAGGGCGAGGAAGAGTCTGCGCCCACGGCTCCTCCATGCACTTACAAGAAGAAGGTTGCAGGACCGGCCGCAAAGCCGGAGGCCGCGCCGTTGAGCCGGCCCGATCCTGAAAAGACCAGACCTGTAGTTGAAAGCGTAGCGTAAAGGAGAGAAAGTGGCGACAGCGGCAGATGCAGAACTGATACTGAAGCTTTATGAGATGCGGCGCGAGGACACCCTCAGGAAGTCGCGGAAGTTTATGGTCTTCGACTTTCAACCGAAGACGCTGGAGGAGCTGCGGGCGGTCTCGCGCGATCCGGCTTCTCCGCACAATGCGGCGTGGCGGCAGACGCTGAGCTACTGGGAGATGGCCGCTTCGCTGGTTCTGCGCGGCGCGCTCGATCCCGACCTGTTCCTCGACTCGAACGGCGAGGGCATCGTGATCTACGCCAAGTATCACCACTTCCACGTCGAGACGGAGAAGGAGTCCGGTAACCCGTTTATGCGGAATACGGCGGCCTTGATCGCAAAGTACCCCGCGGCGCAGAAGTTGCACGAGATATTCTTGACGATGTTCGGGCCCAAATCGTAGAAGCTGGACGACACAACGAAAGGGACCGCCCACGACGGGCGGTCTTTTTGTTTTCTGCATCGTTTCTGGTACAACTAGAAGGGAGTGTTTGCGGGCGGAAGTGAGTTCCGTATAGCTTTCGGGGCCAGTGGGGTGCTGTAAATTATTGAAAAGATTGGGTAGTTGATCATGGCGAAAGCAGTTTGGAACGGACAGACCCTGGCAGAGAGCGATACATTCGAGACGATCGAAGGCAATATCTACTTTCCCGATGAGACGGTAAAACGGGAGTTCCTGCGGCCTAGCTCGACGACCTCAAGCTGCCCCTGGAAGGGGCAGGCGCGCTATTACACGATCCTCGTCGACGGGCAGGAGAACCAGGATGCCGCCTGGTATTACCCCGATCCCAAGCCTGCCGCGCGCAACGTGAAGCACCATATCGCCTTCTGGCGTGGTGTTGAAGTTACGAAATAGGATCAGTTTGCCGTGTCATTCCTCCGCTCTGGAATGACGCTTCAAGGACGCTGGGTTGTTTCAGATGAAGGTGGCGAGCAGGGCCAACCCTGCCGTCAGCGCGGCGATGCGGTAGGCATAGTCTGCGAACTGAGACGCCGAATGTACGGTTGCTGCGTCGCATGCCAGGGGCGTTACAGTTCCAATGGGAACCAGTGTGGCGGTCGCGTCGGTCGAGATGCCGGTTCCAAAGCCGATGGGGGGAGTCATGGCAACAGTCTCCTGCTACAGCAGTAGATGATGGTTAATCGGATTTTGTAGCAGGAAGTTCCGGTTGAGGATGAAATTCCTGTAAGTTTTGTTCCACGGCTATTTACCGGTTCGCTTGAATGAGATGAAGTCGATGCTCCCGAGGCTGGCCGGGGAGTATAAAATTTTCCGCAATGAGCGATCTCGAAAACAACCCCGAGCAGAAGCCGTCCGGAGCGCAGCGCGGCGAGACCTCCGCCAAGTTGCAAGCTCCGGTGTTTTCTCCGCAGGAGACGGAGAAGGGGCAGGGCATGCCTCTTTCTGCGTGGCTTATCGCCGGGGCCGTCGTTCTGGTGGTACTGGCAGGACTGGTGATCGCGGGGCGGCGCAAATCGCCGGAGATAAAAGGCATCCAGCCGTCCGCAGCCTATGCGGCCAGCCTTCCTCTCGCAAATCTGGAGATGAGTGAGTCGACAAGCCTCTCAGGCGGGAAGTCGACCTTCATCGACGGACGGATTCGCAACACGGGTACTTCGACCGTCGTTGGGATCGTGGTTCAGGTGCTCTTCCGTAACGAGGAGCAGATGCCGCCCCAGATTGAGACGCTTCCGTTGACGCTGATTCGCACACGGGAGCCTTACGTGGACACGCAGGCGGTGAGCGCCGCTCCGCTTCGTCCGGGAGACGATCGTGAGTTCCGGCTGATCTTCGAGTCAATCCCCGCAAACTGGAATATGCAGATGCCTGAGATTCACATCGTCAGGGTCGAAACCAAATAGCGGTCCCCGTTGGCATGCGCTAGCGCGTTGACGCTTCTAAAGTGAAGAATCTGCGGGGCTGGGGCGCGGTTCATCCCATCGTGGGTATCAAGAAATACTTACCGGGAGCACGGAAGATTTTGCGTGAGCTGCATTTAATTCCGCAGGCCATTCTTTCACTCAGTTTACATATCAACTCATTTGTTTTCAGTTAGATGTGAGAAGATTCCAGGTTTGGCATGGAAGATGCTCTATCCCCGGTGTACAGGCGTCTGATACGGCAGGCGGCTGGGCATCGAGGAGCAGAGACAATGACAAAATCCGGATACATATTTGGTCTTTCCGTTGTAGTACTCGGCACCACCATGGGCATGAGTGCTTTGGCTCAGTCCGCTACCCAGAGCAACCCGTCCGATCAGACCGCGGCCCCGGCGAGCAGCAGTCAGATGAGTGTGGATGACAAGTCCACGTACGCCACCGGCAAGCCCCTTGAGAACCAGTCGAAGGAAGGCTTCTGGGGACACCTGAACCCCCTAGCCCGCAAGAAGTGGGTACACAGGCAGGTTGATCCGGTCAAGGACCGCGTCAATGAGCTCGACCAGCTTCAGGCCAAGAACGCCAACGATATTCGCGACGTGGACGCGCGCGCAACCGCAGGAATCAATAAAGCACAGAGTGCGGCCCAACTCGCCGACCAGCACGCGATGGACGCGGCGAATCGCGCCACCTCCGCACAGGCAACTGCAACCACGGCCAGTAACCGTGCGACCTCACTGAACACAACGGTCGGCAACCTCGACCAGTACCAGGAAGTCGCTGCGACCTCGGTGAAGTTCGCCGCGGGCCGCACGAGCCTGGGTCCCAAGGCGAAGGCTGACCTCGACGATATGGCCACCAAGCTCGCAAACGAGAAGGGCTACATCCTCGAGGTTCAGGGCTATAGCCGTTCCGGCGTAGGCACCTCGCAGGCGATGGCGGACTCGGTCGTTCGTTATCTCGTCACCGAGCATCAGGTTCCGGTCTACCGCATCTACAAGACTGGCCTGGGCCGCAACACGGTGAAAGCGGCTGAGGGCGAAGTCGCACTCAACAACGGCGTTCGCGTGACCTTGCTGCACAACAGCCTGGCCACGATGGATTCAAGCTCGGCGTCGAATGCAGCTCCGGCGTCGCCACAGACTCCGCGTTCCGGAGTCAGCGCACCACCAGAGGCTAACCAGTAGTTGTAGCCCTCCCCCCAGGGCGGCATGGCCCACCAGTTATGCCGCCCGACAGTTTAGTAAGTTTGCTGGGCACCGGCATAGATCGGTTCCGCAAAAGACTCTCCTAACCAGAGAGAACCAAGGCAGATTGGCCCCTCGAATGAGGGGCCGTTTTTTTGTTTGGGGGTAAATGTGGCGCTACTGAAGAAAATGCGGGGATTCCTCGCTGCGCTCGGAATGACAATTCTGAAATTTGGCTAAGGGGAAATACCTTTGACGGTCTCGTGGATAGCCAGAAGCGTCTCGAGGACCGCCTTCAGACGGTTCAAATGCAGCGCGTTGGCTCCGTCGGACTTGGCGTGCTGTGGGTCGTCGTGGACTTCGAGAAAGACACCATCGACGCCTGCGGCAACGGCGGCGCGGGTGAGGACGGGGATGAACTCCGGCTGGCCGCCGCTGACACCGTTGGCGGCTGAGGGCGTCTGCACAGAGTGCGTGCCGTCGAAGACCACGGGGGCGAAGCCACGCATGATGGGGAGCGAGCGCATATCCACGACGAGGTTGTTGTAGCCGAAGCTGGCTCCGCGCTCGGTGAGCGAGACGCGCGGGCAGCCGCTCTCGCGGACCTTCTCGACGGCGTGTCGCATGTCGGCGGGTGCGACAAACTGGCCCTTCTTGATGTTGATGGCGCAGTTGTGCTGCTTTGCAGCCTCTGCGGCGGCGATCAACAGGTCGGTCTGGCGGCAGAGGAAGGCCGGGATCTGGAGCACATCTACGGATTCTGCGGCGGCGCGGCAGTCTTCGGCGGTGTGGACGTCGGTGAGCACGGGCAGGCCGGTTGATTCGGCGATACTGCGGAGAATGCGCGTTCCCTCAACAAGACCGGGGCCGCGAAAGCTGTGGATCGAGGTGCGGTTGGCCTTGTCGTAGCTGGCTTTGAAGATGTAAGGCACGCCGAGGTCGGAGGCGATGCGCTGGATTGCGTCGGCCATGCTGCGGGCGTGCTGTTCCGATTCGATGACGCAGGGGCCTGCGATGAGAAATAGCTTGCCGTGGCCGACCTGGATGCCGCCGCGCGGGATTTCAAAGGGATTCGTCACAAGGTTTATTTGACCATAAGGAGGAGAGGTTGCATCCCTGCACCTTTTGCGAATGCAGCGCACCTGAATGAATATCGCCTAGTGTCCTGAGTCTGAAGTTCGCAACATAAACCAGCCGTGTCATCCTGAGCGGAGTTTGACGCGTTTCTGCGACAAACGGAGTCGAAGGACCTGCGGTTGTTTTTCAACGAATTTCGGATTCACAGCACTAGAGCCTGTTATGAACTTTGCCCATCCGCATCAAGCTCCTTTGCCGTCATTCTGAGCCGGAGGCGAAGAATCCCCGTAGTTTCATCTGGCGCTGCGCAAAAATGCCGAGATTCTTCGCTACGCTCAGAATGACGACTTAGGACAACGCGTAATCGTTCCATTTAAGTTCATAACAGACTCTAGTGCTTGGGGTGGTTCGAGATGGAGAGGACATTTCCATCCGGGTCCTTGAACCAGGCGATCCTTGCTCCTCCGGGCGCAGTCCATATACCTGAGGGATCTTCGACGAAGGGGTACTTTTCGAACACAACGCCGGCGGAGATAAGCTCCTTCGCGGCGGCTTCGATGTCGGATACCTTCCATCCGCAGATGGTGTAGGGCGCGGGAGCGACAGCCTTCATATGAGTAAGGCGAATATCGTTGCCGTTGGCGCGCACGACCAACGCGAACTGGTCGTCACTCACGAACTGGAGCTTCAGCTTGTCGATGTAGAAGGCGCGAGCGCGCCTTGCATCCGTGATGGGGATAAATCCCATGAGATCGCATTGGGCGAGCATGATCCACCTCCGGTTGCCGAGATGATACAACGTGAGGATCGGGTCGTGAACAGAGCGACGGTGTTGTGCACTCTTGCCGGTGTTCTTGTGAGGCATCTCCGATGATATGAATCATGTGAGTCGGCAGAGTGGGGATCAACCGAAGCCACAGTTTGCGGACCGAGAAGATTTGGCGTATTCAGCAGCGGGCGTTCGGTGGCCATGGAGGTTAGGATGCGCCGCAAAGAAGCGGGCGTCTGCTCTGAAGGAGAGTAGCATCTCGCAACAGTTCACGCACGGCTGGGTGCGCCGAATCGCTTGCGGATAAACGTCAGGGCATCGGAGACGTTGGCGACCGTGCCCTCAAGCTGCGCATCTTCCGCTGCTTCGAGCATCTTCTTGAAGTTGGGGCCGGGGCGGTAGCCTTCTGCGATCAATTCGCGCCCCGTAAGCAAAAGCCTTGGTCGAACTTCTTCAGGCGTAATGGATTCGTACCTCTGCTTTGCGTAGTCGTAGAGGCCGAGGTCGGCGTGCGAGGAGAGGCAGTCCATGCGGTGCAGGGCGAGGTGCTCGTCGAAGTGCGGAAGCCGCAGGAAGCGTTTGAGCGTGGCCTCGCGCATGTGCGCCACATCGCCGAAGCGCATGTGATTTTTGACGAGGGCGACGATCTGCTCGCTCTCGTCACCTGAAAAGTGCAGGCGGGAGAGGATCACCTCCGCGATGCGGACGCCAACCTCGACGTGACCGTTGAAGCGGATGCGATCTTTGGGAACGGAAGGATCGGGAGCGCGGAATGTTGCCGGTTTGCCGATGTCGTGCAACAGCGCTCCCCACGCGAGCGTTGGCGAAGCGTCTGCAGATAGTTTTTCGAGCAGAAGCATGGTGTGAATCCAGACGTCGCCCTCGGGGTGATACTCCGGTGGTTGCTCGACACCGTGGAGCTTCTGGACCTCGGGAAGAATGTGCGGCAGCAGGCCGAGTTGATCGAGCAGCTCGAAGCCCCTGCGCGCTCCTCCTTCGGTGAGGATGAGGGTCAGCTCGTCGCGAATGCGCTCTGGGCTGACAACGGTAATTTGGGAGGCAAGTGTGCGAATCGCGGCGGCTGTTGTGGGCTCGATGGTGAAGCCGAGTCGAGCGGCGAAGCGGACGGCACGCAGCATCCGCAGCTTGTCTTCGGTAAAGCGCTGGATAGGATCGCCGATGGCGCGAACGATTCCGGCGGCGAGATCGTCGCGTCCGCCGACGCGGTCGAGCGTAGCCTGCGCAACATCGTTTGTCCGGTCATAGACGGTTGTGTCGAGCAGCATTCCGTTAATGGTGAAGTCGCGGCGGAGCACGTCCTCGCGAGAGTCAGTGGAGAAGCGCACTGCATCCGGGCGGCGCCCGTCGGAGTATGCTCCATCGTGACGAAAGGTGGCGACCTCGGTGGAGATGCTGTCGATCCCTCCCTCCTTCGGCTCGCAGATCAGGACGACGCCGAAGTGCGCTCCAACGGTGAGCGCTTTTTTTTCAGGGAAGAGTGCGAGTACGGCATCGGGGGTTGCGCTTGTGGCGACGTCATAGTCCTTGGGCGCAAGACCGAGCAGCAGATCGCGCACGCATCCGCCTGCCAGGTAAGCCTGATAGCCGGCATGGCGCAGAGTGTCCGCGATATTGCGCGCGGCGGCGTAATGAGGGTTCGACAATCCGGGTTTGGAAGACTCTGCCATCGCTCTCACCTATGATAAAGAGATGCGCGACACGAGCTACATCAATGCTGGAACCGGCCTGATTCTCGGCATCGAAAGCTCGTGCGATGAGACCGCTGCGGCGGTGGTACGCGGCGGGACTGAGGCGCTGTCGAACGTCGTCGCGTCGCAGATGAACCTGCACGCCAACTACGGCGGCGTCGTCCCCGAGCTGGCCTCGCGCGAGCATCTGCGAAACATCGTGCCGGTGGTGCGCGAGGCAATGGACCGCGCAGGGGTAGGCTTCAACGATCTTGATGCAATCGCTGTCACTGAAGGCCCTGGACTGGCCGGCGCATTGCTGGTCGGCATCACCTATGCGAAGGCGCTCACCTTCGGTGTCGACAAGCCGTTGATCGGTGTGAACCATCTTGAAGGCCACATCCACGCTGTGCTGATGGAGGCGCGTCAACGCGCGGAAACACCGATGGAGTTGCCACTTCTTGCGCTGGTGGTTTCGGGCGGTCACACGCATCTTTATCTAGCGGAGCAAAAGGGCGAGGACCGCTGGCGCTACCGCAATGTCGGTCGCACGGTGGATGACGCCGCTGGCGAGGCATACGACAAGGTGGCCAAGTTGTTGGGCCTGGGGTATCCCGGTGGTCCGTGGATCGACGCGCTGGCGCGCCGCGGCAACCCGCAGGCGGTGCCGTTTCGATTCGCGCAGATCAAGCCGAGGATCCATCGCAACGGTATTGTGCCCGCGAACAAGAAGGCTCCGCCGAAGCACGATGGGCCGAGCTTCGATTTCTCATTCAGCGGCATCAAGACGGCGGTGCTGCGCTATATCGAGACCAACCACATGCGCGAGGCCACCGCTGAGCGTCGCGCGAAGCTGGCGGAGCACCCGGAGTGGAAGCCGGACACGGACGAAGCCGCCGCGTTGTGCGACGCGCAGACGCTCGATCTGATTGCGTCATTCCAACATGCTGTGGTCGGCAACCTGCTTCGCCAGACCTTCGCCGCAGCAGAGACCTTTGGCGCGCGAGGAATCGTGGTCTCCGGCGGAGTGGCCGCGAACAGCGAACTCAGACGACGGTTTCAGGCGGAGGCAGGCCGACGCGGCTTGCCCGTTGCGTTTCCTTCGCTGGCACTGTCGACCGACAATGCGGCGATGATTGCCGCCGCGGCGTGGCAGAAGCTGGTGGCGGGCGATTTCGCTGCGGACGATCTGGGGCCGGCTCCTCAACTCCGGCTCGGTGGCGGTTAGACCTCCTTGCGGCATGCCGGAGTGCGCGCCATCGGCTAAAATGAGCAGGTAAATCATCAGCTAGAGAGGTCTGCACCGCGCTACGTGCTCGGCTGCGGCAGGTATCAAGGCGCACGTGGCAACGATGGAACTCTTCAACACACTGGGCGGCAAAGTCGAGACGCTGGAACCGGCCGGCGCTCCCGAGCTGCGAATGTATTGCTGTGGCCCCACGGTCTACGACTACGGCCACATCGGCAACTTCCGCACCTTCCTGCACGTCGATGTGCTGCGCCGGTTTATGCGCCAGCTCGGCGTTCCGGTGAAGTATGTGATGAACGTTACCGACGTCGACGACAAGATCATTCGCAACGCAGCGGCGGCAGGCAAGCCGATCGCGGAGTATACGGCCAAGTACGAGAAGGCCTTCTTCGAGGACTCCGACGCTCTCGGCATCGAGCGCTCGGAGATTGTGGCGCACGCGACGAGCTGCATTCCCGACATGGTGGTGATGATTGAGAAGCTGGCTTCGCGCGACATCGCCTACCAGACCGAGGATGGAAGCTGGTACTTCCGCATCGCGCGCTTTCCGGAGTATGGCAAGCTCTCGCGCAAGGACTTCGAGGGCATCGAGGACGGCGCGCGCGTCGATATCGACGAGTACGAGAAAGATGCTGCGCGCGATTTTGCGCTGTGGAAGGCATGTAAGCCGGGCGAGCAGAGCTGGACAACGGCGCTCGGCTGCGGACGTCCGGGCTGGCACATCGAGTGCTCGGCCATGGCGATGAAGTTCCTCGGCGAATCGATCGACCTGCACTGCGGCGGCGAAGACCTGATGTTCCCGCACCACGAGAACGAGATTGCGCAGTCGGAGTCGGCCAGCGGCAAGGCCTTTGCGCGGCACTGGATGCATGTGCGCTTCCTGCTCGTCGAGGGGCGCAAGATGTCGAAGTCCGAAGGGAACTTCTACACGCTGCGCGACCTCCTGCTGAAGGGCCATCGCGCATCGGCGATCCGGTTTTTGCTGATCTCGGTGCCTTACCGGCACCAGATGAACTTCACCTTCGACTCGCTTACCGAGTCGACCAACGCGATCGAGCGCCTGCGTACCTTCCATCAGCGCATGATGAAGGGGCCGTGGCCTGAGAGCACGGCGTCGGGCGAAGCATCGCTGACTGAGGCGATTGGAGAAGCGCGGACGAAGTACACGGCTGCACTTGCCAACGATCTGAACACAGCCGAGGCGCGCGCCGCGATCTTCGACATGGTGCGCGTGGTCAACAGCGCGGCCGATGCCGGAACGCTGACGAAGAAGAACGCCGACGAGGTCCTCGAAGTTCTGAATCTATTCGATGGCGTCTTCGCCGTACTCAAGGACAACGACGCCGAGATTACGCGCGCGGCGCTGGCCTGGGCCGAGGCTGAAGGCAGATTGGACGAAGCTGCGCCGGAGCTGCTGACCAACTTCGCTCTCTCCGATGCCGATATCGACGCACTGGTAGCGGAGCGCACCCAGGCAAAGAAGGCACGCAACTTCGCGCGCGCCGATGCGATTCGCAACGACCTGCTGGCCAAGGGCATCCTGATTGAGGACTCGAAGGACGGAGTTCGCTGGCGCCGCAAATAGCGGCAACACAGCGAACTCGCATCCATTCGATCAGAAGCTGAAGCTGATCTCTCCCGTGATCGAACGCGGGGTTACGTAGTGCGTTCCCGAGAACGTCGACAGGAAGTTGTACAGCGCGTATTTGTTGGTCATGTTGACTGCCGTCAGTCGCAGACCCACCTTGCGCTTGTCCCCATGGAAGAGGTTGTCTTCGCCAATCGCGAGATCGAAGAGGCTTCGCGGCTGGACGCGCGATGGATTGTGGTCGTCGTCGCTGGTGTTGGGCGCAGGGATGCTCAGCAACGACGAGGTAAGCTGCGATGCGAGGCACAGGCCAGGCAGCGGGCTGGCCGGCGTGGCGCGAACGCCGCCGCACGCAAGGCCAGCCTGGAACTGCTGGTCGGCGGTAAGGCCGCTCAGGTTGATTGCAGGCGCGCCGTTGATGGTGAGCGGCTTGCCATTGCTGTCGAAGGAGTAATCTGCACACCGGGTGTTTGAACCGGTGACGTTATAGCAAGGAGTCGAACCAGCCACCTGTCCGCTGTCGTAGCGCCAGTTGAAGCCGAACCACGTGCTCTTGCGGAAGGGCAGCGTGTATTGCAGGTGCGTCGTCTGGTTGAAGCGTTCATCGTGGTCGATGCGGAAGGGAAGGTTCGATCCAGGAGTGCCGGGAGTTGCGCCGATGCCGCCTACCTGCGGGTTGAAGAAGCGCGCAGCGACCGACGACATGACGACGAAGGCGCTGATGCCATGCGTCTCCGGCACATTGGCGCGTAGTACGAAGCCTGGGATCTTCGAGTTCTTCCACTCGATGGGGAAGGTAATCGGCGTGGCACCGAAGACGGCAAAGTCGTAGGCGTTGTGCGTGTACTTCCAGATGTACTCGGCGCTCAGCACGAGGTGTCTGCTGACTGCCTGTTGAAAGCCTGCGTGAAATTCGTTGCGGAAACCGGGATTGAACGGCGCGGGCGTACAGCTTCCCAGCGTCTCGAAGATCCCCTGGATGACGGGGTCATAGCAGCCGTTGGTCGAGAGCACGAGGTTCTCGTTGAACGGCGTCTCTTGCGCGCGCGCATACGAGAGGCGAAGCACTGTGTTGGTGCGCTTGATGTTGTAGGAGAGACCGGCGCGAGGCTCTGCCTGTCGCTGAATCGCGAGCCCGTTGTAGATGTCGCCGCGTATGCCAATGTTGAGCAGCCACGGGCCTTTGGTGATCTGGTCCTGCGCGTACAACGCAAGCTGCTTCACGACCGTCTGCCCGTGCCAGAAGTAGTTGTTCCCGCCGCGGGTAAGGTCATGCGGAAGCAGAACGGGATTGAAGCCACCGTTTGCGTCGAGTCCCGAGCCAGCGCACTGCGAGGGGTCGCTAAAGCCTTTGACCGGGTCTCCGTTGCCGTCGACGCATGGCGCGTTCAACAGCGGATCGACCAGGCCGGTGTGCAGGTTCTCGCGCAGGAAGGTCTGCTGGTACACGCCGCCCGCCTTGGCATTGTGGACGCCCTTGACCCATGAGACATCGCCGCGAATGCCCGCGTTGGTCAACGTGCGGTACTGCTGCACCGTCTCTTGTTGGATGGGGCCGAGATCGGCGAGCGGGTTGTTGCTCGGGTAGTAGTTGTAACCGTCGCGACGAAAGTAGCCGCCAAAGTTTGCAACGGAGTACTGGTTGATCAGGTGCGTCCAGGTGGGGGCAAAGTTGACGGTCTCGATCTTCGAGCGCTGATCGGTGGGGCCAACTGATCTCCCAAACTGGTCGAAAACGTTCATCGTGTCGAAGGAGTTCGGCGTCTGGAACCATGACCGCGTGTATTGCAGGTTGGTGTGCAGCGAATCGTTGTCGTTGAACTGGAGATCGACGCGGTCGAAGATGTTCTGCTGGTTGCCTCTGTCGTGCAGCGTCTGAAACTCGGGGCCGTCCAGGAAGCGGCCCGAGTTCATGCCGCTGATCGCGACAAAGTTGCCCCAGCGCGGTCCGCCGTAGGCGAGATTGCCGTCGAGGCTGGTGGTCCCAAAGGTTCCGTAGTCGAGAGCGATACTGCCGTGCGGCGTTGTAACGCCCTGGCCGGATCGCGTTGTGGCCTTGATGATGAGGCTGGTCTTGTCCCCATATTCGGCCGTGGGCGCTCCGCCGATGACCTCAAGCGATTGCAGAGCGTCGGCGGGGAGCTGGTTGGAGAAGACCTTGCTCTGCTGGTCGGTGATGGGCTGTCCGTCGATGGAGAAGGAGTTCTCCGCGTGGTCGCCAAGCCCATGAAAGAGGCCGTTCGAGTCCGCCGCCACACCGGGTGATGACAGCGTCACGAGCGAGCTAAGCGACGAGGACTGGCTTTCGAGCGGCATACGGTCGATGGTCGAGCGGTCAACGTCGGTGTGGAAGGTCGAGTCGGTCTCGATCAGATCGGAGCCAGTCTCTACCGTCACCGAGGACGACGCCTCAACCATGTTCAGTTGAATGGGGGCCACGATCGGTACAACATTATTGACTTCGATGGACTTGTCCGCCGTGGCAAAGCCCGTGGCCGTGATGCTGAGGTGATAGACGTTGAACGGAATGTTCGAGAAGCGGAACTGGCCGGAGGCATCGGTCTTGGCCGTCCGTGTGTAGCCGCTTACGTGACTGGCGATCTGAATGGACGCCCCGGGGACGAGCGCACCGCTGGGATCGGTCACGGTGCCGGAGAGAGTGCCTGTGCTTTGATAGGCGTGCGCGAGCGTAACGAGCATCGCGAAGAGAAATGTGAACGAGATGAATCGAAGAACTGCGGGCCGGCGCATACGAGAAAAACTCCTGTCGGGCTCAAAAGAGCATCAGTGCTGAAAAGCGCGGGTGCAATACGCGAAGCATTGCACGGACAGGCAGGTGAATTGATTGGGGAATATCTATTTCCGAAAAATCCAAACCCTGCGAGGACTAGGCGAAGTCCTGTGCAGGTGGGGGACGGCTTGCCAGCTCAAAGCGCCACCGGAATATCCGCGCGGCCTCGGCTGCGACGGAGTCGAGACGCTGTACGGAGAGCGTCGGCTCGGGAGCATACTGCTGCGACACCGCAAGAGCGGAGTGCATCGCCACGCAGAGCGGGCAATGGTCGCTGGTCGACGGGCTGTTGTGGTTCGAGTTCTGCTTGGTGACAGAGAGATCGTTGTGCGCGTGTGAGACCTGCGCCGTGCTCATCAGCGTGACGACCAGTACGCACACCACGGCCAGCACACGCAGCCACATGGGCCGGTGCCTGCGCAGACCGAGTTCTGTGATCGTTTGCATCGGGGTCGTTGTCACTACATCCTGTTTAGCACACCTGCCGGGATGATCCAAACTGCGTGATGCTCATCTTCAGGCCGGCAGCTACGTCCAAACGTTACCTGGTACTACACTTGAGTCGTCGATACCTATGCTTAAGACGAACCTTATGTGCGGAAAGTTTTCTCTTATTTTGCTTTTGCTTACGTGCCTGCTCACAGCTCCTGACTCTCTGCGTGCGATGGAGGGGCAGCAGCGGCCGCTGACCTCGGCAGATTCGTCCGCTCCGCACCGTACCCGCCTGATTCTGAAGGACGGCAGCTTCCAGATTGTGATGAGCTATCGCATCGTGGGCAACCGTGTTCGCTACATCTCGGCGGAACGAGGCGGCGCGGAAGAAGAGATCCCAGCATCGCTGGTGGACTTCGATGCGACCCGGAAGTGGGAGCGCCAGCACAGTGCGCCGCAGGAAGGAGATGCGCAGAGTCCCGGGGCCGCTCCTGCAATCGACCCCGAACTACTCAAGGAGGAGGCGGATCGCGCCGCCCTGACTCCCGAGGTCGCCACCGACCTGCGCCTGCCCGACCTGGACAACGTCCTCGCGCTCGATACCTATCGCGGCCAGCCGCAACTTGTCCCGCTGCCGCAGTCGGACGGCGAGCTGAATCACAACACGGCGCACAACGTTCTCAAGGCTGTCGTCAACCCGCTTTCGAGCTCGCACCAGCTCGTGCAGTTGAAGGGCGAGCGTTCGATGGTGCAGCTTCATGTCGACCAGCCAGTCATTTACATTCGCATCGGCGAGGTGGCGGCCGCGCCAAGCGGAGCCGCGCCTCTTACGGTCGACACGCACGGCGCGTCGACCGCGATCAAGGACGCGCACTTCGATCCCGCAGCCAGCAGGTACGTCATCGTCCGGGCCGATGTGCGTACCAACTCGCGCATCGTCGCGTCATTCAAGATAGGCATGTTGGGAGGAGTGACTCGCGACGATGTTGTGGAGACTGTGGCGGAGGCGCTCCCCGGCGGTCACTGGATGAAGCTCACGCCGAAGCAGAACCTCACCTTTGGCGAGTATGCGTTGATGGAGGTGCTCTCCGACCGCGAGGTGAACCTTGGCGTCTGGGACTTCGGCGTTCACCCAACCGCGCCCGCGAACCGCGACGCGATCCTTCCGCAGCCGAAGCGTCCATTCGCGCTGACTCCGCGAAGACCGGACCAGTAGACCAGTGTCTAGAGTCGGTGATCCCCTTGAAGGGAACAATTACGCGTTATTCTAAGTCGTCATTCTGAGCGTAGCGAAGAATCTCAGTAGTTTGGGAGCCCCGCTGGGCATAGCAAATACCGGGATTCTTCGCCTGCGGCTCAGAATGACGACTTAGGGGCTTGATGCGGATGGCTAAAGTTCATAACAGCCACTAGCGGGACGATCTCGATGCGCCCACAAGCCGGGGTCTGTCCATCAGCAGGCCTCTGCCTGCCACCGCGATGTTGTCGCGCGTCTCCTTCGCCTCGTACATCATGGTGTCGGCAGCGCGTAGAATCGATGCGACGTTGCTGCCGTCCTCGGGAAAGGTGGCGAGTCCAAAACTGCCCGTCAGGCCGAGAGACAGTCCCGCTCCCTCGAGAAAGCGCGCCTTCCGCAGGCTTTCATGCAGGGCCACCGTGGCACCCATGGCTGCTGGCTTCCCCATCCCCGGCAGCAGCGCCACGAACTCGTCGCCGCCGTAGCGGAAAGACGAATTGCCCGGACCCAGGCAGCGCTGCATCAGGTTCCCCACCTCGGCGAGCAAGCGGCTGCCGACGAGGTGGCCGTGAGTGTCGTTGACGCTCTTGAAGTGGTCGAGGTCGATAAACAGCAGGCTGAACTCTCCGCTCTTTGCCACCTCTTCATCGAGCATGGTGTACAGATGCCGCGCGTTGAAGAGACCCGTGCAATCGTCGGTGATCGTCAGCTCCTGGATCAGCGTCATCGAACGCGCATTCTGGATGGCAATGGCGGCGTAGTCGCACAGAATGCGGAGGAAGGAGATCGAATACTCCGACATCAGGTCGAGCTTGCTGTTCAGCAACTGGATGACGCCAAGCGTCTTCTCTCCCGAGCGCACGGGGACGCAGGCGATCGACTGAATGTTGAGATCGGGATGTTTCGCTGCAAATACCGACCAGTGCGGGTCGAGCTTTACGTCGGGAACGACGAGGGGATTGCCGGTCGCCGCCACCCAGCCTGCGACGCCCTCGCCCATCGGCACGCGAAGGCCGCGCAGCGACTCTGCGTTCTCGCCGACGGCGATAGCGTAGTACAGGTGGTTTGCCTTCTCGTCGACCATCAGCATCGACCATCTCTCGGGCCCGAAGAACTGCGCCATCTTGTTCATAATGGCGCTAAGAATCTCCTCAAGCTCAAGACTCGAAGTCAGGGCCCGGGCCACGTCGTGGAACACCCGCAGGTGGTCCAACTGACGGCTCTCAATCACTTCGAACTGTCGTCTGTCCTTCAAGCACAGTCCTCAAGGGTTCTGAAGCAGGAGATCCGTTGCCAGGTCTCGAAAGTTTTGCTGAAATGCAAAGGGTCTTGAACTTAGACGTAATTCAGTCAAAGGTTGGTGTCTGCGTCATCCACCGATGTGGACCATGTTTCTCGACGGCTTTTCAAACCCAGCCTCGCCGATGTGATGACGAGCTTCCTTCCGTATGACGATACTACGGATGTACGCTGCCAGCGCCTCATCGGTTCCACCTCTAAGCAACAGCCCGTAGAGATCGTGGTCGCTCTGCGAGAACAGGCAGGTGCGCACCTTGCCGTCCGACGTCAGCCGTACGCGGCTGCAATGTCCGCAGAACGGCCTTGAGACCGGAGCGATGATGCCGACCTCGCCGCGTCCGTCGTCGAACGTAAACCTTCGTGCTGTCTCGCTTAGCGAGTTCGGCGGAAGCTCCACCAGCGGACGGTACGCGTTGAGCCGTCCGACCAGCTCGTCCATGCGAATGACCGTCTCAGGACGCCAGCTCCGGTCTTCCTCCAGCGGCATAAACTCAATGAAGCGCACGATCACGCCTTCCTCGCGGGAGAACTCGGCAAACCGTTCAATCTGGTGGTCGTTGAAGCCGCGCAGCAGCACGCAGTTCACCTTCACTGGCCCCAGGCCGGCCTCCTTCGCGCTGCGTATGCCTGCCAGCACCCGTTCATAGCTGCGTGGCACACGCGTAATCGCTGCAAAGGTCTCAGGATCGACGGCATCCATGCTGACGGTGATGCGGCTCAGCCCTGCATCCTTCAGAGGCTGAGCGAGATCGCTCAACAGGTGCCCGTTTGTGGTCAGGGCGATGTCCAGCGGACGTCCGCCAGCGGAGCCGTCGGGAAGATACGCCGTCCGCATGGTGGAAAGCTCGCGGACCATATCGACCAGCCCTCGCCGCAGCAGGGGCTCTCCGCCAGTGAGGCGTATCTTTTCGATGCCCAGCGAGACGAAGACCCGGATCATCCGCAGGTAGATGTCGATCGGAAGCTCAGTAAACTGGGCACCCTCGTTTCCCGTGCGGCAGTAGACACACTTGTAGTTGCAGCGGTCTGTCACCGAGACGCGCAGGTCGGTGATGGCGCGCCCATGGCTGTCGGTCAGGCGCTCCTGATCGCAAAGCGGCGCAGGCGCAGTCTCCGGTGAGTTGCCATCGAGCGTCTCGATCTGAGTGAAGGTCGCCATGCGCGCATTCCGATGCGATGAAGCCGTCATGGAAACATCGGCTTCCATCGCCTCTGCTTGAGTTATGAGTATAGATGGGGTGTCACGGAAAGTTGTCATTAACGAGAAAAGCGACATCTGTCGATGCCGCTTTTTACTCCTGCGAAAGCAGTTGGATTGACAGGCCCTGCCAGTAGTGCCACCTGGCAACTCTTGAAGCAGCCGATGTGTTGGCCGGACTTACCGCAGTCGGGAGCCGAGCTCGATCTCGTCGCCTTCTGCGAAGGTGGCGAGGATGGGCTTGCCGTCTTCGCCGTGCGAGGCGGCGAGCAGCATTCCGTGCGACTCGAGTCCGCGCATCTTGCGTGGAGCGAGGTTGGCGACGACGATGATGCGGCGGCCGATGAGGTCTTCGGGGGTGTACCACTGCGCGATACCGGAGAGAATCTGCCGCCTCTCGTAGCCGAGGTCGACCTCGAGGCGGAGGAGCTTATCTGCCTTGGGGATGCGCTCGGCGACGAGGACTTTGGCGACGCGGAGGTCGACCTTGACGAAGTCGTCGATGGCGATCGGTGCTGACGCGGCGGCGCTCTCAGCAGGCGGAACGACCGCGGATGGAGCGGATTCTGCGGATTTTGGCTCGGGGGTAGGAGCTTCGGTTGCCGTAGTAGCGGGAGTGTTTGAGGCGGTGTTCTGTTCGGCGTCGGTCATGACTTGAATGAGTTCCTTGGGGGCGCGGGGGAAGATAGGGCCAAGCGCGCCGAGCTTTGTGCCGGGCTTGAGGCCTCCCCATTGAAGGCTGTTGAGTTTGCCGGATTTTGCGGCGGCTTCGATGTCTCCGAGGCCCAATTGTGCCCAGACCTTTGCCGTGGAGTAGGGAAGGATGGGGTGGAGAAGGGCTGTGATGGAGCGTATGGCTTCAGCGGTCGTGGAGAGAATCGCGCGAAGGTCTTCCTTCGCTGCTGGGTCATCGGACTTGGCGAGCTTCCACGGTGTGCCGAAGGAGAAGAAGCCGTCGACCTCAGTGATGAATGCGGCGATGTTGGTAAGGACGCGGGTGAACCGGAGATCGGTGAAGTCGTCGGCGACCGAGTCGATGAGCGCAACGGCCGAGCCGGCGATCTTGTTTGCCGCCTCGGCCAGGGCATCGGAGGCCGGCGAGGTGAGGCCGGGATGCGTGCCTTCGAGGTTCTTCTCGATCATGGTCAACGTGCGGCTGACGAGGTTGCCGTAGCCGTTGGCGAGGTCGGAGTTGTAGCGCTGGACGAGCGCGTCGAAGCTGAAGCTGCCGTCCTGCCCGAAGGGAATCTCGCGAAGGAGGAAGTAACGGAGGACGTCGGAGCCGAAGAGGTCTTGTTCGGCTTTGGTAGGTATTTGTGGCTGTTCGGGTGAAGCGGGTCCCTCCACTCCGCTGCGCTCCGGTCGGGATGACACTCCATTTATGGTTAGCAGGCTGCCGAAGGCGTCGAGGATGGTCTCGGTGCGGACGATGTTGCCGCGCGACTTCGACATCTTGCTCTCTTCGAAGAGGAGCCAGCCGTGGGCTTGCACTTTCTTCGGCAGAGGCAGGCCAGCGGCTAACAGGAAGGCGGGCCAGTAGACGCAGTGGAAGCGGATGATCTCCTTGCCGACGAGGTGGAGATCGGCGGGCCAGAACTTTTCGAGCTTCGCGATGTCAACGGGTTTGTCGCTGCCATAGCCAATGGCGGTCATGTAGTTAGCCAGGGCGTCGAGCCAGACGTAGATGACGTGCTTCTTTTTTGTGGCTGAGGCGGCGGGTTCGGGGACGGGGATGCCCCAGTCGAAGGAGCTGCGCGAGATGGAGAGGTCTTTGAGGGTACCGGGGACGTAGGGCGTGCCCTTGGCGGAGAACCGCAGGTCCTTCGACTCGCTGCGCTCGCTCAGGATGACACCATCCTGATTGGTCGCGCTGTTTGACGAGACGTTGCCGCGAAGGAAGCTGAGGACTTCGTTGCGGCGGGATTCGGGTTCGATGCAGAACTCGCCGGACTCGATAAGGTCGATGATCTGGCCCTGGAAGGCCGAGAGGCGGAAATAGAAGTTTTCTTCGGTGACGGTCTCGGTGGGCTTGCCGTCGGGGCCGATGGTGCCTGGGGGGCCGTCGACGAACATCTCCTCTCCTACGGAGTACTGGCCGGTGTAGGTGTCAAGGTAGATGTGACCGCGCGAGTAGAGTTCGGCGAAGAGCTTCTGCACGCCCTGTTTGTGACGAGGCTCGGTGGTGCGGATGTAGTCGTTGTTGGTGATGCCCATGCGCTGCCAGAGCGACCGGAACTGCGCGGAGACCTCGTCGGTGAACTGCTGCGGCGTGATGCCGGCGGCTTCGGCGGAGCGCTGGACCTTCTGGCCGTGCTCGTCGGTCCCGGTGAGGAACCAGACGTTGCCGTCGCCCAGCAGCGTACGCTGGCGCCGGGCGATGACGTCGGCCGCAATGGTGGTATAGGCGTGGCCGATGTGAGGGCGCGCGTTGACGTAGTAGATCGGCGTGGTGAGGTAGAAGTTCTTCTGCGCTTCAGACATGGGTCGTAAGGCACAGTTTATCAGGGTGAGGAGGGGCAAGCTTAGTACCTGTATCGAGGAAATGCAGGTCCTTCGACTCGCTGCGCTCGCTCAGGATGACACAATTTATTCGAGAGACGGATTATTCGAGAGACGGGCTTCAGGAAGCGACGGCCTTTCGTTCTCTGCCGTTGAGAGCGGGGAGCGAGGTGTCCGCCTCGGCGTCCTGCGCGGTGCGGGCCAGGTTGAGGTGCTGCTCCATGGCGCGGCGGGCACCGGCGGGGTTGTGGGACCGGATGGCGCGGTAGATCTCGCGATGCATCTCGGCGGACTCCTTGAGGTCCTGCGCCTTCTGCACGGTCTTGGAGCGGTTCTCGTAGAGATTGGCGGTGATGGTCTCCATGAGCGCGCCAAGGATGGGGTTCCCCGATGCGCGGGCGATGGTGCGATGGAAGCGGACGTCGTGGATGAGGTACTCCTGCGGGTCGTCGAGCGAGGCGTACATCTCGGCTACCTCTTCGGCGAGCTCGGCGATGTGCTCGTCGGAGGCCCGCTCGGCGGCGAGCTCGGCGACGGAGGCCTCGAGCATGAGGCGCGCCTCGAACATCTGCCAGGGAAGGAAGCCGTGGAGGACGCCGAGGACGGAGAGCGAGTTGGAGTCCAGCGCCGGGGGGCCGGAGGAGACGAAAGTTCCTGCGCCATGGCGGCTCTTGAGCACACCCATGGCCGAGAGGAAGCCGATGCCGGCGCGCAGACTTGAGCGGCTGATCTGGAGCTTGCGTGCCAGCTCGCGCTCGGGAGGGAGGCGGTCGCCAGGCTTGACTTCACCGGAGGCGATGAGCGCGCGAACATGCTCGACGACCTGCATGGTGAGTTGGCTGTGCGGGGTGGTGACGTCCTGGTCCTTGTCCTGCACCTCTTTTTTCAAAGCAGCAACCGCTCCTTTTCTTCAGAAAAAGAAGGGTAACATGCGGGCTTGTCCGGCGGCTGAAGCCGTGGCCCGGCAAACCGCAGATCCTTCGACTACGCCACTCGCGATGAAACTGCGAGTGGCGTTGCTCAGGATGACACGGCCAATTTACCCGTTATCGTGCTTCGGCTGGTTTGGGCGGTCCGAGGCGTGGCACGAGAAGCTGGAAGATCGCCAGTGAGATGAGATAGAGGGTTGCGGCGATAGAGAAGACGACGAGCGGATGGAGGGAGAGGTTGTTCTTGACCATCCAGGTGAAGGCCGCGCCACCGGCCGCACCGAAGGCCCCCCCGATACCGACCACAGTGGAGACGGCGGTTGAGGGGAACATGTCGGAGGGGGTGGAGAAGAGGTTGGCCGACCAGCCCTGGTGCGCTGCCGCAGCCAACGCAATGATCAGCGTGGCGGGCCAGGGGTTGGATGGGAAGAGTTGTCCCATGTGCGGGACCAGCATGAGCGGCAGCACGAGCACGGCCATGGAAAGCATGGCGAGCTTGCGCCCCATGTTGACCGAGTAGCCACGGCCCATGAGCCAGCCCGAGAGCGATCCTCCAAAGATGGAGCCGACCGAGGAGACGACGTAGACGGTGACGATGAACCAGTAGGCCTCGGAGAGCGAGAGGCCGTAGTTCCGGTTGAGGAACTGGGGAAGATAGAAGAGATAGAACCACCAGACGCCGTCGGTGAGCCCTTTGCAGAGGGCGAAGGCGTAGGTACCGCGGTTGGCGAGTACCTTGCTAAGAAGAGGGCCTCCTTCTGTGACGGGCGCGAGCGCGGCCTGCGTCATGGTGGCTCCGCGGCGCAGCTTGTTGTAGGGAAAGCTGAGCCAGAGAACGAGCCAGAGCATGCCCAGCGATCCAGTGGCGAGGAAGGCGGCGCGCCAGCCAAAGCGGGCGGTGACGAAGGTGATGAGGATCGGCGCGAGGAAGAAGCTGACGTTGGTGCCGGAGTTGAAGAGTCCCACGGCCTTGCCGCGCTCGTTGGCTGGGAACCACTCGCTGATTGCCTTGATGGCCGCGGGGAAGTTGCCGGATTCACCGAGGCCGAGGAAGGTGCGCGCGATGCAGAAGCCCATGACGGAGCCGACCAGGGAGTGGCTCATGGATGCCAGTCCCCAGATGAGAATGGCGAGGGCGTAGCCGGTCTTGGTGCCGAGCTTGTCGATGATGCGTCCGGCGAAGATGAAGCCGATGCCGTAGGCGAACTGGAAGACGATGATGACGTTCCCGAAGTTGTTGTCGAAGACGGGCTGGTGAAACTTGTCGGCGGAGAAGTCCCATCCCATGAAGGGGACGTTGTGCAGGAGCGGCTCGATGAAGGCGAAGACCGAGCGGTCCATGTAGTTGATGGTGGTGGCCAGAAAGAGCAGGAAGCAGACAAACCAGCGGATGGGCGTTTTATCGGGGGCCGAGGTGGTGAAGCCTGGCTCAGACAGGCTTGAGGCGTTCGTCGACATGAATCGAAGCTCCGGCGGCAATGCTGGTCATACCATTGCAGGAATTGGGCCGCTAAGGCCGTGGGAGATTGAAGGGCAGAATTGGCGTCGGATAAAGATAGTCGTTGGACGGTGATCTGTGTCAAGGCTCGAAAGTGGGGCCGGACTGAGACAGGGAAAATGGTAAGTCCAGTTAGATGCTGTTAGTGCTGAAACTCTTTCGGCAGCAGTTGTTTGCGGATCAGTTTCAGTCCTTTCCCTTCGATCATGACGTAGTCGTAAAACCCGCAGTTTGTCTAAATTGGGGCAGCCGTTGATGCGTAAAAGAACGACGGTAACGGGCGAGAGACCCATTAGCGAATGACGGTGGATGGATAAACCCGCCCCACCACATTGTGGTAAACTATACCTGCGCAGGGTGAGAAATCCCGCGCAAGGCATCGCAGGTGAAGACTTCAGGGGCATTTGAAGATCTGGCCAGAGACTGCGATTCGCTTCCTCCCATCGCCTGTCGTACCACCACGAAACGTGGAGACATGAGTTGGTTGCTCTGGCTGGAGGCCCGTCATCGGACGCCGCCTCGCCGTGCAGCAGCAGCTTTTCGCGAATTGATCCCGAGAGCCATGCTGAATCCAGGATTGGCGGCAAGCGCCGCATCTGCATTTCTCCGCCTGGCCGATTGTGAGTCGGCCTAATACCAAAGGATTTTCTTGACTACAGCAACGCTTGAACAGCACCCGGTCTCGCAGGAGCTTCCTGCAGCAGACCCTACCCCCTCCTCAACTCCGCGATTCGTCGACTTCAACATCTCCGACTCGCTCAAAAACCGTCTGTCGAACGCGGGCTTCATCACGCCGACGCCAGTGCAGGCCGGGGCGATTCCGCCGGCGCTCGATGGCTCCGACATCCTTGCCACCGCCTCGACCGGCACCGGCAAGACGCTTAGCTTCCTGGTGCCGATCATCGAGCGCCTCGACGCCACCTCCGCGCCCAGCACGCGCGCGAAACGCAACCCCATTCGCAGCCTCATTCTTCTGCCTACGCGCGAGCTGGCGATGCAGGTGCTCGACGTCTACTGGAAGCTGATGCCCGGCGCGAAGCACGATGCCGCTCTGATCTGCGGCGGACTCTCGGAGAACGTCCAGTTCGACAACCTCGACCGCGGACCTCGTCTTGTGGTCGCGACCCCGGGCCGCCTTGAAGACTTCCTCCGCCGCCGCGAGATCGACCTCTCCAAGGTCGAGATGTTCGTCCTCGACGAGGTCGACCGCATGTTGGACATGGGCTTTCTGCCTGCCATCCGCCGCATCGTCACCGCCGTTCCCAAAACGCGCCAGACGATGTGCTACTCGGCGACGCTCGACGCCAACATTCAGGAGATCGTTCGCGACTACGTGAAGAACCCAGTCCGCATCGAGATTGGAAGCACCTCGAAGCCCTCTGACCGCGTGGAGCTGCGCGCCTACACGGTGATGCAGGACCAGAAGCTCGGCCTGTTGAACCAGATGCTCAACGAGGAGCAGGGAACGTTCCTGGTCTTCTCGCGCACCAAGCACGGGGCCGACCGCATCGCGCGCAAGCTCGAGAAGCTGGGCCACGACACGAACGCCATCCACGGCGACCGCTCGCAGTCGCAGCGCACGGCCGCGCTCAAGGGCTTCGCCACCGGCAAGCACCGCGTACTTGTCGCGACGGACGTCGCCGCGCGCGGCATCGACGTCTCCGACATCGCGCACGTCGTCAACTACGACCTGCCGAACGCGAGCGAGGACTTCGTGCATCGCATCGGCCGCACCGGGCGCGCCGGTGCCAAGGGCGTTGCGACCACCTACGTGATGCCGCAGGAGCGCCACGAGGCCCGCAAGCTCGAGCGCGAGCTGAAGATAAAGTTCGACTGGCGCGAGGCCGATAAGAACCTTGAGAAGGAGGAGCGCAACAAGCCCCTCAATCTCGATGCCCTCAACGCCATTCCGGCAGCAGGTACCTCCGGCATCGACGCTCTTCTGGCGCTGGAGACGCGTTCCTGGCGCGGCGACTCCGCGCAGGGAAGCGAGCCTGCCCGGAACGCCGGCTCCGGCTATGGCCGCCGCCGCAAAGGCAACAGTGGCGGCCGTCCGCAGGGCCACGGCAGAAGCAACAATGCGCATCCTGGCCGCAACGCCTCGCATCCGCGCGGCGGCAACTCCGGCAACCGGCCAAGCCGCGGCAACCGGGGACGCTGACATCCCTCAACAAACGCTCCGCATGAGTGCCAACCAGCCTCGTGCGGAGCGTTGTGTGTGTGGTTCATCTCGACGAACGATTGTGCGAGACCCGCATCAAGCTCGCAGGCCAGCGCGGCGTTCACTGCGCTGCAATGGAAAGCTCGATAAAATAGAAAGAATCCCATGATCTCAGTCTCGAATGTCACCATGCGTTATGGCTCGAAGCTCCTCTTCGAGGATGTTTCAGTCACGTTTACCACCGGCCGCCGCTACGGTCTCACCGGCCCGAACGGCGCGGGCAAATCAACTTTCATGAAGGTGCTCACTGGTGAGATCGACGCGCAGAAGGGCTCCGTCGTTCGCCCCAAAAAGATCGGCGTCCTCAAGCAGGACCAGTACGAGTTCGACGCCTACCGCGTGATCGACACCGTCATCATGGGCAACAAGGCCCTTTGGGCGGCGCTTGAAGAGCGCGAGCGCATCTACGAGAAGCCCGAGCTGACCGACGAGGACGGCTCGCGTCTGGGCGAGCTCGAAGGCATCGTCGGCGACGAAGATGGATACGAGGCTGAATCGAACGCCGCCGTTCTTCTTCAGGGGCTCGACATTCCCGACGAGGTCCACGAGCGCAAGATGAGCGAACTGCAGGGCGGCCAGAAGGTCCGCGTGCTGCTGGCGCAGGCACTCTTCGGCAACCCCGAAGCGCTGCTGCTCGACGAGCCGACGAACTATCTCGACCTCGACTCGATCCACTGGCTCGAGAACTTTCTCAACCGCTACAACGGCACGGTCATCACCATCTCGCACGACCGGCACTTCCTCAACTCGGTCTGCACGCACATCGCCGACATCGACTACGAGACGATCATCACCTACACCGGCGGCTACGACGACATGGTGCTACAGAAGACCCAGGTTCGCGCGCGCATTGAGAGCCAGAACGAGCAGCGCGAGAAGAAGATCGCGCAGTTGAACGACTTCATCGCGCGCTTCTCCGCCGGCACGCGCTCGTCGCAGGTGAACTCGCGTAAGAAGGAGGTCGAACGCCTTGCGACGACCGAGCTTGCGCGCTCGAACATCCAGCGCCCGTACATCCGCTTCGACATGCTTCGTCCTTCGGGCAAGCATGTGCTGGAGATCGAGGGCGTGAACAAGTCGTACACGCAGCCCGACGGCAAGACCGAGCATGTCATCAACAACTTCTCTTCCGCTGTCATGCGTGGAGAGAAGGTCGTTCTGATTGGCCGCAACGCGCAGGGCAAGACGACGATGCTGAAGGCGCTGCTCGCCAACGCGGGGCTCGACGAATCGCAGGCCTCGGACATCGACTCCGGCACGGTGAAGTGGGGTCACGAGGCGCAGATCGGCTACTTTGCGCAGGACCACAAAGGCTCCATTCAACTTGGCATGACTGCTGCCGACTGGCTGCATCAGTTCGATCCGCAGGCCACCAAGGAAGACATTCGCGGCATCCTGGGGCAGATGCTCTTCCGCGGCGAAGAGGGCAACAAGAAGACGGATGCGCTCTCCGGCGGCGAGGCCGCGCGCCTGCTCTTCTGCAAGCTGATGTTGCAGAAGCCCAACATCCTTGTGCTCGACGAGCCGACCAATCACCTCGACCTTGAGAGCATCAACGCGCTCAACCAGGCGCTCCAGAAGTACGAGGGCACGGTCTTTCTGGTGACGCACGACCAGGACCTGATCGAAGAGGCGGGCACGCGCATCTGGCACTTCGAGGGAGGCCCCGAAGACTTCCGCATCACCGACCACAAGGGGCCGTACGAGGAGTATCAGCAGCAGCTTGCGGTCGCCGCGAAGTAACGCATATTTATACAGCACCAAATGCAGGAAGGACGCGGATTCTCAGCGTCCTTCTCTTTTTTATGCATGTTCCATGCAGTGTTTATGCAGGCTTTCGCGTCTTTATCGCGCGGCATGGAATAATAGAGAGGAGAAGTCACTCTACTTCTTCAAAAAAATACAGGCTCAGGCGGTCGATATGGCAAGTTCAACTCTGCACAGCGACACAGCAGATCTCAAGGTGCAGTCCACCACAACCTCGCGGCTCATCGCGCTTGAGGACGAGTACGGCGCGCACAACTACAAGCCTCTGGATGTCGTCGTCGAGCGCGCTTCAGGCGTGTGGATCTACGACGTCGAAGGACGCCGCTATCTCGACTTCCTCGCCGCCTACTCTGCCGTCAATCAGGGACATTGCCACCCGCGCATTCTCGCCGCTATGCAGGAGCAGGCGCAGCGCGTCACGCTGACCTCGCGTGCCTTCCGCAACGACCAGCTTCCGCTCTTCTACAAGGAGCTCTCCGACCTGACCGGCTACGAGATGACGCTGCCGATGAACTCCGGCACGGAGGCCGTCGAGTCCGCGCTAAAGCTGGCGCGCAAATGGGGCTACAAGGTCAAAGGCATTCCCGAGGGCAAGGCCGAGATCATCGTTTGCGAAAACAACTTCCACGGCCGCACGATCTCGATCATCAGCTTCTCGACCGAACCGCAGTACCGCGACGGCTTTGGGCCATATCTCTCCGGGTTCAAGATCATTCCCTTTGGCGATGCGGCTGCGCTGCGCGCGGCCATTACGCCGAACACCGCTGCCTTCCTCGTCGAACCGATCCAGGGCGAGGCCGGCGTGCTGATTCCGCCTGACGGCTACCTCGCAGAGGCAGCGGCAATCTGCAAACAGAACAACGTTCTCTTCATCGCCGACGAGATTCAGTCCGGTCTCGGCCGCACGGGCAAGCTCTTTGCTTACGAGCATGAAGGGATCAAGCCCGATATGCTCATCGTGGGCAAGGCGCTTGCGGGAGGGTTCTATCCGGTGTCGGCGGTGCTTGCCTCGCGCGAGATCATCGGCCTGCTCAACCCTGGCGACCACGGCAGCACCTTCGGCGGAAACCCGATGGCCTGCGCGGTTGCGCGCGCGTCGCTGCGCGTCATCGTCGAGGAGCAGCTCGCGGAGCGCTCGGCGGAGCTGGGCAAGCTGCTTATCGACCGCATCCGCAAGATCCGCAGCGCGCAGATTCGCGAGGTGCGCGGCAAGGGACTCTGGGTTGCGATTGAGTTGAACGGCCCTGCGCGCCCCATCTGCGAGGCGCTGATGCGCGAAGGGCTTCTATGCAAGGAGACGCACGACAACGTGATTCGCCTCGCCCCGCCGCTGACCATCGAGCGCGAAGACCTGCTGTGGGCCTGCGACCGTATCCAGGCAGTTCTCGAAGAGAAGGCATAGCCGCGAAGGCTATGCCACCACGACCTCGCTTGCGTATCCCGCATCGGGAAGTCCGGTACTCTGCAACGTTACATTGCACGGCCTGTAGCTGCTGTCGTGCTGGCAGCGGACGGCCACGCTGTTTGCCAGCGTGGCCTTCGGGTCGATCTTTCGCGGCTTGGGAAACAGCCAGATCGGGTTCCACGACTCGTGCTTGGTGTCGAGCGCGTTCTTGGCCGCGGTTGGGCACGGGTACTTCGCCAGCATTGCGGGGTCGATGGTCAGTCCCAACGCGGCGGCCTTGCACATCATCCAGCCCAGCGTGATCTCCGACAGGGCAGTGCCGGTATCGGGATCGTCGGCGTATCCGCCGCCAACATCGGAGTGAACGCCGGTGAAGTAGACCTGCGAGATCGTCTGCCCCGGCGCAGGAGACGTCGTCCAGAGAGTTGCGGGAAACTCTTCTCTTTTTTCGTCGATTGCGACGGCGTGGTATGCGTTCAGTATGCGTGGGTTCAGTCCCGTGTCGAGAAAGCCGTACAGCAGCGGACTCACGCCGCCGATGACCGCCGGTATTCCCAGCGCGCCTACTGTGTCCCACACGCCCACCATCTTGATCTGCGGCTGCACCATGTCATACGCGCTCAGCGTCGCCAGCATCTCTGCCCGCTTGTCTTTGTTCCGGTACGCCTCAAACGCAACTTCAACCTGATTGGGGTCGGGGTTCTTTGTGGGCAGGCCGCAGGCGCCTATCATGCCGGCGATGCTGCGCGCCGTGTAGGCCCCGCGGCTGAAGCCGAAGATGAAGATGTCGTCGCCGTCTTCGTAGAGGCTCGCGATGCTCGAGTAGCCGTCCTTGACCTTCTGGAAGAGGCCGAACCCGAAGGCCCCGCCCGCCAGCTTTTCAATCGGCAATCCATCCGCCCCGACGCCGGGATCATAGAACTTGAACTGTTGTCCTGGAATGGAAGCGATTGCGTTGGAGATCTTCCAGACATTGGTGTTGTTGCCTGTGCCATCCCAGGTCCCGTCCGCGCAGAATGCGATTCGCCGGCTCATCGTCGTCCCTCTCACGATTCATGGATTGTGTTCGGGGCCCGTGGCACACACGATACCACCGCTCTTGAAGGAGCGACTACACGCGGAGAGAAATGTTGGCGGTCAGTCTATCTGTAGAGTCGTCATTCTAAGCCGCAGGCGAAGAACCCCTGTAGTTTCCGCGCTGTGCCGAGACTGGGACTACTGAGATTCTTCGCCTGCGGCTCAGAATGACGGAGCGCTGAGGTGGCGCGAAATCAACTGCTTCCACACAAGCATCACTTCGTCTTGTCGGGCTCTGCACGGAAGGCTGCGAATGCGCGCTCGAGCCCGTCGCGCGTCGAGATCAGAGGCCGCCATCCGATGCTCTTCAGCTTCGCATTGCTGAACTGATTGCCGCCCCACATCGCCCGTGTTTTGTATGGGGTAAAGATGGCGGGCAACTGGCCCTTCGACTTTGCGCTGTATCGCTCCACCATCTTCGATCCCCACATCAGCGCGAAGTAGGGAACCGGGAGCGACTTCACCGGCTTGACCTTGCGCTTGTACAGCTTCAGATACTCGCGCGAGGTAACGAGGTCATCGTCCACAACGTTGTAGATCTGTCCGTCGGCGCCTTCGTTGAGGGCGGCGACAACGATTGCCTCGGCGCAGTTGTCCACGTAGGTGAGAGGCAGCAGATTGTTTCCGCCGAGATGAAGAAATCTGCCGAAGAGGCTGAGTCCCACGCGGTTCGAGAAGTGTCCGCTGCCCGGGCCATAGATCACGCCCGGCCGCAGCACCACCAACTCGAAGCCATACCGCTCGCGGTACTCCCAGAACAACTGTTCCTGCCTGAGCTTCGAGTGCGAGTACACGTCGCGCTGCTCGGGATGTCTCTCAAGCGGCGTGCTCTCGTCGACCATCGCGCCGCGCGGCAACTCCGCAACTCCCATCGCGCCGAAGGAGCTGACCAGGACAACGCGCATCGGCCGTACTTCATTCACGACCGCTTCGAGCAGGTTGCGCGAGGCCACGACGGAGTCCATGAACATCTCCGCGGGCGAACCTTTGAGGGCCGCCGCCGCGTGGATGACCATGCCGCATCCAGCCAGTGCCGAGCCGATCTCCGCCGCATTGCGCAGGTTGACCGCGACAAACTCCAGCCGCGCGCCGGGGTATCGCGCGGCGATCTCCTCAAGCGCCTTCGCCTTCGAGGTGTCGCGCAACATGCAGCGAAGGTCCGTCTCGCCGTGCGCGAGCAGACGCTCGACGATTGCTTTGCCCAGAAATCCACCGGCGCCCGTGACAAGAATCTTCATCGCGCGTCCTCCATCGTCGCCGGATACACCTGTTCGATCACGCGGTCCATCACGCCGGCAACGCGAAGAATCTCGGAGTAGGGAATCGGCGGAGCACTGCCGGTTCGGATCCCCGCGTAGAACAGCTCCAGCAGCTTCGACATGCCTGCGAAGAAGTGGAACTCGGCGCGCCGAAACTGACCGACGTTTTTCTTCGCCTCGCCAAGATACCTCCCAGCCATCTGCAATGGAGGCGCAAGCCTTCCCACGGCGCTTGGATAGCGCTGCGACGCTGTCGACACCACGGTGCGGTTGTTGAAGTCGACCTCCACGGTGGCTTTTGTGCCATAGACCTTCAGCGTGTTCGCGACCGGCCGCGCGTGAGAGCACAGGCTGCCGTATGCCGACACGCCGCCTGCGCGCAGAAAGACGCGGAGCTCGTCGAGCATGGCGTCGGTCGCATCGCCGCGCACGGCCTCGCGCCGCTTGAACGCGAACGCATGGACCTCGGGCTCCACATCGGGAAACAGCGGTACGATGCGGTTGAAGATGTGGTCCATCATGTTCTGAAACAGCTTGCCCGGCAGACGATGGACCCAGTGCGCGGCATCGCCCATCAGCGCCTGGCCGTAGGCCCCGGCGAGGTCGTAGCCGATGAAGGCCTCAACGTGTACCGGATCGCCAAGCACGCCGCGCGCCAGCATGTCTTTGAACTGCATCGCCGGCGGATCGAAGTTGGGCCAATAGTTGATCGTCATCTGCCGCCCGCCTGCGACGACTGCGTCGATCAGCTCGCGCGAGGCCGAGGCCGTCAACGCCAGCGGTTTCTCCAGAAACACATGCGCGCCTGCCTCGACACACTGCCGTGTCAGCGGCACGTGCGCGGCAGGGGGCGTCGTAATGTGTACGACGTCCAGGCGTTCCTTCGCCAGCATCTCGCCCATGTCGCCGTACCATGCGGGGACGCCGTATCGGACGGCGAGCTGCTCGGCCAGCAGAGGCTCGCGGTCGCATACTGCGGCCAGCTCCGCGCCTTCAAGGTGCTTTACCACCTCGGCGTGTCCGTCGGCGATCTTTCCGCAGCCAACGATTCCAATACGCAGTCTTTTAAGATCGGGCATCCTTATCAGGGTACAGAAAGCGGACGCTGCGGTGCGTCTCTCTGTCGACATGCGTAACGTGCCCGATAACCCCGCCACATCGCGCAGCCGCTTTCGCGCATCGTCGCAAAATGGCATACTGGCCATCCAGCACAGCAACGACAGTGGGAAGGGGAGTATCGGAGACTTATGCCTGAGATTGAACCAGTCAGGGAGCCTGTCAAAGCCCGAGGAAGAAACGTGCTCGGTCAGCCGCTGGAGATCTGCGGCTGCCAGCCGATGACTGGCTTCTACCGCACCGGCTGCTGCGAGACCGGCCCGGACGACTTCGGCGCGCACACCATCTGCTGCATCGTCAACGAGGAGTTCCTGCGCGTCTCGCAGATGCTTGGCAACGACCTGAGCACGCCCATGCCCCAGTTCGGCTTTCCCGGCCTCAAGCCCGGCGACCGCTGGTGCGTGTGCGCAGCTCGCTGGTACGAGGTGCAACAGGAGGGCGCAGGCTGCCCCATCATCCTCGAAGCCACACACGAAGCGACGCTCGCCATCGTTCCCTTCGATGTCCTGATCCAGTACGCGGTCATCCCGGACACGCTGCACTAGCGCCTTTTGTACCGGGCTTCAGCGCGGTGTCTCCCGCAGGCTATTGCTTTGTCCGGCAGGCTATTGTTTTGTCATCCCGCAGCGCCTTTGTCATTCCGCAGCGCAGCGGAGGAATCTGCTTCATCGCGGACCCAGCGTAAAAGGAAAAGCAGATCCCTCCGCTGCGCTGCGGGATGACAAAACAAAAGGCGCTGCGGGATGACAAAACAAAAGGCGCTGCGGGATGACAAAACAAAGGAGCTGCGGAATGGCAACGGCGCTGCGGGATGACAAGACGCGCAGGGCCATCGTCAGACGATGGAGCCCTGCGATCGCGCCTTGAAGCTGAGCAGCCGTTCGCGATTGCCGTTCGAATATCCGGGGGCAGTGTTCAGAGACGCGGACGGAGCGGGGCCCGGTTCTGCGCAGACGTTCGTCCGGGTTGCCGTTTCGGCTGCGGCCTGCACGGACTCGCCTTCGTTCCAGTCAGCGGCAGCAGGTTCGTCCATCGCGTTGTCCTGTTCTTCGCTGCGAATCTCCGGCTGTTCCCGTTGAGTGGCGGTGGCCGTCTCGATGACAGCGGGAGCATCGGCGTTGGCTCGCTCTGCGGGTGGAGCGGCCTGGGTCTGCTTCGCGGTGGCGGCCATGCGGTGCGCGTTCGTGGCGGCGATCTGCAAACCGTAGAGCAGCACCCGGGCGCGTGCCGGGTCGAGCGTTCCCGCGGCAACGGCGTCGAGCACCACCGAGAGCGCGCGCTGTACCGACGCAGTGTCTGAGACGGTGCCGAGTTTAAGTGCGCTGGCCGCCGGTTGAGCTTCTGCGGCGTAGAGGCTGTGGAGGCGGCGCGATCTTACGGCGGTCTTGCGTGGCTGTGCGTTCATCGGAGTTGCTCCTTGCTGGAATGGAATGTGGGTGGTTAAAACAGAAAAGCCCCGGCGCGGGCGCTGGGGCTTTCTTCTGTTTTCGATTCATTTCAAGTGTATCGAACTGAACAAAACTAATCGGCACTTTTCGGATGAGAGCTATCTCAATGGAAGTAAATAGTTTGCAGGCGCGTGTTGGAGCGGAGGGGCTTGACAGAATTTTCTGTGGAAAACGTGTTCGCCAGGTCCTCATCCTGAGGTGCCCCCGACGACGCTCCATGTTTGTTTCCCGTCCAAAGATGAAACCACGGGGATTCTTCGGCTGCGCCTCAGAATGACGGTGCCAGGCCATGACTCCCTGGCCGCCGGAACCTCGCTTGACATTTGCCCAGTGTTGGCTTGAACTTAGGAGTACTACCAGTTTTCATCTTCAGGCCCGAACTGAATCCAGCTTCGGCAGATTTCACAGCCGAAAGCATCGGTTAGCCCGTGACCTTTCCGAGTTCCGCCCTACATGGTGTTGTTCTTCAAGGAGCCAGTACACAATGAGCGATTCCTCAGGTTTTAAACGCCTTTTGACAGTTGTCGCAGCGGCCCTTCTGGCCTTCTCGACTGTTTTGCCCGCGCGCGCGCAGAACGCCGCCGTGGGCAACATTACGGGAACCGTTACCGACGCCACCGGCGCGGCCGTTCCTGGAGCAACGGTCACAGTATTGAACAACGACACCGGGGCGACACGCTCCGTGACCACCGGGACGAACGGAGACTTTGCCGCCCCGTTTCTGCAACCCGGCCACTACGAGGTCATCTTCAGCGGCGCGGGCTTCGGCAAGGTCGATCGCAAGAACCTTGTACTGACGGTCGGCCAGACGCTTGCCGTCGATGCCACCCTGCCGAACGCCTCGGCGTCGTCGGAGATCACAGTGACCGACGCCTCTCCGCTGATCGATACGGAGAAGAGCGAGGTCTCGCAGACGGTTGGCGCGCAACTGGTCTCGAACCTGCCCGTCAACGGCCGCCGCTGGGACAACTTCGTTCTTCTGACGCCCAACGTCGTGCCGGACGGCAACACGGGCCTGATCTCCTACCGAGGCATCTCCGGCCTTTACAACACGAACCTGGTCGATGGAACCAACAACCAGCAGGCCTTCTTCTCCGAGGCCCGCGGCCGCTCGCTCGGCGCGCCCTACGTCTTCTCGCAGGACTCGATCAAGGAGTTCCAGTCCTCCGCCTCCGGCTACTCGGCCGAGTTCGGGCAGGCCGCCGGCGGTCAGATCAACGCCATCACGCGCTCGGGAACGAATGCGGTGCACGGAGACCTCTTCTACTATCTCCGGTACCCTTCGCTGAACGCGCTCGATCCCTTCGCCAAGTTCACGGGGCGCAACAACAATCAGCCGTTCCTTTTGCAGCCGACGGTGCATCAGCAGCAGCAGTTCGGCGGCTCGGTGGGCGGCCCCATCATCAAGGACAAGCTCTTTTACTTCTTCACCTACGACGGCTTCCGCAAGGTGAACCCCATTCTGTTCACGTCGTCGGTTCCCAGCGCAACCATTCTCGGCTATGCGACGACGTCGCCCAGCGCAACCTGTCCGGCCGGCGTTACGTATCAGCAGTGCCTGGCAGCGGCGCAATACATCGTCAACAGCTTGACGGCGTTCCCGCGCGATACGAAGCAGGACATCTTCTTCCCGCGTCTCGACTACCAGCTCAACGACAAGAACCACCTCTCCGCGAGCTTCAACTGGCAGAACTTCAAGCTGCCGAACGGCTACCGCACCGACAACACGCGCAACAACGACTCCAACACGTCGAATGGCCGTAACGACTTTCACGAGCGCTTTCTCGTAGCGAACTGGGAGTCGGTCGTCACCGCGAACTCGGCGAACGCTCTGCACTTCCAGTGGTCGCGCGATCTTGAAACCAGCGGTTCGAACGCACCCGGACCGGCGACGTCCATCTCCGGACTCTTCTCCTATGGCGGCAATCTTGCGCTGCCTCGTCCTGCCTTCCCCGATGAGCATCGCTGGCAGGTGGCGGATGTCTACTCCATCACGAGGGGCAAGCACTCGATGAAAGCGGGCGTGGACCTCAACTTCATCCACGAGTACATCGCCAACCTCTTCCAGGGCAATGGAAACTACACCTACTCCGGCGCTCCGGCGACGGCGTTCGGCAACTGGGTGCAGGACGTCTACGGCCTGAACGGCGCACGGCACTATAACAACTACACGCAGGTGGCCGACCAACTGAGCAAGGTTCCAGGATCGGACGACTTCTGGAACAAGGACCTCTCCGCCTTTGCCGAAGACAGTTGGAAGGTCGTTCCCACGCTGACGGTGACGGCCGGCGTGCGGTACGACACGCAGCTTGTGCCTCAGCCGCCGCGTCCGTACACGACCAGCGCGAACGGACAGCCCAGCCCGCTTGGCCGTCTCTACACCAGCACCATCAACATCAACTACAAGATGTTCCAGCCGCGCCTTGGCTTCTCGTGGTCGCCAATGTCCGGCACTGTTGTGCGCGGTGGCTACGGCATGTTCTACGGCCTGACTTCGAACTCCACCTTCTACGCTCTGCGCGTGGAGAATGGCGTGTTCCAGCAGCAGTACAACTTCTCCAACCCAAATGCCGCGGGCGCTCCGGCCGCACCGAACGTCATCTTCACACCTCCCGGACCGGCGCTTGCCGCGCCGTTTGCCGGGGCGGCCACGCCGCAGGCCGTCGGACTCGGAAATGCGACGCTGCCCACGATCTCCTTCCGTGGACTCAGCCCCTCGTTCTCCAACCCCTTCACCCACTCGATGGACCTGGGCGTCGAGCAGGAGCTTCCGCTGCACTCTTCGCTCTCGCTCGGTTACGTTGGCACGCGCGGTATGCGGTTGCCGTACTTCATCGACGTCAACCAGCCCGCACCTTCCAGAACGCAGACCTACGATGTGTACAACGCGACGGGCACACTGACGCGGCAGGTTACGGTGCCGTTTTCTCCGGCGGGATCGGCCCGTCCATCGCCCGGCGACGGCAGCCTTCTGGCGGGATTCAGCGGCCTGAACTCGTGGTACCACTCGCTTGCGGTTACAGTGCGTAAGCCTATGGGCCACGGTGTCGAACTGCTGGTGAATTACACCTGGGCCAAGGCGATGGACAACAGTCAGGTCTCCGGCGTCAACGGCACGTTCAACGGGACCAACATCATCCTCGACCCGACCAACCTGAAGAACAACTACCCCAGCAACATCAACATGACGCGTGAGTATTCGAGGTCGGATCTCGACATGCGCTCGCGCTTTGTTGGAAGCCTGGTGGCCACGTCGAACTTCACCGTGCCCGCGTATGCGCGGCACGTCGTCAACGGCTGGACGCTCTCCGGCACGTACACGGCGCAGTCGGGCATTCCGCTGACTGCGTTCATGTCGAACAACCCGTCGTCGGCGGGCGCGGCGTATGCCGGTCTCGACGGCACGGCGACCGGTCTCGGCGTCAACCTGAACAACGCGCCCGGCGGAGCGTTTGGGCGCGCCCCGTTCCTCGGCCGCAACGCCTTTGTCTATCGCGGCGTTCGCAACCTCGATGCCCGCCTTTCGCGCGACTTCCCCATCCACGAGTCGATCAAGTTCCAGATTCTGATGGAGGCATTCAACGCGGCCAACAGACGCCAGGTCCTGGGCGTCTCCAGCCTGGCGTACTCGTTTGCGGCGCCGCTTACGGCTGGCGGCAACGCGCGCATCGTACCGTACACCGCGACCGCGTTCGGCACTCCCACGCAGACGACGGGCGTCCTCTATGGGCCTCGCCAACTGCAATTCGCGGCCAAGCTGTTCTTCTAACCCGCAACGCGCAGCAACAGCGAAGCCCGGCCATGTGCCGGGCTTCGCTGCGTTATGCAGAACGTTTTGCCGCCGGGGTGCGGCGAGGGTGGTATGCAGATTCTCGTCATAACGCGATGATGCGCGCGCGACCCGGTCATCCCGGGATCAAGCGGGCTCGATCTTTGAAAATCCTCGGCCCGCAAGCAGGAAAACCCACGTTGTGAGCACGAACGGTAGCGTCATCGCGGGCATGCCGAGAGGTTCAAGGGCGGCCGCGCAGGCGGCGGCGACAAACGGCGCTACGGTTGCTCCGGCCACGGCGTAGATCGCGGATGTTGTGCCGGACGCGAAGAATACGCTGGCGAGGGCGATGGCTGTCAGCACGCTGTTGAAGCCGAACGCGCCTGCTCGAATGGCCGGCTCAGCCGCGCCCATTCCCCAGGCAACCAGCAGCCCGGAGATCGATCCGGTCAGTGCCGCCGCACAGGCCCGGCGCGAGGAGACGAACAGGCCCGCAGCAAACAGCGCGCCGCTAACGACGTTACCCTGAAAGAACACCTGCCCAATGCCGGTCAGCAGCCCCTCGCCGACGGTCGCGCCCGTCACCACACCTTCGACGGCGGCGTTGACCGGAAGACCAGCCGTCGGCAGATGGCCGGTCGGATACAAGCGGCCGAAGCGCGCGACGGACAGGAAAAAGGCCAACGAGGTCAAGACGAACGGAGCGGTCAGCACCGGTAGTTCCCAGACATTGAAAGCCGTTAGCATCGCAGTCATCAGCACGGTGGAGCACGCCGAAGCAAGGATGACGCAGGCCCAGGTCAGCGTAGTGGGAGCAAGAAAATAGAGAAGCGCAATGGCCACCAGCGCGCCATTGAAGCCGAACATGCCTGCTCGTACAGATGCACGATCGGCCCCAAGCACGATGGCAGTCAGCGTGGAGGTTGCGGTCCCTACCAGCGCGGCGGCAGCAAACAGCAGCGAATTTGCTGCAATACCCGCCAGGAACAGGAGTCCCGTATAGCTGTTGTTCTGCAGCATCACCTGGCCGAGGCCGCGCAGAAGGGTGTCTGCCATCACCGGTATGTGTTGCAAGGATGTGGCGTCACCGTCTTTGAGGCCTGAGGAAGAAAGGCGCAGACTCATTCGAGCACTCCCTCCGAAGGTGCGCCGGCCTTGGCCTCAGCTACGTCGCGGAGGTGCATCATGGAATCGAAGCCTGAACTCCTGCGAATCCTCGTCAGGGCGCTGATGAGAGAGATGGTGCGCCCGAGAAGATTCGAACTTCTGACCTACAGCTTCGGAGGCTGCCGCTCTATCCAGCTGAGCTACGGGCGCGTATCTCTAGCCTAGCATGATGGCCCCGGATTGACAGGCCTCTATCGCGCGGTTCAGCATCGAAGTGTTGCCGTTGCATCACTTCAGTCCGTGAAAGAGAGAACCACCATGCGTCTTCGCCCCATCGCTTCGTTAGCCTGTACAGCGCTCTTTGCAGTCTCAGCCCTGGCACAGGGAGCCAAGCCTGCTGCCAGCCCCGCCGAATCGGCCAGCGCCCACCTCAAGAGTGGATCGATCACCGTGAAATATGGCGCGCCATCGATGCGCGGCCGCAAGATCATGGGTGAGCTTGTACCCTATGGCAAGGTCTGGCGCACTGGCGCCAACGAGGCCACCAGCCTGGTGACGACGACGGCGCTGAAGATCGGCGGCACCAGCGTTCCGGCGGGGAGCTACACGCTGTTTACGCTGCCCAGCGAAGGCCAGTGGCTGCTCATCGTCAACAAGCAGACAGGCGAATGGGGGTTGGACTATCACGAGGACCACGACCTCGCCCGGATTCCCATGAAGTCGGCGAAGCTGGCCGCGCCGCAGGAGAAGATGTCGATCTCGTTTGAGAACACCAGCGGCAACTCCACCGAGCTGCACGTCAAGTGGGAGAATGCCGACGAGTCCGTGGCGATTACAGCGCAGTAGAAGGATGTCTTTTCCAGAAAGGGAGCAAGTCGCTCGCGGCCAGATGGAGCGCTACCCAGAGCGTAAACCATTCCAGGCCTGCGAGCGGCCGCAGCCATTTCAGTTGCGGTAGCCACGCAACAACAAGACCGATTCCTATCGTTGCTACATTGATGGTCAAGATAGAGAGAGGTTTTAAGGCGTGGTCTTTTCCGCGACCGATGGATGATTCGGCATAGAAGTAGGCTGAGAGATAGTGATAGAAACTCGCTGCCGCAATGTGAATGATGTAGACGCCCACGCGAAATGCTTCTGACATATATGGACTGTAGGCGGCCCATACCAATGTTTCGCCAAGAAGAAACAAAGTCAAAAGAGGAAGCAAAACATCGCCGTTAGCGAGCAGGCGCCATCCTCCAACTACAAGTACGGCTCCCGCAATAAAAACAGAGCCTACAAAGATCAACGAGATGTTTTTCAGCGGTCCTACCTGAAACAGACACAGCGTAAACCATGCAAAGGCAACGACTGGTGAGTAAAACGCTGTCCGAGTCTCCTTTGTGCCTGAAAAAAATATCTCCGCCTTCACAAAATGCGAGATGTTATAGACCCACGCCAGCAGGCTGAAGATGGCTACTCCTGACCACGCTCGCAATGCCAGGAGCATAATGAGTAGCCCAAAGATCGCAAACCAGTACCCTGCCCGGGATCCGGTTGAAAACCGTCTGCTCGCCAGCCACTGACCACGCCATGCATACGCAAAGTGAGACCATCCAGCGAAGGACGTCAGTGCGTAAAGATTCAAGGCCTCTGGGGAGATCGACCCTTCCCAGATGTTCCGTGGAGATTGTGGCGCGAGACGGAGTGGAAAAGCGAATCCAACGCCAAGAAGAATAAAAGTTAAGCCGAGTGCAAGATAAGGTCGACTTGTCGCGCTCGTACGTACATTTGTCGAGACAGTGCTCATGAGGTGTCTGCGATTTTAGTCTAGCGTTCTTGGCTTGGTTTGGCGTCTCTTTCTTTTCGCAGCTTTTCCATCACAGCGGAGACCAGTTCTTTTGCGCCGTTCAGATTCATCATCACAGCCTGTAGATCGAGTGCCGGGACCTTCGGGTTCCGGTTGCTTGTGCAGTAGACGCCGTGCTGGCCGACGAGGATGAGCGCGTCCGTCAGGCAGTCCATGGAGGCGGCGAGACGGCCCCGCGCCTCGCCCATCATGAACTCGTACTTTTCCAATTCCGCGCGGCGGTCGTCGCCGATGCTGCGAAACTCAGGCGCGGCCACGGCTACCACTCCTTCGCGGCAGAGTCCGGAGTAAGGGCGGAAGTGTCTTTTACGCCGTTTGGTGCGGGCTTCCAGCGCAGGACGGGCTTGCGTGCCGCCGTCGTCTCATCGAGACGGCGCAGCCGCGTGCTCTGCGGAGCAGTCTGCACGACCTCGGGGTTCTCCTCGGCCTCGCGCGCGATCTGTTTGAGAGCGTCGATGAGCAGGTCGAGCTCTTCGCGGCTCTCGCTCTCGGTCGGCTCAATCATCATCGCGCCCGGAACCACGAGCGGGAAGGAGACGGTGTAGGCGTGGAAGCCGTAGTCGATCAGCCGCTTGCCCATGTCGCCGGTCTTCACGCCGTTCTTTGCCTGACGCTTGTCGGAGAAGACGACCTCGTGCAACGATGGGGCCTTGTACGGCAGCTCGAAGGTGTCGAGAAGTTTTGCGCGGATGTAGTTTGCGTTGAGCACGGCGTCTTCCGTCGTCTGGCGCAGGCCATCGGGGCCGTTGGCGAGGATGTACGCCAGCGCGCGCACAAACATGCCAAAGTTGCCGTAGAACATGCGGACGCGGCCGATGGTCTGCGGACGGGTGTAGTCGAGCGCAAGCGTTCCATCGGCCTTGGTCGTGATGACCGGCGTGGGCAGGAAAGGCTCCAGAATTTTTTTGCAGGCAACGGGGCCAGAGCCTGGGCCACCGCCTCCGTGCGGCGTGGAGAAGGTCTTGTGCAGGTTCAGGTGCATCACGTCCACGCCGAAGTCGCCGGGGCGCGTCTTGCCGACGAGCGCGTTCATGTTGGCGCCGTCCATGTAGAGCAGAGCGCCTTTGGCGTGCAGAATGTCGGCGATCTTGTGGATCTCGCTCTCGAAGACGCCGATGGTCGAGGGGTTGGTGAGCATGAGCGCGGCGGTGTCTTCGTCGACCATGCGCTCGAGTTCTGCGATGTCGACCATGCCCTGCGCGTTCGACTTGAGGTTGGCCACCTGGTAGCCGCACACCGCGGCGGTCGCGGGGTTGGTGCCGTGCGCTGAGTCGGGAATCAGGATCTTCTTGCGCGCGTTGCCTTTGCTTTCGTGATAGGCGCGCACCATCAGGATTCCGGTGAACTCGCCGTGCGCGCCGGCAGCGGGTTGCAGCGTGATGGTGTCCATGCCGGTGATCTCGACCAGGCAATCGCTCAGCAGCTTCATGATGCCGAGCGCGCCCTGCGACAGCGATTCGGGCTGATAGGGATGCGCCTCGGCGATTCCTTCGAGCCGCGAGACGACCTCGTTTACGCGCGGGTTGTACTTCATCGTGCAGCTTCCCAGCGGATACATGCCGAGGTCGATGGCGTAGTTCCACGTCGAAAGCCGCGTGAAGTGGCGGATGATCTCGATCTCGCTTAGCTCGGGCATCACGCCGAGGTCGGTGCGAACGGTGTCGCCAAGAAGGGAAGCGGCGTCGACAGCGGGGACGTCGAGTTCGGCGAGACGGTATGCCTTCTTGCCCGGCGACGACTTCTCGAAGATCAGGTCTTCGTTCTGGTTGACGTGGGTCGTTACCTTGCGCGGTGTTCCGGCAAACTTCGTTTCACTCATCGGGTTCCTCTAAAACTCTTCCTGATCTGCGACTGAGCCGCTGGCGGAGTATGCTCCTGCCGTTGGGCCATCCAGGTCTTCTTCACGCAACGACAGCGCGATCACGGTGTCGTTCTCGAACTTCACAGTCAGCGAGTCGCCTTCTTCGAGCGCAGCCTCTTCCACCTTCTCGCCAATCAGAGCGCAGAGGGCGTTGCGGTACTCCGGCTCGCCGTAGGCAATCGAAAACTCGCTCAACAGAATGTGCGGCCAGGCGTAGAAGGTCAGCAGCGGCGTTTCGAAGCGGAGTTGCACGTAGTCCTGCACGAACTCCACCGCGTTCAGCTCCTCGCCGACGATCTCCGAGATGTCCACTTACTTCAGCGCCTCTGCCGCTGCGTCGATCTGCTGCTTGGTCGTCAGCTCGGTAGCGCACCAAAGGCTGGCGTTGGGGCCGAGCTCGGGGTACCACTTGGCCAGAGGCAGACCGCCGATGATCTTCTTCTCCAGCAGCTTGGTGTTGACGGCCTCGGCGTCCTTACTGAGGTCGAGCACGAACTCGTGGAAGCGCGGCGCACCGTTGAAGAGCAGGTTGCCGGATTTGCCCAGCGTGTCGGCGGCGTACTTTGCCTTGGCGAGATTCTGTACCGCGAGGTCTTTCAGGCCTTCCTTGCCGTAGACGGTGAGGAAGACGGTGGTCATCATAGCGACGAGGGCCTGATTGGTGCAGATGTTCGAGGTCGCCTTCTCGCGGCGGAGGTGCTGTGCGCGCGTCTGCAGCGGCAGGCGATATGCGTTGTTGCCTTCGGTGTCGACCGACACGCGGATG
>JAFDVV010000001.1 GCA_018268775.1 Acidobacteriota bacterium | reverse complement strand
GCGGATGACGACGCGTCCTGAATCTGCCAGGTCCTTTTCTGCGGCGGCGATGGCGGAAGCGACAGCGGGAATGGAATCGAGCGGCTTTTTCTCGCGGACCTTGACGTTGACGATGACCTGGGGAAAGACCTTGAGGTCGGCGATGAGCGAAGAGAGAGACTTGCCAGAGCGATGGACGATGTCGAGGAGCAACAGTGCAGTGAGCAGGCCGTCGCCAGTGGTGGAGCGTCCGGAGAAGATGATGTGACCGGACTGTTCGCCGCCGAGTGCGGCGTTGGTGGCGAGCATCCGCTCGAGCACATACTTGTCGCCGACGGCGGCGCGGAGCATCTGAATGCCGCTGCGCTTGAGCGCGGCTTCGAGGCCCATATTGGACATCGTCGTAGCGACGACCGTGGAGTTGGTGAGCAGTCCGCGGGACTGAAGATCGCGCGCGGCAAGCAGAAGCACGGCGTCTCCGTTGACGACGTTGCCGTGCTCGTCGGCGAAGAGGGCGCGGTCGGCGTCGCCGTCGAAGGTGATGCCCATGGCCGCGTTGTGGTGGCGCACGGCGGCGGCGACGATCTCAGGATGAAGTGCGCCCGAGTGCTCGTTGATGTTGCGTCCATCGGGCGATGCGTGGGTGATGATGACCTCGCCGCCGCCGATCTGTGCGAAGAGCTCGGGCGCGACAGCGGAGGCGGCTCCGTTCGCACAATCGATGACGATGCGGCGGTTGTCGAGCGAGAGGTTGGGAACGGCAGCGAGGAGGAAGCGGATGTAGTCGGCGCGGTCGGAGTCGTTGACGGGGGGGGCGTCCTGCAAACCCGCCTTAGACTCGCCTGCGCGAACCGTGGATGGGGTACCCAGTCCTGTGGCCGAGAAGCGGGTTTCTCCGCTCCGCGGCTGTGCCGCTCCGGTCGAAATGACAATGCTTTGGTCGGCTGAGATGTGCTTGAATATCTCTTCTTCGATGGCGAGTTCGGTGGAGTCGGGGAGCTTGTAGCCGTCCGGGCCGAAGATCTTGATGCCGTTGTCCTGCCATGGATTGTGCGAGGCAGAGATAACGATTCCCGCGGCAAAGCCGTGGGTATGCGTGAGGTGCGCGATGGCGGGCGTGGTTATTACTCCGGCGCTCTCGACCGTTGCTCCGCCCGCTTTCAGGCCAGCGGTAAGCGTGGCTGCGATCTGCGGGCCGGACTCGCGGGTGTCCATGCCGAGCAGGACGCGGGGCGAGGCCCCCAGATGATGCGCGAGGGCGAGTCCGATGGCGTAGACGGTGGGCGTGTCGAGCGGATATTGGCCTGCGACGGAGCGGATGCCGTCGGTTCCGAAGAGCTTCTTCATTTGCTGCGTTTCTCCGTTGAAATTTGCGTTGTGCCTTCTTTGATGCGTGTGACCTGTGCCGAGAGCGAGCCGGAGGCGAGACGGGCGCGGATCGTCTGACCTGGAGCTGTCTCCGAGGCGGAGCGAAGGAGAGTGCCATCGGCGCTCCCTCCCTCTATATAGACAAGCGCGTAGCCTCGCGCGAGGACGCTGAGGGGTGAGAGCGCGATGAGGTGCGTATTGGCAGCTTGCAGTCGCGCACGACGGGTGGCCATGACGCCGCTGGCTGCTTTTTCGAGGCGCTCGTTCGTGCGTTCGAGCCGGCGGCGTATGGATGCGAGCTTGAGAGAGATGTTCTGTTGCCGAAGGCGTTCGGCGAGGCCGCGAAGGCGCTCGGCGTTGGCTCGCAGACGGTGTGTGGCAGCGCGGTCGAGGCGCAGGGCAAGCTCGTCGATACGCTGGGCGCGGCGGTCGATGCCAGCCGAGACGCGGGCGAGGACAGCGGGAGCGGAGAGGCGGGCGTAGCGCTGGCGGGCCTCAAGCAGATGCAGCCGGATGGCACGGCGGACGCGGAGATCGAGCAGCGCGACACGCTCTTCGATGCGGTGCTGCGCGGAGGTGACGATCTCGGCGGCGGCGGAAGGCGTGGGAGCGCGGAGGTCGGCGACGAAATCGGCGATGGTGAAGTCGGTCTCGTGGCCGATGGCGGAGACGACGGGGATCTCGGACGCGGCGATGATGCGCGCAAGGGCCTCGTCGTTGAAGCAGGCGAGGTCTTCAAGCGAACCTCCGCCGCGAGCGATAACGATGAGGTCGGCGTGCTGCGGGTTGCGGTTGAACCAGCGGATGGCGCGCGCGACGGAGCCAGGGCTTGTAGGCCCCTGCATGACCGCCGGATGGATAAGCAGATTGAGTGGAGCGTGACGCCGGCGGACGACGGTGACGATGTCGCGGATGACGGCCCCCGTGGGCGAGGTGATCACTCCTACGCAGCGAGGAAAAGCGGGCAGCGGGCGTTTGCGGGCAGCGTCGAAGAGGCCTTCGGCGAGGAGGCGCGCCTTGAGCTGCTCGAAGGCGAGCTGGATGGAGCCTGCGCCGCGAGGCTCGAGGGTTTCAGCGATGAGCTGGAGCTGACCGCGCGACTCGTAGACGGAGACCCGGCCGCGGGCGAGGACGGCGAGACCGTCTGCGGGGCGGAAGCGAAGGAGCTGGGCCTGACGGCGAAAGAGGACGACGGGAAGCTGGGCGGAGGCGTCCTTAAGGGTGAAGTAGATGTGGCCAGACGGTGCGGGGCGGCAGTTGGAGATCTCGCCCTCGACCCATATGTCGGTGTGAGTGGTCTCGACCTGCTGGCGGATGCTGCCGACGAGAGTGGCGACCGTCCAGATGCGTCGCTCGGTCTTTTGCGGAACTGGGGGAGATTGTGATGGTGTACGCGGAGACGAGGGAGCGTCTTCCTGCCCGAAGAGGAGATCGGCCTGGAGGCCCAGGGATGCTTCGGGCTGCTGCGGCTTCGCGGAGCGAAATCTTCCCCGGGCAGCCCTCAGGCTGGCCAGCGTTGGCGGATTTTTCTCCGGGGAGGACATATAAACGTTGAGTCTAGCAGGGCGAAGAGGGTGGCGGTTCCGACAAGGTATTCCGCAGCACAGGAGGAAAGCAGCTTCCTCGTTTCGCCAGGAGCGACAAGGCCAGTTACGAGACGCTACATCGGTTAGCGGCGGAAGTGATTGATAAGCCAGAGGAGAAGACTGAGGACGACGCTGAGCAGGATGGAGGTGGCCAGGGGGAAGGAGAAGCTCCAGCCACGGCCTCGCCAGTTGAAGTCGCCAGGCAGGCGGCCGATGGGGATGTTGAGGCGGTTGAGGCCGACGATGACAATACCGGCGACGACGAGCAGGAGGCCCAGCGAGATGAGGACGCGGCCGAGGTCGGACATTCGTGGCTCTCCCTTCGGATGGTGGATTTGGTGCGGCCCGGAAGCAGGGCATGTCCTTCGACTCCACTTGGTGAGTCGCTGCTGACGCCGTCTAACCCCTCGCCCGCTCGATCGCCCGCACCACCGCCTGCGCCTTGTTCCGGCACTCCTCGAACTCCTTCTCCGGGACTGAGTCCGCCACAATTCCAGCGCCTGCCTGAATGTGTCCGTGTGGGCCGTTCATGTAGAGCGTGCGAATCGCGATGCACGAGTCGAGGTTGCCGCTGAAGTCGGCATACATCACGCTGCCGCCGTATACGCCGCGCCGTGCGGGCTCCAGCTCCTCGATGATCTCCATCGCGCGCACCTTCGGAGCGCCGCTCAGTGTCCCGGCAGGGAAGCAGGCGCGGAAGGCGTCGATCGGCGCCAGTCCGGCTTTCAGTTTGCCTTCGAGGGTGCTTACCAGATGCATTACATGGCTGTACCGCTCGACGAACATCAGGTCCTTCACCTTCACGCTGCCAAACTCGCTCACGCGGCCGACATCGTTGCGGCCCAGGTCGACCAGCATGATGTGCTCGGCGCGCTCCTTCTCGTCGGCGCGAAGCTCCGCCTCGATTCTACGGTCTTCCACCTCATCGGCAGAGCGAGGCCGCGTTCCCGCAATCGGCCTGTATTCCACCTCGCGTCCATGCACACGCACCAGCAGCTCCGGTGACGATCCAACGATGTGATGCGCCACCGGCTTTTTCTTCGTCGTACCCTCGTCCAGCCCAAATCGCAGGAAGTACATATAAGGCGAGGGGTTTACGATGCGCAGCGCGCGGTAGACCTCGAATGCATCCACTCCCGGCTCGCAGTCGAACCGCTGCGACAGCACGCACTGAAACACATCGCCCGCCGCGATGTACTCCTTCGTCTTCTCGACGCCCTTCAAAAACTTCGCCTTCGCCGTGCGCGGAACCAGCGTCAGCTTGCCCAGCGATCGGTTCTTCTTCATCGCAGGCAGCGCGCTGGAGAGCCTCTTCTCCAGGCGATTCAGCCGCTTCATCGCGCGCGCATAGGCTCCCTCGCGCTTCTCGCGAGCAAGGTCGACGGTGACGATCAGGTGGATCTCCTTCTTCACGTGATCGAAGGCCAGCACCTGGTCGAAGAACATCAGGCAGGCATCGGGAACGCCGAGTTCATCCTTTGCCGTGGAAGGCAGCTTCTCGATCTGGCGCACCACGTCATACGCAAAGAAGCCCACCGCGCCAGCCGTGAAGGGAGGCAGCCCCGCCAGCTTGGCAGGCTTGTGTCCGCTCAACGACTGCTTCAGCTCTTTGAAGATGTCGCCGGTAAACGCGGTCTCCTTCTTGCCTTCGCAGACCGTGATCCGGTTGCCGCGCGCGACCATCTTCTTGTAAGGCTCGATGCCGATGAAGGTGTAGCGTCCCACATGCTCGCCACCCTCGACCGACTCCAGCAGAAACGCCTCCGGCTCCTCAGCCGCAATCCTCAGAAAGGCCGAGACCGGCGTTTCCAGGTCGGCGGCGACCGTGCGGTAGACGGGAACCAGCGTATGGTTGCGGCTCAGCTTCTGGAAATCGCGCTCTTGCGGCAGGGAATTGGTCGTCGAAGGCATGATTTCTTCATCATACCCGTGGTGTAGAGAGCGCTAAGAGAGGATGCCCTGTCGTGCGGGCTCTTTATCCACCCGTTTTAGCTTTGGATCTCCCGTCGGCCAGCAGCAGGGGAGTGTCTTCAGATTTGCTATCTGCGGAAGATGTGTCATTTCGACCGGAGCATCTCACAGCTTTACCGTGAGATGCGGAGAGGAGAAACCTGCTTTACCGCCATCCGCCCCGGCATTGCAGTGCAAACAGCAGGTTCCTCCACTGCGGCCCTACGTGCCTCCGGTCAGAATGACAATCGATACGGCTTCTTGTTCAGGGCAACGCATTTGATCACGCTCCCCAGAGTTCTACCAGCGACCAACGCGAGCCGCCACCCGAAAGGACATACGCCCCACGAAGTGGGTTGATCGATATGGTTCAAAAGTGGTACGCAACCCCCTTTCCTTTGTTTGCGAAGCGCTCTTCCCGAGGCCTATACTCCGGGAGGTTTTGGCCACAGACCGGTCTGGTCAAAAGCGTATGCTTGCTTCGTCTATTGATCAGGGAGCAAAAACGATGGCCGGAGAATCGCTGATACCAGCAACAGAACAAAGGGAAATCACGATGCAAACGCTTACCCTCGAGCAGGAAACAAATCCCTGGGAGGCCCAGGCCGCTCGATTCGACTTCGCCGCTAAAAAACTCAATCTCGATAACGGACTCTGGAAGGTCCTTCGCCAGCCCTCGCGCGAGATCATCGTGCACATCCCCGTTGGTATGGACGACGGCTCGATCGAGGTCTTCACCGGCTACCGCGTGCAGCACTCCGTCGCGCGTGGCCCCGCAAAGGGAGGCATCCGCTACGCGCCCGACGTCTCGCTCGACGAGGTCCGCGCACTCGCAAGTTGGATGACGTGGAAGTGCGCCGTCGTCAACATTCCCTTCGGCGGGGCCAAGGGCGGAGTCATCTGCGACCCCAAGAAGATGTCGCAGGGCGAGCTCGAGCGCATGACCCGCCGTTACACCGCCGAGCTGATCGAGTTCATCGGCCCGGAAAAAGACGTCCCCGCGCCCGACATGAACACCAACGAGCAGACGATGGCCTGGATCATGGACACCTACTCCATGCACATGCGCCAGACCGTCAACGCCGTCGTAACCGGCAAACCCGTCAACCTCGGTGGCTCGCGCGGACGCACCGCCGCCACTGGCCGCGGCCTCTCCGTCGTGTGCGATGAGGCGTTGAAGACGCTCAATATGCCCGTCGAAGGCTGCCGCGTCATCGTGCAGGGCTTCGGCAACGTCGGCTCGAACGCAGCCCGTCTGCTCGCCGAAAAGGGATACACCGTCATCGGCATCGCAGAGTACGACGGCGGCCTCTACAACTCCAACGGCATCGACATTCACGCGCTCATCGAGCACCGCAAGAACGCCGGAACGATCACTGGCTTCTCCGGTGCCGAGGCCGCGGACCAGCACGAGCTGCTCACCTACAAGTGCGACATCCTCGTCCCTGCGGCGACCGAGAACGTCATCACCAGCAGGAATGCCGACAAACTGCGCTGCCGAATCCTCTGCGAAGGCGCAAACGGCCCCACAACGCCCATCGCCGACGAGATGCTCGCCGACAAGAAGGTCTTTATCATTCCCGACATCCTCGCCAACGCCGGCGGTGTGACGACCAGCTACTTCGAGTGGGTGCAGGACCGCATGGGCTACTTCTGGACCGAGGCCGAGGTCAACCAGCGGCTCGACCACATCATGACCGAGAGCTTCCGCGACGTGATGACCTACGCCAGGAACCACAACGTCAACAACCGTATCGCGGCCTACATGCTCGCAATCGACCGCGTGGCCTACACCACCCGCCAGCGTGGCATGTACGCCTGATACCCCCAATCCACAAGAAGCCGCATCAATAACATCGTGCGGCTTCTTTTTTATTGTCATTCCGCAGCGAAGCGGAGGAATCTGCTTGCGCTTCGGGTCCGCCTCTTAAATGGTGTGCACCCTCCAGAGGCGTCATTCCGCGTGAGCGCAGCGAGAGCCTGCCCTGAGCGAAGTCGAATGGGAGGAATCTCCGAATTTCGCCCGCCCCGGCACGAACTTCAAGGCATCACCACCAGCTTCACCTTCTGCGACGTCGAAACCCCGCCCGCACTCCCTGTTACGGTCACGGCATACGTCCCGGGCCGCGAGCCAAGGTCGGTGCAGTTCCCGGTCCCGCATCCTGTCGACGCGCCCATAGCCAGCACGGCGCAAAGCGCAGCCAGCAAACTCCGCAAAGCCCGCCTCCGCTTCGGAATAAGAATTGCCACCAGTCCAGCAAGCATCGGCCCGGCGCTTCCAACTCCGGCTGCGCTATAGGGCGCGGGAGTCGCACAGTCTCGCGGAGCCACTGTCCTGATCTGCAATGCACCCGAGGCCAGAACGCACGACGCCTCATCCGGCAACCCGCTGCAACTCACACTCATTGCCCTGGCAAAGATCGATCCCGGCGCAACCTTGATCGGAATCGTCGCGATGCCCCCCGCAGTCACAGTCACTACACTCTCCGTGAGCGTGAAGCCACCGGAAGGTTGGGCCGCGGGGTCCACGGTCACATCCAGCACGCCAGAGACGCTTGGCTCTGTCGACACATCGCCCGCGTATCGCGCCACAATACTGTGGCTCCCCACACTGAGCGACGATGTGCTCCACGCCGCCAAGCCTGCCGCGTCCAGCATTGCGGAGCCAAGCATCGCTCCTCCCTCGACGAACGCCACCATTCCCGTCGGAGCGTTCGTTCCACCGGTGACATGCGCCGTGAATGTAGCGCTCTCGTTCGCTGTCACCGGGTCTGCGCTCACGTTCAGCATCGTCATCGAAGGCGACAGCCGCGCCGTCACCTCCTCATCCATCTCCGCGCTCGTCGATCCTGCCGAATTCGCGTCTCCTGCATAAACCGTCGTGATCTTATGTACTCCGGGCGCAACCATCACCACCGAAAGCGTCGCTCGCCCATTGCTATCGACAACCGCCGAACCCATCGAGGCCGTGCCATCGAAGAACCCAACCGTGCCCGCAACCGCGCCATGCGCTCCCTGCACCTGCGCCGTATAAACCACACTGCCACCCGCACTCACGGGATTGATAGAACTGCTCATCGTCGTAGCCGTCGTGTCCTGCTTCACGACAACCGTCACCGCATTTGAAGTCGCCGGCTGATGCGTCGCGTCGCCCGAGTACGCAGCGGTAAACACATGCGTCCCCGCGCTGAAGCCCGTAGCGACGCTTGCCGGGCAGCTTGCACCGTCCGCCAGCGTCAGCGTGCAAAAACTTGTTGGGCCGTCATAAAAGCTCACGGTGCCTGTTACCGGGGAGCCGTCGTTCGCAGTCACCTGCGCCAGACCGTCCACCGTCTCTCCATAGAAGACCGCCAGCGGCGTCGTAATCTGCAATGCCACCGTGCTCTGCACCTGCGTTACCGTCTGCGCCCCGGCCACAGGAGCCGGAGACGGCGGTTCAAGCACAGGTGCGGAGACGACCTGCCCGCCGCCCGCCCGCACCGTCGTCAGCAGTAGCAGCATCGTCATGGTGAATCGGAAGATCGGCATAGGCTCATTCGGCAGACGATCTCTTTATCGGCACCTTGAACCCGAAGAACAGCCGCCGGGGAAAAATCTCTCGAGACCGAGCAGGCACAGGCCGTCGACGCCGCCGAAAAAGCTGCCCAGACAAAGCCTTAGTAACACGGGATTAATCTGCGGGCGAGCCGTCGCTCCAATGTGGCAGAATGACAGGTATCTCCTCTTGCGCGTACTTCTCACGCTCCCGGAGCGTCAAACCACTACGGATGAATCTGCCCAACTCCATCACGATGAGCCGCATAGCAGCCATTCCGCTGCTCATCTGGATTCTCTCGCCCGCCTTCCCTCTCCAGGGACACGGCCAAGTCGGCCTGCGCGGCGGCGAGCAGGAGGTCATCGCGTCGCTGCTCTTCATCCTCGCCGCCATCACCGACGGCGTCGACGGCTATCTCGCCCGCAAGCGCGGTCAGATCACCACCATGGGCATGCTGCTCGACCCGCTCGCCGACAAACTCATGGTCTCGGCTGCCTTCATCGTGCTGGTGGCTTACAACCCGCGCGTTGTGCCGCCGTGGATCGCCGTCGTCGTCATCGGCCGCGAGTTCCTCGTCTCCGGCCTCCGCTCCATCGCCGCCACCGAGGGCTTCACCATCGAGGCCTCCGAGATCGGCAAGCTCAAGACCGTCATCCAGATCGTCTCCGTCGTCGCCGCCATCCTCGCCCACCGCTGGGACTACTGGATATGGTTCCCCAGCTTCCACGGCGGCTTCATCATCGCCGTGCGCTTCATCGCGCTCACGGCCATCTACTGGATGACCATCGTCTCCATCATCTCGGCCATCGACTACTTCGTAGGCTTCTGGAAGAAGATCGACCACGCCTCCGAGAGCCAGCGCAAACGCCGCAGCTTCGTCCTCAGCCGCAAAGCCAAGCCCAGCCAGCCCTCACCTGAGCATCCTTCACGGATTGTGTAACAATCCTGCCTATATTTGCGCAGCCTATTCTAGGCCTTTGTTGAGAATCCGGTAGCCAAACCCTTCTTGCTTTACCGCGTATCCAGCTTCCGTGACAATGCGACGGGCTTGTTCGAGCCGCTTATAATACCTTCGTCTTGCTTGGACATTTTGGCCGAAGTTAAAATGAGCCGGGGATATCGCGATGATCTGCTTGGCAGTCTGAAGATCCATTTGTCCATCTGGCAATTCCCGAGTGTCGTCCATCCTCCATCGACCTTCCTTACCCAAAAGCCACTTGATTGTCCCGTGCCAATGCCGACAAGGGTGGATGCGCGAACATGCATCTATAACGCTGCCGTTGGACAATACGCATGGCCGCTTCTCCGGCGTACCCTGTCTTGGTATTTGAAAACCGGAGGGCATTGAAAAAGCCTCGCGCAAACGCGGTTTCCATCATTAATTCGCGAAACTCCTTCATCGCGAACTCTTCCCAGACAGGGATTACGTCTGCTGGTTCATCGAGGTCCGCCAGAAGTGGCCACCTGTATTCAAGGAATCGAAAGTAGCCAGCGATACAGTCATGCATATCTTGGAGAACGCGATGATCACATCCAGTAAAGCCGATGCAAAAGCTCCCAACCTCAGACTCCTCTAAGCCAAGCAGTCTCTCTGCATTCAGGCCAAACGAAACTCCTTCCATCGCGAGAAACCCAACCAAATTCCAATAACGATCATGCTGCATCGCCATGATTCTGCGAGCGTAATCGTAATCGAAGAAAGGGAAGACCAGCATTTCAACTTAGGGGCAAGTATTCCTTGTACACGTTGAGGTTAGCATGACAGGCGAGTTTGGAAGATACTGCGTGTCCCATACATGTCGCAGGCATGTGTGGGATCATTCGAGCGAAGCCTCGCGCCGGAGAACAACCATATGCGAAAAGGATTTACCAGGCATCCAAAACCGGACCAGCCTGCAACGCAAGTCAGAAACTACATCACGCCCGGCGGTCTGCAACGCCTCAAAGAGGAGCACCGGTTTCTGCTCAACAAGGATCGCCCAGCCGTGGCGGAGGCGGTGGCGTGGGCTGCCAGCAATGGTGATCGCAGTGAAAACGCCGACTATCAGTATGCCAAGCGCCGTCTGCGGCAGATCGATGGACGCATCCGCTTTCTCTCCAAGCGAATTGAAGCCGCCGAGGTGGTCGACCCGGAGGCTCCGAGATCGGGGCTGCGCGAGACGAAGGCGTTCTTCGGCGCGACGGTGCTCTATGCCAATGCCGCGGGAGCGGAGCGATCGGTGAGCATCGTAGGCACGGACGAGGTCGATCTCGACCGCAACCATGTCAGTTGGGTCTCCCCTCTGGGGCGCGCGCTCATGAGGTCATCTGCGGGAGAGAGCGTCGTACTCGAAGCGCCAGGAGGCAAAGAAAACCTGACGGTACTCGAAGTGCGTTACGAGCGCATCTCTGTAGAACCGTTCCGCGAACCGCCCGGGTCTTACGCCGCTGAAAAACAGCCATAGAACCAGATAAATCAGGCGGTTAGGGCTATTGCCGGGTGCCCCATATCTGGCGGCTTCATCGCCAGATGTGGGTTCATTCGCGCGAAGCTCGAACCGCTTTCAAGTCTTCGAAGAGCCAGCCAGCCCAGCCCCGAGCATCCTTCGCGCATCGGCTGAAATTCAAAGCGGAAGTATACGAATCCGTGTGCGCTTGGGGTCGACGGTTACCAAGGCACCTGCTTCCAGTTCGGACTCCATCTGCCGAAGGGCTGCAAGCACTGGCTTGCCGATAGACTCAGGGCGCAAGTCCTCTGCGCGAATCTGAACGACGCTTGGTCTGTCCCCATGATTTGCTGCCAACATGGCGCTGAAGTCCAGATCATGGGTAAGCACGATGAAATTGTGATCATGTGCGTAACTCATAATCTCGGCATCGGTTGCATTGGCAGCGCCAACCGACGACCAGTGGACTGATTCAAATTCCGAGCTGTGGAAAAACTCAATCCAGCGCGGCGAAAGATTCATATCGACAAGTAACCTCATGCCGAAGCCAACAAGACCTCGCGCTCATCGGAGCGCCATGCCGCATAACGAAGCGCCTGCATAACATCTTCGCGCTCCAGATAAGGGTAATCGCCCAGGAGCTGGTCGATCGTCAGGCCAGCGCCGATCTGACCCACGACCATGCCGACAGTAACGCGCATTCCACGAATGCAGGCCTTTCCTCCCATAATCGCGGGTTGCTGGGTGATGCGATCGAATTGGCGCATACGAACCCTCCCTGTAGTTCCGTCTTTCTGATCCTATCTCACCTTACTGTAGAATCGGCACCCCGCCCAATGCCCCTGCAATCCTCGCCTGCCACTCCGCCGGACCCGTCCGGTGCACGCTCACGCCCTTGGAGTCCACGGCGACCGTCACCGGCATATCCACCACGTCGAACTCGTAGATCGCCTCCATGCCCAGGTCGCCGAAGGCCAACAGTTTCGAGCTTTTGATCGCCTTTGAGACGAGGTACGCTGCGCCACCTACTGCCATCAGGTACACTGCGCCGAACTCCTCGATCGCGTCGATCGCCCCCTGACCGCGCTCCGCCTTGCCCACCATGCCCAGCAGACCCGTCTGCTCCAGCATCTGCCGCGTGAACTTGTCCATGCGCGTGGCGGTCGTCGGCCCCGCCGGACCTACGGCCTCATCGCGCACCGCGTCGACCGGCCCGACGTAGTAGATGAACCGGTTCGTGAAGTCCACCGGCAACTTCTCGCCCTTGTTCAGCATGTCGGTCATGCGTTTGTGCGCGGCATCGCGCCCGGTCAGCAGCTTGCCGTTCAGCAGCAGCACCTCGCCTGGTTTCCACGTCCGCACCTCTTCGCGAGTCACAGTATCGAGATTCACCCGCCGCGCCTTCGACGTGTCATACGTCAGCTCCGGCCAGCTTGCTAACGAAGGTGGATCGAGCGCCACCGGCCCCGAGCCGTCCAGATGGAAGTGCGCATGACGTGTCGCCGCGCAGTTCGGGATCATCGCGATCGGCAGGTTCGCCGCATGAGTGGGGTAGTCCATGATCTTGATGTCGAGCACGGTCGTCAGCCCGCCCAGTCCCTGCGCTCCAATGCCCAACTGGTTGATCTTCGTGTAAAGCTCGATGCGCAGGGCTTCAAGTTTATTTTGCGGCCCACGCACGATCAGCTCCTGCATGTCGATGGGGTCCATCAGCGACTCCTTCGCCATCACCATCGCCTTCTCCGCCGTACCGCCGATGCCGATGCCCAGCATCCCCGGCGGACACCACCCCGCGCCCATCGTCGGCACCGTCTTCAGCACCCACTCCACGATCGAGTCCGAAGGATTCAGCATCGCAAACTTCGACTTGGCCTCGGAGCCCCCGCCCTTGGCCGCGACCGTCACATCCACATCGCCGCCCGCCACCATCTCCACCGAGACGACGGAAGGCGTGTTGTCGCCCGTGTTCTTGCGTGAAAAAGCAGGGTCGGCCAGGATGCTCGCCCGCAGCTTGTTGTCCGGCAGCATGTAGGCGCGCCGCACACCCTCGTCGACCATCTGCTGCACGGTCATCAACGGCTTACCGTCGTTCTCCCACCGAGCCTCCATGCCCACCTTCACAAAGGCGGTCACGATGCCGGTGTCCTGGCACACGGGCCGATGCCCCTCGGCGCACATGCGCGAGTTGATCAGTATCTGCGCCATCGCGTCCTTCGCAGCCGGCGACTGCTCCAGCTCATAGGCGCGCGTCAGGTTGGTGATGAAGTCCTCGGGGTGGTAATAGGAGATGTACTGGAGGGCGTCAGCGACAGACTGGATGAAATCGGCTTGCTTGATAGTGGCCATGGCACCATCATTTTAGGGTCTCGAATCAACGCTTGTCGCGGGTCCGACCGGTAATCGGCGAACAAGCGCCCCCTCGCCGCCGTCGTGCTATTACGCCACTCTTCGCAGTGGAGGAATCTTCTTCCGCCGTTCCCGCAGCGCCTTCGACAGCTCATAGTTTGACTGGAGCGCCAGCCAGAAACGCGCATTGGTCGACGGAAACGCCTCGGACAACTTGATGGCCATCGCAGCCGATACACCCGCCTTACCATGAAGGATGTTTGAGAGCATGGGACGGGTGACATTCAGATGCTTCGCCAGCGCAGCTACAGTAATGTCTTCGCCCATCCATTCCCGAAGGACGCTGCCAGGGTGCGATGCATGAAACATGGCCATGTGAAACTCCTAGGAGCATCATATTGGTCATGCCCTCGATGATCCGTACTGAAACCGACTCCCTCGGCCCCGTCGAAGTTCCCGCCTCCGCCCTGTATGGAGCCCAGACCACCCGCGCCGTCGCGAACTTCCCCATCAGCGGCATGAAGGCCAGCCCATTCCTCATCCGCGCCCTCGCGATGATCAAGCTCGCCGCCGCCGAGGCCAACGCCGAACTCGGCCTCATCACGCCGGAGCAGGGAAGGGCCATCGCGCAGGCCGCGCAGGAGGTCCTCGACGGCAAGCACCACGAGCACTTCGTCGTCGACGTCTTTCAGGCGGGGGCGGGTGTGAGCCTGCACATGAACACCAATGAGGTGCTGGCCAACCGCGCCGGACAGATTCTCGGCGAGCCGCTCGGTACGTACAAAAAAATCCATCCCAACGACCACGTCAACTACGGCCAGTCCACCAACGACGTCTTCCCGACGGCGATGCGGCTTTCGGCGCTGCTAGCGCTCGAAGAGCTGCATCCGGTTCTCGATAGCTTGACGTCAAGCTTTTCCAAAAAGGCCGATGAGTTCAAAGACATCCTCAAGGCGGGCCGCACCCACATGCAGGACGCCGTGCCGATCACCCTCGGGCAGGAGTTCAAGGCCTACGCCGTCGCAGTCAAAGAGGCTGCTGTTGCAATCCGCCGCAACGCCATCACGCTGCACGCGCTTGGACTGGGAGGCTCGGCCGTCGGAACCGGAATCAACACGCACCCCGACTACCGGGCGAAGGCAGTGGCGAGGCTGGCAAAGATTGCAAAGCTCGAGCTGCACTCTGCCTACGACCTGCGCTACGCCATGCAGTCCTGCGCACCGATGGCCGAGGTCTCAGGCTCTCTGCGGACGCTGGCGCTGGAGATGATCCGTATCTCCAACGACTTACGACTGCTTTCCTCCGGGCCGAATACTGGCTTCAACGAGATTCATCTGCCCAGCCTTCAGCCCGGGTCGAGCATCATGCCCGGCAAGGTCAACCCCGTCTTACCGGAGCTGACCGCGATGGTCTGCTTTCAGGTCGTTGGCAACGACACCGCTACCGCGATGGCGGTGCAGGCGGGACAGCTTGAGCTGAACGTGATGATGCCCGCGATGGCGCACAACACGTTGCAGTCCATCTCCATCATGACCAACACACTGCGCGAGCTGGATGTGCACTGCATTCAGGGGATTACGGCGAACAAGGAGCGGAACGCCTTCTACGCGTCGAGCACCATTGCGTTGGCCACCGCGTTGAATCCGTACATCGGCTATCGCAAGGCTGCGGAGCTGGTGAAGGAGTCGGTAGCGTCGGGGCGGTCGATTGTGGAGATTGCTCGGGAGAAGAAGCTGCTGAGCGAGGAGCAGATCGCCGAGATCCTCGATCCGAAGAACATGACCGAACCCCACGCCAAGATCTCGTAGCGCGTTTTGCCCGTAGGTGTGGTGCTGGGTCTTATGTCGCGCTTTCAGCGCTTTGTTTATTTTGTCCCGCTTACCTGGGCCTTCGGCCCAGGCTGATATATTGCGGGCCGTTGGCCCTTGGTTCTGTGGCTCTACATCTTCATCGGCTCTATCATGCAGACAACTAGAGCGAACGGGGTTCGGTCGTTATCTTTGCCTCAAGAATCTTGATGTCGAACTACTTGATGTGTCCAAAGCGATAGACAATTCCGGCGTTCACTCCCACGTTGTTCTGGAGCTTTCCACCCCAGGTGGAGCCGAGGTACTGCGGTGTCACGCGCATGGCGAGGTTGGGATAGAAATTGTAGTCGAGGTTCACGCCTGCCGAGAAGACGGCGCGCGTCTCAGAGGGCCACATGCCGAGAAGGGTGGCGGGGATGCCCTTCGAGCCGGAGTCGAACTTGCCGATGCCCGCGCCGGCGGCCCCGAAGACCGTCGCCGCATAGTTCTGCTTCGCATAGACGCGGTAGGCGGGGCCGAACTTGAAGGTGTACTGCGAGATCTGCGGGTTTTCGATGTTGTAGATCGTGTTCCCGACCTTGGCATTGCCGTAAGAGCCCTGTACCTCGCCCAGTACACCGAGCCTCGGGTTGAAGTAGCGTGTTCCGGAGACCCAGAAGGTGACTTCATTGTTCTTCTGAAGGAACTCGCCGGAGCGGAAGCGGAGGTAGCCGCCGCCGCCGCCGATCTCCCATTGGTGGGAGTAGGTCTCCTGAATGGTGCGCTCGATGCGCGCCTTGCGATTGGCGTTGGACTCGCGGCGGGTGCGGTGGGCCGACTGCGCCTCAAGCGAAGTGGCTGTGCTTGCAACGGCGGTGGCGATCAAGAGGGTTGCGACAGACCTCACACTGAACCTGAAACCGAACATCAACGAATACTCCTGCACTTGGCTGGGCTCTTGCTATGGTGGAACCGGGGGGCCGCGCCGCCGGAGAGACTCAAACCGCGGGCCAGTTCTTATTAGAACATTGACGGCGGTCCTGTGAGCGCGCGCCGGTACGAATCGCGCGCAAAGGGGTAGATATTTTCATGGCAAAAAAGAGCAGCAAGGGCAGTGGAGCGGGCAAGGTCTTCGTGGGGTTTCTGCTGGGGGTGGCAGGGGCGGCAGGCGCGGGGTATGCCTGGCTGCACTATGGAGGGAGCCAGACCCCGTTCGGCGGCAAGTTGCCATCGATGCCTGCCGGGCTGACTGGAGAGTCTTCCGGTTCCGATCATTCCGGCGATCCGTCGAAGACCCCGGTCGAATCGACTAAGCGGACCCCGCCGTTTGGAACCAGCGAGGACGTGTTTGAGGGCGGCGCGCATGTCTACCGCGCGCGTTGTGCGAGCTGCCATGGGACTCCGGGACACGATGCGACGCTGGGAGGTCACTCGCTTCCGGCCTCTCCCCAGTTATGGAAGAAGGGAAAGGGAGGGGTGATCGGCGTGAGCGTAAAAGACCCCAGCGACATCTATGCCCAGATCGCTCATGGGAGACACAAGCCGGGCATGGCTTCCTTCGCTTCGACCCTGCCAGATACGCAGATATGGCAGGTTGCCCTACTGTTGAAGAATGCGGGAACGGAGCTTCCTGACCCGGTGATGAGCATTCTGGAAGGCAAGTAGGTGCTGGCCTCGCGGGGTCTCGTCGAAGAGCATTTCTCCTTGACGGCTTGTATTCGACCGAATACATTGAGACCATGTTCATAGTCAGCGAATTGCCGGTTTTCACCCAGTGGATGGACGGCCTGAAGGATGCCGCCGTAATCGCTGCCATCGTCACGCGCATCCGGCGGATGGAGCAGGGTCTTTTTGGCGACGCGAAGCTGGTAGGTTCCGGGGTTTCCGAACTGCGTATCCATTTGGGAGCGGGTTGGAGGGTCTATTACACGCAACGGCGTGGACAGATAATCATTCTGCTTGCAGGCGGCTCGAAGCGTACGCAGAACAAAGACATCAAACGCGCCATCGCACTGGCGAAGGCCATTGAGGAGGAACGATGAAAAAGAGCATCAAGATTGACGATATTCCGAAGTTCGATGCGGCCCGGTATCTCAAGAGCGAGGAGACCATCGCCGCTTACCTGACCGAAGTCCTCAAAGAGAATGACGCCGCTCTGCTGGCTACGGCACTTGGGGACATAGCCAGAGCGCGTGGCATGGCCCAGATTGCGAAGGATTCGGGTATTGGCCGCGAATCTCTGTACAAAGCCCTGCGCCCCGACAGCGAACCGCGCCTCGATACCATCAGCCGCGTCTGCAATGCGCTCGGGGTACGCCTGGTAGCGCAGCCTATCCATGCCCCGGAGAAGCCAAAGAGGAAGCGCAGGAAGGCCGCAACGCTCAACAACGCAGCCTAAACCAACGGTTCATGGAACAGGGTTGTCTCTGGTTGTCACTGTTCGTGATCCCCATCTGAACAGTGACTGTCTCTGCTCCACATTGAATGACTGGACGCCACCGAAATCTGAGATTTGCTTTAGGTTTAAGGAGCAACACAACGGGAGCGAAACACATGGCGAAAGAAGGCGGTGGGTTCGGCAAGCTGATCGTAGGATTTTTGTTGGGGGTGGCGGCCGTGGCGGCCGGGTTGTTTCTCTACCTGCGCTTTGCGGCGCTGCCGGTTGCGGTGGCCGACAAGGCATTTCCTTTTGAAAAGCAGATTGTGCGCGTACCGCTGCACAGCCGTATCGAGGCGGAGAAGAAGGACTCTCCGTTTGGTGCCAGCGAAGACGTCTTTGAGGCCGGTGCGCATGTCTATAAAGCGCAGTGCGCGAGTTGCCACGGAACCCCCGGCCATGACGTAGCGTTTGCCGCGAAGATGTACCCATCGGCTCCGCAGCTTTGGAAGAAGCACGCGAAGTCCGAGGTGGTGGGTGTGAGCGACGACGAGCCGGGCGAGACGTACTGGAGGGTGGCCAATGGCATCCGGCTTACGGGAATGCCCTCCTATAAGGACACGCTCTCGGAGATCGAGATGTGGCAGGTGAGCCTGCTGCTGAAGAATGCGGACAAGGAGATGCCTGCGCCGGTGATGGACATTCTGGCCGGGAAGTAGGGCTATTGTGGCGGTAGTCTTGTTGGGATTGACGGCGCTGCTGAAGCCCCGCCCCTTTGAACCGCACACCTACAGAGACAAGCCTGTAGTCGTGAAATTGACAATGCGGATCGCGCTTACGCGCGACGACCCACATCTGGCGATGAAGCTGCCAGATATGGGGCACCCGACGAGATCGTAACTAGCGGCTTGGTGGTGGAAATTTTCTAGTGCAGGGTGTAGGTAACGCCGGTGATGAACTGCATGGAGTTCTTCTTGAATCCGATGGCCGGATTGTTGAGGTAGTTGTCGAGGAAGTTCACGCTCAGGCTGAAGCGGTGGTAGACGGGGAGCGCGAGGCCGAAGGCTCCGATGGTCGACCAGGCGTTGGTGTTGTTCCAGGACTGAATGTAAGTTCCACTCTGCGTGAAGAGGATCTTGCCCGGGAGGGTGCGCTTGTAGGCCTCGCCGAAGGTTGAGCCGATCAGGTTCTGGTCGGGGCTTGAGACGGCGGGTGGGGGGTACTGGGTGAAGTGCTGGCGCTCGTAGTGGACGTCGGCCTTGGCGTCGAGTTGCTGCACCGGGTCGAGGAGAATGGTGTAACCGGCACCGGCACCGTAGATCTGCTGTAGCGCAAGGCCCTGAGAGAAGTTGTGGTCGTAGGAGACGCCGCCGAGCATGTAGAAGCGCGACGTGAAGTACTTGTCGTGCTCGAAGTCGGTATGGAAGATGTTGGTCTTCGCTACTGAGTCAGGAAGGTTGGCCGGATTGGGGATCACCGGCTGCGTCAGCTTCCCGTAGGTCTCCAGCAGGTTGAAGGTGCTGCGGGTACGGGGCGGGAGGTAGGAGACGGACGGGATCGTCCGGACCAGCGAGGTTCCTGCGGTGAATGTCTGCCCGTAAGATGTTGATTGCAAAATTGTTGCTCCGCCAGTGACGGAGCCGTTCCATCCCTTCAATGGGCCGGGGTTGCCGTTCAACTCCTTGTTGTAGGTGGCTCCATCGACGACGTAGCCGATGTTTTTGGCGGGGACGACCTCGCCCGAGGTGGATTCCTTGACTGAGTCGTCAACCATTGTGATGGCGGTGGCCTGCCTGGACTGCCGGGTGATCTTCTCGTCCTTCTTGAGGACGACGAAGTTGCTGGCTGAGCGCATCTCCTTGACCTTGTCCAGAGGGATGATCACTTCGCCAACGGCATCGCTCTTGAAGACGATGTTGGTTCCGACGCTGCGCTCGAGTTTGCCGGTCAACTGGTCGCCGTTCTTGAAGACGACGACGTCGGGGGGGGCGGCGGGCGCTTTGTCCTGGGAAAAGGCAGGGAGTGCGGCCATGCAGGCGATCAGGCCCAAGGTAAAGGAGGCCAATCCTCGTGCGCGGAGGGGCAGTATTTCGTTCTTTGAAGGTCTCATCGATCGTTCCATGGCTGGTTCTAAGGATTGTTGTAACTCACGGATTTTAGACAGGGTTTTGGGGTGATGGGGTTGTGTCCCCACAGGCGGGTCCCGGTCAATTTTAGCTGTAAAAGACGATCTATCCACAGATCGGCGATGCAGCCCGCGCGGTTTCGGTGCATTTTTCCCGCATGAAGTATTGCCAACCGTCTTTCGATAGGAATACTATCCTTTCGGATTCGGTACAGTCCGCTTATCGCGCACGCGCCAGAATGCTGAATGTCTTGCAGATGAATCGCTTGCTGACACCTTTCGTATCAGTGTGAGTTACAAACAAGCTGCCTGTCGGGGTGGTTAGCCCTTCAGCGTCTAAAAGAAAGGTAGGACAAATGGCTTGGTATGCCTATTGCATCGCAGAGAGACAGGCTTTTCCGGAGCTATGCCGCCATCGTCGGCCTATGCCACTTACCGGAGTCACGGGCCTGTTCGGCAATCAAACATTTCTTTTTCCCGCCAGCGACCTGGCGGTCATTGTCTCCGAGCACAGCGCGGAAGATAGCGCGAGGATGGATCAGCAGTCGCAAAAGGACCATGCCCGGGTGATTGCGGACTGCTTCAAACACTCAACGGTACTTCCATTCCGGTTCGGAACGACGTTTCAGGACGACGATTCGCTTCGCCGCTCTGTCCGGTCGAACCAGCGGCACTTTTTGGCGAATGTCGAGCGTTTGCGCGGCAAGGCGGAGATGCACCTGAAGGTGCTGGTCGACGATATCTGCCCGGGGACGGCGCTTCGCGATATGACGGTGGGGCAGCAGTACCTGACGAGCCTGCGCGAGAGCGCGAGCCGTCAGCGGGAACGCCAGTCGAAGGCGCGTGCCCTTTCGGTGCAGATGCACCGTATGTTCCTGCCGCTGGCGGAGGAGATTACCTGCAAGCGGATGGAGTCGGGCAAGATGCTTCTGGATATCGCGCACTTGATCGACAACAAGACGATCGAGCGGTACCAGAACAAGTACACCTCGGCGATGCAACAGATGAAGGAGTGCCAGATGCAGCTTTCCGGGCCCTGGCCGCCCTATCATTTTGTGCAACGGTCGAATGCCCATCAGCACGCCTAGTTCTGCGTGAAACCTGCTAAGGCGAGGCTTTTTCTCTCGGAAGTAGAGATGAAAAGCCTCGCTTTATCAGTTAAATACGGCAGTCCTTCTGTGATTTTTGGACAGTCCGCGCATAAGAGAGCAATGGGGTGGAGACAGGAAGCGGGTACACTCAGGGCTATCTGCTGGCAGGTGAACGATAAGGAGAGACGTGCATGTTGAACGTTGTAAGCCGGACGATCTTCGCTGTCTTATTTTTTGCGGTCCCGGTAATTGGGATGGTCAACCTGGCACCGGCGCTTGCGCAGGAGCCGAGCCCGATGGCGCAGCAGGCACCTGCCGACGACAACAAGATTACGAAGGAGTCGGAGGGGGTCTACCTTTACAAGGTGAAGGTCGTTCAGCGCGACCTGGACGCTGTGAACTACCTGCACCGCAGCGGATCGACACAGATTGCGTTCAAGGGAACGGCTCTGCTGCCGATGGCCAAGGGCGAGGCCAAGGTGACGAGCGAGCGTGGCGGGATTGTGATCGACGCACGGTTTCAGGGGCTTACGCCCGCCAACGGCTTTGGCCGCGAGTATCTGACGTATGTGTTGTGGGCCATCACTCCCGATGGCAGGCCGAACAACCTGGGCGAGATTCTACCTTCGGGGACGAAGAACAGCATTACGGTGACGACGGCGTTGCAGTCGTTTGGTCTGGTGGTGACGGCGGAGCCGTATTTTTCCGTGACGCAGCCAAGCGATGTGGTGGTTCTGGAGAACCAGATCATCCAGGACAAGACGACGGGTGTGCTGGAGAAGGTGAACGCGCACTATATGCTGCTGCCGCGCGGGACTTATGCGGAGACGGCGGGGGCGAAGTCGGTGCTGGATCCGATTACGAGGAACGAGAAGTATCCGCTGGAGCTGTATGAGGCCAACAATGCGATCCGCATCGCGCAGCAGGCTGGGGCGGAGAAGTATGCGCAGGACATCTACCGCGAGTCGATGCGCGACCTGAAGAACGCCACCGATATTCTGACGGGAAAGAAGCCGGACCAGAAGATGGGCGTCACCTATGCGCGTCAGGCGGTGCAGCGCGCGGAGGACGCGCGGCTGGTGACATTGAGGAAGCAGGCTGCGGAGCGTCAGCGCAATGCGGAGCTTGCGCAGCAGCAGGCGGAGGCCCAGGCGCAGCAGGCGGCTCTCGATGCCGAGCGGGCAAAGGCGGCGCAGGCGCAGGCAGATGCCGAGCGGGCGCGAGCGGAGGCAGCGGCTGCTCTTGCGCAGGCCCAGGCGGCCCAGGCCCAGGCCCAGGCAGCGGCTGCGGCCAAGAGTGCAGACAGTGCGCGTGAGGCCCGGGAACGGCTGTTGGCGCAACTGAACAGCGTTCTGGCAACCAGCGAAAGCGCGCGCGGTCTGATTGTGAACATGTCGGACGTGCTCTTCGAGACGGGCAAGTACAACCTGAAGCCTGCGACGCAGATCAGTCTTGCAAAGGTTTCGGGGATACTGCAGGCGTATCCCGGGCTGAAGCTGCAGGTCGAGGGATATACCGACAATGTGGGCAGCGAACAGTTCAATCAGAAGCTGTCGGAGAACCGCGCCGGCGCGGTGAGAGATTTTCTGGTGACGCAGGGCGTGAAGCCGGACAACATCGTCGCGACGGGCTATGGCATGGCCAAGCCGGTGGCCGATAACAGTACGGCAAAGGGGCGGTCGCTGAACAGGCGGGTGCAACTGGTGGTATCGGGCGATGCGATCGGGGTGCAGCAGCAGGGGCCAGAGGCCGCGGCGTCCGTAACTCCTGCGCCGCAGAATGCCACGGGAACCTCGAACCCGCCGCAGTAGGCGGTGTCTTACGACGAGAGGCCGCTTCGGCGGCCTTCTTCGTTTTTGGGGCTGTTACATGTGGACAGTCCAGCCTAGTTCGGCGAGCTTTTCCTCGATGTCGGCCAGCGCGTAGGTGAGCGCGGAACGGCGGTGAGGGCTGGAGGTTCGCTCGGAGAGGATGCGCTCGCGCTGCATCTCGAGCGCCTGGAGTTTGCGTTTGCGCTCGGCGGCCTCGGCGGAGTTTTCCTTGACCTCGGGCTTTGACGCTGCTGCCTGTGCCTGTTGTTCTTCCACGGATTTGCTCTCCCATCCACGCGACATGTGTCTATTTTACGCCGTGGCACTGACAGGACTATGAGTTTCAGCCGTAATGAAAACTACAGGGATTCTTCGGCTACGCCTCAGAATGACGAGCGGCTATTTGCTGAGCGTCATTAACTTACGTGAAACAATGGGTTAGCCGCCATCGTCTCAATAACAAACTCTCAGCCCACCAATCGAAGAGAAGGAATTTTTTGCTATGTGGATTGTTCGACTGGCACTCCGGCGACCGTACACCTTTGTCGTCATGGCGGTGCTGATACTGGTTCTGGGGATTGTGAGCATCGAGACGATGAGCACGGACATCTTCCCTGTAATCGACATTCCCGTAGTGACCGTGGTGTGGACGTATCCGGGGACGAGTCCGGATGAGATGGAGAAGCGCTTCACGACGGTGAGCGAGCGCGCGGCGACGACGACGGTCAACGACATCGAACACATCGAGTCGCAGTCGGTGAGCGGTATCTCGGTGATCAAGATCTTCTTCCAGCCGGGGACGAAGATCGAGGCCGCAGTGGCCGAGGTCACGGCAGTCAACCAGACGATCCTGAGGATTCTGCCGCCGGGGACAACCCCGCCGTTCATCCTTCAGTTCAGCGCGTCGAACGTTCCGATTCTGCAGGCGTTGATGTCGAGCGACAAGTTGTCGGAGTCGGACCTGTACGACCTGGGACTTCAGTTTGTGCGAACGCAACTGGCGACGGTGCAGGGCGCGCAGGTTCCGGCTCCTTACGGCGGCAAAGCGCGGCAGATCATGGTCGATCTCGACATGGGGCAGCTCTATGCCAAGGGACTGTCGCCGACCGACGTGGTCGGCGCGCTGACGGCGCAGAACCTGATTCTTCCAGCGGGCACGGCCAAGGTCGGAACGACGGACTACATCGTGCGGACGAACGCGAGTCCGCAGGTTCTGGAGCAGCTCAACGACATTCCTATCCGCAGCGTGAACGGCGCGATGGTGTACATGCGCGACATCGGCCATGTGCACGAGGGTTCGGCGATCCAGCAGAACATCGTCCGCGTGAACGGCAAACGCGCGGTGCTGCTGACGATTCTGAAGGCATCGTCGGCCTCGACGCTGGACATCGTGAAGCGGGTGAAGGAGCGGCTGCCGGTGATTCAGGCGGGGCTGTCGAAGGACCTGAAGATCGCCCTTCAGTTCGACCAGTCGCTGTTTGTGCGCGCGGCGCTTCAGGGAGTGGTGCGCGAGGCGGCGATTGCGGCAGGTCTTACGGCGCTGATGATTCTGCTGTTTCTCGGAAGCTGGCGCAGCACGGTCATCGTCGCGATATCGATTCCGCTCTCGATCCTGACCTCGATCATCATGATGAAGTTCCTGGGGCAGACGCTGAATACGATGACGCTGGGCGGGCTGGGGCTGGCGGTCGGCATCCTGGTGGACGATGCGACCGTCGAGATCGAGAACATCCATCGCAACCTGGGACAGGGCAAAGAGATTGAGCCTGCGATTCTGGATGGAGCGGCGCAGATTGCGGTGCCGGCGTTCGTCTCGACGCTGGCCATCTGCATTGTCTTTGTGCCGGTGGTGTTTTTGTCGGGGGCGGCGAAGAGCCTGTTTACTCCGCTGGGCATGGCTGTGGTCTTCGCGATGATGGCGTCGTATCTGCTTTCGCGAACGCTGGTTCCCACGATGGTCAAGTTTCTTCTGGCCAGCGAGGTGGACATGTACCAGGACCACGAGTCGGAGGAGGGCCATCGTTCGGTACCTGAGAATGCAAGCTGGATATGGCGCATTCACTTCCGCTTCAACGCTCTCTTTGAGAGGTTCCGTGCGCGCTATCGCGCGGCGCTGGACTGGGTGCTTGGCCATGCGGCGTTCACCTTCGGATGCTTTGGGCTATTCATCGCTCTGTCGGCCTGTCTGCTGCCGTTCATAGGGCAGGACTTCTTTCCCGACGTCGATGCGGGAACGTTCCGGCTGCATGTGCGTACGCCTCCGGGCACGCGCATTGAAGAGGTGGAAGGGATCTTCAAGCAGGTGGATGCAACGATCCGCGAAGTGATTCCGGAGAAGGAGCTGGGTCTGATTCTGGACCACATCGGGATTCCGAATGGCAGCTTCAACCTTGCCTTTGGCGATGGCAGTTTGATGGATGTGCAGGATGGCGAGGTGCTGGTCTCGCTGCATGAGGGGCATCGCCCGACGGCGGAGTACAGGCGTAAGCTGCGTGAGGTGCTGCACAAGCGGTTCCCCAGCGTCACCTTCTACTTTCAGGCGTCGGACATTGTGAACCAGATTCTGAACTTCGGACTGCCTGCTCCGGTGGACATTCAGGTGAGCGGCAGGGCCTTCTATCAGAATTACGAGTGGGCGAAGAAGATACGGCAGGAGGTTGCGGCGGTTCCCGGCGCGACGGATGTGCACATCAACCAGATCGTCTATGCTCCCGAGCTTCGCGTGAACGTAGACCGCAGCCGCGCTCAGACGATCGGGCTGACGGAGGGCAATGTTGCGAACAGTATGTTGTTTGCGCTGGCAGGAAGCGGTCAGGCGTCGCCGAACTTCTGGCTCAACCCGCAGAACGGCGTGAACTACCAGGTGGTGGTGCAGACGCCGCAGTACAAGATGGACTCCGTCGCGGCGTTGACGAGTATCCCCATTACGGCGGGAGGGAGTGCGCGCAGTGCAAGCGATTCATCGACGACAGCCGCTCCCGGGCCGCAGTTGCTGAACAACCTTGCGAAGGTGGAACGCGGGTTCAGCCCGGCGGTGACGAACCACTACAACGTCCAGCCGGTCTTCGACATCTTTGCGGGCGTGCATGGGCGCGACCTGGGGGGCGTGGGCAGCGACATCGACCGGATCGTGGACAAGTACAGAAAGCTGGTGCCGCCGGGAACGCAGATTACGGTGCGGGGACAGGTGCTGAGCATGCGCCAGTCGTTTACGGGGCTGGGGCTGGGAATGATCTTTGCGGTGCTGCTGGTCTACCTGCTGATGGTGATCAACTTTCAGAGCTGGCTCGATCCGTTCATCATTCTTACGGCACTGCCGGGAGCGGCGTGCGGCATTCTGTGGATGCTGTTTCTTACGGGAACAACCTTCAGCGTGCCTTCGTTGATGGGCGCGATTATGACGGTGGGCGTTGCGACGGCGAACTCGATCCTGATGGTGACGTTTGCCAACGACCAGCGGGCGGCGGGGATGACGGCGCTTGAGGCGGCGTCTTCGGCGGGTGCGACGCGGCTGCGTCCGGTGCTGATGACGGCGTTCGCGATGATCATCGGTATGTTGCCGATGTCGCTGGGGCTCGGCGAAGGCGGAGAACAGAACGCTCCGCTGGGGCGTGCGGTGATTGGCGGTTTGATTGTAGCGACGGTGACGACGCTGCTGGTGGTGCCGCTGATCTACAGCCGCCTGCGCAGCCGTCAGCCGGTGACGATGCACATGGAAGAGGTGCCGGAATGACCGGTACGATGGTGAGAGGACGATGACGCAACCTATTGAGGCCAATACGAACCGCGCCAGCCGCGCTCCCTATGTGGGGATGACGGCGTTCTTTCTTTTGCTGATCGTCGTTGGCGTTCTGTTTCTGCTGCCGAAGCTGCGGCACCGCGACGCGCTGGAGGCGGAGGCGAAGGTTGCCGCGGGGCCGCCGACGGTGCTTGCCACGCGGGTGGTGCAGGGCGATCCGAACGGGCATATCGAACTGCCGGCGACGGTGCAGGCCTTCGACCAGACGCCGGTCTATGCGCGAACCTCGGGCTATGTGAAGGCACGTTATGTCGATATCGGAGACCGTGTGCGTCGCGGACAACTGCTGGCCGAGATCGAAGACCCGCAGACGGCGCAGGCACTGCTGCAGGCGAAGGCGACGGTGCTGCAACAGAGGGCGCAGTTGCAGCAGATGGAGGCGAATGCATCGCTGTCGAAGGTGACGAACGAGCGCTGGCAGGGACTGGTGAAGCAGGGTGTCGTCTCGCAGCAGGATGCGGACCAGAAGCTGGCGCAGGCCAGTGTGGATGTTGCGAATGTGAATGCGGCGAAGGCGAGCATCGCTGCTGGCGAGGCGAACGTCCGCTCGCTGACGGAGCAGGCCTCGTTCGCGCGAGTGACGGCGCCGTTCGATGGAGTGATTCTGACGCGAGGCATCGATCGCGGATCGTTGATCAGCTCGGGAAGCCAGAACAGCGTGACGGAGATGTTTACTATCGGCCAGTCGGACAAGGTGCGCGTCTTCACAAATGTTCCGCAGGCCAGCGCTGTTGGCTTGCGAAACGGCCATGTGGCCAGGGTCTCGTTCCGCGAGCTTCCGGGCAAGGTTTATGCGGGAACGATCGCCCGCACGAGCCAGAGCATCGACCCGAACACGCGGACGCTGCTGGTGGAGGTCGACCTGAAGAACGATGGCCGCATTTTGCCGGGCATGTATGCCACAACGGTCTTCGATGTTCCCGCAGGAGGGGCCGCTCCGGTGCTGTTGCCAGCCAATGGGCTGGTGATTCGCACGGCGGGGCCGCAGGCGGTGGTGATCGATACGGACAATGTGGTGCACTTCCGTTCGATCGTGCTGGGGCGCGACCTGGGAACGGTGACGGAGGTGGTCGGCGGACTGAAGGCGGGCGACGCCATTGTGTTGAGTCCCGGCGACGCCGTGGTGGACGGCGCAAAGGTCGAGCCTCAGTTTCAGTAGCGTGTCCGTTTTCGTGTAACCTGAGACGTTGCGCACGGAGAGGTTCCGCGATGATCGTAGAGATCGAAGGCCTGAAGAAGATATACGACGGCAAGCAGCGTGTGGTCGCCGTCGATGGGATCGATCTCAGTGTGCGGCCCGGCGAGTTGTACGGTCTACTGGGCCCCAATGGCGCAGGAAAGACGACGACGATCAGCATTTGCACGACGCGGGCGTTGCCGACTGCGGGGCGCGTGCGGATTGCGGGAATCGACGTTGTAAAGACCCCGGCGCAGGCGCGAAGGCAGATCGGCGTGGTGCCGCAGTACAACACGCTCGACCGCGCATGTACGGTGTACGAAAATATCTTCTTTCACTGCCTTTACTTTGGCTTCTCGCGCGTTGAGGCGAAGGAGAGAACGAACCGGCTGCTGGAACAGTTTCACCTGACGGAGCGGGCGTCGTCGTATCCAGCGCAGCTCTCGGGCGGTCTGGCGCAGCGCGTGCAGATTGGCCGCGCGATCGCGCATCGCCCGAAGGTGCTGTTTCTCGATGAGCCGAGCGCGGGGCTGGATCCGCAGAGCCGCATCGCGATGTGGGAGGCGGTGCGGAAGCTCCGCGAGGAAGGCATCACCGTGGTACTGACCACGCACTACATGGAAGAAGCCGATGAGCTGTGCGACAGGGTCGCCATCATCGACCACGGAAAGATTCTGGTGGAGGACACTCCGGCGGCTCTGAAGGGATCGGTGGGTGCGGCGCGCGTTTACGAACTCGACCTGCGAAGTCACCAGGGGATTCCGCAACTGGTTGGGGACTTGGAACGAAAATCGGGCGTCGCGAGCGTGGAAGCGACATCGAAAGGTGTGCGTATCTTTGCGGAGGGAGCTGAAGGGTTACTGCCTGAGGTTGTCCACGCAGCGAACCCGTATGGCCTGCGCGATCTGACGATTACCGAGACAAGCCTGGAGACGGTGTTTATCCGTCTTACGGGACGGGATCTTCGAGAGTAGAACATGACGGAACTTGCAACAGTAGAGGTAGAAGCTCCCACCCCCGTCTCCACCGGGAGATCGGTGACGATGCAGTATGCCCGCGCGTTTGCAGGGCTTTTCCTGCGCGATCTGCATGTGCTGCGGCGCGAACTTTTTCCGTTTGCGATTCGCGTGTGCATGAACCCGCTGCTGTTCCTGTTTGTGTTTACGTTCATCATGCCCCATATGAGTGGTGGAGCGGCGATGAACCCTACGGCGGCGATGGCGGGCGGCAACTTCAGCACTGTCCTGTTATCGGGGCTGATGGCGGTGGCGATCATGTTCAGCGGCATTGCAGCGGTTGCTCTACCGCTGGCGCAGGAGTTCGGAATCACCCGCGAGATCGACGATCGCGTGATGTGTCCTCTGCCTGTTGCCGCCATTGCGCTTGAGAAGATGTGCTTCTCTGCGGTGCAGAGTCTAATTGCCGCGGCCGTCGTCTTTCCGATGGCGTATTACATTCCTTCGACACCGGTTGTGGCGCATGTGTGGAGCTGGCCCTACCTGATTGTGGTGATGATACTGGCGAGTCTTACCTCGGGTGCGCTGGGGCTGACGATCGGTACGAGCGTGAAGCCGCAACAGATAGGCCTGATCTTCGGCGTGGTGGTGATGCCGATTACTTTTCTTGGCTGCGTCTATTATCCGTGGGCTGCGCTGGACAGGATCAAGTGGCTGCAGGTGGGCGTGCTGGTGAATCCAATCGTCTACATGAGCGAGGGGTTGCGGTCGGCGTTGACCCCTGCGCTGCCGCACATGAACCCGGCGTTGATACTTGGCATGCTGGTGCTGTTTCTCGCACTGCTTACCGCGCTGGGCATTCGTGGGTTCAAGCGTCGGGTGATTGGGTAATGCGGTTCCGTTGAAGCGCGGCATTTTGTGTCGCGCTTTCAGCGCTCGGTATGTTTGCGACTAGTTACCCAGGCCTTCGGCCTGGGCTGGTATGTTTCGGGCCTTTGGCCCTTTCAAAGCACGACTTAACTAAGCTTTGCGTGAAGGTCGCCGGCAATTTGTTTGCCGTGGAAGCGGCCGTTCTCGATGAAGATCTCGTTGGTGCGTTCGCCTGCGATGACGACACCTGCGAGGTAGATGCCAGCCACGTTGCTCTCAAGCGTTGCGGGATCGCAGACGGGACAGCGGTCGTTGTTCTCATCCAGGCGCACGCCGAGAGCTTCGAGAAACTCGAAGTCGGGCCGATAGCCGGTGAGCGCGAAGACGAAGTGGTTGGCGAGCGCGACATCTCCTTGCGGCGTCGCGAGCGTCACCTGGTCTTCCGCGATCCGCGTGACGTTGCTTGAAAAGAAGGCGGCGATCTCGCCATTCTTGATGCGGTTATTGATATCAGGCAGAATCCAATACTTTACGTGGCGGTGCATCTCCGCGCCGCGGTGCACCAACGTGACGCGCGCTCCATGACGCCAGAGGTCGAGCGCGGCGATGGCTGCCGAGTTTTTCCCGCCGATGACCAGCACATCGAGACCGTAGTACGGGTGAGGATCGTGATAGTAGTGAAAGACCTTGTTCAGGTCTTCGCCCGGAATATTGAGGTAGTTGGGCAGGTCGTAATAGCCGGTTGCGATGACGAGTTTGCGGGCGCGATGTTCGAGCGGCCGGCCAAATCGGTCGCTGGTGTGAACGGTGAAGTTGCCATCGGAGCCTGTGACGCGCTGCACGGTCTCATACTGACGCACATCGAGACGGTAGTGTTCTGCGACCTTGCGATAGTACTCGAGTGCCTCGTTACGGTTCGGCTTCTGGTTGGGGCTGGAGAAGGGAATGTCGCCGATCTCCAGAAGCTCTGGAGTGGTGAAGAAGGTCATGTTCGACGGGTAGTGAAAGAGCGAGTTGCAGAGGCAGCCTTTGTCGACCAGGATGGCGTTGAAGCCTGCGCGTTGGGCTTCGATGGCGCAGGCCAATCCGGTGGGGCCCGCGCCGATGACCAGAAGGTCTGCGATGGTCTCTGTGGCAGCTTCTCTCTCACTCATCTCTTCATCTTACTGAATGCGCGAGAGAGAGCTGCGATCGCAGATGCAAACTACGGGGATTCTTCGCCTGCGGCTCAGAGTGACGACGTGGGGCATTAGTTGTCGAGCGTGACCAGCTTGTGCGCGATGGCGAAGAGAGCGAGCTCAAGGCGCGTCGAGACACCGGTCTTGTCGAAGATGTTCGAGAGGTGACGCTTCACGGTCTCTTCGCTGATGGCGAACTGCTTGGCGACATCCTTGTTGCTGCAACCTTCGACGATGCAGGTGACAACTTCGAGCTCGCGCGGAGTAAGACCGTAGGTCTTCTTCTCGGGGGCGGCAGCGGCCTGCTTCATCAACTCATTGAGAGCGGCGACAAGGTTGACGACGCGCTCGCCGCCGATCCAGTAGTCGCCGGAGAGCACGGCGCGCATGGACTTCGAGAGGTCGGAGGCCGCTGCGTCCTTGAGCACAATGCCGCGCGCGCCGATCTGCAGCGCTTCGATGATCTGCTGCGTGGTGATGGTGCTGGTGAGCAGGATGATCTTGACCCGCGGAGATCTCTCCATGATGGCGCGCAGGGCTTCGAGGCCCGGGAGGCGGGGCATCATGACGTCGAGCAGAAGGATGTCGGGCTCGCGCTCGAGAGTTTCGGTGATGGCGACGTCGCCGTCCTCGGCCTCTCCGACGACCTCGAAGCCGGGCTCGTTTTCGAGCATGTTCTTGACGCCAAAGCGAACCACTGGGTGATCGTCCGCGACAACGACACGAATCGGGGAGAGAGTGTTGGCACTGTCAGCAGACTTCTTCACGGCTTCCTTCATGCGCGGCTCCTTACAGGTCTTGCTAGCTTGGACTGATTAGTTGATTTGCGACCAGCATACGCTCCAGACGATCGCAAGCCACCAGGATTTCATCGAGCGTAGCTACATGATTAGTAACAATCCCACGGTCTTCTGCCGATGCTGCAATAGTTTGCAGTTCTGTTGCGCCGATTAGGCCGCACCCTCCTTTGATGGAATGGGCCTCGCGCCGGTAAGTTGTGTCGTCGTTTGTAGCTGCCGCCTGACGCATGATGGCGACCCGCTTTCTTACGTCGCTGAGGCAGAGGTAGTAGAGCTGGGAGAGCTTTTCAGGCTTCATGGTTGCGGCGAGTTTGCGCCGGGTTTCGGGGTCGAGCACGGTTGCGTCAGAAGAGACGTCAGGCTTTTGTGTAAGGGACGTGCCTTCGATGACGGCTTCGAGCGTGTCCACGTCGAAGGGTTTGAGGAGGAACCCATCGAAGCCGTTCAACGCATGGTCTTCTGGCCTGCTTCCGCTCATGGCGAGCAGAGTGGCGGTGCATCCGGTCTGACGCAGTTTGCCGGCGAGCACGGCACCGGAGATGCCGGGCATCTGCAAGTCGGTGAGGATGAGGCCGGGCGAGCTTGATGCCGCGACGAGATGCGCGATCGCGGCTTCGCCTGAGTCGACAGCCTGGGCGGCGTGACCTGCGTGGGTGAGTAGCAAGACGATCAGTTCGCGGCTGAGCGCGTCGTCGTCGACAACGAGAATCTTCAACGGTGCCATGTGGGCAAAGAGTACCAGAGACACGGCGCGCCGTTTTCGCTGCCACAGGCATGGCGCAGGCGGTACATTAGTTGCCATGGGTTCGGAGGAGAGTTCCAGCCAACCGCAGGGCCGTGCCGACGAAGCCGGAATGGCAGCAGAGTTGAAACAGCTTGCCGCGCGCGTCAGTCAGCTTGAGCGCGAGCTGGCTGCGATGCGAGCAGGTGTCCGGCCGGTTGCACCTTTGCCACCGCCACCGCCCATTGCTCCGCCCGTCATTCGGCACAGCGAGGCGGCCGGGCGGCCGTCGGTTGCCGATAGCTCTGTGCCTGCCAAGGCGAAAGGATCGCTGGAGAGCCGATTGGGGGCGCAGGTCTTCAACAGGATTGGAATCGTCGCTCTGTTGTTTGCGGCGACGCTTGGCTTGAAACTGGCAATCGACAACCAGTGGATCGGCCCGGTAGGCCGCATTCTGATTGGTCTAATTGCCGGGACCGGGGTTGTGGTTTGGTCGGAGCGTTTTCGCCGCAAGGGCTTTCCGGCGTTCTCGTACTCGCTTAAGGCGGTCGGAACGGGTGTGTTGTATCTGTCGCTCTGGGCGGCGTTCCAGCTTTATCATCTGCTGCCGTCAAGCGCCGCGCTCGCCGGGATGATTCTGGTCACGGCTTGGAACGCTTACATGGCTTGGTCGCAGGATGCAGAGTTGCTGGCAGCCTATGCTTTGGCTGGCGGATTGGCGACGCCGCTGCTGCTTTCAACCGGGGGCGATCACGAGATATTTCTCTTCACCTATCTATTGGCAATCGATTTGGCGACAGTTCTGCTGGTTCGGGTGAAGCCGTGGGCGCGGCTGCTGTTCGGCGCGTTCCCGGCGACAGTCGCGTACTTCATCGGGTGGTATTGGACGTTTTTCCATGAGCCTGCTTTTGCTGTGACGACGGTGTTTATCGGCCTCTTTTTCCTTGTGTTTGTAAGCGCCTCGGTGGGAACGCCTGTGCCGCAGGACGAAGGTTCAAGAAGGTTTTTGCGCCGTGCCGGTCCGCATGTGCGCGATATTCTGCTTCCGGTTGCGAATGCGGCGTTTGTGTCGCTTGCGCTTTACTCGGTGATGCAGGATTCCGGACGGCACTGGTTTTTGCCGTGGCTCATGCTCGTTCTTGCGGCGGCGTATCTGTTGATCACGCGAATCCCTCAGGGGGCAGTTGCCGCGGCAGTGCATCTTTCACTGGCCGTCGTTTTTTTGACGATCGCCATTCCTCTGAAGGCCAGCGGACGTTGGATAACGGTTGCGTGGCTAGTGGAGGGCGTGGCGCTTCTGTGGGTGGCGTTGCGGGTTGGCGCGGCCCGCACAGAGAAGGACGTGGCGCACTCGAATGCGAGCGGTGTGCTGCGATGGCTCTCTGCGGGCTCGCTTGTTCTTGGGCTGGGTGGAGTGATTGCGGCGCCGTATTGGTTCGACAATGCGATGACCGCGCCTTTGCTGAATCGCAACCTGGCAACGGCGCTGATCGGCGTTGCGGCATTTAGTGGAACCGCATGGATGGTCCTACGGGCGTGTGCTGCCGGAGAAGAGCTAAGGGAGGTCTGGACGCGGTTCTCCTTTGCCGCATTGCTGGCTGTGGACGCGCTTGCGGTGCTTCTTGCGCTGCGCGAGGTCGCGACTTCGCGCTATGGCACCGCACCTCATGCGGCATTTGAAAATTCCGACTTCGGCATGGCCCTGGTTGGACTTGCAGTTCTTGGCGCGGTTGCATGGGCGGCGTTTCGCATTGCACTGGTGGATGGGGCGTCGCTTGTGTGGGCGCAACTCTCGGGCGGATCGGTGATCGCGATCAACCTGATTGCAGTGCTTACCGGCGTGCGCGAGGTTGGAGCGTTGTGGCAGGTTGCAAGGTCCGACCCCGACATGGAACTCCGCCGTGCGCTGGCGGTGTCGGGATTTCTAATGGTGTATGGAGCCGCGCTGCTGGCGGTTGGATTCTGGCGACGTTCGGCGTTTGTGCGCTGGCAGGCGCTGGCACTGCTGGTCTTCAGCATTGGGAAGACGTTTTTGTACGACATGCGGAATCTCAGCCAGGGCTATCGCTTTGCGAGCTTTCTTGCGCTGGGAGCGCTGTTGATGACGATCAGTTTTGCCTACCAGAAGGATTGGTTGTCGTTGCGCGAAACGCAGAAGAGTGAGGCATCTTCCGATTCCGCCAATCGCCCCGAAGGAGAGCGCGGCCAGTGAGGTGTCTTTTCTTAGCAGCGCTTCTTCTGTGGCAGACCGGGGCGCGTCCAGCTTCGGTGGTTGAGCCAGTGCCGCAGTATTTTCGCTATCAGCGTTCCGTCGTCCCCGCTGGGTCTGGGTTGAACTGCGCTGTGATCGATGCGGCGATGTTTGAGCATGCTGCCACCTCTTTGAAGGACATTAGGCTGTATCCGCAGACGGTTGGAGCGCGGGACGTTCCGTATGCCGTGACGCTCAGCGAGCCGGAGCAACCAGACACGCAGCCGGCGGGCGTTCTGAACCTTGGGATGAGGAACGGAGCGATTGCCTTCGATCTGGCGATGCCTGACCGGCCTTACACCACGGTTGCGCTTGATCTGGCGGGAAGAGACTTTATCGCGACGGCGACGGTAACGGGCGTGAGTTCGCCAGGAGCGACGGGGACGAGGCTGGGACAGTTTACGTTGTTCGACCTGGCGTCGCAGCATCTCTCGCGCAGCACAACGCTGCCGCTGGAGGAGTCGAGCTTCCCTTATCTGCATATAGAGATGAAGGTTTCGTCCGCGCCGCGATCGGCGCCGGTGCGGTACACGCCTCAGATAGTGTTGGGTGCTCGTGTTCCTCCAAGTCGCGAAGCCCAGACCGTCTACGCTCTTGCGGCGGAGACGAGCGCAGTTGTGCAACGAGGCAGGCAGACGGTCGCCGTGTTTTCGCTGCCTCAGCGTGTGCCCGTTGAACGGGTCACGTTCGTGTTGCCTCCCGGTTTCAGCTCCAACTTCAGCCGCAATGTGACTGTGACCGACCATGCGGTGGGCACTTCGCCGTCAAGCGGCGAGACGATCGATGGAAGCATTATGCGCGTGCAGATGACCCAGGCTGGTCGCGAGATCCGGCAGCAGAGCCTCAGCGTGCCGGCGACGCTTGGCTCGAACCTGCAGAGCGCCGCCGAGGTGGAGGTGACAGTCGACAACGGCGACGACAGGCCGCTTCCCATCAAGTCCGTCCGGCTGGAGATGCGCGAGCGTCGTCTCTGTTTCGACGCGGCGTCTACGGTTGCGCTGACGCTCTTCTATGGCGACGCGGCGTTGCCTGCGCCGCAGTACGATTTCGCCCGCACGCTCTCGCTCGACGGGATGATTCAGGTTGCGAGAGTTGGAGCGGAGCAACAGAATCCGGTTTACATATCGAGGCCCGACACAAGAGCGGCAACGGAGAGGCATCCGGAGCTGGTCTGGATCGTCTTTCTCGTAGTCATTTGCGTGCTGGCCATTATTGCTTTGCGCTCAACGCGGCACATACCGCGCTGAGCTTACTGCGAGACGGTGTCGACCTCTTTCAGCCAGCTCGCTGGCTTCAGCAGTTCGCGCGGCTTCGAGCCATCTGCCGGCCCGACCAGGCCATCGTTGTACATCAGGTCGATCAGGTGGGCCGCGCGGCCGTAGCCGATGCGCAGACGTCGCTGCAAGAGCGAGGTGGACGCCTTGCCGAACTCGAAGACGAGACGGACAGCATCGTCGTACATCGGGTCGTTGTCGTCGCCGCCTGAGCCACCTTCAACATCGCGTCCGGCTTCGTCCTTGGGGCCTTCGAGGAAGCCGTGTACGTACTCGGCCTCGCCCTGCGCCTTCCAGAATTCGGTAACGGAGGATATCTCCTTCTCGGTGACGAAGGGAGCGTGAACGCGCTGCACGCGGCTGGTGCCAGGCGGCAGATAGAGCATGTCGCCGCGTCCCAGCAGGCTTTCGGCCCCGTTGGAGTCGATGATGGTGCGTGAGTCGACCTTAGTGGCGAGACGGAAACTCATGCGCGTGGGGACGTTTGCCTTGATGAGGCCGGTGATGACGTCGACGGAAGGCCGCTGCGTTGCGAGCACGAGATGAATACCGACTGCGCGCGCCATCTGTGCGAGGCGCGTGATCGCCTCTTCGACGTTGGCGCGATCGAGCATCATCAGGTCGGCAAGCTCGTCGATGATGATCATGATGTAGGGCAGCGGCTCCTGGTTGACGTCCTCGAAGAGGTGACCGCTGCCGTGGTCGAAGAGCTTGTTGAACTGGTCGATATTGCGAACGTGGTTGGCGGCAAGAAGCTTGAGGCGGCGCTCCATCTCCTTGACGGCGTTGCGCAGAGCGTTGGCTGCGAGCTTGGCCTCGGTGATGATCGGCGTGAAGAGGTGCGGAATGCCCTCGTACATACCGAGCTCGACGCGCTTGGGGTCAACGAGGATCATGCGCACCTGCTCGGGCGTGGACTTGAAGAGCACGCTCATGATCATGGCATTGATCGCGACCGATTTACCGGAGCCGGTGGATCCCGCGATGAGCACGTGTGGCATGGCGGCGAGGTCGGCGGTGACAATGCGTCCGTTGATGTCCTTGCCGAGGGCGATGGGCAGGCGCGACTTTGACTGCGCGAAGCTCTCGCACTCGACGACGTCGCGCAGCCAGATGGTCTCACGCTCGGAGTTAGGCACCTGAATGCCGACGGTGGATTTGCCGGCCATGCGCTCGATGAGGATGCTTTCGGCGGCCATGGCGAGGCAGAGGTCGTCGGCCAGGCCGGTGACGCGTGCATACTTTACGCCGGCATCGGGCTTGAACTCGAAGGTGGTGACGACGGGGCCGGGATTGATGTGCGTGACCTGGCCGTCGACGTCGAACTCGGCGCACTTCTCGACCAGGATGCGCGCCTCTTCGCGCAAAGCGTCTTCGCGCACAGTGGCATGCTCATCGCTGCGGTAGAGCAGTGAGGAGGGCGGCAGCTTGTAGCCGCGAACGCTCTTCGGCGTGATGGCGACGGCCTTGATGTCGGCGTCGGCGCGCTTGCCGAAGGAGATTGCGTCCTCCATCTGAGATGGAGCCGGAATGGCAGCGGGACGAATCTCCTGAACGTTCTTCTTCGCGGGCGGCGGCGCGGTTTCGCGTACAGGTGCGGATTCGTGAAAGCTCTCCCTGAAGTTGGTTGCATCGTCGATGGCACGAGCAGGCGCGGCGGCCTTTGCAAGCGCTTCGGCAAAGGGCGCCGCGGCTGCGGTTGCCGTGCTGAGCGGAGTGACGGGTGGGGCATCGACCATGGTGCGCGGCATGGCCTGAAAGATCGAAGACTCCGCGACAGGACGCATTGTCTCTTCGGTCTGCGCCTGCGCGTCGGCGCGTTTTCTGCGGCTCAACCAGCCGAAGAGGCTGCCAAGCAATGTTGTGTTCGGCTGGCGCAACTTTTCTTCGGCTTCGCGTGCTTTGCGCTCTTCAAACTCGTGCTCGCGCTGGGCACGCATCTCTGCGCGTTCGCGCTTCGTTCCGTACTCCTCTGTGGGCAGGTTTGCGCCGCGGCGGCGTTCGCGCCATGCTGTCCAGCGCTCCCACAACCTCTGCGCAAAGCCGAAGCGCATCGTCGCCCATTCGCGCGCGGTGTTGAAGGTGAATGTCGTCGCGAGGTAAAGCGAGAGAGCCACCATCAGCGCCAGCACGATGGAGGCACCGGGGAGGTTGAGGAACGAGACGAGCATGTCCGCAAGCAGGCGTCCGCTGATGCCTTCGATTGGCAGCGCTCCGCGCCAGAGCAGGTGTCCTGGAAGAAGCGCGATCGCCGCGGGACCGAAGACGATCCACATGGCAAGGCCGACTGTCTTGGCGAGAGGCGAGCCGGCTGGGCGCGACATCATCCAGCAGACGCCGAGCCGTCCGACGACGAGAGGAAGAAAGAACGCCGCGATTCCGACGATCTGCAGCATGCTGTCGGAGAGATACGCGCCCGCGATTCCAGTCCAGTTGTGCGCGGGCCGTCCGGAGATGTAGCCGCCAACCGTGTTGAAGGAGCGATCGGTAGGCGTATAGCTGACCAGTGCCAGCAGAAGAAGTCCAGCGCTGACAAGCACGGTCAGCCCGATAATCTCGTTCAGTCGTCGATTGCGGGTTGGCGTTGAGACGAGTCTTAAGGTCTTCATCGGGGGTTCGCGCAGCCTCTCTCTCGTAGCGGAGCCGCGCCTTTGTGCCGGCCGGCTGGAGCGATCGCCACCGAGGCTGTGAACCACCAGAGCACCTTCGATTATCCCAGCCCGGCGGCGGGGTAGACGAAGCTAAATCGAAAATCTAGGTGACAGGTATCTGGATACAAACCATGCCGGGAGACCGGTATTCGAAGCCGCTATTCTTTGATGCTGACGCCGAGCGCCTTCATCTTGCGGTACAGATGGCTGCGCTCGAGCCCCAGACCCTCGGCTGCGCGGCTCACGTTGCCGTGGAACTCGTCCAGCTTCTTCAGGATGAAGTCGCGCTCGTAGGCCTCGCGCGCCTCGACCAGGCTTGAAAACTCCTCAGTCTTCGTGCTGATTCTTCCCGATTCCGTCAGCTTTGGGCCACGGTAGACCAGCATCGGCAGATGCTTCTTCTCGATGCGCTGCACCTTCGGGTTCAGTATGAGGACGCGCTCGACGAGGTTGCGCAGTTCGCGAACGTTGCCGGGCCAGTGGTACTGTCGCAGGGAGTTCAAAGCGTCTTCGGTCATCTCAACGTGGGGCCGGCCGTACTGCTGCCCGAACTCTTCGAGGAATTCTTTGACGAGGAGCGGTATGTCTTCCTTGCGGTCGCGAAGCGGCGGCACGTAAAACGGAATGACGTTGAGGCGGTAGAAGAGGTCTTCGCGAAAGTTGCCGCGCGCGATCTCGTCCTCAAGGTCTTTGTTTGTGGCCGCGATGACGCGCACATCGACGTGTACAGGATGCGACGCGCCCACGGGCAAAAAACGCTGCTCGTCGAGCGTGCGCAGCACTTTGGCCTGCGTCTTGAGGCTCATATCGCCGACCTCGTCGAGGAAGAGCGTGCCGCCGTCGGCGCGTTCGAAGGTGCCGCGCTTCTCCTGTGGGCCGCCGGAGATGGCTCCGTGCCGGTAGCCGAAGAGTTCGCTTTCGATATAGTCCTCGGGGATGGCGGCGCAGTTCAGCTCGACAAATGGGCGGTCTTTGCGGAGACTGGCGGAGTGCATGGCGCGGCCGATCAGCTCTTTGCCGGTCCCGCTCTCGCCGAAGATGAGCACGCGACCGTTGGTGGGGGCCATCAACTTGATCTGCTGGCGCAGCGCCTTCATCGCAACGCTCTGGCCGGTCACGTTGTTTCTTGCCGCAAGCTGGCGTGCGAATTCCGCGTTGTCCTCGCGCATGCGCCGGGCCTGCATGGCGTTCTTCACGACGATCAGCGTGCGATCGAGCGAGAGCGGCTTTTCGAGAAAGTCGTAGGCGCCGAGTTTGGTCGCCCTCACTGCCGACTCGATGGTCCCGTGGCCGCTGATGATGACGACCTCGGGAGCGTTTGTGCTCTCGCCGCGCCGCATCTCGCCCAGTGTTTCGAGACCGTCCTTGTCGGGCAGCCAGATGTCGAGCAGCAC
>JAFDVV010000019.1:127869-268652 GCA_018268775.1 Acidobacteriota bacterium | reverse complement strand
ATGCCGCAGAAGGGCTTTGACAGGCCGGGTTGGCTTCGCATGGAGCAGTTCGGGGCCGGGATGATTACAGGGTGGGGCGCTCACCATGTGGATACCGCACACTGGGGAATGAATACCGAATATACGGGGCCGGTCGAGATATGGGGGACGGCCGAGTTTCCCACTCACGGCCTCTGGAATGTTCATGGAAAGTTTCTTACGCACGCTCGATATGCGAATGGAATGACGATGGACATCTCGGGAGACTTTCCGAACGGCATCAAGTGGTATGGCACAAAGGGCTGGATATTTGTAACGCGCGACGAGATGACAACTCCCACTGCCGGGGCGGGAGCAGTCACGAAGATCGAGCCGTTGATGGCGAGTGATGCAAAGATTCTGGACTCTGTAATCGGGCCCGATGAGATTCATCTTTATACGGCTTCTGAGCAACATGCGAACTGGCTGGACTGCATCAAGACGCGTAGGCAACCGACTGCTCCGGTTGAGATAGGCCACAGAGCGTGTACAACATGCCTGCTTCATCACATTGCGATGAAGACGAAGAAGCACTTGCACTGGGACCCCGAGCGCGAGCGGTTCAAAGGCGACGATGAGGCGAATGCCATGCTGTCGCGGCCACAACGCTCGCCGTATACGTTTGAACAGAGTAGTTGGGCATAGCCTCTATTCATCAGCGCATCTGAAACTCGGGGCTGCCCATCACGAGCGCGGTCAGCAGATTCAGCGTGTCCGTGGGCGGCGTCGCAGGCGTGACGATCTGATCGACCTGCTTGCGGATAAGCTGGTTGGTCTGGGCGGAGACATCCTCGCCGATCAAGGCCGATTCCAGCACGTGCAAGGCAAGGTCTTGTCCCGACAAGCCTGTAGCGGGCAGAGCTGTGCTGGCGAGCGTCGTCTCCGCGTAATGGGGTTGGCGCGAAGGAGCCGCTATGGAGGCGGGCGATACTGCCGGCTGGCTCATCACTCCAAGCGCAAGCACGTGGGCGGAATCGAACTTCTGGTTTGCAAATTTGTTCCCTGTCAACGCATAGGCAAAGTTGAGGCGATCTACCAGAGCGGAGGAGTTCATCCATTGGTCCGCCGTGATGTAGTAGCCCGTCGGCGGAAGCGCATAGTAGGGAGGCATACCCATTGTCTTCAGCGTCTGAACCAGCGCTCCCGGATTTGCTGGGTCTGTACCGGTGGTACGGAAGGCGGAGGCGATGAACTCCGTCGGGGTCTTTACCTTGTTATGGAAATACCTCCTGGAGTTGAACTCCGGAGACTGAACCAGCGCGCGGAGTATTGCCTTGATGTCTCCGTCGGTTGAAAGATAGGTCGCAGCCAAATGATCCACCAGCGCAGACGGCGGATCGTCGGCTACGAACCGCTGCGCAAGTTTGTAGCTGATAAAGTGGGCGGTCTTTGGGCTGGCAGCAAGCAAGTTCAGCGCCTGCATTCCCTCATCCATTCCGTTTGCCGAAGGCGCAATCGTGTGGCCGAACCATTGTTTTGAGCCCGGCTCGTGGCGCTTTGGATCGAAAAGGAATGGGCCTGCCTGACCGGGGCGGTCGACGGTCCAGCCAGTAAGAATCGCAGAGAGCGCGGTGACGTCGGCCTGCGTGTAACCGCCGTTGACGCCGACCGTGTGCAACTCCATCACTTCTCTGCCGTAGTTTTCGTTCAGACCGCGATTGCCTTTTTTCGATTTGGGATTGGCTGGGTTCACTCCATTGGCAAGTGAATCAGGCCCGATGGAGTTCCAGTTATCGAGGTAGACCATCATCGCCGGTGAAGTCGCAGTGGCAAGAAGAAGATCGCGAAATTTGCCAAGCGCGTTCTTGCGGATTACATCGCGCTCGTAGCTTGTGGTGTACCACTGGTCGGAGTCTTTGCCGATGAAGATGTTGAAGTGATTGAACCAGAAGTCGGTCATCACCTCCTGAAGCTGCCGCTCGGAGAGAATGGCACGAAGCAGCTTGGCCTGCGAAAGCTCGCTCGCGATCTGGTAGGAAGAGCCGATGTTGGCGGCCATGGCGTTGAAAATCTCGCGCTCCCGCGGCGAAAACTCGGAGACAAGCAGGCCCCGTTGCTCTCCGGAGACATACGTGGTGAAGGCGATACGGTCGGAGACAGGCAGCTTGATCAGCGCGGCCATACGCTGGTTGCGCGGCAGAGTGAACAGTTCCCCTGCAATGCGGGCGGCCGTTGCCTGGTCTTTCTGTTTCTGCTCGGCCAACTCGGCATCGGTAGGCGGTGGGACGGCAGGCTTACCATCCGCGTCCACTTTTCTGGCGACGTTGTCTTTGTACAGCTTGTAGAGCTGTACCTCGTACACTGCCGCAAGGTCGGGATCGGTAGGTGCGTTGATCTTCTCATTCGCCACGGCCTGGATGGTTCCCCGATCGGGGAATGCAGTGAGCGCCTGCTCGGGTGACATCGTCAGGGTGGGGTAGTCGGTGAGTCGTCTGTTGAGCGCACTGTCGTTGATGCCGGCCGGGTTGAGCTGTTGCTCAAACCATTGGTCGGCCCCTTGCGCCAAAACCTGTTCGACCTCGCCTGGACGAGGCCCGAAGGTGAAGCGATTGAGCATCTGCACGACTCGCTCGCGCTGCGTGAGAGGAGCGGATGCCGCAGCCTTCGAGGGTGCCGAAGGCTTTGATTTCGACGACCTTGCACGCGGCGAAGAGATGGCGGCTTTGGCTGCGGACTGTGCCGAAGCAGCGCCGCTCTGTGCGAGAAGCGCCAGGAGAATTGTCGAGGACAGGACAGTGACGGTTCGCAGCATAAGGGCTCCGGCATTTCCTATAGACAAGATTCTTGCCATGAAGTTGTGGTAGGGGCGCGAGTTAAGCGACCATTTCTCGCGTGCCGATTTCCTCACGCGCATTGGGAACACAACGCAATGGTCCTGTTTCATGTAGCGCTCGCCTTCGTACTGTTCGCGGTGTGTGTGGCCGTGGCGTACTGGGGAATCCGTGCGCTGTTGGCCGCAATCAAACGAGGCCCCGGAGGGCACTGAGTTCAGCCCTTTGTGACCTGAACCGCCGTCCCAGACCGGGAGCGGTGTTTGGATGCCGAATATGCCGCACGAGCGAGCAGCAGGACAACCAGGATTACCGTGACCTTCCATGGCGTCGATACGCCGCTCTTCACCAGCCACCAGTAGTGAATAACGGCCAGAGCCGCTGCCAGATAGACGAGCAGATGCAGGCGCTGCCAACTTTTCCCTCCCATAGCGCGCATGATGCTCGATGGAGAGGTAACAGCCAGAGCCAGAAGGATGACCCATGCAAGAAATCCTACCTGGATGAACCGGCGCTTCAGAATGTCGTCAAGGATGTAGGGCCAGACCTGCGTCCACTGCTCAAAGATCGCTCCCGGATGGCCGTTACGAATGCCCCCGAAGACCGCAACAAGATCGTAGCCGGAGAAGAGAAAGATGTATGTCGCCAAATGCAATGTCGCGTAAAAAAAGGCGTAAAGTCCGACCATTCGACGGAAACGAATCAGCCATGCGATACGTGGCGAAAGTCGGCGTAGCGGCGTTATGGCGAGAGAGGCAAGCAGGATCCACAAAGCCCAGTCGCCGGTAAAGTGCGTGATGAAATTGACGGGGTCGGGATTGAGCTGGAGAGTGCCGGACCGGTAGAAATGCACCAGCCAAAGTAGCGGGGCAAGACACACAAGGTGTACGAGTGTCTTGAGAATCAGAATGGTGCGTTTCGGCATCTGCAATCAGTAATAGCGCTTGAGGTCCATCCCATTGTAGAGGCTGGCCACCTGGTCGCCGTAGCCATTGAACATCTGCGTGGGAATGTAGTGCGGCAGCACGGCGCTATCGATGCGGCGCTCCCGTGCCTGGCTCCAGCGTGGATGATCTACCTTGGGGTTGACGTTGGAGTAAAAACCGTACTCCTGCGAATTTTGGTCATTCCAGGTGGTGTGGGGCATCTTCTCCGTGAAATTGATGCGAACGATGGATTTGGCGCTCTTGAAACCATACTTCCAGGGAACGATGACCCGAATAGGAGCGCCGTTCTGGTTAGGAAGCACTTGCCCATAGCAGCCGAAGGTGAGCAGCGCGAGCGGGTTCATGGCTTCGTCCATGCGCAGGCCTTCGCTGTAAGGCCAGTTGTAACCGAAAGGCAGGTCGGGCATCTGTTTGTGGTCTGCAAGGGAGAGGAATTGGACAAACTTTGCGCTGGGCAGAGGTTCGCAGAGGTTGATGAGCTCGGACAGCGAATATCCGTCCCAGGGGATCACCATCGACCAGGCTTCCACGCAGCGATGGCGATAGACGCGGCTCTCAATTGGCCGATGCTTGAGGATGGTGTCGATGTCGAGCGTCAGTGGCTTCTTGACAAGACCTGTAACCTGAACGGTCCATGGACGGGTCTTGAGAGTGCCGGCGTGTTTGGCGGGGTCGCTCTTGTCGAAGCCGAACTCATAGAAGTTGTTGTAGCCTGCGGCCTTCGCGAATGGCGTTTGATTCTCGATGGTCGTGTATTTGCTTGCAACCGATGGAAGCGCCTGTGCATGGACTGTGATCGACGGCGAAAGAAGTCCTGGAATGCGGCTGGCCGCAAGGGCACCAATTCCCAATGCCGCCCCCCCGGTGAGCAACAACCGGCGCTGCTGCTGGAAGCGCTGAAAGGCTGGTTCCGGTGTGATATCGGAGGAGTGAATCGCGGGATCGTGACCTTCGGAGTGACGGCGCTGCATGACCTGTCCCTTCTGACGCACCTCGGTCTCCCGGGCACCTGTCTTATTGGATAGAGTACCTGCCGGTAAAGTAACCAACCCCAGCGATTTTCCGTAAATTATGCGCTGAAGTTGCTTTCGGCCATCCGGTAGGAGCAAACTGTTCGGCATGATTACCGCTTCGCGTGAAAAAGACCTTATCAGTGCAGCAGACATTCTGCTGGATGCCCGTAGAACGGCAAAACCTATTGCAGACTTACCGAAAGGATTGCAGCCTCAGACCCTGGAAGAGGCTTATTTTGTTCAGGACAGGATGTCATGGGCCTACGAAGAGATCGGCGGATGGAAGATCGGTGCGGCTACGCCCGATGCCACGCCGGGTTTCGCCCCCATGCCAAAGGCCTGGATAACCTGCAATGGCTGCGCAATGGGCGGAGAGACCCACAGATACAGGGGTCTTGAGGCCGAGATTGCCTTCCTGATGGGTGCCGATCTGCCTCCACGCGACACCCCTTATACGCGCGACGAAGTCATTGCCGCAATTGCAAGCATGCACCCGGTGATCGAAGTGCTTGAGTCGGCGTTTCTCGATCCGTCCCAGGTCTCGAAAATGTGCTCCACAGCCGACATGGCAGTGCACGGAGGACTGGTTTACGGTGCGGCAGTCCCCAACTGGAAGAGTATTGACTTCGCAAAGGAGTCGGTGACATTAGCGGTCGATGGCGCGGTGAGGGTCGAAAGGACGGGATCGAACACTGCCGGCGACCTGATGCGGCTGCTTCCCTATCTCGCCAACGAAGGCGCCAGCCGAACCGAGGGTCTCAGGAAGGGCGACTGGATCACGACTGGAAGTTGGACCGGGAACACACTCGCGACCGCTGGGGCAGCCGTGGAGGCGCGGTTCTCGACTGCGGGGATTGCATATCTTCGGTTTGCTTAGGCAGCGCCGACCGAGTAGCGACGTATCAAACACTGTATAACCGGTAGCTATGGTGCCCGCACCATAGCTATTGTGTTTCCTCCTAAAGCCGCGAAATGTTGTATTGAAATTGAGGCATCGTGCGGGTAGGTTGAGGTATCAGATGGAAAACAGGCGGTTTCCGCCTGAACGATCGACGGAGTCTTCGTCGCACAATGAGGCTGTCATGGCGCGTCCTTACTGGTCCGGTCAGATACAGATATCGCTGGTGTCGTTTGGTGTCAAGCTCTTTGTCGCAACGGAATCGAAGAGCGAGATTCGGTTTCATCAGATCAGCCGCAGCACCGGCGAGCGCGTGAGGCATCAGAAGGTACTCGCAAGCTCTCTTGAAGACAACCCCGGCGAAGCCGCGAACCCGGTCGAAAAAGACGAGATCGTCAAAGGATACGAGTACCGCAAGGGCGAGTACATCATCATCGAGCCGAAGGAGCTTGAACAGCTTCGCGTGCCGTCGAAGCACTCGATCTCGGTAACTCAGTTTGTCGGTCTCGACGAGCTTGGGCCGGAGTACATGGAGAAGCCCTACTTTATCGTTCCCGAAGATGACGTTCAGGCCGAGGCCTTCGCCGTCGTCCGTGCTGCATTGAAGAAGACGAAGAAAGCCGCTCTCGGCAAGATCGCCTTTGGCGGGCGCGAACATGTCTTCGCCATTACTGCCGCAGAGGACGACAAGCTGGGCGGCATGATGGGATACACCATGCGCTACCAGGAGGAACTGCGCGATCCTGCCGAGTATTTCAAAGACATCAAGAAAGTGGCCGTAAATACGGACTCGCTGGAGCTGGCCATGGAACTGATCAAGCGTAAGGCCGCAAAGTTTAGTCCAGCGGAGTTCAAGGATGGCTACGAGGCAGCGGTTCGTGAGCTGGTCGAAGCGAAGATCAAGCACGCCCCCATCCCACAGGACGAGGCAGTTGTGCCGAGTCGAGCGCAAGTGGTCAATCTGATGGATGCTCTGCGTAAGAGTGTTGGAGAGAACGAAGCCCCCAGGAAGACTGCTGCGGGGAAGAAACCCTCGGGCTCGGTCAAACCCTCTAAATCGGAGATGGGAATCGCTTTGGTGAAGCCGGCCAAAGCCTCGTCGAGCAAGCGGAAGTCGGCGTAGCGCATTTCTCCATTTACAGCGAGGGATGCGATGGCTGGAGCGAAAAAGACACCGGGCAAGGAGAAGCCGGTGAAAGCGACTCGCAGGAAAAAGCCTTCTGCTGCTGACGCGGTCGATGAGCAATTAGCGCGCTATCGCTCGATGCGCGACTTCAACATCACGGAAGAGCCAAGCGGAAGGAAAGACGCACCTTCCACAACAGGGCTTCCCTTCTGCGTACAGAAACATGCAGCCTCGCACCTTCATTATGACTTTCGGCTGGGATGGAATGGTGTTCTAAAGAGTTGGGCCGTCGCCAAAGGCCCAAGTTACTTCACCGGAGACAAGCGTTTGGCTGTTCAGGTGGAAGACCACCCGATCGAATACGGCGGCTTTGAGGGCACCATCCCAAAAGGACAATATGGCGGTGGCACTGTGATGTTGTGGGACCAGGGGACATGGGAACCACAGGCCGCCTATCCCGATGTGGACGCAGGCCTGCGAGATGGGAACCTGAAGTTCATCCTGCACGGCGCGAAATTGAAAGGCAAGTGGGCGCTGATTCGCATGGGCAGCAAATGGGCTAAGGAAAAGAAGCCCAACTGGCTACTCATCAAAGAACACGATGAATTCGAAACAAGCGAAGACGATGTTCCCATCACCGAGTCTGCTGCAAAAAGTGTTGTTACAAACCGCACGATGGAAGAGATAGCGCACGACGAAGACCATGTGTGGAACTCGAACAAGACGAACTCGGCAGCCAAAGCATGGGCTCGCAAGGGGAGTACTTCGGATGAGTTTGGTTCATATATCGACTTGACGCAGTGGCTGAAGGGCCTTCCGAAGGAAACACAACCCGGCTTTATATCTCCACAGCTTGCCACGATGGCGGAAGTGCCGCCGTCGGCAAAAGGCTGGCTGCATGAGCTGAAACTGGATGGCTACAGAATGCAGGTGCGCAAGGACGGCGAGAGTGTACAAATATTTACCCGTACCGGGCTTGACTGGACAAAACGCATGCCATCCGTCGCGCGAGCAATTGCGAAGCTGCCTGTCGAAAGTGCGACGCTTGACGGTGAACTGGTTGTCGTAGCTCCGAATGGAACGACGAGCTTTGCCGATCTTCAGGTGTCGATGCAGGAGACGGCCGGCGATTCCCTTACCTACTTCGCCTTCGATCTTCTTCATGCCAATGGCCGTAATACGCGAGGGCTTGCATTGAAAGCCCGCAAGCAGATGCTTGCGGAGATACTGCACAGCGTGGACTTGCGCCAGATCCAGTTTAGCGAACATATTGAAACAGGCGGGGCAGCACTGCTGCGCGAGGCATGTAAGCTGCAGGCTGAAGGGATCGTGTCGAAGCGAGATGCTGCAAGCTATCGATCGGGCCGCACGACCGATTGGATCAAGACAAAGTGTCTTCACGAACAGGAGTTCGTGGTTGGGGGATACACGCTCCCTACAAACGGCATTTATGGCGTGGGTGCACTTTTGCTCGGCTACTTCGAAGGAGATCAGCTTATCTATGCCGGACGCACCGGTACCGGCTTTACTCAAACGACACATAAGGCTCTGAGAGACAAGCTCGATACGCTCATGCAAGCCGAAAGCCCTTTTGCGTCCTTGCCTGCCGAGGCGCGCAAAGGAGCACTATGGACTCAACCTGAACTGGTTGTCCAGGCCCGCTTTGCTACGTGGACAGCGGACAACCTCGTTCGACAAGCAGCGTTTCTGGGGATTCGCGAAGACAAAACCGCGAAAGACGTCGTACGCGAAGAGCCGGATCGTTCGATTGGGCCGAGGAGTTCGCGCGCCGATACGCGGATCAAAATAACTAAAGCAGCTCGCGACAACAACTCCAACGAGCATGCTCCTGTGAGGCTTACGCATTCGGATAAGGTGCTGGACGCCAGTTCCGGCATGACCAAGCAGATGCTTGCCGACTACTACTGGAGCGTTGCGAAGTGGCTTCTGCCATATATTGTTGGGCGTCCCGTAAGCCTCGTGCGCTGTCCAGACGGAGTTGGCAAACCATCCTTCTTCCAGAAACATTTGAATAAAACACTCCCTGAGAACCTTACAGCAGTAGATGTGCCGAACAGGAAGACGGGAGTTGTTGAGCGATACATCCAGGTGGACACGCCTGAAGCGCTCGCCGGCCTTGCGCAACTTGGGGTGCTTGAACTTCATCCATGGGGTTCACAGAGCCACAGTCTGGAGCGTCCTGATCGTCTCGTATTCGACCTCGATCCCGATGAAGACCTTGAGTGGCGAGCGGTGAAGACGGGCGCAGAAGAAGTGCGGGCCCGGCTGAAGGAACTTGGACTGGAAAGTTTCGTAAAGGCGACCGGAGGAAAGGGATTGCATGTCGTCGCTCCCATTGAGCCGCACCACTCCTGGACCGAAGTCAAGGGGTTCGCTCGCAGCTTGGCTGTGTCGATGGAAAAGACCGCCCCACATCGTTATCTAACAAAGATGACAAAGTCAGCGCGCAAGGGAAAGATCTACCTGGACTTTTTGCGCAACGAACGCGAAGCAACATCCGTTGCCGCGTATTCACCACGAGCTCGGCCCGGAGCCGCGGTGTCGATGCCGCTCAGTTGGACGGAGTTGAAGCGCTCTGAATCGCGGCCTGTCTTTCGTGTCGTCGACTTCGACGATTGGAAAATTCGCCTATCGAAAGATCCCTGGCAGGGCATGAGCGATCTACAGCAGGAATTACGCATCTGACCGAATGGAACGCGCATTATGAAGAGGCATTCATTGCCGATGACTCGATATTCATAACGAGGCATTTAGCGGCACCGCCAGCTTTCAAGAACTCTGTGAGACTGACTCCGATCACCTGGAAGCCCGCGGACTCCAGCGAGTGCGTAAGCTGTCTGCTGGCGCAATTGAGAACAACTGTGTCAGCTACATTGATTGCGTTGCATGCGAAACGAATGGCATCGGCTTCCGACACGGCAATGCGCCGCTCCCTGGGATACGCCGCTTCAATTTGTGCGTTCGAAGCGGCGTCAAAGGCATTTGGGTAGTACAAAACGAAGCCGCCAACCAGCGTGGCAAAACAGGTATCGAGGTGGTAAAAGCGCTGATCGATGAGATGCAACGAGTAGACCTCAACATCCCAGGTTCGTGCAAGATACCTGTGGCTTTCATACGATGTGCGGGGGCCATAGCCTGCCCAAAGTCGAGAACCGTCCGTTGAGAACAGAGCGTCGCCTTCGCCTTCAAAGAAAATCCCTTTGGGGAGTTCGACAACTTCATAGCCTGCTTCGTGAAACCAGCGACGGAAACACTGCTCTTCGGCCCGACGCTCAGGGTGGGAGAAGCGGCTTGGGACAACAATGCCTTCGTGTTCAAGACCGGCGTTGGCCGTGAAGACCATGTCGGGTGAACCTGCTCTCGGCTCGACCAGCTCGATGTTGGCGATCGCCGAGAGGGTGGCGTAAAGGCGCTCCCATTGCACCTTCGCCAGCATGCGCGATGATGCATGCAGATTGCCGACCATCCACGGATTGATGACGTAGGCAACATCGTAGAACTTCGGCGAGCACATGAGATATGTAGGGCGGCGCGGTTGAACCGAAGGAATGGCGCTGGCAAACTCAATTGGTTGAGCATTCATGCGAGCACCTCTGTGCCTCAATGGTAGGAGGCCGCAAAAACCGGCGTCAACACGAATGATTATTCACCTACAGCGAATAAAGATGCAGGCGGAATTTGGAGATTCCCGCCTGCATCCCACCTACTGATTCGCCGTTATCTGCTGCGATTCAAGCGCCGCAGGGTCGTCATCGCAACCATCGGGACGCGGACGCGGACGCGAACGAAGCTTGACCAGAATCCCCTTCACGATGACGTAAAGAACCGGGATGAAGAACAGATTCAACACGGTGGAAAGAATCATGCCGCCTACGATGGCCGTTCCAACCGAGTGACGTCCCAGCGCGCCTGCTCCCGAAGCGAAGTACAGCGGAAGCACACCCAGGATGAACGCAATCGACGTCATCAGAATCGGCCGGAGCCGGAGTTCCGCCGCAATGATCGCAGCGTCGATTACGGACTTGCCATGTTCAACCTGCTGCTCGGCAAACTCGACGATAAGGATCGAGTTTTTGGCTGAGAGGCCGATGAGCATCACAAGCCCGATCTGCACATAGACGTCATCAACCAGACCGCGGGCCGATACAAGCCCCAGCGCTCCGAGAACAGCCATCGGAACAGCCAGCAGAATGATGAATGGCAGGACAAAGCTTTCGTATTGCGCCGACAGAGTGAGATATACGACAAGCAGGCCGAGGCCGAAGATGACGATCGCCTTGCCGGCGGATTCAACCTCCTCCAACGCTAGCCCCGTCCAGGAGTACATCATTCCCTGAATTTTGTTCTTCTCGAACAACTCCTGCATCTTCTCGAGCCCCTGGCCGGAGCTGAGGCCGGGAGCAGCCGCTCCGTCGATCTCTGCAGAGCGGAAGATATTGTAGTGATAGATGACCTGCGGTCCGGATGTCTCCTTGATCGAAACAAGATTGTCGAGCGGAATCATCTGTCCGCTGTTCGAGCGGACGTAGAACTGACGCAGATCGCGTGACGTCTTGCGGAAGTTCTGATCGGCCTGCACGTAGACACGGTAGGAACGGTTGTTGAAATCAAAGTCGTTGACGTAGCTCGATCCCATGTACGTTCCCAGTGCCGATGTAATCTGCGCGAGCGGTACACCTATGGCCTTTGCCTTTTCACGGTCGATGGTCACGAACATCTGGGGGTCGTTCGAGGTGTACGGCGTGTAGAGGCCCACCAGCCCCGACTTCGGGTCGCGGCTTTGCGCAACCATATTGTGGGCAACGCGGTCGATATCGCCAAAGGAGTTTCGGCCTTGGTCCTGCAACATGAACTGGAAGCCGCCGACCGAGCCAATACCTTGAATTGCGGGCGGTTCAAAGGCCGCAATCACGCCGCCTGGAACCTGGAATAGCTTGGGAGCGAGCTCCGCGACAATGTCATGCGCAGTGTGCCCCTTGCCCTTCTTCATGCGCTCATCGATAGGCTTGAGCGGAGCGAAGATGATTCCCGAGTTCGGTGAACTTCCGCCAGTCAGGGAGAAGCCCATAACGGAGAAAGTACCGAAGACGTCATCGTTCTGACGGATAATCGCGGACGCGCGGTCTGCAACCTCGGCGGTATACGCAAGAGACGCTCCCGGGGGGGTCTGGACCACGTTGATGAAGTAGTTCTGGTCCTCGGAAGGAACGAATGCCGTCGGTACGTGGTTGTACATGTACACCGTCGCCGCAAGTCCTGCGACGAAGAGCATAAGCATCACTGCGCGAAGTTTTACGACGTGAGTGACCAGATAGGCATACCACTTGATGACCTTCTGCAAGCCATGTTCAAAGAGACCCAGCAGACCACCATGGTGGCGCTCGGGCCGGAGCAGAATAGCGGCCAACGCCGGTGAGAGCGTCAATGCGTTGAATGCCGAGATCGCGATCGAGAAGGCGATCGTCAACGAAAATTGTTTGTACAGAATGCCCGTAGTTCCGGGGAAAAAACTGACCGGAATAAACACCGAGATCAACACGAGTGAAGTCGCAATCACCGCGCTGGTGACCTCAGCCATTGCTCTGGATGTGGCGCGATGGCTATCGCAATGTTCTTCTGCAATATGGCGCTGAACGTTCTCGATGACCACGATGGCGTCGTCGACCACCAGGCCCGTCGCCAAAGTGATACCGAACATGGTGAGAGAGTTGATCGAGAACCCGAACATCTTGATGAAGGCAAACGTGCCTATCAGAGAGACGGGGATCGTGACTGCCGGAATGATCGTCGCGCGCCAGTCCTGCAAAAACAGGAAGATGACGATGATAACAATAACGATGGCTTCGAAGATCGTATGAACGACTTCGTTGATGGAGTCGCCAACAACGGTAGTCGTATCGAAGGCAATGATATATTCAAGCCCCGGAGGAAACGACTTCGCCAGATTGGCCAGAACGGCTTTGCACTCGCGGTCGACCTCAAGCGCATTCGCGTTCGATAGCTGTTGCACACCAAGACCTACTGCCTCGCCACCGGAGAATTTGAGGTCGGTGTCGTAGCTTTCGGCACCCACTTCAGCGCGCCCCACATCCTTGAGAAGAACAAGCCCGCCGTTATTGGGAGCGTTTTTGAGAATAATGTTCTCGAACTCTTTGGGATCGGACAGACGACCGACAACGCGGACAGCCATTTGAAAGACCTGAGAGTCGTCCGCCGGAGGTCTGCCGAGTTGACCGGCGGCAACCTCCACGTTCTGTTCAGACAGCGCGCTCGTCACATCGAGAGCCGTGAGTCCGCGAGCTGCGAGCTTGGCCGGATCCAGCCAAATGCGCATCGCATACTTGCGCTCACCGAAGATCAGCACATCGCCCACACCGGGAACGCGCTTCAACGCATCTTTGACATAGACGTCTAGGTAGTTCGAGATGAACTCCTGCGAATAGCGGCCATCGCGCGAGAAGAAGCCGCCGGCGAACACGAAGTTGCTGTTCGCCTTCGTAATGGTGATGCCGGTAGAGTTTACCGCTGCCGGCAGACGTCCCTGGGCCGAAGCGACGCGGTTCTGCACGTCGACCGCGGCGATGGAAAGATCGTAGCCGGTACGAAATGTAATCGTAATGGCTGACGTACCGTCGTTTGAGCTGGTCGAGCTCATGTACCGCATGCCTTCGACACCATTGATGGCGGTCTCCAGCGGAATCGTCACGGCCGATTCAACGATCTGCGAATTGGCGCCGATGTAATTGCTGGTGACAACAACCTGCGGCGGGGCCAGTTGCGGGTAAAGCGAGATGGGAAGGCTCGGAATAACGACCGCACCGGCAAGCACAATAAGCAGTGCGCAGACCGTGGCGAAGATTGGACGCCGAATGAAAAAATCTACCAAGATGAACCTCTGACCGGGCGCTGGCTCCGGGGTCGTGCATCGATCTCAACCGGCGCGACGATCGCGCCCAATCGAAAAACTGGACTGCGTTCTCCGTCTAGCCCATCGGCTGAACAGGAACGCCCTCTTGCAGGAACTGAAGGCCCGAAACAATCACTTTGTCTCCAGGATTCAATCCTTGCAATACCGGGTAAGAATTGCCGACCGTTTCGCCTAGAGTCACAGGAATCTGGTGGGCAGAGTACTTCCCTTCTTTCTCGGCTGCTATGAAAACAAACGCCTGTCCGCCAACTCGGGTCACGGCAAGAACAGGTACTACGGGAGCCGGATTCGTGTTCCACGTAACCCGTGCCTTGACCAACTGCTCCGTCCGAAGCTTCGCGCCACGCGGAATAGGGGCCTTTGCAAGGATGCTCTGCAGTCCATTGTCAACCTGCGGCGAGAGGAAGTTGATCGCCGTCTTCGCAACAGTGTTGCCGTCACTGTCGACAATCTCGACAGGCAGCCCTGTACGTATCTGCGAGGCCCGGTCGGTGGGCACGTAGATGTACGCTTCGAGGTCGATATTCTCGTCGACAGTGGTCAGAACCGTGCTCGATGAAACATAGTCGCCAACGTGGACGGGAATATCTCCGACGATACCCGAGAAGGGGGCACGAATCTGGAAGTAAGCAAGCTGCTGCTTCTGCGTATCGGTCAGCGCTGCGTTCGCCTCATAGTCGGCTTTGGAGTTTTCAAATGCCTGGGTCGCCTGGTCGAAGGCATCGCGCGAGACGACCCCCGCCTCATACAACTTGCGCTGTCGATCTACCTGAATCTTGTTGTAATCGTAGAGTGCTTTCTTCTGCGCCTGCGTCCCCTGCTGCGACTGCACCGCCGCGGCCTGCTTGAGCGGGTCGATCTGCATCAACAATTGTCCGGCCTTTACGACGTCTCCCGATTTCACCAGGATACGGGTAATGTTGCCGTCGACCTGCGGTTGCATTGTGGCCGAGCGCCTTCCCTTAATCGTCGAAACGTACGTATCCGCGCTGGCAACGGGCGAGAGCGTGACTTGGGACACCTTCACAGGCATCGCCTGTGGCGCTTGTGCAGGCGCGGCGGCCTGGCGATTGCATCCGGAAAGCAGAACGACGAAGGCGGCGCAGGCAATCACCGGAAGTTTTATAAGGACACCGTTGGAATTCATCTAAGGAACATCTCCTTCAAAACATACAAACCTGTTGGCTGTCTCTGAGTGGATTGGACGGAAGCATGCAGCACAGGATTCTCGAAATTATTCAGGAACACAACTTCTAAACGTGGGTTCGGCTTTTAGATGCTTTGTTTTGTGGGAACGGTTCGCAAAAATGACTTTCAAGACCGCTCAGGATTACGCAGAGCAAAAGGACTGAAGCTTTCATGCCAATCGAAGGCATCTGCATGCTCAGTCCGCTTCAACCAGTTGATGACAAGGTAGGTCAGAGGTGTCGCCAGCACCTCGTATGCAACCTTGAGCACGTAACTTGTAACGATCATGTTACCCATAACCTTCAAAGGGACGGTTCCCCAGAAGGTCAGTAATACGACAAGTGTCGTATCAACAGCTTGGCCTACCACCGTCGACCCGATCGTCCGGGTCCAGAGCTTACTCCCGCTGGTTAAAAGCTTAAGCCTCGCCATTGTGTATGAGTTGGCAAACTCACCGGCAAGAAATGCGAACAGACTGGCGGCGAGTATTCTCGGGATGAAGCCGAACACCACTGCAAACGCGCGTTGATTGGGCCAATCGGGTGCCGGAGGAAGCGCAATCGTAATAGCGCCCATCAGATAAAGGAGCGCCGTCCCAAAGAAGCCCAGCCAGATGGCGCGTCTGGAAGCCGCAAAACCATAAACCTCCGTAAAGACGTCGCCAAAGATGTAGGTCACTGGAAACAACAGGATAGCCCCGTTAATCGCAAATGGCCCAATAAGACATACCTTTTGCGCGACGAGGTTGGACACGAGGAGAATGACAACAAAGGCTGTCGTCAAGAGATCCAGATACTTATAACCTCGCGCAGGCACCGCGGTACGCCCATCTGTCTCCGTTGTTTTGGCTTCAAGACTGGCGGGAATCATGAGCGGTTTTTGACACTCCCACAACGATGTTGATAGCGTGAAGAAAGGATGCAAGTTCCTATGCACTCGTATCTTACACGCGTCCCCGTCGTCTAGCCCGGCCCAGGACACCGCCCTTTCACGGCGATAACACGGGTTCAAATCCCGTCGGGGACGCCAACAAAACAAAAGACTTAGCGGAAATTCCTTCCAATTGTCACCGTCCGATACCGTCCAATAAGCAAAACCTACGAATTTGAAGGCTTGCCTGAATCAAAAACCAGCCTTGCAATCTTGCTCTGCGCAGTACGCTTCGTATCCGTCACTGCCTGCGCGTAGAGGTTGAGGGTGATGCTGCTGTTGGCATGACGCAATAGCTCCTGCACCGTCTTCACGTCTTCCCCCTGCGACTTGAGAATCGTCGCGTAGGAATGCCGGAAGGTGTGCCAGCCCACCTTGCCCGTGATTCCGGCAGCTTTGAGGGCCGGCCGGAGGTACACGCGAAAGATAGACGAGGACCAGTACGGGAGCTTCCCTTTGCTCGCCGGGCTGGCAAAGACCCAATCGCTATCCATCGGATACGCGGACTGTCTTCGCCACATCAGCAAAACCTCCGCCAGCTCAGGATCGAGCGGTACGGGTTTCTGCGATGCCTCTGTCTTGCAGGGACCGACGCGTTGGAGCGAAATGGAACGGGTGACGTGCAGTTCCAGGTTCTCGAAATCCACGTCGGACCATTTCAGTGCCAGGAGTTCGCTCACACGGAGACCCGTAAGGATATCGAGAAGCACGGCGGTCTTCGCCGGCTCCGTGAGCTGTTCAACCAGCGACTTGAGCTGCTCGATTTTCAACACGATAGGAACCCTCTGCCGCTTGGCGCTCTGGCGCACCTGCGTAATCGGGTTTCTGTCGTGCCACTCCCAGCGGACAGCGTGATTGAAGATTGCGTGCATGAGATTGCGTATTTTTGCTCTACTGCCGTTCGCCAGCGGAAGAGATCGCAGCCACTCTTCGACAATGACCGCTTTCACGTCCTTCAATCGGTAGGAAGACCAGCGTGGAAGAATCCAGCGTTCCAGATAGCCTTCATTCGTCCGAATCGTGGCGAATGTCTTGCCTGCTCCCTCGCACATTTCCTTTTCGCGATAGTGCTGCGCCAGCGTGCTGAAACTGATCGCGTCAATTTGCGTGCGTGGGGTTTCCGCGTTGATGTTTGCCCTAAGAGCGGCCACGGCTTTCTGTGCAGACGCTTCTGTCGGAAATTCCCGAACCGTTCCGATAAAAGTGCTGCGCCGCCTGCGAGTGCCGTCAATCTGGGTTTCATACCAGCGATACTCCCAGGCGCGATCCCCGCCTGCTCGTTCGTAGAGCCACAATGAACCTTGCTGAAAACGAATCCGCTTCATGGATACTCTCCTATCAGCGGAAACGGGTGGCTCGTTTCAAGCGTAGCTCATCCCCACCCGCATCGCCATTCGTTTTTCGGAGCTTCCTAACTCGCAGCCCGCGAATTGATCCATTTATCAATAGCGGATTTCCGAAACCGCCACAGCCGGCCACATTTCACGGCGGGAATGATTCCATTGCGCGCCCAACGATGAAGACTCTTCTCCGAAACGCGGTATTGAGCCGCCACTTCGTGGCTGTCATATAGGGGCTCAATATGGATGGGACGACTCGCTTGTGACCTGACCGACCCAACGGCTTTCTTCTCCATACAGGACCTCACAGTCGTAATACAGAAAGCGTGAACTGCTCATTGCTCTCCGTCCAATACTTCCTGTCTATGGAGCCATGCCTTTTGTCTATGGCCGACCTTAAAAAGTAGCTCTTTGATGGGCTGCAATAGCTTCTGTCTATTGCAGAATCGACCTGTCGCAGGCTGGGGAACCTAAAAGTACCCGATTGACAGCACGTTTTTCTCAATCAACTCTGGTTTTGGAATGACTTTCCGCAGAGGCGCAGTGCCCGCGCTCCTGAGCACGTATTTCGCTCACCGGAGTTCAAACGCATGTTCGACATTGTCGAGTTCCGCCACCTGAGATACATCGCGGCCATCGCGGAGACTGCGAACTTCACGCGCGCCGCCGAGCGGCTCTTTCTGGCGCAACCATCGTTGAGCAAGCAGATCAAAGATCTTGAAGACGGAATCGGCATTCAGATATTCGTGCGTCATCATGACGGCGTGCGCATCACCGCCGCGGGACAGATGATTGTGTCGTATGCGATAGAGGCAGTGAAGACGCGCAACGAAATCATCCTGGCGGCGCGCGCCGTGCATAGCGGCGAGTTTCCTGCCTTGAGAATCGGCTTCTCCTGCTTTGTCCATCAGGAGATTCTGCGGTCATTGAGCGACGCTTACGCCAGCCTGTTTCCTGACTGCCGGATTCAGTTCGCTGGCGGCGATCCGGCCCAAATTCTTCGTCGCATGGAGGAGAAAAGCTTGGATGCGGCGGTGCTTCCCTTACCCGTCAGCGGAAGCGATTGGACGATTGAGCGGATTGCGTCTGCCCCGCTGGTCGCCTGTATGCGCGCCAATGACCCGCTGGCGCAGCATACCGAGATCCAGCCGTCAGAACTTGGAAAGAAGCTGAAGGTATTCCGGAGTCCTGAAGCACATCCCGAAGCGCACACCCGACTAATGGAGATGCTGGCCGAGATTGGAATTGAGCCGGAGGTTTCCTGCCTGGCGACGACACCGGCAGACATTCAGTGGATGGTGCAAAGTGGCAGCGGACTTGCGCTGATCAATCAGAAAATCCCGCTCGATCCAAGTCTCACGACGCGACCTGTAACAAATGTGAACTGGACCACGGACACAGCTTTCGTGCATCCCGTCTGTGCGGAGCATCCTGCGTTGCCGGTACTGATCCGGCATTTCAGAAAAATGAATGGCATCAAGCCAGCCAAACACACGCCTCACAAAAAGCGTATCAACGATCTTCAGATGAAGTTGCTTGCATAAGAATGGCTGGTGCAGTCGGCGATAGATGCGGTCTATGGCGCCATAGACAAGAAGTCTTGGACGGATGGGAAAAGCGGGGCTAACTTTTGGCACATGACGGCAAGATTCTGGCCGTCGGAGGTGCCAATGTTCACTCTCATCCAGACTTCTCTGCGGCGTGGAATCACCCGCGCAAAGGTTCTGCGGCTGTTCCCGCTGCCCGCGATTTTCCTTTCTCTATTGCTGCTTTTCCCGGTAGCGGCGCTCGCGCAAAGCGGCTCGCCCTTCGATACGGGATTCACCGCGCTCCAGAACCTCTTCACCGGCACAGTCGCCAAAGTGGCAAGCCTGATCGCCATTGTGATCGGCGGCTATCAGTTCGCTCATGGAGAGCCGGGATCGAAGAAGGCCCTGGCCGGTGTGGCCGCCGGGACCGGTATTGCCGTGCTGGCGGTGAACGTTCTGAGCTGGCTATGGGGAATCTGATCTCCCAACCCGCAACGGCACGATCCAAATTCTTCAAGTGTGAGAGGCATTCGATGCAGACACACACCACAAATCGGCGAAGGAACCGCGTTTACAAGAGCCTGCACAAACCCCTCACGTATCTGGGCGTGGAGCGGACGCTGTTCTACTTCGTAGGCGTCGGGGCGGTGGGCGCGTTCAACCTGTTCAACAGCCTGCTGGCTGGCGTGGCCGTGTTTCTGGGCGGCTATGCCTTCGGCCGTTGGGTGACGGCGAGCGATCCAGCATTTCTGCGCATTCTCGCCAAGGCTGAGCGGTATAAGCCCCGGTACGACGCTGCCAAGCAAAGTATTCCGCGCGTGGAGGTGGTTTGATGCTGCGCCTCGACAAGGTCATTAAGCCGTGGAAGGAAGCGGCCGCGCTATGCGACCACATCAACCTGTACGGTTTTTGGAATGAGACTGCCTTCCTGACCAAGAGCGGCGATCTCGGTATGGTGCTGCGCGTCACGGGCGTCGATTACGAGAGCCTCGATCATGCGCAACAGGAGTACGCCGTGAAGCGGCTTGAACCGGCGCTGAAGCTGTTCGGCCCCGGCTTCCATGTTTACCAGTACCTCTTCAAGACCAACTATCCGCATATTCCGTTTGCCAGGTACGACGACCCGATTGTGCAGACCGGGCAAGATCGGCGGCAGCAGTTCTTTGAAGAGAAGGCGGACAGACTCTTCGAGATCGAAATCTATTACTGCATTCTTATCAGAGGCGCGCGGTCCAAGACCGGCATAGGCGCAGCATTGGCAGAGGTGTTCCGCGATCCGGCGGGAGGCTGGAATGAGCTGAAGGCTCAGTTCAGCGGCAAAGGGATGAAGACGCTGCTGCGGTCGCAGATTGAGCGCGATCTTGCGCGTCTGGAACAGCGGGTGCAGGCATTCACGAAACAGCTCATCGACCTGACTCCGATGGCGGTGCTCGATCAGGAGGGCCAGTTCCGTTTCTTTCGCCGTCTGCTCAATTACGACGGCTGGCGGATCGCCGGTAAGCCGCAGCATTCGCAGTTTCTCGACAGCCAGATTGTCAACTCCGACGTTGAAGCGGAGCGCGATCATCTCCGCGTTGGAGAGCATTTCGTTCGCGTCCTAACGATGAAGGAAGCGATCGGCGAGACCCGGCCGCTGGTGCTCGATGCGCTGCTGAAGGTCCCGGCGAACTTCATGGCCTGTACGGAGTGGACCGCGCTTCCCGCAGATAAGGCGCGCAAGGAAGTCAACAAGCGGCGGCGGCACTTCAATATCGCGAAGACCGGCTTTGTATCGCGGATCGGCAATGACCCATCAAAGACGGACCCGCGAAATGTGCTGGTAGACGAGTCGAAGCAGGCCGATATTGAGAACCTGGGCGACTGCTTGCGCGCGCTGGGCGGCGGGCAACAACTGGGCGAACTCTCGCTGACGATTGTTCTCTATGACAAAGACCGCCAGACGCTTGAGTCGCAAGTAGGAGAATTCGCCGGGATTTTCACGAACGCGGACGGCAGCCTGTTTGCCGAAATGTACAACCAGCTCAACGCCTACTTCGCGATTGTGCCCGGAAATTACGCCTTCAATCTGCGCAAGCTTTATTTGCTGAACACCAACTACGCGGACCTGAGTTTTCTGTTCACCATCCTGCCGGGCGAGACGACAAATGCCTATCTCGGCACGGAATATCTGGCTGTCCTCGAAACCGACAACGACACTCCCTACTACCTCAGCCTGCATTGCGGAGAGGTGGGGCACACGCTGATTCTGGGAATGACGGGGTCAGGCAAAACGTTCCTGTCGGTATTCCTGGTACAGAACGTCCAAAAATATCGGCCACAGACCTATATCTTCGATATTGGCGGCAGCTACGAATCGGTCACGCGCATCTTCGGCGGCACCTATTTGAACGTCGGGCGCGAATCGCGCGACTTCACGATCAATCCGTTCTCGCTTCCGCCGACATCGGAGAACCTGCAATTTCTCTTCAGCTTTTTCCGCGTTCTTATCGAAGGGCGCGACCAGCGCTATCGGATGGATTTCCGGGAGGAGCAGCGGCTCTGGAATGCCATTGAGCGAATTTACATCCTGGAACCCGGCCAGCGCACGGTGTCGAACCTGGCCGGCATCATCGGCGAAACGAAAGACCGCCTGCACCGCTGGACCCGCACGGGCCAGTACGGATTTCTCTTCGACAACGCGGAAGACACGCTCTCCTTCGCCGAGTTCCAGACCTTCAACTTCCGAGGATGGGGAGACGCCCCGGAGGTGCTGGAACCGCTCTTGTTCTATGTGCTGCATCGGGCGGGCAATGAGATCGCCGACCCGAACAAGCTTTCAAGTTTCAAGATGTTTCTGCTGGATGAGGCGTGGCTCTTCTTCCGCAACGAAACCATCCGGAATTACGTAGTTCAGGCGCAGAAAACCTGGCGCAAGCATCGTGCCGTGATGGTCCTGGCTACGCAGTCGCTCAAAGAGTTGCAGGAATCGGGACTGCTGCCTGTCGTAGCCGAATGCTGCCCGACGAAGATATTCCTGGCGAATCCGGAGATGGACCGCGCGGTGTATGCCGAGGCGTTCCACCTGAACGATACGGAGCTGGACTTGATTGCCGGACTCATCCCGCCGGGACAGATGCTGGTCCGCAAGGCGCAAAGCTCCAAGAAAGTGCGGCTGAACGTCGATCCCGTTTCTTACTGGATTGCGACCAACAATGCGCCCGACAACCTGAAGAAGTGGAAATACTTTGCCGAATTCGGCTTCGCCGAAGGGTTGCGCCGCCTGGCTGAGGGGGCGCAGCACAGTTCAGTTCCATACAACACGATCCATCCCCGCTCGAAAGGAGTTGCCGCATGAAACGCAAGCTAATTTCGCTCGCCGTGTTGGCCATGACCGTTCCATCCATAGCCGCGGTTGCGCAGGACGCCTCTGCCCGCACCGTGCAGTATCACTCGCAAGACATTGTTCCGATTCACGCGAAGCTCAAGTACACGACGCTGATCGAATTGCCGACAACAGAAAAAATCATGGAAGCGGCGACTGGCGACAAAGATTTCTGGGTCGTCGATATTGTCAATAATTTTTGCTTCGTGCATCCGGCCAAAGCTGGGATTTCATCGAACCTGAACCTTATTACCGACAAGGGCAACATCTACTCCTTTACCTTGCAGGACGTTTCGCAAACAGATCAGGCTCCAGACCTAAAGGTCATCGTTGTTCCAGCAGACCGCTCCTCAATCGTTGCCTCCAGCGGCCCGGCACAATTCGTTCCCGTCGCGCAACTGGAGCAGTCGAAGCGGCAGCTTGCGGCGGTGGAGGCCCACATTACACAGGCAGTGGACGAGTACAAAAGCGCGTATCCGTTGCAATTGAAGTTCGACTACAAGTTCAAGGCCAACGATCCACCGTTCGACATCGAGGCAATCTACCACGATGCCAAATTCACATACATCAAAACGGCTGCTCCGGAGAAGTTCTCGGTCTACGAAATGCGCGACGGAAAGCCGAACCTGGTCACGTATCAGCTCACGAACGGCACCTACATAATTCCGAAGGTAATGGACTCCGGTTATGTCGAATTGGGCAAGAAGCGGATGGAATTTTCCCGCAAGGGGTGAGGAGGCCACCGATGCCGGAATCAATGGCAAACAACGCGACTCCCGTGTCGGGCGAACCGGAGCTGCGGCGCGATGAGCACGTCCCCAAGGGCGTGCTCCAGAAGAACCTGAAGCCAATGCTCTATTTTGGCGCTGCCCTGCTGGTAATTCTGGCGGCGGTATTCAGCGGAACGGCCAGAAAATCGCCCAAGCAACAAGCCGGAAACAGAAACGGCGTACCGCAGCCGATGCTTCAGGACAACACGGCCAACAATGTTGCCGACCTCAAGAGCCAGGTGGCCACTGCCGAGGAGCGCGCGGCCCAAGCCGCCGCGCAACAGCCCGCTGCAACCGCGCCTACGGGTTTAACAGCATCCCAGCCAGCCGCTTCCGCCGCTTACGGTCCGACGGGCCTGCCGGTTGCGTGCGCTTCCGGCCAGCCCTGCCCGCAACAGCAGGCGGCGTACCAGCAGCAACTCTCGCCCGCGCAGCAGGAGGAACAGCAACTCGCGGCCAAAGACCGCGAGTTGGCCTACGCATCGCGTTTCGCGTCGAATCTGGTCTTCGCTCGGGGCGCGAATAGCACAGCGCAAATCACTCAAAAAGAAAATGCCGGGCCGACAGCGCCACCAGACCCAAGCGGCACTAGCCTGGTTAAGCCGCACGCCGCTGGCAATCCACCATCCAACACATCCGGGCATACGCCCGCCCAACAAAAGGCTGAAATCAATATCGACTCGGCAACCGGGCAGCCGTATGTCCTCTACGAAGGTACGGTTCTTGACACCATTCTTGTGAATCGTCTCGATGGCGACGCGCCCGGCCCGGTGAAGGTGATGGTCTCGAATCCCGTTTACTCGCACGACCGCCAGCATGTGCTTATTCCGGAAGGAACGATCGTACTTGGCGAAGCGAGAAAGATCGGTGGATCAGGTTTCGGACAGCAGCGGAGGATGGCTGTGGTCTTTCACCGCATGATTATGCCGGACGGCTATTCGGTCGATCTTGACCAGCTTCATGGACTGAACCAGTCGGGGGCCGAAGGGCTGAAGGACAAGGTGAACAACCACTATTTTGAGATATTCGGGACCTCGATTGCGCTGGGCGTGATTGCTGGCGCGGGCGAGATTACGCAAGGTGGGGGTACGATTTCTACCAGCGGGTCGCAGGCATTTGCGACCGGGGCCTCCGGCAGCGTTTCGCAGTCGGCTACTTCTATTCTTGATCGCTTTCTTCAGATACCGCCGACGATCACGATTCGCGAAGGCCATCGGGTGAAGGTCTACTTCACACAAGACATGCTGCTGCCCGCGTACGAGAACCACACCATCCCACAGACGTTCTGAGGAGGAAGTATGCGCCGTACCGCAATCTTCGCTGTATCCACTGCGATTCTTGGCATCGCGATTACTGGATGCCAGAGCCATCAGGCAAAGTTGGCGGACCTCCAGAAGCAGTATGACGAGATCAACCAACAGTTCGCGAAGGACTGCGCTGCGGAGATGCTGAATCTCCCAAAGAACCTCAGTCCCAAATGCGCTGACGAGAGCAAAAGGTTGAAGGAAGCATCAGATCGGCTTCAAGCGGAACGCTCGAAGCAGTAACGCGCTAAAGGAGAGACGATGAAGACCTTACTCACGGCCGCCATTTTGGCGGCGATACTCGGAGTGTCGCCCGCCAACGCTCAGTTCGGTTCTGGGATCGTTTTCGATCCGACACAGTCGGCACACGCCGTCCAACAAATTGCCCAGGCCAACCAAATCTACACGACCACGGTTGCGACCACCCGAAACGTCATCGCCGCCTACAATCTTGCGCGACAAATGGCGAGCCTTCCGCAGACGCTCTATACCACCTACAGCAATCTAGGGCGACAGCAGTGGACCACGCTCATTCGACCGGCCAATACTTACGGCAACTCTTTAGTCTGGATGAACGCAGCTTCCACCGGTTATGGTGCGAAAGCGGCGGCCCAAGCCGCAAGCATCGACACGACAGGGCGCATCGTCGGATACAGTTCCCTCAGCCCGCAGGGCCAGCGGGAGATGGCGGCACAGGGTGCGACTGTCGATCTCGCTAACGCTGTCAACGCCACCAACATCGGAACGATTGGCACAATCCGGGCGGACTCTGCGCAACGAGTGGCTGACATCAGCCGACTAGAAGCCGCCAGTCATTCCACCGACCCATCCCAGCACACCGAGATGGCTACCTTACAGCGGATTAATCAAGCCCTGCTGATCGAGCTGCGCTCGCAGCAAGAGACTAACCAGATCCTCGAAGCACAGGCGTTGCAACAGATGGTCGGCCAGAAGGTGCAACAGGACAATCTTAAATCGCTGTTTCAGACCGGCAACGGCTATCAGCAGAACTTCAATGAAATCACGCCGCAACAGACGAGCGCAGGCACCGAGTGGGCCTTCCATTACTGAAGACCAGGAGAACAGGTATGGACTTCCTCATTCTCATCAAAAACGGTTGCGAGAACCTGACGGCAACGGCCTCGCCATCAATGGACGCGCTTGGCCTACACATGGTGCTTTCACTCGCCACCATCATGCTGGTCTGGTTCGGCGTTCAAGAGGCGCTCGCCTCCGCGCAGGGCGGCTCCGGCTTCAATGTGGCGAAGTTCCTGAACTTTTTTCTGCTTATCACGTTCGCCTACTGTTTCGTGAGGTTTTATGACGGCTCAATTCCGGGCATAGGGTATTCGCTCAAGGGCTTCGTTAGCGGTGGCACCAGCAGCCTAGTCGATTACATTGGCAGCGACTCAACCCAGGAGGTGCAAAACACAATCCATGCTGCTCTGAGTAAGATTGGAGCGCTGTCTCCCTCGTTCACGGAGCCTTATACGCTGCTCTGCACCTACACAGTGCAGGTCATCCTCAGCATCCTTACCGCATTGATCGGCGTAATCATTGCCTATGGCGCGATCGGAGCAACAATCGTTGGCTTGGTCGGCCCCGTGTTCATCCCGTGGATGGTCTTCAATAAAACCGAATTCCTCTTCTGGGGATGGCTCAAGGCATTCGTCGGTTTCGAGTTTTATAAGGTTGTAGCGGCGGCAACGATGAGCGTTATCAGCCATCTGCTCATTACGTATCTTACGAGCGGAGCGATGCACGCTGATAGCGCCTCCCATCTGGTCTACCTCATGCCCGGTCTGCTGATTCTATGTTTTGTCGCTGGTTTCATTCTGCTGAAGATTCCCACGATGACCGCTTCTCTGTTCTCCGGTCACGTCGGAGGGCACGGAATCGGCGCGGGGGGATTCATCACCGCGGCATTTCTAAAGATGGTTTAGACAGAATGGAGGCGTCTATGGCTTCAGTTGAGATCACCCGCGCGGCGGAACGCTACCTCGAACAGTACGGCGATCCGCTGGTGATGAACACATGGCTCAAGATCACGATTCTGATTCTGGCCGTCGTTTGCCTCATCCTCGCTGGCCTGGTGTTTCGGAGCCAGAAGGCGCTTGCCAGTATGCACCCTCTCATCATCCGCATCAACGAAGTGGGCCGGGCCGAAGCGATTGACTACCGCAATTTCCAATACCGCCCGCAGGAGGCCGAAAACAAGTATTACCTGACGCGGTGGGCCGAGCTCTATTTCAGCCGGAACCGCTTCACCATCGAGCGCGATCAGACCGATGCTCTCTATTTCCTGAATGGCGACGTGCAGCACGCTGTCATCGACCAGGAGCGGAAGGATGGAACGATCAGTAAATACTCGACCGACAGCTCGCTGCCCTTCGTCGATGTCCAGGTGAAGAACGTGATCCTCGATGACCTGCGGCAATCACCGTATTCAGCGCGAATTGAGTTCGAGAGAGTATTCACGAACCCGGCGGACAACTCCGTGCTTAAGCGGGAGCAATGGACCGCCAGCGTGACCTATGTCTTCCGGGACAAGGTCAAGAACAACGAGTTTGCCGTCAATCCTCTGGGATTGACCATCGTCCGCTTCCGGGCAGACCAGGCGTTCGAGTAAGAGAAGCGTACTTCCCAAAGCGAGGCAGTCTTCATGTCCAACGCGGCGCACATTTTCCAGCCAGAATGCACCCTTGGATCTTCCGCGCTCTGGCAGTCTAAAGCGACGCAGGCGAGACGGTCTGGCCGATCCGCTCGCCTTCTCCTTGTGCAGGTGGGAGCAGAGCGATTTCGCTCCGTGGAGTGCGGCGTTGGAGGCTACGAGGAAGACTCTGGCGATGCGATCCATGAAGCGCTTTGTCTCCCGTGCCTCTCCCTTGCTTGTCCGGTCACACGCTTCGGGGCTATACATGCGCCCGGCGGCACGGCGTCGCTCTGCTTCGGCTCACCACCCCATCACGCAACGATCGCGTGCTGGGGACCCCAGAAATTCGCCGCCCTTCGGGTCTTGGTTCCTCCCTAAAGGGCGCCCTCCAAGAAAGCGCGGCTTGGCACTTGGGAGCATGGCCCACTACCACCCCAGCACGCAACGACGGCGTGCCGGGGACCCCGGTATCTCGCTCAGGCTTCGCCAATGGGTGACCCGGTCAATCCGGGAATTCAACTCAGGAGACTTCACCATGTATCAGAACCGCATCACGCTTATCGGATTCCTCGGTCAAGACGCCACCACCGTAGCTACCAAGAACGCGAGCTTCACAGCCCTGTCACTCGCCACCAAAAGCTCATACAAGGACAAGGCGACCGGCAAGTACATCGACCACACCGAGTGGCACCGCTGCATCGCGTGGGGCAAGCTGGCCGACTACGCCAAGACCCTGAAGAAAGGCGTGCATCTGTCCGTCGAAGGCGAGTTGCGCAGCCGCGAACGGGTGGACAAGAAGACCAGCCAGAAGCAACGCATCTGGGAAGTGCGCGTCTCTTCGATCCTGAAGCTCGACCGTGCAGAGAAGGCCGGCCCGGAAGAAGCGCCAGGCGATGACTTCAACCCCGAGGAAGAGGCGGCCTAACCGCCGCTTCTTCCTCATTTCCGGAAGCCCGGCTCCACGCTGGGCTTCCTTGCTGGAAACCCCCGCGATGAGCTTCGAGTTACTACGCCCGTTTCTCCGCCCCATCGAGCCGCTTCTGCTCGATGACGAGGTGAGCGAAATCATGGGAAATCCCAATGCGACCTGGTATGCCGAGCGCGCCGGCGAAATGCTTCCGCAGCCCGGAATCTTCTTTGAGGCCGGGAGCCTGCGCACCGGTCTGGAAGTGATCGCCAACCACCTCGGCAAGAGGCTCGACGAAGACAACCCAAGGCTCCATGCGCAGCTTCCGGATGGAAGCCGGATTGCAGTATGGATTCCGCCGGTGGTCGCCCCCGCCCCGGCCGTTGCCATCCGTAAGTTCAACAGCCGCCATTTCACCATCGAGGACCTCATCGCTCGCGGCACGCTGACGCGACCGCTTGCCGAGTTCCTTGCTGAGCAGATTCAGGCGGGCAAAACCCTGCTGATAAGCGGCGGAACAGGATCGGGCAAAACAACTCTGCTACGGATTCTCGCCGACGCCATTCCGGACGAGGAACGCCTCGTGGTGATCGAGGACACGCAGGAGCTTCAGATTCGGAAGCCGAACATCGTCGCCACCGAATCGCAGATGCATACGTTCAAGACACCCGTATCGTTCGATGATTTGCTGAAGGATGCTCTCCGATTCCGACCCGACCGGATCATTCTGGGCGAGGTGCGCGGGGCAGAGGCGCGGACGCTGCTCGACTCCTTCAACACCGGGCATTCTGGGTCGCTCGCGACCATTCATGCAAACTCTGCGATCAAGGCGCTACGCCGCTTTGCCAATCTCGTACTCCGCAGCCATTCGCAAGCGAGCTACGAGGACATTGAAGCCGAGATCGGGGAGGCGGTCGATTACGTCGTCCATATCGAGCGCCAGCCGGGATGCCGCATGGTCAACGAAGTGCTCCGAGTGGCTGATTACGACCGCCGCTCGCGCCAGTTTTTGGTCGAGTACGCATTCCAAGCCGATGCACGGGCGGAACTGGAGGCGATTCCATGCTGAAAATAACTCGCAAACGGGAGCATTTCGGCATGGGAGCGAGACGGCTCGCCGACATCGCTTCGGCCAATCTCTGGCTGGCCCAAGGCGCGCCGATTGCAGACGTTCTGACCATGCTGGAAGTCCGGCATCGGTTCGAGTTTTCGAGCGCCGATGGCAGGGCTTATGCCACTGAAATTCTCTGGGCTGCACAGCAGCAAATACACACCACGAAACCGAACCTGAAGCCACACCGCAAGGAGCCTCATCATGCCGCTGCTTGAGATCGTTCAAATCCGCCAGATCACAGCCACGATCCGGCTCGACGAAACTACCGCCGGGCAGATCGACCAGTACGCCGCTTTCCTCCACGCTTCCGCTGACGAGATTGTGGACAAAGCACTTGCTTATGTCTTCACCAAGGACCGCGACTTTCAGGAGTTTCTGAAGACTCCGCAGGCAGCTCACGTCACGCCGACTCTCCGTATCCGCAGAGCCTCCGTTTCCGATGGGGTTGAGCAGGCTCCCAAGAAGCCTATTGCCGGGATGGAATTCAGTGAATCGTTGCGGGTTCAGAAGGCATGAACTCCATCAGAATCCGTGGTGGAGCACAGACGGTGCTGCGCACCGGGTTTATTTCGACACTCCACCCCTTCAAGGGAACTGCCCAGATACTTTGGTATCTCTTCAGATACCACTGAAAATACGCGCAGATCGCGCAACCCGGTATCTGGGCAGATACCGGGTTGCACGATCTTCAGAGGTCGCCAATGACAACTATTCATCCGATGCCGGAACGGGACGCAGACAAATTGCGAGGACGTGACCGTCGCTCGCACAACCTCAGCACGAAGCTGACCCACGATGAGGAAATACTGATTGAAGGTGCGGCCTCAGCGTCGGGTAAAACACCGAGCGAATGGGCGCGGGATGCGCTTCTACGCGAGGCGAAATCGTCGAGCGATCTGATCGGTGCCGAAGCGCTAATGACCGAAATTGTGGGTCTGCAACTGTTCCTGACCGATGTGCTGCAGGCTGTCGCGTGTGGTGAACAGATGACGCCTAGTCAGTATGAAGAGCTGATGCGACGGGTGAAGGCCAACAAACACCATGCCGCCCGCGCAGTCATTATGCAGCATGGCGCGGAGAAGAAGGAGCAGCCCTATGCCTGAGACCCACTGGGGGAGACGAGAGACGATCATTTGGCCGCCGCACAATCCCATCTATAGCTATGGCGCGGTGTTTCTGGCGTTGATTGCGACTGGAGTCTTTCTCTATGTCCACTTCGTCTTTGCGCTCACTCCACTCGAAAAGTTTTATCTTCCGGCCTACGTCAAGGCGAGTACCGTTCCCAGTTTTCGCGCATCGCGCAAATACCGGATGCTCATGACTTCGGACGGCAAAGGACACGCCTGGTATGCAAGTGAACCGGACGTTGCGTCTGGCTCGACACCGCAACCCGGCGGCAAACCGCTGCCCTTGGCACTTTCGCCTGTAGCCAAACGAGGAGGGATGGTATTTCTCTACCGCGGTGCTCTCAGTTCCTACCAAAACAAGTCGCTCCATACCTATCTGAAGCGGCAGGTCTACGGCGGTACGGGCCTCGCAGACCTTTTCAAGTGGCCACTGATATTCGGGTTGCTGACACTCCTTGTTCAGCTTCCATTTTCCATCGCCAAAGACATCCGCCGCCGCAAGGAAATGAAGTACGGGCGGCGATTAAAAGGACCGGTTCTGGTCGCGCCGAAGGAGTTCAACAAGGCATTTCAGGGGACGGGCATCGGCATCAAGACCGATGGCGGCAAAGAAATGCTCCGCATCCCAATCCGGGCCGAAGACCAGCATTTCGAGATCATCGGGGACACGGGCAGCGGCAAGACCGCCATCATCATGCAGATGCTGCGGCAGATTCAGGCGCGCGGCCATTCCGCCATCCTTTATGATCCGGCCTGCGAGTTCATCGAGCGGTTTTACGACGAAGAACGCGGCGACATCGTACTTAACCCGCTGGATCGCCGCTGCCCTTATTGGGGACCATCGGAAGAACTGTTACGGCGTGCGGAAGCACGCACCGTTGCCGCTTCTCTCTTCCAGCCGACGAGCGACAAAAAGGGCGAGTTCTTTATTGAAAGTCCGCAGAAGATCTTCGCCCATCTCCTGCTCGACCTGCCGACGCCACAACAGTTGATCCAGTGGATGTCAAACCCGGAAGAGATTGACCGCCGCGTCAAAGGAACGGAACTTGCATCTCTGATTGAACCGTCCGCCCCGCAGCAGCGCTCCGGTGTTCTCGGCTCTTTGAGCCTCGTTGCCGACAGCTTTCGCCTGCTGCCCAGGAAGACCGAGGCCAAAAGCGAATGGACGGCCCGCGAGTGGTCGGAGAAGCGGCAGGGATGGATATTCATTACATCGCAGCCCGCCGAGCGTGAGGCTCTCCGCCCACTGCATAGTCTTTGGATTGACATGCTGGTCCTCCGGCTGCTCAGTGCGCCAAAGCCCGACCAGCATCCGGTCTGGTTTGTGCTGGACGAACTGGCCAGTTTGCAAAAACTGCCGCAGCTCCATACCGCCATCACGGAGAACCGCAAGTCCCGCAATCCAATTGTCCTGGGCTTTCAGGGAAAAGCCCAGCTTGAGGTGATCTATGGGCATCTTGCCGAGGTCATGCTTTCGCAGCCGGCAACTAAGATTTTTCTCAAAACCAGCGAACCGGATGCGGCGGAATGGGTCAGCCGCGCCATCGGTAAGGTGGAGATTGAACGTATGAAGGAGACGCACTACGACGGCAGCCGCAGCGGGCGTAACTTCGCACTCGACAGACAGACGGAGCCGCTTGTGCTCGATTCCGAAATCAGCGGCCTGGAGCCATTGCACGCCTATCTGAAACATGGAAATTATGTTGCCCAGTTTTCCTTTCCAAAGCTCGAAATTGCGCCGACGAAGCCAAAGCTTATCGAGCGTTTGGAGGACGACTATATCGTCCGGGGCCTGCGCAAGGAACCGTCTGCTGTGGACGAGACGGTCGCTGCCGACCGCGCGGTGCCAGCTATACGGGTTGCGGAGCGGAAACGGCCACAGTCAGCCCCAACGCCGGAAGCGGATTCTGAGAAGCAGGAGACCTTTACTTTTGGGCCGAGGATTTGAGCCATGCTGACAATTTCCAAACCTCTTTCCGCTGGGCAGGCACAGACCTATCACCAAAAGGAATTCACTGCCAAGGAGCAGAATTATTGGTCGCAGCGCGGCGTGATTGCCGGGGAGTGGCAGGGCCGTCTTGCTTCGCAATTCGGCCTTTCAGGGGCGGTCTCCGCCGAAGATTTTGCCCGCCTTAGCCAAGGTCAGCATCCCGCAACTGGTGAGCAACTCGTTCGCCAGCGTGCTTCCTACGAATACAAAGATGCCGATGGCAAGACCATCAAAACGATGGAACACCGTGCCGGATGGGACGCGACATTTTCCGCGCCCAAGTCGGTCTCGCTCACTGCGCTTGTAGGCGGCGATGACCGCGTGCGTGAAGCCCATCGTCAGGCTGTCCACGCGGCCCTCGAACAGCTTGAGCACTATGCGCAGGCCCGCATTGGCAGCAACCATCCGCCAGAGACCACCAGTAAATTTATCGCGGCAAAGTTCGAGCATGATACGGCGCGCCCGGTCGATGGCTATGTGGCTCCGCAGCTCCATACCCATGCCGTCATTTTCAATATGACCGAACGTGAGGGCGGCCAGGCCCGCGCCATCCAACCGCAAAGCCTCTTTGCCTCGCAGCAGTTTGCGACTGCCGTCTACCAGTCGGAGCTGATGTATCGGCTTCGAGAGTTTGGATATGAAATCACGACAGGAAGAAGCGGCGCGCCGGAGATTAAAGGCTATACGCAGGAATACCTCGACGCATCCAGTCCCCGCAGCCAGCAGATTCGTGAGTATCTCGAACGCACGGGCCGCACTGGTAAAGAAGCGGCCGAAATCGCCGCCCACTCCACACGCGATAAGAAAGATATTCACTCGCCGCGCGAAGTCATGACGGCCCACCGTAAGTTAGCCGCCGACTTCGGCCATCAGGCGGATGCTGTCGTCCGCGCTGCCAGAGAGCTGTCGCAACACCGGACGCAATCCGCCCGTCCAGAGCAACGGGTGCGTGAATCCGTAACCTTCTCCCGTGATAAGAACTTCGAGCGTGAGGCCGTGATCGACGAACGGGCGCTGGTGCGCGATGCACTTCGTCGCGGCATGGGCGACGTGACCTATCCGCAGATTTGTGCTCATGTGGATAGCCGCCTTGCGTCCGGAGAATTTCAGGTTGTCGAGAGACCTCAGAGCATACCGGGCCGTCAGTTTACCACCGCCAAAACTATCGAGGCAGAGCATGAGATTGTCCGGCGAATGCGCGAGGGGCAGAAGCAGCTTCCGCCAGTGATGGCCCGCTCTGAGGCTATCCATGTGGCCGACCAGCATCCGCACTTGAACCGTGCCCAGAAAAGCGTAGTCGAAGATGTTTTGAGTTCTCCCGACCGCGTTCATGGAATCCAGGGAGTCGCCGGAGCAGGTAAGACAACTACCCTTGCTGTGCTTCGCAATGCAGCCGAGGCCCAAGGTTACGAGGTCGCGGGTTTTGCGCCGACCTCTCGCGCGGCGCGGCAATTGAACGAAGCGGGCATGGAGGGGGGAACGCTACAGGGTTTTCTTGCGCGGTCCACAAAACCGGAGATCCTGGACCAGAAACATCTCTATTTCGTCGATGAATCGAGCCTTGCCAGTACGAACCAAATGCGCGAGTTCCTTGCGCGACTTGGACCGAACGACCGTGTGCTCCTGATTGGCGATATCCGCCAGCATCAGGGTGTCGAAGCTGGCCGCCCCTTCGAGCAATTGCAAGAAGCCGGAATGCGAACTGCCAAGCTCGACGAGATTGTGCGCCAGAAAGACCCAACATTGAAATCTGCTGTTGAGCTGCTGGCGACGGGCCAAGTCTCTGCTGCGCTCGACGTGCTTCAACAGCAAGGTCGTGTCAGGGAAATTCCGAACACTGAGGAGCGTATCCGTGCGATTGCGAAGAGTTACGTTGAATCGCCAGAGAAGACGCTGATTGTATCGCCGGACAATGCATCCCGCCGCGAGTTGAATGTCGCCGTCCGTTACGAGTTGAAAGCCAATGGCAAGCTGGCTTCTGAAGACCATTCCGTTCGTGTTCTCATCCAGCGTCAGGACATGACTGGCGCGGAACGCGCCTGGGCTACCCACTACGAAATCAACGATATTCTTCGGTATGCACGCGGGAGCAAAGGTGCTGGTATCGAGGCTGGCTCCTACGGCGCGGTAATAGCAATCAATTCACCGGCGAATCTGCTCACTGTTGAAAAATCCTCCGGCGAACTCGCCACCTACGATCCGCGCCGACTGACCGGAGTCAACGTCTATCGCGAAGTTGCACATGAATTTTCCGTTGGCGACCGCATTCAGTTCACCGCGCCGGACAAGTCACTTGGCGTCGCAAACCGTGACCTTGCTGTGATCGAAGCAATCCATCCCGATGGCCGTCTGACTGCACGGCTCGATAGTACCCGCCAGATCGAATTCAACGCCACCGAGCATCGCCACTTCGATCATGGCTATGCCGTCACCAGCCACAGTTCCCAGAGTTTGACCGCCGAGCGCGTACTCATTCATGCGGATACGGGCGTCCATCCAGACTTGCTTAATACTCGCTTTGGTTATGTGTCAGTCTCGCGAGCCTCGTACGACGCGCGGCTTTATACGAACAACACCGCAGACCTTATCAGGAGCCTCAGCCAAGAAGTTAGCAAAACCTCGGCTCTCGGCCTGGGCAATACCCACAAGATGCCCGCGCAACATGGATTTGAGCACAGGTCGCATTTAGGGAAGACTCCCGACGTAAATACAGGCTTGGCACTCTGAAAGAAGAGGAAGTCCGCGCCGAACTTCTTCCAAAGCATGCATTTCTCGCGTTTGTTTTGGCGTATTTGAAAAAGGCTTGACTCTGGAGTCAACTCCAGATTGTATCCTTGATCTGTGAACACAAAACCCGGCACCGCTCTCCAGATCGGAACTGTAGCCGTTCGCAGCGGCCTTACGGTCGATACGATCCGCTTCTATGAAAAACAGGGGCTTGTAGCCAAGCCGCATCGCAGTTCCGGCGGCTTTCGCCTGTACAGCAAAGACGATCTTGACAGGCTGAGTTTCGTGAGTCGGGCGCAAGCGTTGGGTTTTTCACTCGTGGAGATCCGCGAACTGCTCCTGCTCCGTGATACCGGATCGGAGACTTGCTCGCACGTACACGATCTGCTCAATCAAAAGCTCACTGCTGTTCAGCAGAAGATCGCCGACCTGCGGAAACTGGAAAATCAGCTTAAGGATGCCAAGAAGCGGTGCGATCAGGCGTTAGCGAAGGAGTGCGCCGGGAGCTGTCCGGTAATCGATGAAATAGCCCGCAGCCGTAAGGAGGTTCAGTGAAAGTTGAAGTGCTGTATATCGCGAATTGTCCGAACCACAAGCCGGCCGTCAAGCGCGTGCGCGAGGTGCTCCGCAGTGTGGGTATGCCCGAGATGGTTCAGGAAGTGGAAATCCGGACTCAGGCGGATGCTGAGGCGAAGCGATTCCTCGGCTCGCCAACGGTCCAGGTCGATGGCCTGGACGTGGAGCCGGGAGCGCGCGCCGTTCGACTCTTCGGTTTGGGGTGTCGCTCCTATGCGGAGAATGGCCGCCGCTCGGGCATGCCGTCAATTGACCTTATCCGGCGGGCCATTCGGGAAAACTGGGCAATTTCGCGGGCGCCCGATTTGGCGCTCACGCGCAGAGAGCAGGCCGCAGATCCGCAAAAGAGAGCGGAATCCGGAGTATTAGTTGCCGGTGGGATAGCGGCGGTTCTGGCGTCGACATGCTGTCTCGGTCCCTTGGTTCTTGTCGCCCTCGGCTTCAGCGGCGCATGGATCGGCAATCTTACGGTCTTGGAACCGTATCGTCCCTGGTTTATTGCCGCTGCTCTGATCGCGTTGTTCTTTGCGGGTCGGCGTATCTTTCGTCGCGCAGATGTGTGCAAGCCGGGAGAAGTCTGCTCGCTGCCAATCACGCGCCACGCTTACAAAGTCCTCTTTGGGGTCGTCGTCGGCTTGGTGATAGTGTCGCTCGCGTTCCCCTACATCGTTCGATTCTTTTACTGATACTCAACCGATAAGGAGCTTTCCCTATGAAACGAATCGTCATCGCTGCTATAGCCGCTGCTCTTTGCGCTACGCCTCTCTGGGCTGCTACAGAAACCACCACATTGAAAGTGTCCGGCATGACCTGCCCCGTCTGCCCTATCACTGTTAAAAAGGCTCTGCAAAAAGTCCCAGGCGTATCAAGGATTATCGTGAACTACCCCAAGAAAGAAGTCGTGGTTACCTTTGACGATGCGAAGACGAACGAAAAGACACTGGTGAAAGCCACAACGGACGCCGGCTACCCCTCGCATCCTGTTAAAGGCGCGAAGTAGGGCTGCCTCCTTGATAGCGCGCAAGAAGTACACCGGTCAGCGAAAGGAGGCCAGGTCGTGGCGTGGAAAGATCACATCGATAAGATCGGCATTATCGGCTCCTTCATTGCCGCAGCGTGCTGTTTGGGATTACCGGCAATTCTCGCCATTGTGGCGGCAGCCGGATTGGGCTTCCTCGTGAACGACACGTACTTGCGTCCCATTTTGGTTGTGTTCCTGCTGATCACAGTGGGGGGTCTTGTGCTCGGTTACCGAGTTCATCACCGAGCGGGAGCGTTGGTCCTCGGCATCCTCAGTGCGATTGGCGCGTACACGTTCGTTTATGTTCACGCAATCCGGCCAGCAGCTTACGCGTCAATTATAGGTTTAGTGATTGCCAGTATTTTTAACGTCATCCTTAGAAGACATAAAAATGTTCCAGTCATTAAATGGAGCTGCAGATGAACCAGAAATTTGATCTGATTGCGATTGGAACTGGCTCGGCCGCATCCGCAGCGGCGTCTCGGTGCCGTGTGGCAGGTTGGCAAGTGGCGATTGTTGACTCGCGACCGTTTGGTGGCACCTGCGCGTTGCGAGGATGCGATCCCAAGAAGGTCCTTGTTGGCGCTGCGGAAGTGACCGACTGGGCACGCCGCATGCACGGCAAAGGGATTCGGGCTGAGCAGCTCAAGATCGACTGGCAGGAGTTGATGCATTTCAAGCGGTCCTTCACCGACCCGGTTCCGACGAAGCGTGAAGCGGGTTTCGCCAAAGCGGGTATTGCGGCTTTCCATGGGCGCGCTCGCTTCGTTGGGCCATCGACAATTCAGGTGGGTGGGGATGTGCTGGAGGGGTGCTTTGTACTGATCGCTACAGGACAAAAACCAGCAGACTTGAAAATTCCCGGCACCGAGCACCTGACGAACAGCGAACAATTCCTTGAACTCGACCAGCTTCCGCCACGCATATTGTTCGTCGGAGGCGGGTACATCGCCTTCGAATTTGCCCACATCGCCTTGCGGGCAGGATCGCACGTCACCATCGTGCACCGAGGCGCTCGTCCTCTCCCACGCTTCGATCCTGAATTGGTCGATCAGCTTGTGAAGCACACTCGCGAACTGGGAGCGGAGCTTCAATTGGATAGCGAGGCCATCGGGATCCAAAAATCCGCTGACGCTTTGAGCGTCCTAACTTCGACTTCTGGTGAGCAACGCAGATTTGAAGCCGACCTGGTCGTCCATGCAGCGGGACGCGAACCTGAGATTGGTGATTTGAACCTCGATAACGCCGGAGTCGAGTGGGACAAACATGGCGTAAAGGTCAACGACTTTTTACAGAGCGTGTCGAACTGCACCGTTTATGCTGCCGGCGACGCCGTAGCAAATGGAGGTCCTCCTCTCACACCCGTCGCGGCCTACGATGGCATGATGGTCGCCGCCAACTTGCTCAAAGGAAATCATAAAAAGACCAACTATGTTGGCATACCCACTGTCGTCTTTACAGTTCCTTCACTTGCCTCCGTCGGACTCAGCGAAAGCGACGCAAGTGAACAGGGGCTCAAGTTTCATGTGAAGAAGCAGATGACCGCCGATTGGTATCAATCGCGCAGAGTCGCGGAGGCGTATTCCGGTTACAAGGTTCTTGTGGAAGAAGAGACCGATCACATCCTCGGAGCACATCTGCTTGGCGACGGAGCGGAAGAAATCATCAACCTTTTTGCCGTGGCAATGCGGTCCGGGATGCGGGCCTCCGATCTGAAGCACCAATTATTCGCCTACCCGACGCACGCGTCCGATGTGCCTTACATGCTGTAGTTTGCAAAGTGATAATAAACGCTCGTGCTTTACGGACTGTGTTCTCCGAAAGCCTGCAAACTCCTTGGGATATTAAATCTCTATTTCGCTTACGGCGCATCCTGAACTGGATGCACCTGAAAACCACGGCTTGCAGTGCCAAAGTATCGTTTGCGCATCCAAAACGCCACGTTGACGAGGCCAATGAGCGCCGGAACCTCAATCAGCGGCCCCACAACGCCGACGAAAGCCTCGCCGGAGTTTAGGCCAAAAACGGCAACCGCGACTGCAATCGCCAGTTCAAAATTGTTGCCAGCGGCTGTGAAGGAAAGCGTTGCGGACTGAGCATAGTCCGCACCCAGCCGCTTGCCCATCCAGAAGCTCGCCAGAAACATGATCGCAAAGTAGATGACCAGGGGGATTGCGATCCGAACCACATCAAGCGGCAGCCGGACGATGAGATCCCCCTTCAACGAAAACATGACCACGATCGTGAACAGCAATGCAATCAGCGTCAAGGGACTGATGCGTGGGATAAAGTGGGTCCGATACCACGATTCTTCCTTAAGCCGAAGCAGAGCGAAGCGTGTCAGCAGGCCGGCCATGAAGGGAACGCCGAGGTACAGGCCAACGCTTTTGGCGATCTGTCCGATACCGATTTGCACTACATTTCCCTCCAAGCCGAACCACCGTGGCAGCACGGTCAGGAATGCCCAGGCGTAGAGGCTATAGAAGAGCACCTGAAAGACACTGTTGAGGGCGACAAGCCCAGCAACGTAGTCGGTATCTCCTTCGGCCAGTTCGTTCCAGACCAACACCATGGCGATGCACCGTGCGATGCCGATCAGAATCAGACCGCGCATATAAGCCGGTTCGCCACGAAGGAACACGATGGCCAGCAAAAACATCAATACTGGGCCAATCAGCCAGTTCTGTACAAGCGAAAGCCCGAGTATGCGCCGATTGCGGAACACTTCGCCCAGCTTCTCGTATCGAACCTTCGCCAAAGGAGGGTACATCATGAGGATGAGGCCAATGGCAATCGGGATATTCGTTGTCCCGGATTGAAAGCGGTTGACGAAGGCTGCCGAGCCTGGAATGACGTGACCGATTGCGACTCCAATGGCCATCGCGAGAAAAATCCAGAGCGTCAGGAAGCGATCCAGGAAAGAGAGCTTCTTGCGTTGGAGCGGAGCGCAAATCTGACCCTGGGTATAGGACCCGCTGGACATAGCTATCTGGCCTCGTTTGGTAAAGAGACGGGGAGAGGTGCGCCTTGTAAAGCAGTGAATTTGGCCGGAGTGCAACATGCCTTTGTCAGCCGCGACCGGTCGGCTTGCATAGTGCGCTCCTCTTTCAGCCATGCAAGCGTCTGTTGCAAGACCTGAGATGCCCCAAGGTTCGGAGGCATAACGATCCGATAATACATCCATTTGCCTTCGCGTCGCGCCGCGACGATTCCGGCGCGACGAAGGTAAGCTAGATGGCGGGAAATCTTCGGCTGCGCCTGGTCCAGAATCTCGACGAAGTAACAGACACAGATTTCCTGCTCTCCCATGAGATTCAAGAGCCGGAGGCGGGTATTGTCGCCTAGCGCCTGAAAGAAACGCTCCACGTTAAAAGGTTTCGATTTCGTTGCCATGCACTCAGTATATACGCATTGACGAATGTGTACGTGAAAGATATAGTCGCCATAGCAGATATGTTTCAGGAGGAACTATGCCAGAACAGTTGCTTGAATCCGTGAAATCGAAATATGGAGCGGTAGCGGAGAGTTCTCTTTCCAGTGAACACGCCGGAGTGAAGGCAGTCGCCGAAGCCTTCGGCTATAGCCCCGAGGAACTGACCTCAATTCCCGCCACAGCCAACATGGGGCTTTCCTGCGGCAATCCCACGGCGACCGCGCATATCCGACGTGGCGAGGTAGTCGTCGATCTCGGCTCCGGCGGCGGTCTGGACGTATTTCTCGCTGCAAAGATGGTTGGGCCAGAGGGCCGGGCCATCGGCATTGACATGACGCCAGCCATGATCGAGCGTGCGCGAGCAAACGCAATAGATGGAAGCTACACCAATGTTGAGTTCTACCTATCGACCATCGACCGGATTCCGCTTTCTGACGCCTCGGTCGATTGCATCATCAGTAATTGCGTCCTCAATCTCGCTCCAGACAAGCTAGCAGTCTTTCGGGAGATGGCCCGCGTTCTTAAACCGGGTGGCAGGGTGGCCGTCAGCGACATTGCGCTGAAGCACGAGCTTCCAGAGGCCATTGCGCAGAGCATGGCAGCTTATGTCGGCTGCATTGCCGGAGCGATCAAGATCGACGAATACCGCGATGGTCTCCTTGCTGCGGGCTTCGATCACGTAGAGATCGTGGATAGCGGTGCGGACCTGAATGCTTACGCCAACGTCGGGAACCAGGCCGGTTGCTGTTCTCCTGTGATTGCCGCGGGCAATCCTTTGCAGGTGATAGAAGAGCCGTGCTGCACTCCAACACAGAATCAGTCGGCATCGCTGCACGAGGAGCTGACCAGGTTGCTCTCAGCACACGATATCAACGCCGCAGCAGCAAGTGTGAAGATCTATGCCATCAAGCCAGTCGCAACTGCTGCCACTTCGTTCATTGCGGCGGAAAGGAATTTTTAATGCCACATTACAACGTGATGTTTCTCTGCACCGGGAACTCGGCTCGGTCGATCATGGCCGAAGCGATCCTGAACCGAAAAGGCGCGCCGAACTTTACTGCCTATAGTGCGGGGAGCCATCCGACGGGAGCGGTGCGTCCAGAGGCTATCCGGCAAATCCAGCAAGCAGGTCTGAGCACTGAGAATCTGCGCAGCAAATCCTGGGATGAGTTCTCAAAACCAGATTCTCCGCCTCTCCACTTCACCTTCACGGTCTGCGATAACGCCGCGAAAGAGGTTTGTCCCATATGGCCTGGTCATCCCATGACCGCACATTGGGGCATTCCCGATCCCGCTGCCGTGAAGGGGATGCCCGAGGAGATCGAGCGGGCCTTCAGTCAAGCCTTCGCTACTCTCGACCGGCGCATCAGCCTATTCCTCAGTATTCCGCTGGCGACTCTCGATAGTTTTGCCCTGCAGAAGAAGATCGAGAGCATTGGGAAGCAGTAAGTATTCAAGAAGCGGCCTCAACATTCATAACAGGAACCTGCAATTCTTTAGAATCAATCTTGCCAGTCTTCAGAGCGTTAGTCGCCGCAGTTCCGTCTTGCTCAGTAAACACAATTAAACCGTGACGTAAGCGCTTCGCGCGCCTTTTCTCCACTCCCGGCGCAGCGGAATGTGCCCTTCGCTTGGCCGCTGCGGGCCGGGTCTTCGGGACAGCACGTCCGCGCGCCAAACGAGAGTGCGTGTTTGGCACTTGGCCGCGCCCGCCGCTCGACCCTACATTCCGCCGCTTGGTCGTTCACCCTGCGTGCCGTCTGGGATCGTTTTTTCCTTCGCTTCGCTCCTGGGTGAAAGAAAAAAACGCCCCAGACGGGCACTCAGGAGGTTTTTCAATGGAATATCCAAGCAACAACAACCGCAGCAGCAACGGCAACCGTGGCAGTCAGGAAAAAACTGCCACCCAACAACTCATCAAGCAGAACGTGGACTTCCTCATCCAGCAGCTTGAGGCAGGACGCAGTGACGCACTCACGGCCTACCTCACCGCCATGAGCCGTTTTCACAACTATTCTTTCGGCAACATTCTGGAGATCGCACGGCAAAAGCCCGACGCAACCCGCGTAGCCGGAATGTATGCGTGGAACCAGCTTGGACGCCGGGTGAAGAAGGGCGAGAAGGGCATCCGCATTCTTGCTCCCATCATTGGGATCAAGCGCAAGCCGCAGGAAGAGGCTGAAAAAGACCTCACCAAGCAGAATGTCGCTGTGTTGGTTGGCTTCCGTAATGCCTATGTCTTCGATGTTTCACAGACCGATGGTGCGGAACTTCCCGAACACGCCAGCGTCAAGGGCGATGCAGGAGAGAACCGCGACCGGCTGATTGGCTTCGTCAATGCTCAGGGCATCGAGCTTGAGTTCAACGAGCGTATCGCGCCAGCAATGGGCGTGAGCTACGGCGGCAAGATCGTTCTACTGCCGGGACAGTCGAAGGCCGAGGAGTTTTCAACCCTTGTGCATGAACTGGCGCACGAGATGTTGCATCGAGCCGACCGCCGCACGACAACGACCAAAGTTGTACGCGAAACCGAAGCCGAGGCCATCGCCTTTGTGGTGGGCAAGGCCGTAGGTCTCCAAACCGGAACCGCGTCTGCCGATTACATCCAGCTTTATCACGGCAACGCATCGTTGCTGGCGGAAAGCCTTGAAGTCATCCAGAAAGCCTCTGCTGTCATTCTGGCGGCATTGGAAACAAAGCCAGAAGTCGAGGAGCAGGAACCGCAAGATGCAATGGCAGTCGCCAGCTAGTCCGCTGCTATCAATGAGCGGATGGCAAGCGGCTGTCCGCTCTCCCTATCCACGCATGTTCAACCACAGGAGAAGCGCATCATGTCTACTCAAAACATCGCAGCAACCGAATACCGCAACCTTCCGCTTTCGATTCTCACGGAATCGAAGTCCAACCCGCGCCGCATTTTTGAAGACGCGGCATTGAAAGAACTGGCCGACAGCATCCGCAGTCAGGGCGTACTCTCGCCCTTGCTTGTGCGGCCTTTGAACGAGCGCAGCTTCGAGATCGTTGCCGGAGCGCGGCGTTACCGCGCCGCGCAGATGGCCGAATCGGAAACCGTGCCTGTCCGCATCGTCAACCTCACGGATGCCGAGGCATTGGAGGCTCAATTGATTGAGAACCTGCAACGCCGAGACGTTCACCCGTTGGAGGAGGCGCAGGGCTTTCGCGCTTTGCTGAATCTGGATGAGCCGAAATACAGCATCGAGCAAATCGCCGCGAAAACGGGAAAATCTCCCGTCTATTGTGCCCAACGCATCAGGCTGACAGAACTCGCTCCCGTAGTGGTCGAGGCGTTCGCTAAAGACGAGATTGGCGTAGGCCACGCGCTACTACTGGCGAAACTTCAACCAGCCGAGCAGGAACAGGCGCTCTCCGCTTGCTTCCGTGAAGATTGGGGAGGCGGCAGCAAGGGCAAACGCATCTTGCTACCGGTTCGCAACCTCAAGGACTGGATTGAGCACAACATCATGCTCATCCTGAGTGATGCACCGTTTTCCAAGAGCGACGCAACCCTCAACCCGCAAGCGGGCAGTTGCCACGATTGCCCGAAGCGGACAGGCCATAACAAGCTGCTATTCGCAGATGTTCGGCAGGACGCTTGCACTGACCCCGCCTGCTACCAGACGAAAGTGGACGCACATGTTGCGAAAACCATCGCGGCAAAACCGAAGCTAGCACAAATCTCCGCTGCCTACGGTCAACCAACCGACGGGAGCACGGTGATCCCGCGCAACAAGTATGTCGAAATCAAGCAGGAAAAGCCGCAGAACAAGCAGCGCGATTGGCCGGAGTACAAGAGCTGCAAATCGATGACCGACGCCATTATTACAGAAGGCACGGAGAAAGGCGAATTTCGCAAAATCTGTGCCGACCCAACCTGTCCGATCCACCGCCCCAATAAGCAGAAGCCAACCGCCGATGCCCATTGGAAGGCCGAGCAGGAGAAGCAGCGCCGAGAACAGGCGCTTGCCAACCTCACAGGCATTCGCGTACTCGCCGCCATCGCAGAAGCCGTACCCGTTCGGCTGATGAAGCGCGATCTGCTTTTTGTCGCGGAGCGGCTGTCGTTCATGCTGGATGAGAACCGATTGACTGCGATTGCCCGACAGCACAGCATCAAGAAGGCCAAAGACAGTGACTCCATTGGGAAATTGTTTTCGGCCTATCTCCGTCGTGCCGAGGAAAGCGCCTTGGGGAGAGTGATTGTCGAACTGACAATCGTGCTCTCCGCATCCCGCTCCAATGCCGCGCAAGTCTTGAGCGATGGCGCGGCAGTCTATAAGGTAGACACCAATGCGATTGCTCTTGAAGTCAAGCGGGAGTTCGCTGCCAGAGAAAAGGCAAGAACAGAGAAAAAGACCACCGCCAAATCCTTTCCGGCCAAAACGAAGAAATCGGCTTGATCGAAAGAACGCCCATCGGGGTCTGCGCAAGCAGACCCCATATTTCTTGATCGCCCGTCTTCCCACCCTCGGCAGTGGCTCGCGTTTTACGCGAGCGCCTTTGCCTACCCACCCGACGGGCTGAATAGGTACGTAGTCGTCAGAGCAATCGGTAGCTCAAGCCATTTGAATTCAGGCGGGGCAATGCACCCGGTGTTGGGTTATCATTGCGGGAATGGGTTTTTGGTCCAAAGCATTCCGCCTCACAGCGGTTTTCCTCGTGCTGTTCACAGCCGTGGAAGTGCTTGCCTGCGACCTCCTGCCATCTTCAGATTGCTACATCTCAAACACCAATCCTCCCCTGAACAAGCACCATGCGCCCAATTCTGGCGACAATTGCATGTGTTGCTGTGCTCATCTGGTGCTTACAAAGCATCTTGATTTTACCCCTTATGTGGTGAGCATCCCGGCACCTCGGGAAATCAGCGTTGAGCAGCCATTGTTAGCTCCGCGCCCGATCGACCACCCTCCGCAACTCTCGTAAGCGGCTTTAATATCAATTCTGACAAATTCAGGAGAAGAGTATGCGAGGGAAAGGTGTCTTTTCCCTGTGCGCGCTATTGCTTTCGGCTTCAGTGCTGGGAGCACAACAAGTGCCGTCAACCATATCCACGGTAGACGATCTTGTGCGGGCGGGGATTGCGAACAATCAGGACTTGGCTGCTGTTCGGGAACGGATCGCCGAGGCGAAGGGCATCGTGCGTCAAGCTGGAGTACGGCCTGCTCCGACACTCGGATTGAATGGGGCGACAGGAAAGCCTCTCGGCACCATCGGTGAAGAGCAATACGGTGGCGAATACACACAGCCCATTGAGACATTTGGTAAACGTGGAAAGCGCATCCGCGTGGCCGAATTTTCGGTGGATTTGGCAGAAGCAGAGCTACAAGGCCGAACAACGGAGCTTGCTTTTGAGATCAAGGCCGCATATGCCGAGGTGCTGGCGGGGCGTCGCAAGGTCAAGTTGCTAAGTGACCTGATGACCTTCAATCAGGATACGCTGAGACTGACAGAAGCTCGCGTTAAAGAAGGCGATGTCGCACCGCTTGAGGCGGGATTGCTCAAGGTTGAAATCAGTCGAGCCGAAGTCTCGCAGATAAGCGCCCGGAGTCGGCTGGCATCCGCCGAATTTGAATTGCGTCGGCTTGCAGGACTTAGCAGCACAACGCCCATTCCCGATACGGATTTTCCTGCCCCGATTCCAGTCCAACTGGATGCACTGCAACAAAAGGCATTACAAAACCGCGCAGACCTCAAAACCGCGCGTCTTGAGGAAGAGCAACAATCGGCTAACGTAGAACTTGCAAAGGCTGAAGCAAAACCCGATGTGACCCTTTCAGCGGGTTACAGCCGCCAGAACAGCCAATTCGATGGTCTTTTCGGGTTTACCGGCAATGGCACGCTAAGCCGTATCCGTGATCAAACCGACATCCTCACTTTTGGGGTGTCCATTCCGTTGCGAACGAGCCGCAGCGGTGCTGGGAACGTCCAGGCTGCAACCGCACGCACCACCAGCGCACGTTTACATCAGGAATATCTGGAAAGGACCATCCCGCTTGAAGTTGAATCTGCTTATCAGCGATGGAGGAGCGCTTCCGATTCTTTGCGGATGCTCAAGAGCGGAGTGATCCAGCCATCCAGCGCCAATCTTTCCGTGATTCGTGAAGCCTATAAACTTGGCCAGCTTCGCCTTCTGGATGTGCTCAATGAGCAGCGCCGTTTGGTCGATGCGCAATTGGCCTACATCGATGCGCAAGCCGACGCTGCTCGAAGCTGGGCTGAAGTCGAACGCGCCGTGGGAGAAAATCTGCCATGAAAAAATTGGTTCTGCTCTTTGCATGCGGCGCGTTCCTAATGATGGGTTGCAATCGCCACTCCAACCCAGATAATGATCAGCCATCAGCCCAGAAAGAGTCCGCGGGCGAGCCAACCCTGGTCGATATGACTGCCTCCGCACAGAAACATGTCGGTTTGGTCGTGGCGCCCGCAGAAGTGAAACAACTGACGCGATATCTGACAGTCACAGGTACGGTTCAACCAATCGACAGCAAGGTTGCACAAATCAGCCCACTCGCGCAAGGACGCATTCTGGAAGTCCATGCGAAGGTTGGCGACAGAGTTGACGCCGGACAGACTCTCGCAATCTTCGACAACATCGAAGCTGGGGAACTGCTCACACAGGAACTATCCGCTCGCGCCGATTTGGAACGCATGAAGGCCCAGTTGATTCCGGCCATCAATCAAGCCGAACGCAGCCGTCGCTTAGCCGATATCGGAGCGGGATCAGTGAAGGACTACGAATCGAGCAAGGCGGAGCAAAAGGAAATAGAGGCGAACATCAGTTCGCAACAAGCCGTTATCGATGGTATCCACCAGAAGTTGCGCCGTTTTGGAGTGCCAGATAATAGGGCAAGCGGAACGCTTACCGCACTCAAGGCCCCATTCTCCGGAGTCGTTATCAAAGCACAAGCATCTCCCGGAGATGTCGTAGACGCCGGCCGTACCGTTTTTGCCATAGCCAATCTTTCTCATGTCTGGGTGCAGGCAGAGGTGTATGAAAAGGACCTTGCCAGTGTGCATGTCGGACAAAATGCATTTATCACTGTAGACACTTACCCGAACCGTTCCTTTGAAGGGCGCGTTGCGTACATCAGCGATGTGATCGATCCGCAGACCAGGACTGCCCGGGTTCGGTGTGATGTGGCAAACCCAGATTTGCTTTTGAAGACAGACATGTTTGCCAGCATCAAGCTCCCTACAAAATTCAGCAAGCGGGCGATAGCGGTACCTTCCAGCGCACTCCAGGAGGTTGGAGGCAAGAACGTTGTTTTCATTCGCCGCACGCCTACTCAATTTGAGGCTCGCGGAGTGGAAAAAGGGGCCACAGTAGGAGATTTGACCGAAATTGTCAGCGGTCTTTCTGAAGGGGAGCCGGTGGTAACGCAAGGGGCGTTCCATTTGAAATCTATCCTTGCGGTTGGCAGCATGGGAGACAACGACTGATGGATCGCCTTGTTGACCTTGCCCTTCGTTATCGTGTTCTCGTGCTGGTGGCGACCGCATTTCTCATCGTGCTTGGCGTCATATCGGTTCGCAACCTTCCCATGGACGCCGAACCAGACATTACGCCGAACCAGGTGCTTGTCCTCACACGCGCTCCCAGTCTTTCTCCGCTGGAAGTTGAGCAACTGATTTCATTTCCTGTTGAGCAGGCAATGAGTGGGTTGCCTGGAGTCACGCACATCCAGTCAACATCGAAGTACGGCCTGTCCTATGTCGCTATCTATTTCAAGGATGGCATGGACACCTACTTTTGCAGGAACCTCGTCAACGAGAGGCTGCCGCAAGCGAAAGAAGCTATCCCAGCCAGTGTAGGCGTTCCTGAAATGGGTCCCATCTCCACCGGGTTAGGGGAAATTTATCAGTTCAAGGTCACTGGACCCGGACGCAGCCCTATGGAGCTGAGGACGATTCTGGATTGGGACATCGCCCCAAAGCTACGCCAAGTGCCGGGGATCGTCGAGGTCAACAGCCAGGGAGGCGAGCTTAAGACCTATCAGGTCGAAGTGGACAATGACAAACTAACGGGCTATCACATACCTCTTAAGCGAGTGATTGAAGCGCTTTCCAATAACAATGCGAACTCAGGGGGGGCATACATTGAACACTCTGAGCAACAGTCTCTCATCCGTGGCGAAGGGCTGATTGGCAGTCTGTCCGATATCGAGAACATTGTGGTTGGCAATTCGCCGACCGGTATACCGATATATGTCCGCAATATTGGCACTGTCCGCTTTGCGCCCATGGTCCGCAACGGATTCGCTACGGAGGATGGAAAGGGGGAAATTGTTCTAGGAGTGGCCATGATGCTGGTTGGGCAAAACTCAAGGGCCGTTGCCATTCGAGTGAAGGACAGCCTGGCGGAAATCCAAAAGACTCTACCTCCAGGTGTACGCATTGTGCCGCTTTATGACCGTACGGATCTTGTTAACCGAACGATTCGCACGGTCACACACAATCTAATCGAAGGTGGATTGCTGGTAATCTCCGTTCTGCTTCTGCTACTCGGCAGTTTCCGGGCTGGGATTATTGTTTCACTCGCGATTCCATTATCCATGCTGGCTGCATTTATTGGCATGGTTCAAGCCAATATCTCCGGCAACCTGATGAGTCTGGGCGCGCTCGACTTCGGTCTGATTGTGGACGGTTCTGTCGTTATCATCGAAAATATTCTGCGCCGCCTTCATCATCGTAAACCCGAAGAGCATCTGGAAAGCGTATTCCACCATGCCGCGCGTGAAGTCGCAAAGCCCATCTTTTTCGGGGTCCTCATCATCGTTCTGGTCTACGTTCCAATCCTGACCTTGAGCGGCGTTGAAGGCAAGATGTTCAAGCCCATGGCGGCAACCGTCCTGTTCGCGCTTTTGGCATCGCTGGTCATTGCGCTCACGCTAATGCCGGTGCTCGGCTGGTACGCACTTCCGAAGCATCCGAAGAAAGAGCACACATGGCTGATGCGGAAGGCGGACCATTTCTATCGCCCCGCCCTTAAGCGGGCGCTGCGTTCGCCCATTTGGACTAGCGGCATAGCACTGGCCATTTTTGCGACCTCGCTGATTGCGATTCCGTTCCTGGGCGCGGTGTTTATTCCGTCGCTCGATGAAGGTTCGATTCTGGTCGAGATGTATCGAGTGCCCGGAATTTCCATCACCGAATCATTGCATGGCAATCAAATCGTCGAGACGGTGCTCCGGGAATTCCCGGAAGTGTCGCACGTCTTCAGCCGCACCGGGAGCCCCGAAGTCGCTACCGATCCAATGGCCATTGACCAGAGTGACGTATACGTGATGTTGAAGCCTAGAAATCAATGGCCAGTGAAACGCAGCAAGGACGATCTAATCGCGGCGATGAAGACGCGGTTGGAAGAGGAAGCGCCAGGAGCGGTATACAGCTTTTCACAGCCGATCCAGATGCGAATGCAGGAATTGATGGAAGGTGGATCGCGCAGCGATATCGCCATCAAGCTCTTCGGAGAAAATCTCGACACTTTGCGCCAGAAGGCCGATCAGATCGCCGCAGTCGTCCAGAAAATCCCAGGAGCCGCCGATGTGCGCGCCGAACGGGTCGCGGGCCTGCCCTATCTGCGCATTCGCCTGCGGCGCGATGCGCTCGCCCGCCATGGCCTGGATGAATCCGATGTCCTGGATACAATTCAGGCTATCGGCGGCAAAACTGTTGGCGAAATTGTGGAAGGCAATCGTCGTTTTGCGTTGCAGGTCCGCTTCCCTGAGCAACAGCGCGCCACGGATGAAGAGATCGGTAATTTGCGGGTGGGAGACAATGAAGGACATTTCATCCCGCTTGCTCAACTCGCCGACATTCAGGAAGAGGATGGCCCGGCGCAGATCAGCCGCGAGGGCGGCCAGAGACGGATCAGCGTGGAAGTGAATGTGCGTGGGCGTGATCTTGCCAGCTTCGTCAGCGCTGCTAAACAAGCAATCGCAAGTCAGGTGAAGATTCCCACCGGGTATCAGTTGGAATGGAGCGGCCAATTTGAGCAACTCAAAAGCGCAAGCCAAAGGCTGATGATCGTTGTCCCAGCCGCGCTAACGCTTATCTTTATATTGCTCTACCTGAACTTTCAAGCCACGATGCCAGCACTGTTGATTTTTCTGAACATTCCCCTGGCGGCAACGGGCGGCATTCTGGCTCTGCTTGTACGTGGGTTGCCGTTCAGCATTTCCGCAGGAGTCGGATTTATCGCATTGTTCGGCATTGCGGTTCTGAATGGCATCGTTCTACTGACGTACATCCGTGAACTGAGAGAGGAGGGTCTTCCTATCGAAGAGGCCGTGGAGCGAGGGGCTCTGACTCGACTGCGCCCCGTCTTGATGACTGCGCTCGTTGCGAGTCTCGGCTTTATTCCAATGGCGGTTTCTCATGGTGCGGGAGCGGAGGTGCAGCGCCCCCTGGCTACAGTCGTGATTGGCGGCCTGATTACTTCCACGTTGCTGACGCTGCTGGTCCTCCCCGCTCTCTACAAGTGGATTGAGCAGCGGCGTGAGGCAAAAATGACCCAAATGGGAGCCTCCTTCACGAGTCCGTTATGATTGTTGTACCTTTCGTCTAGCCCGCCTCCCTTCGCTGATGATCTCGAATGCTTCTTTGATGACATACAATCCAATCGCTGCGCCGACGATAAGGTCAACGAAGCGGAATCCGGTAAGCAATATGGCCAGACCGGAGAGGATCACCGCCAGGTTGGCGATCACGTCCACTCGCGTGAATATCCAAGTGGCGCGCAGATGCGCGCCTTGATCCCGGTACTTCCCCAACAGGTACAAGACGGTTGCGTTCACTAATAGCGAGATACTAGCGATACCAATCATTACGCGGCTCTCTGGAGTACTGCCAAGTACTCCGCGGAGGATAACGTCCAATAGAACGCCGATACCGAGGACCAGCAATACTCCGCCGCTTACCATTGCCGCCCTCGCCTTAAAGATGGCGCCACGATGCAATGCACTCAATGCAATGCCATAGGCGACCGCATCGGCAAACATATCGAGAGAATCGGCGATCAAGCCACTGGATTGACCTATCAGCCCAGCAACCATGCCAACTACGAACATAGTTGCGTTCAATCCTAGAGCGATCGAGAGAACTCGCCGCTGCGCGGGAAATTCGAGTTTTGCCTCGCAGCCGCAGTCGCTCAAATGCATCCTCCCCGAGTTTCAGACTTTGCCAACACTCCATTTCAACGCCACAGTATTAGGCCAGAGGGCAATGTGAAGTGAAGCCTACGACTGCAATAGATCAGCGTCGCGCCACGAAGTATGAGCCGATTACCGCGACACCAGCGACGGCCTGGGCTGTCAATGTCTGGACAGTTGGATACACCGAGAGCCACAACCCCATCCAGGCTGGAATCAAGTTCGCAAGCCACGGGATTTGTGTCGTAGGCAGCCAATGCGCCAACTGCATCTCCTGGGCCTGCTCACCCACCATTACAAGCAGTACGGCTCCGAGCATCACGCCCGTCAGCACCAGCATCCGCTTGTAGGGCAGCTTCCTATGTCCTAAAAACGTCAGAATTGCCACGATTCCAGTGAAGAGCAGGCCGAGCAGTACCCCGTAAAAAACAGAATCTCCGCCCAGCTTCAACCGATAGCTCTGCAAAAACAAGACCACTTCCACGCCCTCTCTGTAAAAAGAGGTAAAGCCCAGGAGCGCCATTCCAAAGAACACTTTCCGGTTCGAGGTATCCTCAGTCGCCGCGCACTCGATAAGGCTGCGCTTTCTTTTGTTATGCATCGATATCCATCCCGTCCAATAGACCTTATGGAAAAACCAATTCATAACGACCAGAAGAACAAATATAGCCAGCAGGCCGGTAGCGGCCTGCACGTAAAGCGCATTCAGGCTCTTCGTCAAATCGTCCACAACACCAACCGCAATAAACCAAGTCGCGAGTGTGGCCAGAAAGCCCACCCCAACGCCCGCAGCCACCGGGCGCTGATAAGGCTCGTGCGATTTGACCATGCTGGCGGTAATGGCCGAAAGGACCAGGATGCACTCCAGCCCTTCACGGAACACAAGAATGGCGATGTCGAGAGTTCCAGCAAGAGAGCCGCGGGCCTGAACCAACGGATCCGGGTTGCCGGATGAGGTGATCCCTTGCCAGATCAAGACGCCAAGCAGCAACGACGCCAAACCGCCGAGAACTGCCCAAAGGATCGGTGCGACTCTGAACGAAGGGGCCGCTGTCGTTTCTAAGTCTTTGTTTATGCTAAACATCGCCAATATACGACAATTATAGTCGCAGATTGGCGATGCTGCCATCCTTCATACTTGCGGCAACGCTCCCGGTCTCGGAGCGCAGTTCGCGCCTAGAAGGTTTTCAGAGCGTCATTTTCAAAACGGCTGAGATGGTCCATGAGTAGAGGGACATGACTTATGCTCGTTCGTGCTCGCCGCTTTGCGGAGCGTTCATCATACGCAGCATCTGCGGGCCACCTGTCCGCAAAAATCGCACGATAAGGAATGCCGCCACAATGAGGAATGCAACGTTAAGCGATGTTGTATAGTTCCAGCGAATCGCTTCTTCCACAAGGCGTGCATTGCGTTGCTGTGGAACCAGGTGAAGCGCACCAAAGATAAATTCGACAACCAATGCGGCGGCTGCCATCGAGACGTAAAAGACAACAAGCAGGAAGGCGCTGACCTTGAGACCATAATACTTGCGATAAATATCTAGGATTGGCAGCACAATCAGATCGGCGAACAGAAAAGCCACGACTCCGCCGAAACTGATACCCCCGTTCCAGAGGACCGCCGCCAATGGAACATTGCCGACTGAGCAGACAAACGACACGATAGCAACGAGCGGCCCGATAAGCGGCCCCAAAAGTTTCGCCAAGAACGGATGCCCCTGAAAGAAGAATGCCTGCCAGAAATGCTTCGGCACCCAGGCCGCTAGCGCTCCGGCAATCAACAGGCCAACGCCGATGTCCATCCAGAGGGAAGCCCAGTCCATTACGAAGAAATGACTGATTGCAGTGCGCCCCTTGCTGGAACTCATCCGCTGCCAAATCGTGCCTTCATGTACTGACATATCCATGCCAGCGTGGCCTTCCATTCGACCCTGCAACCCTTTATCAGCCTGATTCCGTGCCGCATCGACAATTTTCGGTGTCAGGAACACCTTAAAAAGGAACACGAGGACGACAATCATCAGCGGGCCGCCAGTGAATTCGGCCAGCGTGAACTGCCAGCCCATCAGGACCGCGAGAAGGATTCCCAATTCGAGAACGAGATTCGTCGACGCGAACTGGAACGCCATCGAGGCCGTGAAGTTCGCTCCTTTGCGGAACATTGACCGCGCAAGCGCCACGGCAGCATACGAACACGAGGACGAAGCCGCTCCTAGACCACAGGCCAGTGCAATCGTCTTGGGGGAGTCATCGGGCAACAATCGGCCCATCTCTTCTTTTGACACAACTGCCTGAATCACAGCCGAAAGCCAGAAGCCGAGAACAAGTGCCCAAAGAATCTCCCAACCCATCGTTCCGGCCATGGCCAGCGCATGTTCGATTGCGTGGATCATCCCATTGCCTCCTTCCATCCGATCTTCACCAGAACACGGTTCATCGGATACGAGGTGAAAAATCCCAGTACCATGCCGATCTGCATCATGAACCAGTACGCGGGCTGGTTGGGCTTTAAATGTGGATGTGGAAAGAGGATGAAGTAAGTGATGGCCATCCAGGCAAAGAGGCCGATTTCAAAGGTCAGGATGGAAAGAGTGTCCGCCTTGACCGCTGCGAGCAATCCCTGTGCGGGGCTGAGGTTCCGCATCGGTTTGATCGTGAAATATTGAAACACAATGCCGAGAAGCCAAGCCAGCAAAAGGTCTCCGGCATATTCGGCAAAGATTCGCTCGCTGAACAGCGTAAGTCCTAGTCCGAAAATGGAAAACTCGGCAATGATGTCGCCGAGAGTACATCCGGCACCACAATGGCTATCAGAAACCGCAGTTTGGTGCCAGGCAGGATTACGTCTCGCCTGCTCCTCCTGTTCCTTTTTGTGCTGTTGCATCTGGTCCTGCGACATGCCCTGCATTGCACGCTTGGTCATGCCCGTGCCGATTCTGAAATAGGCCCAAACCGCAAAGATACTGAAGTAGAGCGCGGTCACCGGCCAAACGATATTCATGATCCACATCTCCTGCGGCCGGCGCAGCTCGTCAACTGCGATTACGATGGCCGAGAGAAAAGCCAGTCCGAGAGAAATCCACGAGATTAGCGTAAGTATGGTCATCGTTTATCCGTGCTCAAATGCTGATGATTGATGTCAAAGGCCCGATTGGTATTTGTGCTTATCTGACAGCGAATGAAGCCGCACGCATCTTTGACGCCGGCCATAAGACGTACATTACATCTTCATGCCCGCGTGGCCTTTCTGGGCGGGAGCATCCGGCTGTGACGGCTGACTCGTCGTACCTCCCGCAGCATTCTTCCATTGCGTGGAGACATCCGGTGGGAGTTTATCCATGTGGCTCAAAAATATGGTCACCTGCCACATCTGTTGTTCGTTGAGGATGGGCTTCCAGGCGGGCATCCCGCTCAGGCGAATGCCATGCTGGATGATGTAGAAGTTTTGATTTTCAGGCATATCTGGCGCATCGTCGACAAACTGGGGAGCGCGCGGATAGAACGAATCCGCTAGCTGCCCATGCGGATGATGGATATCACCGTGGCAACTGGCGCAATTGGCCTGATACACCTTCATCCCGGCAATCAGATTCGCGTCATTCGCCTCGATTGGGTTTTTGATGTCGGGTGCCCGCCGGTCTACGGCAGCATCGAGCGAAGGCATCGCCAGATCCCGTTCAAGATGACCTATCTCTATATCAGCGCGTGGATCAACGAACCCAAAGCGCACATAAAGGAATCCGCCGACGAAAATGATAATGACAGCAATGACAAATCCCAGCCAGAACTTACGCATAATATCTTCCCTTCCGATTAGACATTGACATGAATAGGCTTCAATACCAGAGCCGAAGGCCGAATATGAAGCTGGAATTGCTGGCGTCTTCTTCTGCTCGCCGCGCATAGCTGGCGGTATTCCCATACCTGCCGGTGTAGGCAAAACCGGCATAGGGCGCAAATTTGCGGCTGAACTCGTAACGTAACCGCACACCCGTGTCCAATTCTGAAAGGCCCGACCCTATTCCGCGCGCAGCATCGTCCTTGCTGTAAAAGTTCAATTCCGCTTCGGGTTCTGCAATCAACCGTTGTGTAAACAACAGATCATAAAATCCGGTGATTCGACCGGCGACATGGCCGTCATTGCGGATGTAGAGTGTGGGTGCAAATTCAAAGTAATAGGGCGCAAGTCCTTCAATACCGATGGCCGCCCACGCGCGAGCTGGGCCGGAATCCAGATCGGCGCGCACGCCTGCCTGCGCGTCGAAATACTTTAGCCGTGAAATCGGACGGTCATACAGAAATTCCTGGTCGCCATCGCTTACGCCGCTGGCGCTGGCAAACCCTTCCGATTTGAGCCAGAGCCGGTTCATGTCCGTGCCCGCCCATGCTTCTCCATCCCAACGCAGTTCGTTGTTCGCACCGTTCGTGCGCCCTTCAAATTGATCCAGCAGCACATGCTTAAAGATTTTGTCATCCTGGACCGGAGACTGGGAGCCGGGAATGGTAGCGACCACTTTGCCGGGCGCCTCTGACGCCTGGGCGGAAAGCGGCGCTGAATACAGAAACGGCATGATTCCGACGATGACCGCCATGGAGGCGTAAAGAGCGGATTTCAACCATGCGGTTTTGCTGTGAAAATTCGCGCGGGCGCTCATGACACCACCACCGTTCTGAACATCCCAGCCTCCATGTGATAGAGCAGATGACAGTGAAAGGCCCAATGTCCGGGCGTGTCCGCGCTGACGAGATAGCTCACCCGTTCAGCAGGCTTCACGTTGATGGTGTGCTTGTACGGGTTGAAGGCCCCATGCCCATTCTCCAGTTCACTCCATAGGCCGTGCAGATGGATTGGGTGTTCCATCATCGTGTCGTTGACAAGCACAATGCGAATCCGCTCCCCGAGCTTCATGTGAATTGGTTCGGCGCTGGAGAATTTCTCGCCGTTGAACCCCCAGATGAACCGCTCCATGTTGCCCGTCAGGTGCAACTCGATTTCCCGCGTCGGCGGCCTTCCATCCACGCCGCGATAGCGCGCGCGCAGATCGGCGTAGGTCAGCACGCGCCGCCCATTGTTCTCCAATCCGATACCGGGATCGTTCAGCCGCTCAGTGACCTCCATCGGCACGTTATCAATTTGCGGTCCCGTATGCAGCTTCACGGGGTTGGACGGCTTCAGCTTTGCTTCAGCCCTTTTCATTTCAGCCATGGACATGGACATGATGGGCATGGTGTTTGGACCGGGTTGCGGAAAAGGTATAGTGCCGGTGCTGTTGCCCATCTCCATGCCGGCCATGCCTTGCATCTCGGGAGGCTTGGTTGCCATATCGTGCTTCGCCGGATGAGAACCCATGTCCATCTCTTCCATGCTCTGATTGCCCATGTTCATGCCGGACATGCTCTGGCCGCCCATGTCCATTCCAGACATGTCTTGTTCTTTGTTCTCGGAATTTCCGTTCGGCGCGGACATGTCTTTCTTCGTCATGCCATCGACACCGGACATGTTCATGCCTTCCATGCCCCCCATCTTCATGCCCTTCATGTTGCCCATAGGCATGCCCATAGCCATCATTGTGCGCATCGGAACCGGGTCCATGGCAGGAACCGCTGCTGTCATTCCCATCCTGGAGGCGAGCGTTCCACGTGCATAACCGCTGCGGTCCTGTGATTGCGCAAAAATGGTATACGCGGCATCGTCCCGCGGCTGAACAATTACGTCGTAAGTCTCGGCAACAGCGATACGGAATTCATCCACTTTGACCGGCTCCGTGTCGTTGCCATCGGCCTGCACCACCGTCATTGACAAACCCGGTATGCGCACATCGAAAGCTGTCATGGAAGATCCATTGATGAAGCGAAGGCGGATTCGTTCTCCGGACTTGAAGAGGCCCGTCCAGTTCGTGGTTGGATTATTTCCGTTCAGCAGGTAGGTATAGGTCGAACCCGTTACATCGAGAATGTCCATCGGACTCATGTTCATCTTTGCCCACATAAGCCGGTCGGAAATGGTCCGTCTCAGGCCATTCCGTTTCGCCTCGGATATGAAGTCAGGCAAGGTAAGCCGATGATAGTTGTAATAGTTACTTTGCTCTTTCAGATTGTTGAAGAGTATTTCCGGATTGGTATCGGTCCAGTCGGAGAGAAAGACCACATACTCTCGGTCAAACTCAATGGGGTCTTTATGACGGGGTTCGATAATGATGGCGCCAATCAGTCCAAGCTGCTCCTGGAAACGGCTGTGGCTGTGATACCATGCGGTGCCGTTCTGCACCACGGGGAAGCGGTAGTGAAAAGTCTCGCCGGGCGCGATGCCGGAAAAGCTCAATCCCGGCACGCCGTCCATATCCGATGGAAGTCGTATGGAATGCCAGTGAATCGAAGTCGGTTCCTTCAGGCGGTTGGTCACGGCTATCGTGATCGAATCGCCTTCTTTCCATCGCAGAATCGGTCCCGGTACTGAGCCATTTACTGCGGTCGCTACGGAACGTTTTCCCGTATAGTTCACCGGCAAAGTATCGATCGTAAGCTCGAAATGCTTGCCCGAAAGAGTTGGTGGCGTGTGCGGCGCGGCCTCGCCAAAGGCCCGCAGCCCGCCCCATTCCAGTGCCGCGAGCGCTCCACCCGTGGCCAGACCCTGAACGAAGCGGCGGCGGCTGACAGGGAAAATACCGCGATCCTCGGTTTTGTCGTTTTTGTACATAACTTCTCCTGATCTGTTTCTGCCCTAAAGGAATTCAGCTCACGCCTGCATTTGGCCCATTGGAGCCAGGAATGCGGAGATGAATTGACGGCAGGATTTGTGCGCGGAGGCGGAACGGAAGAATGTCGCTGTCAATGAGCGACACATCTCATTCGTTCAGCCTGCGAAGACGCGGCGAAGACCGAGACTAGACGCGGAGATTGGAAATGAGTGGATCGAAAGGCGGGATGGAGCGCGTACTTCGATTGGCATCGAATTGCAAACGGCTTGCAATTGGAATGGGCACTATGGGATGACCTGCAAAGGCCATTGGCAATGCTGCAACGTTCAGTTCATGGTCAACTTGATTTTGGAGAAACGTCCAATCGTTCGTGCAGAGATGGCCGGCACAAGACTGAGACGATATATAAGCGGCCATCTCCTGATCATTGGAACCGGATTGGGATGCCATCTGACAATTCGCCATCCCTGACATCCGGCTCAAAGAACCCATGCTCGCCATCGTCTCGCAGCGCACAGCGCACACCGATGCAAACCCCTGAACGCCCACCAGAAGGAACAGCAACAACGAGCATGTGGCCTTGAGCCTCATCCTGATGAAGATACGCCTCTGCTTTCTGTAGATGCAAATTCTACAAGGTCTGATTGCAAACTCCGGAGTGTGTGAATGCACCATTGCCAGGCACGTTTGGACACCTACCATCAGGCGCCTTGCCAACCTAGCGTACAATAGAAGCTGCCGTGAAGGCCGTACGCCATTTCGCGCTGATATTTGCAGTGTTCCTGCCGCTGGTGACGCCGGCAATGGCCTGCGTTGTTCCGGGTACACATCTGACTTCTGCGGAACGCGCCTGCTGTAAGCAGATGGCAAGCCAGTGCGGCAATATGAAAATGCCGGCCTCGCACAATTGCTGCAGCACGGAACTTCCGGCAGCGAGCTCGTGGAATGTGGCGCAACTTTCAACTGCCCATCTTCAGAACTCGCTGAACGGGACAGCCGGTCTTCCTCTCATCGCTCTCCTGCATATCCCCACAGGTTTGCCGAGTGATGCTCCACAGCATACATACACGCTTCCGCAATCTCCGCCTGCGGCAATCTCCGTCCTCCGAATTTAGCAAACTCCTCTCTCACGCTTCGTGTGCTTGAGCAGCAGCGCAACCGCGCGTCTGCTCATTCCTGAATTGCGAACCGTTTTTGAGATTGGAGATTTCGTATGCTCATGGTCCGGTTCTTGACCGCCATGCTCATTATCGTTGCTGCTTCGACTGGCGCATTCGGGCAAGAGGCTTCTTCGAATGCGCCGACGCCACTATCCGAGCTTTTGACGGAAGCGAGCCAGAACAACTCGCAAATAACAGCGGCAGATTATGCCTGGCAGGCGGCAAAGCAAGTTCCGCGCCAGGTAAGCACGCTGCCTGATCCGACGTTCACGTATCAGCAATTCAGCGTTGGCAGCCCGAGACCTTTTGCGGGATACACCAATAACAATTTCGCGTACATCGGCATTGGAGCTTCGCAGGAATTGCCCTATCCGGGCAAGCTGCGTTTGCGCGGCGAAGTGGCGAAGCGGCAAGCGGACGTGATGGATATGCAACTTGGAGCGACCACTGCCAGTGTCGCCGACGCCGTCAAGGTGGACTATATCCATCTGGCGTACCTGCAAGAGGCGCTCGGCATCCTGCGCGAAAACGAGCGCGTTCTTGACCAGCTCATTAAGGATGCGACCGCACGTTATCAGGTCGGCCAGGGCTTGCAGGCCGATGTTTTGCAGGCCCAGGTGGAGCGCACAAAAATCTTAAGGGAGATCACCTCGAATAACGAGCAAAGGGGCGACACTGAAGCGGACCTGAAAGCGCTGCTGCATCGCGATCAGAATTCTCCGGATATAGTGGCTGAAGCCCTGAAAGAAAATTCCCTTCAGCGCTCCTCAGATGATTTGTTGGGGCTGGTAAAAGAGAGTAATCCGCAGATTCAGGTAGACGCTAGTTCTGTAAATCAAGCAAATGCCGCGCTTGCATCCGCCAAGCGTGAAGGGAAGCCAGACTTCGGCCTTGCTTACATGTGGCAGCAGAATGACCGCAAATACCCCGACTACTACATGTTCACCTTCAACATTCGCCTGCCGCGGAGAGCGCGCACCCACGCCGAAGTTGCAGAGGCCGCGGAAAAGCTTGCCCAGTCGCAAGAAACTCTCGACGCCCACTTGCAGCAGCAGCTTGCTCAGGTAAAGCGCGGGTACGTCACTGTGAGGAATGATGAGGAGCTTTTGAAAGAATACCGGGAAGGATTGATTCCGCAATCGGATGCCGCTTACCGCTCTACGCTGAATGCCTATGCCAGCAATCGCGATGTGCTCACGCACGTGCTCCTCTATTTCGTGAACGTGCTGAACATGAAACTCGACGAGGCGCAGGTGCTGGCGGATCACGAAACTACTTTAGCCCATCTGGAAACCCTGACAGGAGCGACACTGCGATGAATAAGTATGTTGTGCGGACTTCTCTCGTTTGGATTGGGATTCTTGCGATTGTCATTGCCGGATTACTTTTCTATCGCTCCCACCGTGTTGCGGCGCCTGCAAGGGCGAATTCCTCTCAGCCCACCGCCGAACAACCAGTCGCTCAGGGCCCTACGGTTGCCCCTGCCTCCAAATCCACCGGCATGCCTGGAATGACGAGCCCTCCAACCGCAGAGTCGCCGCAGGAGCCAACGGAAATGACGCTGACACCGGTACAAATCACGCCGCAAAGGATGCAGAGTATTGGCGTCACGACCGGAATGGTCGAGTACAAGCAACTAAGCAATGATGTCCGGGCCACTGGAAACGTCGATATCGACCAGCGCCTGCTCGCATATGTGCAGGTGCGCTTTCCGGGTTACATCCGCAAAGTATTTGCGAATGCAGTTTACCAATACGTCCGCAAGGGCGAACCTCTTTTCACCGTATATAGTCCCGATCTTGTCGCGACGCAGCAGGAATATCTGCTGGCGCGGAAGAATCAGAAGGCGCTCAGCGCGAGCACCGTTGATGGAGTGGCGTCTGGAGCGGCCGCCCTGACGGTCGCGGCCGAACAGCGGCTTGAGCAGTGGGAGGTGCCGCAAAGCGAACTGAACAAGCTCAAAGCCACGGGCAAGCCCATCACAGATCTCACGATCAATTCCCCGGTGTCCGGCTATATCACGGAATACAACGCGCTGCCGAATATGTATGTGGAACCGTCGACAAGGCTTTATACCGTGGCCGATCTGTCCCGTGTCTGGGTGTACGCGCAAGTGTTTCAGAACGACGTGGGACGGCTGAAACCGGGAGACGCAGCTTCCATCACTGTCGATTCGTATCCCGGACAGACTTTCTACGGACGCATCGATGACATTCTTCCCCAAGTCGATCTGGCAACGCGGACGGTTCGCGTCCGGTTAGTGATTGCCAACCGTGGTCTGGAGCTTAAGCCCGGGATGTTTGTGAATGTCGATTTGAAAGCGCCACTGGGTCGCCAATTGGTCGTTCCTGCATCCGCAGTTTTTCAAACAGGAACTCGTTCGGTCGTTTTTCTCGATCAGGGCGATGGCAACCTCGATCCGAAAGAAGTGGTCCTTGGTCCACGGGCAGGGGATGAATTCGTCGTGCTGAAGGGGCTCAAAGCACACCAGAAAATTGTCACCTCTGCGAACTTCCTCATTGACTCGGAAAGCCAGCTTCAGGCCGCTGCGGGTTCCTTTGCTCCTCCTCCGCCCGGTGCGGGAAGTAACAACGCCCCGCCAAGTGCGCAAGCCAAAATAGATTTCACCACCGACCCCACTCCAGCTCGTAAAGGCAGCAATACCTTCCGCGTCCGACTCACGAATGCATCTGGAGCGCCAATCAGCGGAGCGCAAGTGGCTGTCACGTTCTATATGCCAGCGATGCCTGCAATGGGCATGTCCGCGATGAAGACGACCGTCACCCTAACGGACAAAGGCAACGGTTTGTATGAAGGTCAGGGCAATCTCGGCTCCGGCGGCAGTTGGCAGACCACCATTACCGCACAGCAGAACGGGAAAATGCTTGCGACCAAGATGCTCCATGTGAACGCTGAAGGAGGCATGTAACCATGCTCTCCAAAATTATTGAAGGTTGCGCCCATAATCGTTTCCTGGTTTTCACTGCGGTGGTATTTCTAACGCTGGCTGGTATCTGGTCGCTCAAACACGTGCCCATCGACGCATTGCCGGACATCTCGGACGTGCAGGTGATTATTCATACGAGCTGGGCGGGTGAACCGCCGGATGTCATCGAAGATCAGGTCACCTATCCCATTGTGACGAGCTTCCTCGCTGCACCGCGTGTGAAAGCAGTTCGTGCACAGACCATGTTTGGCGATTCCTATGTCTATGTTGTTTTTCAGGATGGCACGGACCTCTACTGGGCGCGTTCCCGCGTAATCGAATACCTGCAACAGATCAGCGGGCAACTGCCGCCCAACGTGCATCCCGCGATTGGTCCCGACGCGACCGGCGCAGGCTGGGTCTATGAGTATGCCATTGTCGATACAAGCCACAACCTGAGCCTGGCCGACCTGCGCACCCTGCAGGACTGGCATTTGCGCTATCAGTTGGAAACGGTGCCCGGTGTGGCTGAGGTCGCGAGCATCGGCGGCTACGTACGCCAGTATGAGGTGCAACTCGATCCAAATAAATTGTTGGCCTACGGCATTCCACTCTCTACCGTGATTGACCGTGTCAAGCAGAGCACGAATGAAGTGGGGGGACGGCTGCTAGACCTAAGTGGCGCCGAATACATGATCCGCGGACTGGGCTACCTGCATTCCTTAAATGATTTAGCGGACGTGGCGGTGGGCAGCAAAAATGGAACGCCAGTGCTGATCCGCGATGTCGGCACCGTCAGTTTTGGCCCCGACATCCGCGAAGGGGTCGCCGAATGGAATGGCAAAGGCGAGACGGTCGGCGGCATCATCGTCATGCGTCAAGGCGAGAACGCCTTGAAGGTCATTCAAGGCGTCAAGCAGAAACTGCGCGAGATTGCGCCGTCGCTGCCTCCGGGCGTCAAAATCATGACCGGCTACGACCGCTCTGGCCTGATCGAAGCATCGATCGAAACGCTCCAGCGTGACCTATTGGAAGAAGTGATCATTGTCAGCCTGATCATTATCATTTTCCTGTTTCACTTCCGCTCGGCGCTCATCGCCATCATCGCCTTACCCATTGCGGTCGTGGTGTCGTTTTTGCCCATTTACTTTCTCGGCGTCACGTCGAACATTATGTCGCTGGGCGGCCTGGCTCTCGCCATTGGAGTTCTTGTTGATGCTTCGATTGTGATGGTCGAAAATGGGTATCGCCATTTATCGGAACGCCAGCAGGACAGCAACACCCCAGTCACAGAGCCGGAACGCCGCACGGTCTTGATCCGCGCAGCCAAGCAGGTCGGCCCGGCGCTGTTCTTTTCGCTGCTGATTATCATCGTGTCCTTCCTGCCGGTCTTTATGCTACAGGCGCAGTCGGGACGGATGTTCCGCCCGCTGGCGTGGAGCAAGACACTCTCCGAAGCCTGTTCCTCCATCTTGGCCATAACACTTGTTCCGGTGCTGATGGTGATGCTGATCCGTGGCCGCCTGCGACCGGAAAACGACAACCCTATCTCCCGTGTTACGCAGGCCATTTACCGGCCAATACTTCGCTTCTGCCTGAGATATCGCAAACTCACGATTCTCGTCAACCTGATTTTCCTGCTTGTGACGCTTCCGCTCGCTCTTCACCTGGGCAGCCAGTTCATGCCGTCGCTCTTTGAAGGATCAGCTTTATATATGCCCACCGCGCTGCCTGGGGTCTCCATTGGACAGGCCAAGGTGTTGCTGCAAGAGCAGGACAAGATTCTACGAACCTTCCCGGAGGTGGAAAGCGTCTTTGGCGCCGTTGGACGTTCCGACAGCGCAACCGACAATGCTCCGCTCGACATGTTCGATACAACGCTGATGCTGAAGCCGCGCAATCAGTGGCCCGCTGGCATGACGTATCAAAAGCTCATTCAGGCGATGGATGCCAAGCTCCAGTTTCCGGGACTTACCAACACCTGGACCATGCCCGTGGAGAACCGGCTGGATATGGAATTGACCGGCATAAAAACTCCGCTTGGCATCAAAGTGCAAGGAACCACGGTCGATGGTATCCAAAAAGTCGCTGCGCAGATTCAGACTGTGCTTTCGAGCATGCCGCAGGTCCGGTCTATTTTTGCGGAAAAGGTGGCGCAAGGATTTTATGTCAACGTAGCCGTCAATCGAGAGGAAGCTGCCCGCTACGGACTGACCATCGCGGATGTCCAGACTGCCGTGGCCTCCGGAATCGGCGGCCAGAACATCGCCGAGAACATCCAAGGACGGGAACGCTACCCCATCAACGTCCGCTATCAACCAGCATTTCGAGATAACGTGGAAGCGATGCGCAGGGTTCTCATTGGAACACCATCGGGCGCACAGATCCCTCTCGGACAGGTGGCAAACATTTCATTCTCAAAGGGTCCGGCCATGATCCGCGATGAGGATGGAGCGCTGACAGGCTACATCTACATCGACCTGAATACTACAGATTACGGCGGGTTCGTTTCCCAGGCCAATAAACTAATTCAAGACAAGCTAAAACTGCCCGCAAATTACACTTTCCAATGGTCGGGCGAGTATCAATTTGAGTTGGCGGCGAAACAGCGCCTGAAACTCATCCTGCCAATCGTCTTTTTCGTGATCTTCTTGCTGCTATACATGGTCTTCCATTCTGTGACGGAAGCGCTCGTTCTTATTTTTCCCACGATCTACGCCATGACCGGAGGGCTGCTTCTGCAATGGATTCTTCACTACAATTTTAGCGTTGCCGTTGCGGTGGGCTACATCGCGCTGTTTGGCGTTGCCGTTGAGACCGGGGTGGTCATGGTCGTCTATCTTCACGAAGCGTTGGAAAACCGTCTGGAAACGGGAGAGCCACTCACCAATGCGGACATAGAAGCCGCCGCAATGGAAGGAGCGGTATTGCGGCTCCGTCCCAAGCTAATGACCGTGATCGCGGTCATCGCCAGTCTTGCGCCGATCCTCTGGGAAACGGGCATCGGCTCCGATGTGATGAAGCCAATCGCGGCGCCAATCGTCGGGGGCATGATTACCTCCACGATCCATGTGTTAATTCTTGTTCCTATCTTCTTCGTCATGATCAAAGAACGCGCTTTGAAACGCGGGCATCTTCATCCCGACCAAACCCAAACCGCAGCGCACGACGATATTATCGCCTCACCCAAGCAAAGAGGGCAAACGGAGTGAGCTTTTCTTCCCGATTCGTTTTCTGATACATAATCTGGTCAGCATGAGGAATGGCCGCTGAAGCTCCACAGCTATACATCGAATCAGAAACACGCCAGATCCGGCACGTTGGTCTTGGCTGCCGTTCGTATGCCCGCCAGGGAACAAGCTGCTGCTCTGAATTTGAATTGGGAAAATTGCTCATGCTGAGTGCAATCTGGCATCATAAACGCTGAAGTTCAAATGGGGCCTCATGCGAATTGCCTCCTCCCCTGCTGTTCGCATCACTGCCGGTGTGCTCGTCGCCGTCTCTCTGGGTGCGGTTGGATATCGAATCGTCCACCGCAGAAAGCCCGATTTGCCAGAGGCGCTCTTGGAGCGGGCCGACAAGGTGTCGTGGCTCAATAGCTGGATTGCCGCCGCGCCCCTCTATCATCAAGCCGAATTGCAGTTCACACAGGAGCATCGGCCCTCGAAGGCCCTCTACGCGCGGGTGAGCCAGATGCCAGCGCACAGCGAATCCACAACGACTCTCCCTAGCCAGATTGCGACTTTACGGCACGATCTGAGCTTGCCCGAGGCACGCGACTCCGAAACACGGCTTCGGGTTCTGACTATTCTGGGAATGCTCGAAGTGAACTACGATTCCGGCATGGCACGGGATACATGGGCACAGGTAGAAACTCTGGCTATGCGGCAGCATCATTTTCTGCTCGCCTCGCGAGCAATTGGCGAGCAAGGCATAGCGGCGTTCCTGCTCGGTGACATCGCAACTGCCAAAAAAGACGTGGTGAAGGCATGGACGGTGGCGAAGGTTGCCGATCCTGCCGCTCAGGTTCGATATGCGAGCGTCTATGGCACGGGCTTGGTCGAGTTGCACAAATATAAAGAGGCGCTCGGACCACTAAATGAGGCGATCAGGGTTGCCACGAAGACCAGAGGGGTAGCGTATCCCTCTATCGCCATCACGGCCAAGATTGAGGCTTTGAGTGGCCTCGGCAAGAACAAAGAAGCTCTTGCGCTGGCCGCCACCGAGATGCAAAAGGTTTCTGCTTACCATCTCACGGAGCATCTCTATGAGCTTTACCAAACGAGGGCGGACGTTTACGAGCAAATGGGCAACTGGCCTCAGACTATATCCGACCTTACCGCATCGGCCTCGTACGCCAATCAGCTTTTGTATTGGCGCGGATTGACACAGGTGGACGGGTCCTTGGCAAGCGCATACCTCCATCAAGACGCACTGCAACCAGCATTGGCGGCGATCAACGAAGCCATTGATGCCAACCGCAAAATCCCCGACGAGCTGTATTTCGCGCCGAAAAATCTTGCGATCAAAGCAGAAATCATGGCGCGGATGGGGAACGTAAAGGCATCGAACGATCTCTATGGGAAAAGCGCCGACCTGCTGGATGGGCTCCTGAGCAAAGTTCCAACACCGATGGTGGAACGGCAACTGCTGAGCGATCTGAGCACCGTCTATGCCGGGTATTTTGTATCGCTCACCGAACAGGGCAGAATGGCAGATGCGTTCCGGGCCATCGAGCGCGCGCGCGGACGGGTAGAGGCGCAGACACTTACTCATCACGAAACGATTGCACCGAGCGAGCCGGATGCTGAGGAGATTCGCCTTACGAAACTGAATGTACAGCTACTCGACACCGATGATCCAAAAGCAAGAACCAATACCCTGGCCGCCATTTACGCTGCGGAACAGCAACTCCCCGGAGGAGCAGCATCAGCGATTGATACACCGCCGAAACCGGTTCCCCTGGCCGAATTGCAGCGTGCCATGCAACCATCTGAGCTCCTTGTCGAATATGTGCTGGCCGATCCAAATTCCTATGCGCTCGCGATTGCACGAGACACTGTTCATCGCTACACCCTGCCGCCGAAGTCCATCCTCGAACGAGAAGCGGCGCAGTACCGGTCCGAGTTGGTCGAGCAGAAGACGGATTTGCCCCTGGCACAACGACTCTTCGACGGTCTGCTTGGCGGCATACCGGAATTCAAAGAGAAGCAGGCCGTGATTGTGGTTCCGGATAGCAAGTTACATCTCCTGCCATTTTCCGCATTGGTGGATTCCGGGCAATACATCCTCAACTCGCATTTGATGACGGTGGCGCCGTCGGGAACCGTGCTCGATATGCTCAGGCATCGTACAACCTCGATGACGCGAGAGGACCTGCCGTATTTGGGAATAGCGGCCTGGACATCCAAACCGCCCTCAATGACATTGATTGCGGATATCCGCAGGGCCATTTCCGGGCCGGAGCGACAACAACTGATCGCTCTGCCGGAAAGCCGCAACGAAGTGGAGACAATTGCCGCTGATTTTCCCAAACCAAGCACGGTCTTACTGGGCAACCACGCTACCGAGACAGATTTCAAGCGTCTTCCGCTCAGTCGGTTCAACGTCATTCATCTTGCCCTGCACGGATATGCCAATTCCGAATTCCCGGATCGTTCCGCTCTTGTCTTCGCACCCGAGAACCCGCCCGTCAATGATGGACTCCTCCAGGTGCGCGAAATCAGGCGATTGCCTCTCAATGCCAGCCTGGTAACGCTCTCGGCCTGTGACACAGGCATCGGCCCCGTAGGAGAAGAGGGAGTCGCTAATATCGTTAACGCTTTCATTGAGGCAGGAGCACAGAGTGTTGTATCGACGCTCTGGGAAGTTGAAGATCAGGCAACCGCGCAACTGATGATTGATTTCTATCGGCAGCTCGGCACTGGCGCGGGAAAAGCAGAGGCGTTGCGGCGGGCGCAGCTCGACATGCTGCACTCCGGCGCGCCGCCCTACTACTGGGCCGGATTCGAGCTGGTTGGCGAACCAAGCGGCAGCCTCTTCAAGAAACCGGCAAGAGAGATTTTGTTCAGGAGCGGTCGATGACGACAAATTCAACCATGCAACTCTCCACGAAAGACCGGCATGAAATCCTGGGCAACGTGCTCAAGTCATTGCAGACACGATTTTATTCACCGGAGAAATTGAACGCAGATTGGCAGGCGGCTGTGGAGCGCCATTGGCCATTGATTGAAGGAGCGGCAACCGCAGACGCCTTTGAGCAGGCAATGAGCGATCTTCTGGCGGAATTGCACACGTCGCATTTGGGCTTCTTCCACCGCAGCGCCCGCAGAGCGTCCAGCCGCGCTGCGCTCAGCGCGACCTACCTTGCCGACGATACTCCCTACGGCAAGCGTTGGATTTTTCAAGATGTCCATGCCGGCGGAGCCGCCAGCATTGCGAGGATCTCACCGGGGGACATACTCCTCAGCGTCGATGGTCGCGATGTCTCGCCGCCCGAGCATCCGGTCTTCTCAATGGGAAAGCAGACCAGCCTTGAGATCGTTGGCAACGATGAACAACGACGCACGGTGTCAGTCGATGTAGCCCGCCCCAGAGGGAAAAAGCTTCAATTCATTCAGCCGACGCTCGTTGATGCCCGACTCATCGACGACGGCTTGGGATATCTGAAGGTTACGATGTTCCCTGGTATGGTGGGTGTCAAAGTGGCCAACGCAATCTCCAGCGAAGTAGAGAAGCTGGGCGCAATCGCACGCCTGATTATTGATCTCCGGGGGAATACGGGAGGGGGTATCGGCGCGCTGCGCGTCATGAGCCTGTTGACACCAGAAAGAACCCCAGTTGGATTTGCTCTGGACAGGAGGCGGATCACGAAGAGCCTCAACTCGGAGAAACTCGGGTACCCTCGCTTTTCCCACATACCCTCATCAACCAAAGCACTCTGGCTTCTCGCGCTGCAATTTGCGCCCGTGATGCTGGCAAAGAAGCCAATCGTGCTTCAAACGGAAGGATTGGGGGAGAAGCCGTTTCATGGAATGATTGTTTTGCTCGTAGACAGACACACTGCGAGCGCTGCTGAAATGATTGTCGCATTCGCGCGAGAAAATAAGCTGGCTACGATTATCGGCGAAAAAACCGCTGGACGGCTTCTCTCAGCGACATCCATGAAAGTCGGCAAAGGTTTCAGGCTCGCGCTTCCCACCGGAGCTTATTACACATGGAAGGGGGCGGTTTTGGAGGGAACACCAATTGAGCCTGACGAGATGATCGAATTTGATTGGCAAAACCAGCGACTCGGCAATGATCGACAACTCGATCATGCAATCAGCTACATCCATGGGACGACCGTTACAAACCATGGCTGAATCCCACGGTTGCTACAATGAGAGCTGCCAATCGCAAGTTCCGATCATACGCCTGGGCAGACATTCCCATCTTGGGGTTTGCTTAGAACAGGGTGATGCGCCATCGCATCTACCAAGTGTCGAATGCATCTTCTACTTAATTTGGAGCGGATAGTAGTATGCCGCCTGATCTTGTTCATGCGTTGTGGCAAGGTAGTATCGGCCGGCCCTCGCGCTCCGTAAATCGAGATCGGCCACTATAATTTCTTGCTGTCCGCTGCTGGTCGCATTGGCAGTAGCCTCGGCGACCACTCCATTTCCGCTCGGATCGTGAGTAACCGCCACCACATACCGTCCAGGTGAACTGAATCGCGGCAATATGATTCTCACCCGAACGAGGGCGGCAGGCAAAGAGACGGATTGCAGTGGGCCCGGCTGTTGGCCTCGGAATGCGCCGGTATCCCACAGGTTAACTGTTTCAGCAATTGGGGCCATATTCGAGGCTAAAGAGTGATTTCCTATCTCATATCGAGTGATTGTCACAATTGCGGCAATGATTACGCAGACTGCGATAGCGGTTGCGAACACCAGCTTTTGCTGGCGCGAACGGTGCTCGCAACGCAGCGCCAATAGCCGGTTCATACATATTGAGCAGGTTGCGGCATGATCGACTCGCGGGTCCGATAGCGCAATCCTTCTTGACCTGCGCGCCAAATCCTCCAGAAAAGCTTCATCGGGGCATGGACCCACAACAGTCGTGTCGCCTGCCAGCACACGTTCCTGATGGCGCTGAGCAATCCATTTCTCGAAGCGGTTCTCCGCCCGTGAGGACCGCCGCAGATTCAATCTCATTGAGGAGAAGCTCCTGGCCGGGAGAGGCTTCGAACAACCGATTCTAACTCCCGAAAGTATGCGCGGCGTACCGCTGTGTGATCCATGCCCAATTCCTTGGCAATCTCTCGCCACGAGTATTCCAGCCAGCGCCAATGAACAATGGAATTCGCAAAAGGGGACAATTGAGCCAACACCTCGTACGCATATATCCGCTGCTCGATCTCAGGCCGCTCAGAGTACATCTGCTCCAGATCGGCAAGCGAGCCATGCGAAAGCTCGCGGCCTCGCTTTGCCGTTAATTGTTTGGCGCGCCGGCGAAGGACGCTTTTTATGCGCGCGGTCAGTTTTTGGACAGGTCTGCCCGGGTGCCGTTCAAGGTAATCCGCCGCATTTTGGACTGCGTGGTCCATCAGGTCGTGCGCGGAATCGCGATCATTCAGGTACGTCCAGGCGCAAAGAACAGCATAGGGCCAGGCTGCTTGGGCAGCAGCATCCAATGCCTGATCGGTGGCCGGATGCCCCGTTGAGCAGGCCCAACTCCACGTCAGATCTTGCCGGCGAGTGTCCTTTGGCGGCATTTGCGAGCTTCTGCCCGAGGGGGATTAACCACCGATTCCAAAAGTATAGGCGATCAGTTTGCCGCCAATTCAAATCTGCGTGCCCCAAAACGCCTCCGAAGATGCCTTTAGCAAGTAACGGAACACCGCTCTAAGGATTGCTCCGAGGAGGCAGTGCGCAAGTCCGCCAATGTTGAGAAGCGGCGGTGCCATGTGGCGCGGGCGGCGGTAAAAGCCAATTTCAAGGGGGCTGAGGACGGTTACGGGAGCCTACCTACAACCGCGCTGCATCGTGTGTCGAGTCGTTGCAGTCCTTCCGAATCCTCACGCAACGTGATCTCGGGGCACTGCCAGTTTTCGCAACAGGAGCAAGCCGCTATCCGATTTGCGGTCAACCTAGTTCAAGGAAAATGGAAGATCGGCATTCTTTGCCGACTTCAAGAAGGGCCGGCGAGGCTCGGAGAACTGCGTCGCTTGTTCCCAGCCGCGTCCAAAAAGATGCTGACTCAGCAACTACGCCAGATGGAACGCGATGGACTCATCGTTCGCAACGATCTGAGCAGAAAAGTGCCGCACGTCCAATACTCTCTATTGGAGCCGCGCGGCATAGCCGTCTCTCGCCTCCTCCATTTTCTTGCGGAATGGAGCATGGAATATCCAACGCGAGCGAGCGACATTGGCGAAAATAGTTCTCCGATTCTGGCAAGTGTGATCCGAGATCAGGCGTCCGCCCAGTAGACGAAGAACGCTCGCCCCCGGATCGTCCAACAGCTCCCTGAATGATCCCAGAACATTGAAAAATCTTTCATTCCTTCCAAAAACACTGAGGCCAGCCTTTGCAGGCCGGCCTCGCTTCCTGCCCACCAAGGGGCAGGGGGAGTTTCTATTACAATTTTACAGGGTCACCCCGATGTGTCAAGGTCGAGTGTCCGGAGCAGTGAGTGGCGATCGTAAACGCTTATGTCGATGGATTCAATCTGTATTACGGTGCCCTGAAGCGTACGCCCTACAAGTGGCTTGACCTCAGCAAGCTCGTCCAAACCCTCCTCCCCAAGGACAAAATCCAGGAACTTCACTATTTCACGGCGCGCGTCAGCTCAAGAGCTTACAATCCCTCCTCTGCTCACGATCAGGGCTTGTACATCCGGGCGCTCAGGACGATTCCGAACCTCCACATCAAATATGGGCGCTTCCTGACGCATTCGGTTCCGATGTACCTGACTGACGTGGTACCCCCGCAGAGGGTGTGGGTGGACAAGACCGAAGAAAAGGGCTCGGATGTGAACCTCGGGTCCCACCTGCTGCGGGACGCCTATATGAAACGGTTCGAGGTGGCGGTTCTGATCACCAACGACTCCGATCTGGCGGAGCCGGTGCGTATCGTCGCTCAGGAGATTGGGCTGCCGGTTGGCATCCTCAACCCACATCAATTTCACAGCCGGGAACTCCGGCAGTATGCGACGTTCATCAAGCGTATCCGGCAAGGGGAACTTGCCGCAAGCCAGTTTCCGAGGATGGTGACTGACCGTAAGGGCACGTTTGCAAAACCGCCTGGATGGTGAAGCGCGGGCACGAGACGGCATCGGAATCACCGTCCAATTGCCGTCCGATACCGCGCGCCCAGAGGTCTAAAGAGGGACTGAGGGAGCCACCCGTTCCCATTAGAGTCAATAAGTTACCTCAGTTCCGGAGGCTTTCACGGCGATAACACGGGTTCGAATCCCGTCGGGGACGCCAACAAAACAAACCGCTTAGCGGGAACCCCTAAAATTGCCACCGGTCCGAAAAAGTCCAATAAGGAGTTCATTTCTCCGCCTGCCCCTCTTTGGATTGGAAAACTAATCTTGCCACTTTGCTCTGCGCTCCACGCCTGATGTCTGTCGCGGCCTGTGCGTGGAGGTTTAGCGTTACGCTCCTGTTCGCGTGCCGTAGTAGCTCCTGCACCGCCTTCACGTCCTCGCCATGCGACTTGAGGATGGTCGCAAACGAGTGGCGAAACGTGTGCCCGCCCACAGATATTGGTTCAAGATCGTGACGCAAAACTGAACGATTGTTGCAACGATTTCCGAAACAGATCGCTAGCTTCTCACTACTTCGCCTGGGTCATACTCAGCACAATCTGCAAATTGATCTACGGAAGTGATTGATCAGCCTCTTGTGGACAGACTGCAAGTAGTGCAAGATTCAGTTCGAGTACATTGACCCGCGGCTCCCCCAGAAAGCCGAACTGCCGGGACTCCGTATGCTTCCTAACCATATCTTCGACTACTGGTATAGATAGCCCGCATTCTTTTGCAACGCGCGGTACCTGAAACTCTGCCGCTGCCGGCGTGATGTCGGGATCAAGGCCCGATCCAGATGTTGTTACCAGGTCTACGGGCACTGCAATTCCTGGGTCGTTCTTTTGCAGGTTGAGCACATTTGCTTCGACCCTGGCGATGTATTTCGCGTTGGTGGCTGCGTAGTTGGAGCCTCCCGAAGAGGTCGCATCGTATCCGGTACCCGCCGCAGAGGGACGGCTGTGGAAGTAGCCTGGGCCTGTGAATGACTGACCGATAATCCGTGAGCCAATCACTTCGCCATTTTTTGTGAGGAGCTGTCCGTCCGCCTTGTAGGGGAAGAGCATATGCGCCAGAGCGGCCATGAAAACCGGGTAGGCGATGCCCAGCAACAGGGCGGTGACTACGGTGTAGAGAACGGAGGTCACAAGATTCTTATGCATGGCCTACTCCTAAACGAGGTGTATCGCGGTAATGAGAATGTCGATGGCTTTGATTCCCACGAAAGGCACAACAATGCCGCCGACTCCGTAGATCCAGAGATTGCGCTGAAGCAGTTCCGACGCCTGCATGGGCCGGTAGCGCACACCGCGCAGCGCCAGCGGGATGAGGGCGACGATAATCAGAGCGTTGAAGATGACCGCCGACAGAATCGCTGATTGTGGGGTGCGCAGATGCATGATGTTCAGCGCATTCAGGACGGGAAATGCACCGGCAAACATGGCTGGAATAATTGCGAAGTATTTTGCTATATCGTTGGCGATGGAGAAGGTTGTGAGCGCGCCTCTGGTCATCAGCAACTGTTTGCCAATCTCGACGATCTCGATGAGCTTGGTTGGGTTTGAGTCGAGGTCAACCATATTGCCCGCTTCTTTTGCCGCCTGCGTACCGGTGTTCATGGCTACGCCCACGTCAGCTTGTGCGAGCGCGGGAGCGTCGTTGGTCCCGTCGCCTGTCATCGCGACGAGCTTGCCCTGCGCTTGCTCGCGCTTGATGAGGTCCATCTTGTCCTTCGGTTTCGCTTCGGCAAGGAAGTCGTCCACGCCCGCTTCGCGCGCAATGGCAGCGGCTGTGAGGGGGTTGTCGCCGGTAATCATGATGGTTCGGATTCCCATGGTTCGCAGTTGTGCGAACCGTTCCCGCATTCCGCCTTTCACGATGTCCTTCAGGTGAATTACGCCGAGTACGTGCGCGTCCTGGGCAACCACCAGCGGCGTGCCCCCGGCGCGGGCTACGGTCTCTACTGCCTCGCGCACCTGTTGCGGTACCTTGCCGCCGCGCTCTTCCACGAAACGGGCAATTGCCTCGGCTGCGCCCTTGCGAATTTCGCTTCCCTGAATATTCACACCGGACATGCGGGTGGTTGCGCTGAAGGGCACGAACTCCACATTCATCTCCTCCATTTCGCGCCCGCGCAGTCCATAGCGTTCCTTGGCAAGCACGACAATGGAGCGTCCCTCTGGCGTTTCGTCCGGCAAGGACGACAGTTGGGCTGCATCGGCAAGTTGATCGTTGCTGATTCCGGGTGCGGCGACAAACTCGGTTGCCTGGCGGTTGCCAAAAGTGATCGTGCCTGTCTTGTCGAGAAGCAGCGTGTTTACGTCTCCCGCCGCCTCGACTGCGCGTCCGCTCATGGCCAACACGTTGTGCTGAATGAGGCGGTCCATGCCCGCGATGCCAATCGCTGAGAGCAGGCCGCCGATGGTCGTTGGAATAAGGCACACCAGAAGCGAGACCAGTACAAAGACCGTCTGCGGCGCAGCGGAATAAACAGCGAACGGCTGCAAGGTCACTACCGCGAGGAGGAAGATAACAGTCAACCCGGCCAGCAGAATGTTGAGTGCGATCTCATTTGGGGTCTTCTGTCGCTCAGCCCCCTCGACGAGCGCGATCATCTTGTCCAGAAAGGTCTCTCCTGGGTTCGATGTGATCCTGATCGTCAGGTGATCGGAGAGCACCCTCGTTCCTCCTGTGACTGCCGAGCGGTCCCCGCCTGATTCGCGGATGACAGGAGCTGATTCACCGGTGATGGCGGACTCATCCACTGAGGCGACGCCGTCCATAACTTCACCGTCGCCGGGGATCATCTCTCCAGCCGCTACCATTACGACGTCGCCCGCTCGCAGTTGCGAGCTCGGCACGTCCTCGGTTATGCCCTGCTCACGGAGACGATGCGCGAGGGTCTCCGACTTCGCGCGCCGCAGCGTATCTGCCTGCGCCTTGCCGCGCCCCTCGGCCATGCCCTCGGCAAAATTCGCAAACAGCACGGTAAACCAGAGCCAAAGTGTGATTTGCAGATCGAACCGCAGGGCGGCATGATGCACGCCTGTGTCTCGAAACAGCAACACCGTGGTGATCGCGCTGCCAATTTCGACCACGAACATTACGGGGTTACGCATCATCGTGCGCGGATTGAGCTTTCTCAGCGAATCGAGAAGGGCTTGTCGCACAATTTTGCTGTCCCAGAGGGGGCGGCGGTTTCCTTTGCCGGGACGGCCTGCTGTAGTGTGTGCCTGTTGGATTTCGCTGTGGGAGACTGAAACAGTTGACATGGAAGTTCCTCAAAATACCTTTCCGGCGAAGAGCAACAGGTGCTCAAGGATGGGGCCAAGACTGAGAACGGGAAAGAAGGTCAGCGCGCCAACGATAATAATCACGCTGACCAGCAGACCCGCAAACAATGGCGTTGTGACTGGAAAGGTCCCGGACGATGGCGGCACAAGTTTTTTCGTTGCCAGATTTCCCGCCAGGGCCAGCATAGGGACGATCATCAGAAAGCGCCCGATCAGCATCGCAGCACCGAGGGTGAGGTTGTAGAAGTGCGTGTTGGCGTTCAGTCCGGCGAATGCAGAACCGTTGTTGCCGGTCGCAGAGGTGAAGGCGTAAAGGATCTCGGAGAGCCCGTGCGGCCCTGCATTGTTCAGACTGCTCAGGCCATAGGTGGGAGAGAGACACGCGATAGCGCTGAAAACAAGAATGCAAAGTGGAAAGATAAGCACGTAGAGCATGGCCATCTTCACGTCGTAGGCCTCAATCTTCTTCCCGAGATATTCTGGCGTTCGACCGACCATCAGGCCAGCGATGAAGACCGTCAGTACGACCATGATCAACATTCCGTACAAGCCTGCTCCCACACCACCGAAGACGACTTCACCGAGCATGATGTTCACGAGCGGAACAAGCCCCCCAAGGGGCATGAAGGAGTCATGCATCGCATTGACTGCGCCGCAACTGGCGTCTGTGGTCACGGTGGCAAACAACGCCGAGTTGGCGATGCCGAACCGGACCTCCTTGCCTTCCATATTTCCGCCGGACTGCGATGCTGTGACTTGTTGATTCACTCCGTGCAGCAGAGGATTCGGTTGCGATTCCGCCCGGTACGCTACGCATAGGCCGCCAAAAAAGAGAACGGCCATGGCAGCGAAAATCGCCCAGCCATGACGCGGGGACTTCGTCATACGACCAAGCACGACTGTAAACCCTGCGGGGATGACAAAGATGGAGAGCATCTCCAGAAGGTTTGTGAACGGCGTGGGGTTCTCAAACGGGTGCGCGCTGTTTGCGTTGAAGAACCCGCCGCCGTTGGTGCCGAGCATCTTGATTGCTTCCTGCGATGCAACCGGCCCCTGTGCGATGGTCTGTTCCGTGATTTTTTGAGTTGCCGGCTTGCCATCGGCCCCTGTTGCCGTGGTCGTTTGCGCATCGACGACATGCGCTGTCGTATAGGGTTTGAAGTTCTGGATCACGCCCTGCGAGACGAGCAAGAGGCTGCAAACGACACTCAGTGGCAGCAATACCCGTAGCGTTGCGCGCGTCATATCCACCCAGAAGTTCCCGAGGGTGTTCTTTTCCTTGCGTGTGATGCCGCGAATCAATGCGATCGCCAGTGCGATGCCGGTAGCTCCCGACCAGAAATTGTGCGTGGCCAGACCAAGCATCTGGGTCAGGTAGCTCATCGTTGTTTCCGGCACATACGACTGCCAGTTGGTATTCGTAGTGAAGGACACGGCCGTATTGAAAGCCAGGTCGGGCGCTACGGCACCAAGATGTTGGGGATTGAATGGCAAAAGATGCTGAAGACGTTCGATCCCATAGGTCAGCAGCATCGTAACTGCACTGAATAGGAGCATCGCGACGCAATACTCTGTCCAGCGCATCTCATGGGTTTCATTCACGCCGGTCAGACGATACAAAAGCCGTTCGATGGGATTGAAGAATCGGTCAGCGAATGTCCGCTCTCCCTCGAACACCTTCGCCATGTAGACCCCGAGGGGTTTTGCAATCACCAGCAGCGCACCGAAAAATACGGCAATCTGCAACCATCCATTGGGAGCCATTCAGAACTTCTCCGGGCGCAACAGCGCGTAGACCAGGTAAACCATCAGAAAGACAATGACGGCGAGCAGAGCGACCGTTTCAATGCTCATTGCGCCACCTCAGTCTCTCGCACGCCCACGTATAGGCGATGGCAATCGCAAAGAAGGCGATGCCGGACAGAATCATCAGGAAATCCCACATGCTGGCTCTCCATTGACGCCAGTGAAGCACGGCCCTAGAACCGGTCACTGAGCGTTCCAACAACAACGGTTCCAGTTCATTCTGTCGCGCGTAAAAAAGCCGTAGGCGAGATATAAAAAATTCGTAAAGAGGGGAAGGCGTGGGGAGGCCCTTTGTGCTGAAGAGCGGTCGCTACAGTTTTTCGTCAGGCTGAAAGCGATAGCCTACCCATGGCTCATTGAGGATGTATCTGGGTTCCTGCCCCGGCTCGATCTTCCTGCGAAGCTGTCCCACAAGCACTCGCAGCGATTCGGGCTGACCAACAGCATGAGGCCCCCAGATCGCGGACAAGAGCGCACGATGCGTCAATACCCGCTCTGGACGCTGCGCCATGTAGAGAAGCAGGTCAAACTCTTTAGGTGAGAGCCGGATCTCCTGCCCCCGCACTTCGACGCGGTGCCTGAGGCTGTCAATGAGAAAATCACCGACCACAAGTGGCCCGGTTTCCTCCTCGGTCTCCGATGTCCGCTGTCTTCTGATGTGGGCACGAACACGCGCGAGCAGTTCCTGAATGCTGAACGGCTTGGTCACGTAGTCATCCGCGCCGGCATCGAGTGCGCGAACCTTCGACGCCTCCTGGTCGCGCACCGAAAGGACAAGGATTGGGATATTCGAGTGAGCGCGTATTTCGTTGCACAGATCAACTCCATCCATGCGCGGCATGGCGAGGTCGGTAATCACCATGTCGGGCACCCACGTCTCCATTTTTTCGAGTGCCGCAACGCCATCCTGTGCCGTCTGTACCTCGTACCCGTTGGATGTGAGGGATGACCGCAGAACCCGTGTTATCTGCGGCTCGTCATCAACAACCAGAATCCGGCAAGGGGTTTCGTCCTGCATTGTTGCTTACTCCTGCGTGATGATGTGCACATCGACAAACGGCGCATTTTGCAGCAGCCTCTGGACTGCCCAGTAATAGAGGTACTTGCGCAGTCCACGTACTGCTGAACGGCCGAGAATTACCTGCGTCGCGCGTTTCTCACGCACAAACTCGGCGATGGCCAGTGGGATGCTCGTACCCTTGACCTCCGCGACCTCGGCATGGAGGTCGATGGCAAAGCGTTTGTTGCCTGCCAGAGTGCGGTTCTCGTCTTCAGAGCGGTCCTGGCCCGTGTCGATGTGCAACGCAAAGAGGTCGCCGCCTGTGGCTTCTGCCATCCGCGCTCCGCGGGCGATCAGTTCCTGCGCTGCGGGGCTTGAGCTGATGCATACTACGACGCGCTCATGCACGGCCCAATGGCTTCCCAGCTTTTTTTTGGCCACATACTCGTCGAGGCTTCTGTCCACCGCTCGAGTAACGTGCTGAAGTGCAAGCTCGCGCAGCGCAATAAGGTTTCCACGCCGGAAGAAGTGCGTCAGGGCCCGCTCGGCGCGGTCCGAAGGGTAGACATCTCCACGGCGCAGCCGGGTCTGCAATGCCTCGGGTGTGAGATCGACCATCACCACTTCATCCGCTTTGCGCAGCACCCAGTCGGGAACCGTCTCACGCACGGTGACACCGGTTAGACTTTGCACCGTCGCTGTCACACTTTCAATGTGCTGGATGTTGATCGTTGACAGTATGTCGATTTTGGCATCGAGGATAGTCAGAACATCCTCATAGCGCTTACGGTGTCTGCTTCCTTCAACATTGGTGTGCGCCAGTTCGTCGATCAGCACAACCTGGGGGGAACGCGCGAGGATCGCATCCACGTCCATCTCTTCAAAGATCGTTCCCCGGAATTCCATTCGCCTGCGGGGGACGAACTCAAGCTGCGCTGCCAGCTCTGCCACCCGCGCCCGGCCGTGTGTTTCGACAATACCGATGACAACGTCCTCGCCCCGTTCGCGCCGCCGGATCGCCTCGCTCAACATGTTGTAGGTCTTGCCAACACCGGGGGCGTATCCGAGAAAGATTTTGAACAAGCCCTTTCGTTTTTCAGGAGCAACCTTCTCCAGCCACTCTTCGGGCGTTGCTCTTTCCGTTGTCGAATTGGCAATCTTTGTGGCCATGCGGTCTTTATAATTGCCCTGTGAATCGGCGATGGATACTACAGTTGCTCCGGTACGGATTTGTCACAGCGTTGGTGGCGTGCATCGTCGTCTTGTATTTCCGGGTCCTCCACGTTAACCCCACCACGGTCGCTCTCACATTTTTACTTGGAATTCTTTTTGTTGCCAATCGCCTCGGCCTACGCTATGCGGTTTTCATGTCGGTGCTCGCCGCGACGGCCTTCAATTTTTACTTTCTCCCGCCTATAGGTGCACTGACCATTTCAGATACCCAGAATTGGGTAGCGTTGTTCGCATTTTTGATCGCAGGCGTGCTGGCGAGCCATCTCACCGAGCGTGCGCGCCGCGAGACCCAAGCCTCCGACCGCCGCAGGCGCGAGGTCGAGCAACTCTACGACTTCAGTCAGATGTTGCTCACGTCCGATCGTGTCAGCGACCTGCTCAATACTATCCCGGACCACATCTGTTCTTCGTTTCACAATGAAGCGGTAAGCATCTACCTGCGTGACAGAGATCGCGTCTATCGATCGACTGCCGCTTCCGGGGCAATTACCAAAGCGGAGCTACAGGAGATCGCCGACCGAAAGGAGACACGATCTGACTCTGAAAGAAACGTCATCATCGCCCCGCTGTTACTCGGTCTGCGCTCCATCGGTGCCCTTGGAATCGCCGGCAATCTCCCGTCACGCGAGACCATCGATGCACTCAGCGGATTGATCGCTCTAGCGGTGGAGCGCAGCATGACCGCAGAACGGCTGGCGCGTACCGAAGCGGCCCAGGAGAGCGAGAGGCTCCGGACCGCTCTCCTTGACTCCGTGACACACGAGCTACGGACACCGCTGACGGCGATTACTGCCTCGATCACGAGTCTCCGTTCAGGGGTTATTCAGGACGCAGAGATGCGCGATGACCTGCTCACCGTGATTGAAGAAGAGAGCCTGCGGCTGAACCACCTTATCGGCCAGACCGTCGAGATGGCGCAGTTGGATGCGCAGGGGGTTCACCTGCATCTTGAGCCGCGTCAGATTGCAGATGCCGTGCGGGAAGCGATGGACGAATGCCGCACCATGCTGGAGAAGCATCCTGTTGAAGTAAACCTGCAGCCCGGTTTGCCCGCTGTGGCCATGGATATCCGCTGGATTCAGAAAGTGCTGCATCACCTTCTTGAAAATGCGACGAAGTATTCAGAAGACGGCAAGCCTGTCTTCATTAGTGCTGAGACGAGGGACTCGGTTGTTATAACGAGCGTCGCAGATCGTGGGGTGGGACTTGACGATCTGGACAAGGTGCTCATCTTCGACAAGTTCTATCGAGGGCAAAGCCAGCGGCATCGCGTGCAGGGAACAGGCATGGGGCTGGCGATCGTCAAGGCGATAATCGAAGCGCATAACGGCGAAGTTAGCGTCACGAGCCAACTCGGCTTGGGTTCGGTGTTTTCTTTCACCCTGCCTCGGGCATAGAGAGGCACCCTGGCTACCCTCGCAAGATTTGGAGTCGCAGAGTGACCAAAGGATCTTCTCTATGAATGTAAGATTAATTGCCATCTGCACTCGCATGACTCGCATGACGAGAGTGATAACGATACTCGGATGGTAGACAATTTATTTGAATGAAAATTCCGCTATCGTTGTGCGAGACAAAGGCCGACGTCTCCATGACATGGCTGAGGTCGATATGGCGCAACTTTTTGCACGGATTGAACTTCGCGGAACGCCCACACACGAAACCTACGAGTTGCTCAATACGCATATGAGCGCGATGTTCTGGCATCGGACCATTCGAGGAACGATCACCTGCAAGCTCCCCCATGCCACCTACCAGGCAACAACCTACGGAGACCACCCGGATATAATGACGATCGCAAATGAACTTAAACGGAGCATCGAACTTTCCGTTTGGGCGAAGGCGATGGTTCTGATCGTCCAATCCACCAATTGGGCGGAAGCCGGCTAACCTGTCAGTGCTGGAAAGCCGGAGCCTGGAATCGGTCTGAGCCTACGCACTGCGTACGCTGACTGCGCTCTGCGAGATCGCCCTTGCCGGTACTCCGGCCACAACCGCGCCTGCGGGGACGTCCCGGGTGACGACAGCATTCGCGCCAACCGTTGCGCCATCTCCTATGGAAACCCCGCCGAGTATGGTCACTCCCCTGCCAATCCAGACCTCGGAGCCCAAAGCGACCGGACTGGCGGTATGCCCGGAATCCCTCAGCGGCATTCCGTCAACCCGCTGATGATTTGCATCGCGGATGCTCGTATATTCGCCGATCATTGTGCCGTTACCGATCGTTATCCCGCTCATGGCTACAAGATGCACCCCGCGCGAGAGCACGACGCCATCGCCGAGGGTAATCGTCGCCGCTCCCTGGGTTTCAAGGTGCAGATCGGGATAGATCAACGCCGAATTGCCAAAACGCACGGCGCCCGTCCCATAGACCCATGTCCGGCCAAGCACAACGACGGATGTGGGGAGCTTTGCGCGCAAATGCGCAGCGAGCGAGGCGTGGGAGTAGAGCCGCCGGAACAATTCACCCGGACCCGAGAGAACTCGCAGCAATAACTTCAGTGGTGCAACCAGCACGGATTTCAAGCGCGTGTGGGACATAGCCGGAAGGTTACCACGGTCGCGGGGGCGAGACGCGTCCTCCCTGAGTGTCCTTCCACGCCTGGTTCATCAACGCAATCATGGTGCGATAGTGTTCTCCGCGCTCCCTCCGCATCGGAGCGCTGCTGAACCGATTGCGCAATACGGTAAGCCGGTACATCGTCAGCTCGCTCCACTTGGCCATGCAGGCCTGTGGACCGTGATGCTTGCGGTAGTAAAGAAGAGTGCTGCGCATCCGCCACATCACCACCTGTGCCGCCATTGAGGATATCTCGAGTGTTGTTTTGAGTTGCCGGGAAGACTCTCCGCCGATGTGAACGACGACAACGTCCGGCCAGTACCAGATTGAATAGCCAGCGTCTTTGATTCGCCTGCAAAGGTCGACTTCTTCGTAGTAAAGAAAGAAGGCTGGATCGAACAATCCCGTTCTAGCTAACGCCGACGGACGAATAATGGAAAAAGCCCCCGGAACCCAATCAACCGATGCCGGCTGGTCGCGGTCTGCCCATGTCCGGTCGAAGTGGCCAAAGAACCTCGACCGTGGAAACTTGTATGCCAATCCCGTCATCACGACCAAATCGCGGACAATGGAATGAAAGGAGCGCGACGACGGCTGCCACGATCCGTCTCTTCCTATGAGGCGGCTGCCTCCAAGACCACAGCCGGGCTGCTCATCCATGTGCTCGATCGCCCTCTTCAGCGCATCCTTTTGAAAGAAAGCGTCCGAGTTCAGCAGGACGTAGTACCGGCCTTTTGCCTGTTCGAGCGCAAGATTATTGGCGGCACCGAAGCCAAGATTGACAGCGCTTCGGATCAGCTTCACCTGGGGAAAGTCCCGCTCGATCATCTCGGGCGATCCATCGGACGAGTTGTTGTCCACTATGAGTATTTCAATGCGGAAGCCGGCGGATTCGCAGATCACCGAATCGAGGCATTCACGAAGAACCTCGCGAGTGTTAAAAGAGACAATGATGATGGACGCATCGTACTCGTAACAACTTTTGGCCGCTTGTGACACAGTGTTCTCAGTATACGGAGAAGCCACATCTCTGCTATAGACCTTTTTGGTGAGTAAAAATGTAATCTCACACGCGTAACCGATGGGTAACTTGCAATAGACGCGCTTTTTTCTTTGCAAGACTACATGCCGTACAACTGCTGACCAGCGTTGACCGCTTCCTGTATTCTCGTGAAGCGCTCTGACCGGACAATTGAAATCCTCGCCACTGAGTTCTTCCTAAGGTTCCAACACGAATGACTGTAACTGCTGCCTCGTCCACTGAAAAATTCGACGTCATCCTCATCGCCCCCAACGTTTCCGAACAGATGGGCGGAGAGGCGATCAAGGCCCTGCAGATTTACCGGGAGTTGGAGAAGCAAGGCGTTAGCGCGCATCAGATCACGCATGAGCGTGTTCGTCTGGAGATGGCAAAGAGCTTCCCCGAGATGAAGGTCTCCTACATTGCCGAGACGATGACGGAGAGGCTGCTCTATCGCGGCAAGATATTCGAACAATTGCTGAACTATCTGTTCTTTTGCTCCGCCGCAAGACATGCAAGAACTCTGCTAAAGGAAAATCCGGGAGCGCTGATCCATTTCACCTCCCCCGTGTCCCCCGTGCTGCCCTACCCGTCGATTGGTGGCGCAACCGTTGTAATCGGCCCGATCAACGGCAACATCCACTACCCACCGGGATTTCGGCACCGCGAAAAGCTCTCCTACAAAGTGCGGCGCTGGCTTCATCCTTCACTGCAATACCTCAACGGCATCTTGTTTCCAGGCAAACGCAAGGCAAACGCCCTGCTTGTTGCAGGCGGTAGACGAACCTACGAATCTCTGCGCATGGCAGGATGCAGCGAGAAGCAGTTTGTCGCCTCGATCGACAGCGGCGTCCTCGACCGCCTCTACGATCAACCCCGGATCACCCATGAGGGCAAGAACCTTCGCTTCTTCCACAACGGACGTCTGGTTGAGCATAAAGGTACGGACCTCATCATCAAGAGCCTTCTCAAGACAAAGAACCGAATTGAGCTGGATATTATTGGCCGCGGGCCTGAACTTGGCCAACTGAAGTCCCTGACAAAAAGCCTCTCTTTGGAAGACCGCGTCCAGTTCATCGAGTGGGTCGCCGACCACAGCAAGCTGGCCGAGATGTTGCGGCAATACCGTGCGTTCGTCTTCCCCAGTCTTGCCGAAGCAAACGGGATCGTCGTTCAGGAGGCCATGGTCCAGGGTCTACCGGTCATCGCCTGCAACTGGGGGGGGCCCTCTTTGCTCGTGACACCCGAGACTGGAATCCTGATCGACCCCGTAAGCGAGGAGTTCGTAATCGAGCAACTCGCTTCCTCCATGGACCGTCTGGCAGAGAACGGCAGCCTGGCCGAGAGCATGTCAATCCAAGCGCGGGAACGGGCCTACAACCATGGCTATCTATGGTCGGGAGTCATTCGGGATTGGAGAGATGTCTACACAAAAGTAACCGGCGAAACTTCCCGCAAAAGCTAGGGATTCCAAGATCAGGACGTAATGCCGGGATGGTGCTGAACTGACGGCGATCAGCCGGAGCAGGCGCTGTTTTCGCATTGAACATCCAGCGAAATCAGGCAGTTACCTATTCGTCACGCATCGAGGTTCGGCCTGCCTCCTTTGGGGGATCGCCCTTGTTTTCGACGTTTTTGAAACATCCGCGTGTGGTAAATTGTCGTCAATTCATATTTGCTGTATTTGCACTTTTTTAGAGATCGCTTTGCAGACCTTGTTCTCGAGATACTCAAGGAAGAGTTTTTGAGAGCGCAGACAATCCATCTTTCTGGCTTCTAGCGCTCCTACGCGAAACCAATTCCAACTACGCCCATCGGTTCGTTAAACCGCGAAACGGCGGCTTTCAAGCTATTCAGGTGAACAGCTTGAGAAGGCCGGTACACAGGAGCAAGCGCTATGGCATCCAGTACAACAGTTCATTCGCAAGCCGGTCTTCCCCTGCCGAAGGCCTCTGCGCCACGGGAAGCCGCATTGCGATTTGCGACTCCCTCATTTGCCGAGACATTCAATATCGAGCCACTGGCGACAGCTCACAATCTGAGCGACCTGGAGATATTCTCCTACGACTATCTGCGCAACCTGGCCGAGAAGTACCTCGCGAATCCGGCAGACGCCTTCGTCGCATCAAGCGCGCCCTCCGCGAATGCCGACTTCAACTCCGTACCTCATGGACAACACGCCCCGCATGTTGCGATGACGTTGCTCGACCAAGCCCCTTATCGCGTCCTGCTCAAGCGTCCGGAGAAGTACGATACGGGCTTCCGCGAGTTGATCGACGCGCTTTTTGCATCGATCAGCGAGGCGAAGGGCGGATTTGGAGGCGACAAGATCGTGCGGCTTGAGTCTTCCGTCTTCGTCAGCTCGGCAAAGACAACGACTCCGATCCATTTCGACCCCGAGGTGGGTTTCTTCTGCCAGATTGCGGGCGAAAAGATCTACCACGTCTATCCACCTGCCAATGTGACGGAGGCGGAACTGGAGCCTTTCTACATCAAGAGTTCCGTCGAGATCGGCAAAGTGGACGTCAACCGGCGCGACCCAGCCCGGGAGCACGTCTTCCAACTTTCAGCCGGAAAGGGGCTGCACCAGCCACAGAACGCACCGCACTGGGTCGAGACCTGTTCTTCGCAGTCGATCTCTTACTCGGTCGTTCTGGAAACTGAGTCGACACGGTCTTTGGGACGAACACGCGCCTTCAATCACTACATACGGCGCGCTGGGATCGCCCCGTCCGAGCCAGGAAAACACCCGGCAGCAGACGCGTTGAAGGCAAATGCGATGAATGCCATCCTTCCTATGCGAAAGCTGGCAGGAAAGGTCGTTCGCGGCGTAAAGGGCCAGCACTGACACCCGCGGGAGTATTCAGGGTGAAACGCTCCCCAGGTATTCAAAAAAATGGGCAGGCTAAAGATCAATAGACAAGGCCACGCCCGCCTGTTGCAGGCAAGCTCTTTGGCATCTATAAATCACGTACAACACAAGAGTTATGCCCTGGTTACTCGAAACATGGCACTATCAACCAAGGGCCCCCTCAATCAATTCCGGAAACCGTATTTATGGCAACAAGAGCAATACATGCAATAGAAGACGAGACTTCCAGAAACCGCATTGTCGACGATTCTCTGGTTTCACTGTTTGAAAAAGCAGCCCGGAGCCATGCGGATAGAGTTGCCGTCGTCTGCGGGCCCCAGCAGGCGACCTATTCCGAGTTGGATCGCGCCTCCAACCAAATGGCACGTCGCCTGGTTGCAGCCTCGGGGGATCGACGCGGTATCGTTGCCATCTACCTTGACCGCTCCATCGAGATGATTGCCGCCATGCTTGGCGTGCTCAAATCAGGAAGCGCCTACCTGCCGATCGACCCCGGGTATCCCTCGGCGCGAGTCCTACAAACGCTTGAAGATGCTACGCCGCTGGTCGTCATAACGAATCGGAAACTGGCCTCCATCCTTGAGAAGACAGCATCGCAAATCATCCTTGCAGACGAACTGCCTTCGCTTGACCCCATAGTGCCGGAACCTCTCCCAGTACGCCCGAAGGCCGACGACCTCGCCTACGTCATGTTCACATCGGGTTCCACAGGCAAGCCAAAGGGCGTGCTGGTCTCGCACCATAACGTCGTCCGCCTGCTGAGCGAGACGGAGACGTGGTTTCACTTCAACGAAACCGACGTCTGGACCATGTTTCATTCGTTTGCCTTCGACTTCTCCGTGTGGGAGATATGGGGGCCACTGACCACTGGCGGAAAACTTGTCATCGTTCCCTTTGCCACCAGTCGCTCTCCAGAGGACTTTTACGCCCTGCTCTCCGAGCAAAAGGTGACGGTGCTGAATCAGACCCCTTCTGCATTCTCACTGCTCAACCAACTGGAGGAGTCTGGAACTGCGCTGCCGCTCTCGCTACGCGTCGTGATCTTTGGCGGTGAGGCGCTTCAATACCACTCACTGCGCAACTGGTTCAGGCGACATGGCGACATCAAGCCGCAACTCGTCAACATGTACGGCATCACCGAGACGACGGTTCATGTGACCTATCGCATCGTGCGCGAAGCGGACACACAGGGCGAGCAGGACAGCCTGATCGGTGTGCCAATCCCCGATTTACAGATTCACCTTCTGAACGCGGAGCTTCTTCCGGTTCCAGATGGTGAGGTCGGAGAGATATGCGTGGGCGGAGGAGGTGTCGCCCACGGATATCTCAACCGGCCTGAACTGACGGCCGAACGCTTTGTACCCGACCCGTTCGGCCCTCCCGGAGCGAAGATGTATCGCTCTGGAGACCTCGCCAGGCGGCGCCCCGACGGCGAGCTTGTCTATCTCGGACGCGGCGACAACCAGGTGAAGATCAACGGCTTTCGCATCGAGCTTGGAGAGATCGAAGCGGCGATCTCCGATTTTCCAGGAGTACGTCAGGTCTGCGTCATCGGCCACACGACCGACGACGGACGGCAAGCGCTTGCGGCCTATTTCGTCACGGAAGGCGGCAAACCCACGGCTGGTGACATGAGCCGGTTCCTCTCGCAGCGTTTGCCAGCGCAGATGATGCCGTCCTTCTATATACAGATGGAGACGATTCCGCTGACTGGCAATGGCAAGGTCGATCGCGCGGCGCTACCAAAGCCAACAACCGGCTCCGCGTCAGCCACCGCAGACGAGCGGCAAGCAACGTCCAGTTCACCATTGCAAGCCCGGATCGCTCAGGTCTGGCGCGACGTATTGAAGGCCTCGCAGGTAGGTTTGGACGACAATTTCTTCGACATCGGCGGCACGTCTATTCTTCTGGCCGCCGTGAGGTCACAGCTTCAGGAGCAGCTCAACCGCTCAATCCCTGTGACGTGGATGTTCGAGTTCACAACGGTTCGTTCTCTCGCGGACAAACTTGTCGAAACAAGCGGTTCACCGGCCAGGCCTTCTGCGACGCTCACCGCGGCCCAGGAGCAGGCGCGCAGGCAGCGTGAGGCCTTTGCCCGCCTACGTACGACGAAGGGCGTGGCCCGATGACACCTCCCGAGAACAACCTCGAGCACGAGCCTGCACAAGCCACGGACAACCTTGACGGAATCGCCATCATCGGAATGTCCGGCCGCTTCCCCGGCGCGAGCAGTGTGGCAGAGTTCTGGAAGAACCAGCTTGCGGGTGTCGAAGCCATCTCTCACTTCAGTTTTGAGGAGCTTGAGCTCGCGGGCAACAAGGCGCAGGCACGGGAACCAAATTACATCCGTTCACGTTCCGTACTGGCTGACATTGAAAACTTCGATGCAGAGTTCTTCGGAATACTTCCGAAGGAAGCATTGCAGATGGACCCGCAGCACCGGCTCTTTCTTGAGTGCTGCTGGGAGACCTTTGAAGATGCCGGTTACAACCCCTTCGACTACACCGGCTCGATCGGCGTTGTAGCCGGATCGAGTTACGGCAGTTATTTCCTCTCGCAGCTCTGCGCGCAACCCGGGTTCGCACAAAATTTCATCGAGAACTACCAGATCGGCAACTACCAGAGCATGATGGGAAATCAGCCTGAGTTTCTGCCGACCCGTGTCTCATACAAGTTCAACCTGCGCGGCCCCAGCTATGCCATTCAGACCGCGTGTTCGACCTCGCTGCTTGCCATCTGCCAGGCCTGCCAGAGTCTCCTCACCTACCAGAGCGACATGATGCTCGCCGGCGGCGTTTCCATCACGCTGCCGCAGAAGCGCGGCTATATGTATCAGGAAGGCGGCATGGGATCAGCCGACGGGCACTGCCGCCCGTTTGACAACGATGCGCAGGGTACGGTCTTCGGCAGCGGCGTGGGCGTCGTCCTTCTAAAGCGGATTGAAGACGCCATCTCCGATGGAGATCATATCTACGCGGTCATACGCGGGTTTGGCTCCAACAACGACGGTGCAACCAAGATCGGCTACACGGCCCCAAGTATCGAAGGTCAGGCCAGCGTCATCGCAATGGCACAGCAGGCTGCCGGAGTCGATCCCGCAAGCATCGGGTACGTCGAAGCCCATGGCACTGCCACCCCACTAGGCGACCCTATAGAACTTGCAGCGTTGACGAAGGCATTCCGCGCCGGTACGGACGAATCCGGGTTCTGCACTATCGGCACGGCCAAGGCCAACGTCGGCCACCTCGACATCGCCGCCGGAGTTACAGGACTGATTCACGCGACGCATGTCGTGAGACATGGACAGTTTCCGCCAACGCTTCACTTCAAGCATGCGACGGAGAAGTTCGACTTCGCCTCAAGCCCTTTCAAGGTGACGGCCACGGGCGGAAGGTGGGAGAACAACGGCTCGCCGCGCCGTGCGGGAGTGAGCGCCTTTGGTGTCGGCGGGACCAATGCACACCTCATTCTGGAAGAGGCCCCACCACAGGAGTCTGCACCGCCAGCTCGCCGGGTTCAACTGCTGACGCTTTCCGCGCGATCGCAGGAGGCATTGAATAGAGCCTCGTCAAACCTTGCCGGTTTCCTAAAGCAGTATCCAGACATCTCGCTGGCCGATGTTGCCTATACGCTACAACTAGGACGCAAGGCATTCCCCTACCGCCGCGCCGTAGCCGCGGACTCCATCGAATCTGCCGTCGCCGCACTCAACACTCCCCTCACTTCGCGTGCTGATCGCAGGAGGGAATCCGCACAACCGGGCGTCAGTTTCATATTCCCGGGCCAGGGCTCGCAACACGCCAATATGGGCCGTGAGCTCTACAGGACGGAGCAGGTCTATCGCGACGCCTTCAACACCTGCGCTTCCCTGCTGCGTTCCGAACTCGGCCTTGACTTGCGCGAGGCGCTGTTTCAGGACGACAACTCCGCCAACTTCGACACGACGCAGACGTACTTCGCCCAGCCTGCGATCTTTGCAGTCGAATACTCTCTTGCGAAGTTGTGGATGTCGTGGGGCATCGAACCTCGATCGATGACAGGCCACAGCATCGGCGAGTTTGTCGCAGCCTGCCTTGCCGGAGTCTTCTCACTTGAAGACGCCTTGCACCTGGTAGCCGTTCGCGGCGCTCTGATGCAGGACCTTCCCAAAGGAGACATGTTGAGCGTTCGCATGAGCGAGGCAGATACACTACCGCTCCTTAGTCACGGTCTGAGTATCGCGGCGATCAACGCACCGGCGCTGTGCGTCGTCTCCGGCCCCTCCAACGCCATTGCAAAGCTGGAGGAGGAACTGACGGCTCGCGGAGTGGTTCATCGCAAGCTCTATACCTCGCATGCATTCCACTCATCGATGATGGATCCAATCCTTCCCGCCTTCCAGAAGGAAGTTGAGAAGGTGCGCCTGTCTGCCCCTTCGCTCCCCTATGTGTCCTGCGTCACCGGCGACTGGATAACCGCGGAGCAGGCTACCGATCCCGCATATTGGACGCGGCATGTCAGGGACTCTGTCCGCTTCTCGCAGGCCATCACTCTCCTTCTGAAGACAGAAGATACCGCGCTTCTGGAAGTGGGCCCTGGCGGTGTACTCGCTACATTGGCCCGCCAGCACACGACGCCATCGGCGAACCGCGTCATCGTCTCATCTATGACTGACGGCAACTCTAACCATGGCGAGGCGTTCGTCATGCAGCAATCTCTGGGCGCGCTTTGGGCCTACGGAGTTCAACCTGCATGGGAACAGTTCCATAAGGATGAACGGCGCCTGCGCGTCTCAATGCCTACGTACCCATTCGATCGCAAACGATTCTGGTTCAGCGATTCACTGACAGCAACGACAGACAGCAACACATTGGCGCCAGATAGAGGAACCGCCTCCGTGCAGGTCACCGCACCTGTTGCCGATTCAACTTCCGAGGAGATGTTATCCATGAGTACGGCCGCACCCATTGGCACGAAGCCCCGCAACGAGCATCTACGCGGGCTGATTGCAGATATCTTCGAGGAGCTTTCCGGACAGACAGTCGCTGACTCCGACCGGGAGGCCTCTTTCCTCGAACTCGGCTTCGATTCCCTGTTTTTGACTCAGATATCTCAGGGGCTCCAGAGTAAATTCGGCGTCAAAACCACGTTTCGGCAACTGATGGGCGATCAGTCGACATTGGTTGCACTCGCGGACTATATTGATGCGCAACTGCCGCCCGGATCGTTTGAGGGCCCAGCTTTGTCCGGGGAGGCCCCGGTGGGGAACACAACGCCAGACTCCGCAGGTATGAACGCGGTCAGGCCGGTGACACAGCCGGCCGCGCAGAGCTATGGCACAACACCAGGTGCCGGCACGGCCCTCGAACAGTTGATGAGAGATCAACTTCAGGCGATGAACCAGCTCTTTGCGCAGCAGGTCGCTGTCCTGCAAGGCGCTGGAGCGGCTCCTCAAGCCATACCGCCAATACCAGCCGCAGTGCCTCCGAAGCCCGAAGCATCCGCGCCAGCGAAAGATGCCGCCAACGTTGAGTTGAAGGGCTACACCCCGTTCAAACCTCTGCAGAAGAACGTCTCCGGTGAGTTGACCCAACGTCAACTCGACCACATCCGGCATCTGACGGATTCCTACACGACCCGCACCAGAACTTCAAAGAGCAAGACCCAGGAGAGCCGTCAGTATCTCGCCGACCCGCGAGTCGTTGCCGGTTTCCGCGCGCAGTGGAAAGAACTGATCTATCCGATCGTCACCAACCGCTCCAAGGGCTCACACATCTGGGACCTCGACGGCAACGAGTATGTCGATATCCTCAACGGCTTTGGCCCCATCATGCTGGGCCACAGGCCCGACTTCGTCGAAGAGGCCATCGCGAAGCAGTTGCACGAGGGCTTTGAGATTGGCCCGCAAACGATCCTGGCTGGCGAGGTCGCGAAAGCGCTCTGCGAGATGACCGGCAATGAGCGAGCGACGTTCTGCAATACCGGTTCAGAGGCCGTCATGGCCGCGATGCGTCTCGCAAGGACAATCTCAGGCAAGAGCAAGATCGTCTTCTTCGCAGGCGACTATCACGGCATGTTCGATGAGGTGCTGGTCAAAGGGTTCAAGCGCCAGGGCGTTCCACAATCGGCCCCCATCGCTCCCGGCATTCCGCGCGAGTCCGTCTCGAACATGATCGTGCTCGACTACGGCACGGCTGAATCGCTCGAGTGGATTCGCTCCCACATCGGCGAGCTTGCCGCTGTCCTTGTCGAGCCGGTGCAAAGCCGCCATCCCAACCTGCAGCCGGTCGAATTTCTGCGCGAGATTCGCCGCATTACGGAGCAAGCCGACGTCTGCCTCATCTTCGATGAAGTCGTCACGGGCTTCCGCTCTCATCCCGGCGGCTGCCAGACGCTCTTCGGGGTCCACGCCGATCTCGCCACCTACGGCAAGGTTCTTGCCGGGGGCATGCCCATGGGCGTCCTTGCAGGCAAAGCGAAGTATCTGGATGCTCTCGACGGAGGAATGTGGCACTACGGCGACGACTCCTTCCCAGAGGTTGGCGTAACCTTCTTCGCCGGGACCTTCGTCCGTCATCCGCTTGCGATGGCCGCCTGCGCCGCAGTGCTGAAGTATCTCAAGGAGCAGGGTCCGCAACTGCAGGAACGCCTGACGCAGCGAACAGCACAACTGATCGCGCGGCTCAATTCCCTCTTTGCTCAGAACGAGCTGCCGGTCAGGATCGAGACCTTCGCCAGCTTCTTCTACTTTGCCTTCCCCAGCGACTATCGCTTCAGCAGCATCTTCTACACGCACCTGCGCTCCAAGGGCATCTACCTGCTCGAGGGCTTCCCCTGCTTCCTTACGACCGAACATAGCGACGCCGACCTCGAAAAAGTCTTCCGCGCCTTCCATGAGACGATCGCGGAGATGCAGGCTGGCGATCTTCTACCCTTGCCGTCCGGCACTGCGACTGACGCTGTTTTCGAATCGTCGACTGCAAAGAGCGCTCCAATCACCGAATCGCAGATGGAGATCCTGCTCTCAGCCGAGCTATCTCCTGAGGCCAATTGCAGCTTCAACGAATCCTTCACGCTGCATATGACGGGCGAACTGGACCGGAAGGTTCTTACCGATTCGCTTGCCGATCTCCTGTCGCGCCACGAAGCTCTGCGCGCAACGTTCGACCAGAACGCTGGTATTCAGCACTTTGCTGCACCTGCCTCTGCCAATCTTTCGTCCATCGACCTTTCCGATCTTTCCGAAGGCCAGCAGAAGGAAAGGTTCGACCGTTTCATTGCCGAAGATGCCCGCAAACCCTTCGATCTGAAGCTGGGGCCTCTGGTTCGTATGTCTCTGCTGCGCTTCGCGCCGCAACGTCACGCTCTTGTGTTTACCGCGCACCACGCGGTCTGCGATGGCTGGAGCATCAACGTCCTGCTCGACGAATTGGCAAAGACTTACACCGCGCGCTCTGCGGGAACCTCTCCCGCACTCGGTCCACTTATGCCCTTCAGCGAGTATGCAAGGGCGCAGGAAAAACACTTCGCCAGCATCGAAGGCGCAGCAGTCGAATCTTACTGGACGAAGAAATTCGAGATACTGCCTCCACTGCTCGACCTTCCACTCGATCATGCGCGTCCTGCGATGAAGAGCTTTGAAGGCTCGACGTTCACGAAGAAGATCGACTTACAAACGCTGAAGGAGATCAAGAAGGCCGGTGCACAACAGAAATGCACGCTCTTCGCCACACTGTTGAGCGCCTTCTCCGCTCTGCTGTCGCGGCTCTCGAACCAGGACGATATCGTCATCGGCGTTCCGGCAGCCGGCCAGTCGCTCGTTGAAGACAAGACACTGGTCGGCCACTGCGTCAACTTCGTGCCTATGCGGACGCTGCCTGCCGAGGGCATTTCAACGGCGCAGTTCTTCGATCAAGTACGCCAAACTGTCTTCGATGCCTACGACCATCAGAACTACACCTTCGGCAGACTGGTACGTAAGCTCGCGATCCCGCGCGACGCCAGCCGTCTTCCTCTCCTCGAAGTGCAATTCAATCTCGAGAAGATCGGCGGCGATCTGAAGTTTGCAAACCTTGAGACGAAGATCGAACCGAATCCCAAGAGCTTCGTCAACTTCGACCTCTTCGTCAACGCGGTGGAAGGATCCGACGGACTCACACTGCACGTTGACTACAACACAAACCTCATCGACAAGGAGACCGTAACGCGATGGATGGAATGCTATGAAGCTCTGTTGAATGGCCTTACCGGCGACGCATCGCAGCCTCTCGCGCGTCTTCCCCTGCTCACCGGCAAGGAGCACGACCTCGCGCTATTTGCGTTCAACCAGACTGAGGCCTCGTTCCCGGAAGACCTTTGCGTCCACCAACTCTTCGAGCAGCAGACGGCCAGAACGCCGCATGCCCCGGCACTACAGTTCGAAGACCAGTCCCTGAGCTATCTCCAGTTGAACGAGAGGGTCAACCGGCTTGCCCGCTACCTTCTCTCGCATGGCGTCAAGACTGGCGACGTCGTGGGAATCTATATGGAGCGGTCGGTCGCGATGATCGTCTCGCTGCTTGCGGTCTGGAAAGCTGGCGCGACCTACGTTCCTCTCGATCCAACGTTCCCTGCCGAGCGCCTGAAGATGGTCTTTGAGGACATCGTCAATCCGACCGTTCTCACCCAGGCCGCGATCGCCGGCGACGTTCCATCCGCAAACTCCAGAGTTCTATCGGTGGACGCGCTTTGGCCCGAGATCGAGTTGGAAGACCCAGGCAACCTCAATTTGAACTATGTGCCTTCACAGGTCGCATACGTTATCTACACATCTGGTTCGACGGGGCGTCCAAAGGGAGTTGAGGTCACGCACTCAAACGCTGTAAACCTGCTGAACTCCATGGCAAAGACACCAGGACTTACAGCAAAGGACACTCTGGTTGCCGTCACAACAATCTCCTTCGATATCGCCGCGCTTGAGATATATTTGCCTCTCGTCAGCGGCGCGGAACTGGTCCTTGCAAGCCGCGCGGTTGCGAGCGACGGCACTCAACTGTTGAAGCTGCTGCGCGACTCGCATGCGACCATCATGCAGGCCACTCCCATCACCTTTCGTCTACTGCTTGCGGCGGGATGGAAGGGAGAGCCCGCGATCACCGCATGGTGTGGCGGCGAGGCAATGCCTCGCGACCTGGCCGATCAGATACTCGACTGCGGCATCAAACTCTGGAACATGTACGGGCCAACGGAGACGACGATCTGGTCGGCGGCCAATCGCATCACCAACCGGGGCAGCGCAGTTCCGGTTGGACTGCCAATCGACAACACTCAGTTTTACGTGCTCGACCCGTTGCAGCAACTCGTTCCACTTGGCGTTCCCGGCGAGCTCTACATTGGCGGTGCAGGTGTAGCCAAGGGATACTACAAGCGTCCCGACCTGACGGCCGCACGGTTTATTTCCGATCCTTTCAGCAGCAAGCCGGGAGCACGGCTCTACCGCACCGGCGACATGGTTCGCCGCCTGAAAAACGGTGAACTTGAGTTCCTCGGCAGGGCCGACGGCCAGATCAAACTTCGCGGATTCCGCATCGAGCTTGGCGAGATTGAGAGCATACTCTCGACCCATCCGGCGCTCGATCAGGCCGTCGTACTGCTGCGCGAAGACGTCCCCGGCGACAAGCGTCTGGTGGCCTACATCATTCCGCGTCACGATACGGCGCCAGATGCCGGTGATCTACGCAGCTATCTTCTGGGCAGGCTGCCGGACTACATGGTACCCGCGGCGTTTATCAGCCTGCCGTCCTTTGCCCTGACGGCGAACGGAAAGATCGACCGCAAAGCGCTTCCCGCTCCCAGTTGGACGTCACTCTCGCAGAACTCAAAGTACGTTGCCCCGCGCACCTCGCAAGAGGAGAGCTTCGCGAAGATATGGGCCGATGTCTTGCACCTTGAGCGCGTCGGGGTAGAAGACAACATATTCGAGCTTGGCGGCGACTCTCTCCACGTCTTCCAGATCGCGGCGCGTGCCAACCAGGCAGGAATTGAAGCCCGTCCGCGTCAGATACTTCAGCACCGCAATATCGCAGCCATACTTGCGGACATCGAAAAGGGTGCGGCCGCGCCCAGACAGGCCCCCTTGGTCCCTGTCTCACGGTCGAAATACAGAATCACCCAGCCGCAAGTGCTGCGTGAGCCTGAGCCGGTCGATCCCGGAAGAAACGGAAATCGATGACCTCGGAGATGACTGTTCGCAATCCATCGTCGGAGCCCGGCAATCCGGACGAAGAATACTTTGCGTTTCCGCTGACGCCGGGTCAGACAGCCATGCTGCCTGTGAATCTTGACGGCACGGCGGACTCCCGGTTCAACGGCGCATTCCGGATGAACCTTGAAGGCGTCATCGACGACGCGCTATTGGAGCGCGCTCTCCGAGAGATCGTGCAGCGCCACGAGTCGCTTCGAACGACATTCCAGGCCAATGGCGCTGAGACCGTCCAGCTTGTCAGGCCCACCGTCGATCTCGCATTCAACGTCGTCGATCTGCGTGGCCGTCCAGAAGACAAGCAGGCCGGCGAGTTGGACGACATCTGTGTTCGTGAGGCGCAGACCGGCTTCAACCTGACGCAAGCTCCACCGTTTCGGGTTGTCCTCATACATCTGACACCGGCGAAGTCGATGCTTGTGCTCACGCTGCATCAGATCGTCTGCGATGGATGGTCGATTGGCGTCTTGATGGACGAGCTTGCAAAGCTCTACACAGCCCATGCACAACACCAGCCATCTCCTCTGGATCCCGTTACCTTCCAATACGGCGATTACGTTATCTGGCAGCAGGAGATGCTCTCTCAACCTGAGGTCCAGGCCCAGCTTGCCTATTGGAAGAACAAGCTCGCGGACTGCGCGCAGCTACAGGTCGCTCACGATTTTGATGTAGCGGATCCATCCATTGCGAGCGACATTGTGTCGCAGCTTCTGCCGCGCAATCTGACGGAACAACTGCGTAGTATCGCCCAGACCGAGAACACCACCTTCTTCGTTGTCGCCATGGCGGCCTGCATGGCGCTGCTCCATCGCTATACCGGTTCCGGCGACGTAGCTCTTCGCACACCGCTTGCGGGCAGGACGCGGGTCGAATTCGAGTCGCTCATCGGTCAGTTCACCAACCAGGTCATCGTCCGCTCCGCTCTGTCGGGGGAGTTGACCTTCCGCGATCTCGTCGCAAAGGTCCGCGACTGTGTGTGGGAGGCACTCGCCAATCAGGACGCCCCCTTCGAAACAGTGGTCCGCAACTACGCCGGGCGAGACATCGACCCAACCGGCCTCTTCAGAATCAACTTCGTCTGTCAGCGCGAGTACGGACGCAGTGGGCCATTCCAGTTCGAACTCGATGGCACTCGCATGACCACGCTGCCGTCGAAGTCTCAAGGGGCGATTTACGACCTGAATTTTTTCCTCGTCGAACGCGAGGTGGGCTGGCGCCTCTCGCTCGAGTACAAGACCGATCTCTACTCGAAAGAGACTGCCGAAGGTCTCCTTACGAACTTTCACGAGGTTCTCGCCGGCATCGCGCTCGACACGAGCACAAAGCTGGTCGACCTTCCACTAAACAACCCGGAAGCACTCCTCAAGAGAGATGCAGCCTGTTCAACGTCGGATTCGGGCAACGCGGATAGCGCTATTGCAGAAGCGCAAGGCACCGAGGCGATTCCCGCCAGCTTCGCGCAGGAACGCTTCTGGACGCTCTCTGAAGTCGATCCCGAAAATCCGGCGTTTCATATGCCGGTTACTCTTCGGCTTGGCGGTAAACTCTCCATTCCGCTTCTCGAAGAGAGCTTTCGCCTTGTTATCGATCGCCACGAGACGCTGCGAACGACGTTCTCCGAGATCGGCGGCGAGCTGATGCAGGTCATCCACGACCGCTCAGCGTTCGCCCTTGAACAAGCCAACATCGATGAGGCCCCCGTAACCGAACGCGCGGCTTTGCTCGCTGCAACCGTGCAGCGGATGCTCCGGGAGCCCTTCGATCTATCCTCGCTGCCTCTCTTCCGGGCTTCGCTATGCCGCCTGTCGCCAGAAGAACACCTCCTCGTTCTGAGTGTTCATCACGTCATCGCCGATGCCTGGTCTATCCAGGTCTTTCAGCGTGAGTTATGGACAGCCTACGAGAACCTCGGCAAAGACCGCGCCTTCCGCTTTGAGCCTCTCGCCCTGCAATATGGCGACTTCTCCGTCTGGCAGCGGGAAGGAATCGCATCGGAGGCAACGCAGCACCATCTCGATTACTGGCTCAGGTCTCTCTCCGGCGACCTTCCAGTGCTGAACTTCCCTACCGACCGGCCCGCTCATCTGCAAGGTACTCCGAACAGCTCCCTTGAGAGCCTTCTGTTTCCGGGCGAGCTTACGCAGTCCCTCAAGCAGTTGGCACAGGCAAACGATACAACGCTCTACGTCGTATCGCTGACCTGCTTCTCACTCCTGTTGGCACGCGCTTCGATCGCGCAAGACCTCGTCGTCGGCTCACCGGTCGTCAATCGCCGGAGTGAGACAGAACCGCTGATGGGCCCCTTCGCCGGCCCCGTAGCGCTGCGGCTTCAGGTACGAGACGACCTGACAATACGCGACCTCATCGTCGCGAACAGGGACAAGACTATCGAAGCCCTGGGACATACCGAAGTACCCTTCGAGGTGCTTCTCGATAAGCTCAACGTCCATCCTGTGGCTGGAAGGAGTCCGCTCTTTCAGTTCTACTTCTTCTGCCAGACCGCCTTTCTGCAAGCCCGTGAAGTTCCTGGGCTGACAATTACTCCACAGCCCACCACAAGTGTAGGTATGCCGTTCGAGATGCAGCTTGCCGTCATCGAAAGAAAAGAGGGCGTTCGGGCGGAGCTTGAATACAACGCCAACCTCTTTGATCGATCGACGATCCAGGCATGGCTGGAGTACTACCAGACGCTGCTTCACGTCATGGTTACAGCCCCGGAACAGAAGATCGGCGAGTTGCCTGCACCTCCGTACGTTGCCAGGCCCCTGGCAATCGAACCTGCGCAGGCTGTGTCCCATGAGCGGGCGGCAATCGTAGGAGCGGCAGATTTCCCTCACGATTCGCTCTCTACCGATCTGGCCGCTATTTGGCAATCGGCCTTGAATGTCGACCGCGTTGGGCCGCACGATAATTTCTTTGTGCTTGGCGGGCGCTCTCTCGTCGCCGCGCGATTGATCGCAAAGATCAACAAGGAATACTCTCTGAAACTGGGCCTCGCGACCCTATTCAACTGCCCCACCATCGCGGAGCTTTCCGCGCTCATCCGAGGTCAGCTTACGCCTCAGGTGCCTTCGTCGATTGTCGCCGTCCAGCCCGACGGCACATCCGCTCCCCTGTTTGTCGTCCATGGCGTCGGCGGAAACGTGTTGAATTTCTACGACCTCGCAAAGAGCCTTGGATCGAAGTACCGGATCTACGGCGTTGAGGCGCAATCGCTACAGCCCGACGCCACACCCCTGACCTCGCTTGAAGACCTCGCAGCCTACTACGTTCAGGAAGTCAGAAAGGTACAGCCCAACGGCCCTTACAACTTCCTCGGATACTCCTATGGCGGCTTTGTCGCGTTTGAGATGGCGCGCCAGCTTCAACTCGCCGGCGAAAAAGTCGACATGCTGGGAATGTTGGACACCCCGGTCTGGCGACATGCCATCCGCGAGGACAATCACCCTGTTGCAAAGGGCGTGCGACAGATCATGGCAGTATGGAGCCCGTTCTTTCATCGTCTGCGCCCGTGCACGCCGATGGAGATATTTGATGGCGTGAAGAGCACCATCCTGCGGACGTACTACACCTTTGCCGCTTCCAGAAAGATACCGATCCCCTCAAGACTTCGGAGCGTTTATCACATCAACTCCTTCGCAGCGGTCAACTACGTTCCCAAAACCTACGATGGCGTCATCACAATGCTGAGGGCTTCGCGGGAAAAAGGGCCGAGAGACCTGGGATGGAGCAAATTCTCAACCCAGCCTGTGCGCATCTTTGAGATTCCAGGCGCGCACCTCCAGGTTCTTTCGGACGAGAACCTGCCGCGCGTCGTCAGAAGCCTGCGGGAATGCCTGTCGTGAGTATCGGCAATATGGGAATCAACGCTCTACTGCGCGGACCACTCTTGAAAATGCACTTCGCCGAAGGGGCTTGTGTCGCCGGAATCCAGTAATGGCGAACTCTGCCCCCTCAGCGTTTTATTGAAAAAGGCGAGCGCATAGTCTCGAACGATCAGTTGCATTCGTGCCGGTTTGATCGGCCCCGTATGAGTGATCCTGTGGAACGGCGAGACCATGGGCTGGTCGGTAAAGTCGGCATGCATGGCCCCTGCGATTGTCAACTTGTATCCGCCGTACTCCTTCAGGTTGTCCAGCACGTTCTTATCGTCCAGAGCGTCCAGTTCGGCATTCACCCGCTCTGCGGGAATGGGGGAGTGCACCAGAACATGCTGTGAATCCGTGCTCACCTCGTACATATACATGATGGGCTTCCCCTTCTTCCGGTCGCGGACCCCATCGAACGTCCAGCCATCCATATTGATAGCCGACCTGACCCTTGGATCGAGGCTGCATATGCGCAGCGCCGCCGATCCTCCGAAGGAGTGTCCTAATGCTCCCACGATGTCTGTGTTCAGGTGCCCGTACCAGACGCTCTTCGGATCGAGATTTGCTGCCTGAAGCGAGTTCAAAACAAAGAACTGGTCCGCCGTCCACTTCTCCAGTTCCATGTTCCAAAGCTCTTCGGTCCTGTCGGCCGGCTCAGTCCCCAGATCGATGATGGGCGAATTGTCTATTCCATCGATCACCCGGCCGTCGGGAAACGCCACGCGCGCTGAGTTGTAAGGATGGTCGGTCGACACAACAACATAACCATGACTGGCCAGGTCCTCCGCCAGAAACGTGTCCGAGATGCGCGTCGCTCCCCATCCATGACCGAAGAGAACCAATGGAAACGGCCCACTGTGCGATTCCACTGGGGCATCTTCGCGGGAGTTCGTCCACAAGACACTTTGATATGAATTTTTCAGCCTGCTCTCGGCCCACCGCCGGTAAGGAGCCAGATGGTTCTTTGAAGGTGCCGCCGGATACCAAATCTGGACCATCAACTCCCGGCTACGGCCCCGGTCCGTCCCCGCATCTTCCTTCCGGCTGTCATCGCGCATATAAATCACACAGGTGCCAACGGGATACGGCCCGGTGGGTTTAGGGAGGGAGAACATCGGGATCGCATAGGACAATACTCCGCCGAGCGCGCAGAGAATGCAGACCAGTCCCGATGCCATCCATCTCCAGGCTCCGGTCTCGGACCTCCTCCATGTAAAGATCAGCACAAGGATCGCAAGGTATACCGGCAACATCTGCCAGTGACCGCCTTCATAAACCAGGTGAATGGCAAGCAGCGCCACGCTAAGCGATCGGAGGAAAGACCCGGCCCTTCGGTTGACGGCAGCCAGATCGATCAGGGCGGTCAAAGCCAAGGCAATCGTCAGTGCAACTTCAAATGGTCGCAAGGCGTCCTCAATAACCAATGTGCAGCCGGGGGCTCAACTTTCTTGAGAAGCTCCCCCACAGGCATTTATAGTCGAGTAAACTTGCCTGGACTGCTCAGGTCAACATATAAATCTATCCGGCTCTCCAACGCGATACTGCCGAACAACTCTTTGCTTTCTTCTGGTTGGGTATGTGCATGAACATTCTTGTAGTGGAAAACGACCTGCCCACCCGGAAGCTCCTGCTGGGCTGGCTGCAAGAATGGAACCATAAGGTAGCGACGGCGGACAACGGGCCACATGCTGTAGCCCTGTTGGAGCAGCGCGATTTCGACCTCGTCCTCAGCAACTGGATCGTCTCTGAACTGGACGAACTTGCCCTCTGCCGGAGGATACGGGAGAACCCAAGCCCAACCTACTGCTACATCATTCTTTACACGCTCAAGCCGGGTGAACTCGATTTCGTCGCAGGCATGGATGCCGGGGCGGACGATTTCATCAGCATTCCTCTTGAGGCTGGCCGCCTGCAGGTCCGGCTCAGGGCGGCGGAGCGAATCCTGACCCTTCGGCAGGAACTGGCTGAGCAGAACGCCAGCCTGAACCGTCTGAATGAGAAACTCGGTGCGGCCTATAAGACCATTCAATCCGACCTGCAAGCGGCGTCTGCCCTGCAAACGGGACTGATGCCCAAGATATCCGAGGTCCACCCTTCGTTCCGGCTCGACTGGATGGTGTTGCCCAGCAGCTTCCTGGCTGGCGACAACCTCAACTACTTCATGATGCAGGAGCGGTATCTCATCTTCTACCAGCTCGATGTCGCTGGACATGGAATACCGTCGGCCCTGCTCTCCGTGACACTGAACCATCTTCTTTCGCCCCAGCCAGGGAGCCCCATGGTTCGCTTCGACCCGCATCTGGAGCTGAAGCGCATCGTCCCCCCCGTCGATGTTGTCAGCGAGCTGAACCGTCGCTTTCAACCCCAGGGAGACGGCTACTTCACCATGATCTATGGCGTACTGGACACCCAAACGCGAGAGGTCCGGTTCTGCCAGGCCGGCCATCCAATTCCTTTGCAGATAAGCGGCGATGGAAGCATCAGCCCCATCGGCAATGGGGGATTCCCCGTAGGCCTCTGGCCCGACATGACCTACGAAGAGACCACGACAATCCTCAATCCCGGCGACCGCCTGCTTTTATACACGGATGGGGTTCTGGAATGCTCCAATCCAGAGGGTGTCCCTTACTCCATGGACCACCTGAAGAAGCTGCTTCAACAAACCACAGGTCTTTCAACCAGGGAAGCCCTTGAAGCCGTACAGGAAGACCTTGAAAGATGGTGCGGAGGCAAGAACTTTCCAGACGATGTCTCAATGTTAATTATCGAAAGCAAGTAATTTGGTAATCGGGACATCAAAATGATCACGTTATCTCTGCTACGGGAGCCAGTCTTGCAAGACCAGATGAGCCATTCCATTTCGTTCTGCATCGACAGCCAACTGAATCAGATCAGTCTGGTACGGGCGGCGCTGTCTGGAGTCCTGAGCTATCTTGGCGTCGTCGAATCTGACATCTTCTCTCTCGAGCTGGCTGTTACGGAGATCATCAACAACACGCTTGAGCATGGGTACCGCGGCGTGGAAGACAAACCGATCGAAGTCAAGGTCCATGTGAGCGGTTCAGAGGTCCAGATCGACCTGAACGACAAGGCCCCGCCCTTCCCGGAGAGCGAGCGTTATCGCCTTGAAGGCAAACCTGCGCTTCTGGAAGAGCCTAATGAAGACTGGCCCATGCGAGGCCATGGGTTGCAGATTGTCAGGCAGATCGTCGACTCAATCGCCCTGACATCGGATCAACATCACAATCGCATGACCATCCGCAAACATGTCGCCCTTGAAGACAAGTGAGCGCATTAGCGCAGGTTCGATTTAACCGGAAACAGCAGTCTGAGGAAATACTGCGCCGCAAGTTTCAAATTGTGCGGCAAGCCCTGCTGGACGACGTAGTACGCGTCCGCGAGGTACTTCTGCGTCTCATCCCCCGGGTCAGCGATCGCAAGAGCAGCTTCGGTGATCAGGCCCGACGATCCCTGAAGATAAAGAGCACGCCAATCCGGAGCGAGGCGTCCGACTTCCTCGGGGGTGCGGGGAGGCAGGCCCACAAAGCCGATTCGCCCCTGCGCAACGGCAAAGAGCCCAGGCAGAAACTGCCGTACAAAGGTCCGCCATCCCGCGACACGAGGAACCACCCATGCATCCGCCCCGAGACAAGGCAGGGAGTAGCTTCGAGAGGCCAACTCATTTTCCCGGGCCGGCAGTTGAACCACCCGTACGGTGGTATAGCTGAGGCGCCTCAATATTCCGAAGACCAGCAGCGATAGAAGCGACACGGGAAGAAAGAGAACAATCAGTAGTACCGCTAGAACGGACTGCACGCCACGCACGATCCAGCTTGGACGGCGCGGCGGTGTAAGACCGCCAAGTAAAAAGCTCTCGACAACGTCGACGCTGGTACCGAGCCGGACATTGGTCAGAAGGTTCTGGTCGACGATGACCTCATTTAACTCAAGCCCTTCGCCAACATAACTGCCGGAGGTGACGAGCGTGTTCTCTATCGTCGTATTCGTATCGACGATACATTCCCCTTCAATCACCGCATTGGGGCCGCACTTTACTCCACGGTTGAGGCGGCTGTTGGGCCCAACATAAAGAGGCGCAACCAGCTCGACCGTAGGGTGAATGACGACGTTTCGTGATATCCAGATTCCCGGATCGCGCTCCGTTCCGCTGATCGCCGGACCGTTCAGCTTTCGCTGAAGCAACAGCGTCTGGGTCTCAAGCAGACGGCCCGGACTTGAAACATCGACCCAAAGAGGGGCCTGCACAACAGATGCCTGAGATGTCTCTGCAAGCCCTTCAAAATGAGCGTAGAGCTCGTCCACTGAAAGATTGCAAATGGCATCGGTGACATACCCCGCAGGAAAAACCGCAGTTCCTTTCCACCTCTCGACTGGAGGAACGGCGGGCTCTTTCCCCGGCAAGGGCTTCCGCGATGCCCCATAAAACAGAACCGGCCTCTCAAGCTCACCGGTAGGAAAATTCAACGAGGGATAGCATTCCGAGTGGACCAAAACCCATGGTTCGGCATGCAATTCGGGAATAACTCTGAGCGAACGATAGGGGCGTTCCGGTTGCGTCGCAAGATGGTAGCGGAAGCTGCACCCCCACCGGTCTCCATTTCCCAGCAACTCCTCGACCTTTTCAGGTGCCTGGCACACGATCAACTCAATTGAGGTAATACCTTGACCGGCAAGTCCCTCAACCACATGCTGAAGAACCGACCTGTCTCCGAGAGGCAGCAGCGCAAGCGAGCGCTTCACACCCAACTGGGGCATTCTCTCCGATTGTCCTGAGACGACGATAACGCCGGTCATGAAGCAACGCCCCCCGTATGGCCCGAAGAACGGGCATGCAGCCGTTCCCCAAGAACCCTATAGAGGAATATGCCATTGCCTACAAAGTATCGGCGCCACATGCGGCGAGGTTCCTGCCAAAAACGGTAAACCCACTCCATACCAAGCTCACGTATCCAGACCGGCGCACGCGGAATTCTTCCCGAGTAGAAATCGAGAAGTCCGCCGACACCGATCAGGACCTTCGCGCCCAATTGGTCCTTATGGGCTGCTATCCACTTCTCCTGCCGGGGCGCTCCCAATGCTACCAGAAGTATATCCGCACCAGATGATCGAATGGCTTCGACGACACTCGGCTCTTCTTCGTTTGAGAAATAGCCTTGGCGACAGCCGGCGATTTTCAGCCCGGGGTAATGCTGAGTCATCCAGTCCGCTGCCCCCTCGGGAACGCCCGAGCGCCCTCCCAGAAGATAAATGCTGGTTCCTGCCTGCTCGGCCGAGGCACAAAGAAAGGGGAGCATGTCCGTTCCGTTGATGTTCTCACGAACGTTCTGGTTCAGGATCGCTCCAGCGACGCGTATTCCAATTCCATCCGCCAGTACAAGCCGCGAATGCGAGAGAACCGTCTTGTATTGGGGATCCGCGAACGCGATATTCACGCAGTCCGCGTTGACAAAGCTGATCTGGGCGGGGGAGTCATTGTTCGCCGCCATGCCTACGATCCGGGCGGAAGCCTCCACCATGGTGAGATTGTCGATCGATACACCCAGGAAGTTCAGCTTTGGCGGGGCTGCGCTGCCCTCTCCTCCAAAGAAAACTGCGGGAACCGCGCGCGCGGCAATTCCGAGGTCTCCCCAAAGAGAGTTGGTTTCGATGTACTCCAGGTCGAGTCCGACCTCGCTGGAGTATGCAATGTTGGCCCGTTTTCGAAGCCACCAGAGGCTAAGCAGACCCGGACGAAGGTTATACCGCTTCCAGGCCATCCGGCCATCGGCAAAGGTCTCGTGCGGCGCCGCCGCGCGGGGACCTATAAAGGACATCTCTCCTCTTAGCACGTTCAAAATGGAAGGCAGTCCACGAAAACAGCTCAGCCATCTGAGCGACGAGGAGGGCGGAAAGTAAAACTGGTATTGGCCGAAGTGGGTAGCCCAGCGGCCGAGCCGGGGCAATTCGCGAATCCCCCCGCCCGACAATGTTGCGGCGATGAGCAACCCAAGCAGAACAGGACTGAGGACAAGCGTCAAAACTGCCGCAAGGAGGGCATCGGCTAACCGTCGAAGAGTGCCAGCGGCCCAAATCGCAACCGACCAGGATAACGAACGGCGATAACTGGCCCGCTTGCGGTGCCGGATACCCTCCTCCGAGAAGCCTCCCTCCAGATCGGCAAGGATCAGGTCGCGATTGGAAGAATCCGCCATATCTCCGCTCCGCAATCCCAACTTCGGTTTCTCTACCGGCATGGGAGCTAGTAGGCTCCGCGGCCAGTCAGAATAGCTGGGATCGTCTTGATTAAGAGATATATATCAAGCAAAAGGCTATGACTATCAATATATTGCGCGTCAAGTCTCACCTGTTGCTCAAAGGGAAGTTCGCTTCTGCCGCTGACTTGCCAGATGCAGGTCAGCCCCGGCTTTACCTCAAGCCTGCGGCGGTCCTGAATGGAGTAACGGGCGACCTCGGAAGGGACAGGCGGTCGAGGTCCCACAAGCGACATATCGCCTCGAAGAACACACCAGAGCTGCGGGAGCTCATCCAGGCTGAGCTTCCTGAGAATACCGCCAATCCAGGTCACTCTGGGATCGCGTTTCATCTTGAAGGTAATGCCATCGCCGCCGTGTTGATTTTCAGCGGCGAGCAGCGCTTTCTGCTTTTCGGCATTCGTGACCATCGATCGAAACTTCGGAAAAGGAAACTCACGCCCCCATATCCCAACTCTCTTCTGCCAGAAAAGGGCGGGACCGCCATCCTGAAGGCGGATGACAACTACAAGAAACAGGAACAGAGGGGACAGTAGAACGATCGCCACGGCCGAGACGACGATATCCATGGCGCGCTTGAAGAACTTGGCGCCGTTGACCACCAGGGCCCAGCCAAACATCTTGAGATGGGCCTTAAACGTGCGAAAACGCCCGCCAGCGTATCCAGGAACGCCATATCCTCGATACAACTGATCTACCAGAGACTTTCGTCCGAAATCGACATGCAGTTTTGTGGCGCCCACGTAGTTCCCCTTCTGCGAGCCTCCATCACAAACCGGCACGTGCTTCTGGTTCACGCATCCTCCCAACGAACCCCTCCAAGGTACCTTTTTTCAGAGGAATACGCTGTACTGCGTTCGTGGGATATGTCTAGGCCCTTTCTGCAATAAAACTGAGAACCAAAGCTGGCCTGAGATGTAACCGTGCTCATGCTCCGTCCGGCAAAAAATCGTCAGCCGTTTTGGCTTGAAGTATACTATGCGTCTTAGACGGTACAACTGTTTTCTTTGGACTTAACACGAATAGGCACAACAAATTCCATGCATTCTTTGGTTACAGGAAAGTACGTCACGACAGGTATCTTTCGTCATAGCCGGACGATGTGATACATCATGAAAACTGGCTCGAAGGTCTTCCGCCTGTTGGAGTCGACGACATAAAACAGATTGAGTCACCGAAATTCTGGAGCTGGGCAAAATGCAGGTTTTGAGTTCTGAAAAAGAGGGCGTACTGGTAGGAAAGATTGACGCGAAAGCCCTCGACGCCAGCAACGCACGGGCATTCAAAGACGCCATCAAGCCGATGTTGACCGAGGGTGCGCGGGTCGTCCTCGACCTGTCGAAGGTGGAGTTTATCGATAGCAGCGGGCTTGGTGCGCTGGTTTCGTGCCTCCGCCAGGCCCATGCCGATGGCGGCGAGATCAAGCTCTCTGGCCTGAGCAAACCCGCACGAGCCCTCTTCGAGCTTGTACGGATGCACAGGGTCTTTGAGGTCTTCAATAACTCGGAGGAAGCCGTTACCTCCTACATCGCCTGATGAGCGGGACTTACCGTTCCCGATGGACACCTTCCCTCTCTTTGAATCGCCGGTGACGACATTCAAACCTTGCCCATGACGAATTCATCGTCGCTGCGGATTGGATACCTGATCAGCAAGTATCCTGCCGTCTCCCATACATTCATCCTTCGCGAGATTGCCGCAGTCCGGCAGCGCGGCATCGCTGTCGAAGTGGCTTCGATCAACGAGGCTGGCGACCGTAAGGCGATGACGCAGGCTGAAATGGACGAAGCCGCCAGTACTTTCTACGTGAAGCAGGCTGGCGCGATGGGTGCGCTGAAGGCCCTCGCGGCTTTGGGCCTGCGGCACCCCGGTAAGCTCTTTGCCGGAATTGGTCTGGCCTTCAAACTTGGCCGCATGGAGCCACGGCGCACACTGCTTTGCATGTTTTATCTTGCGGAGGCAGCGATCCTTGCAGAGTGGATGAGAGACCGTTCGCTCAACCACCTGCACGTTCATTTTGCGACCCCTGCGGCCACAGTTGCCCTCCTATTAAAGGAGATCGCCCCAGTCACCTTTTCGATGATGGTGCATGGGCCGGACGAGTTCTATGACGTGAGCAGCTACTACCTTGCAGAAAAGATTACGGCGGCACGCTTTGTGGTCTGCATCAGCTTCTTTGCACAGAGCCAGTTGATGAAGCTGTCTTCCGGAAGCGAATGGCAAAAGTTCGATATTGCGAGGCTCGGTGTGGACTGCTCCCACTTTGCGCCCCGCCCGTTTCGCGCGTCGCCCGAGGTATTCGAGATACTTTGCGTAGGCCGCTTGGTCGCGGCAAAGGGACAGCGCATTTTGATCGAGGCTGCGGAACAACTTGCCCGCCTCGGGAGGAGCTTTCAATTGCGTTTTGTCGGTGACGGACCGGACAGAAACGACCTGAAGCGCCTTGTAGAAAGCAAGGGGCTGTCAGCCCATGCCCGCTTTGAAGGGGCGATTAACCAGGATAGAATTCAGGAGTTTTACCGGCAGGCCGACATCTTCGCCCTCGCCAGTTTTGCGGAGGGAATTCCGGTCGTCCTGATGGAGGCGATGGCCATGGAGATTCCCTGCGTTTCCACCGCGATCAATGGCATTCCAGAGCTAATACGCGATGGGGTTGACGGTCTGCTGGTTGCTCCTTCCGATGCCGATGGACTGGCGGCCGCGTTGGCACGTCTGATGGATGAGCCCGCACTGCGCGAATCCATAGGCAAGGCAGGCCGGCAGCGCGTGCTGGAGAGCTACGAGATCTCGGCGAGCGCAGACCGCCTTCGCGATGTCTTTGAAAAAAGGCTGAGGACACCTTGATCGGCGGCCTGTTCAAAACGTTTTGGGGCGTGGCTGGTGTTGCAGCGGCATGTCTGACGTTGCCTGGTTCCATTGAGCTGCTCGTACTGAGTATTGCCGCACTATTGCCTGCACGGAGACGAGTCGCCTGCCGTACACCGCCGTCGTCCTGGAGGGTCGCTGTCGTAGTTCCGGCGCACAATGAAGAAGGTGGAATCGCCGCGTGCGTTCAAAGCCTGCGCTGTGCAGCAGAAGTGTGTGCGGCAGACATCTTTGTCATCGCGGACAACTGTACCGACGCCACAGGCTCCACCGCAATGCGGGCGGGCGCGACGACGGTGCTGACGCGAACAAACGATCTGGAGCGCGGCAAAGGCCATGCGCTTCACTTCGCGTTTCAGGCACTGGAACCGCTGGACTATGACTGCGTTCTAGTCGTCGATGCGGATACTGACGTCGCGCCGAACTTTATCGCGGCGGCGGCGGGCGCGATGCGCGACGGCGCTGAAGCGGTGCAGGCCCGCTACCTGGTTCGCAATCTCGAAGACAGTACGCGAACACGGCTGATGGGTCTGGCGCTGAGGGCCTTCAACGTGGTTCGCCCACTTGGGCGGGAGAATCTCGGCCTGTCGGCTGGCATCCTCGGCAATGGCTTTGGCCTGCGCACCGAGACACTCAAGGCCGTTCCCTACCTGGCGGCCTCGGTCGTCGAAGACCTGGAGTATCACCTGTCGCTTGTGCGTTCCGGTCGCCGGGTGTCGTTCATCGATGAGACAACTGTGTATGGCGAGATGCCCGTACGCGGAGATGGCGTCGAGACGCAGAGGTCGCGATGGGAGGGCGGACGGCTGAGAATGCTGCTGGAGAAGAGTCCGGGGCTGGCACTTAGCGTGCTCCGAGGTCGCTTCTCGATGCTTGAGCCGCTGCTTGAGCTGCTTCTGCTCCCATTGGCGTTCCATGTGGCGCTGCTTGCCGCGGCCATCTCGGCGCCCGTTCCGGCGGCCCGCTATACCGGCCTTGCCGGGGCAGCCATCGTCCTGCTGCACCTCGTTGCTGCGATTGCGGTCGGAGGGGGAGGCTGGAGAGACCTTGGAGCGCTGGCAACCGCTCCCCTCTATGTTCTGTGGAAGATCATGCTGATCCCTACGCTCCTCAAGAACGCGCGGTCGACCAATGCGTGGGTCCGGACCCATCGCAACGCAGAGCTTTCGGATGAAGATGAAGGGCACTCGTAGATTTGGGGCTCCGGTTTCAACCAAGAGCCAGCCAAAATAAACGTTCACTTTAATGACCCTTGTGTGTTACGTCTTTGTATAGAAAACCTGCGAAATGTAGCGCGCCTAATGAAACACTTGTGAGATATGGATAGACCGGTAGTGCTGATTGGGGCCACTACGTGGTGGCAGTTGTCGGCCCGCATGGCGATGGCCCTGCTTCGCCAGAACTGCACGGTCGTTGCTGTCTGTCCGCCGGGACACCCGCTTCGAGTGGTCAGCGGAATCAGCGCCATCTACCCCTACAAACGCACCGGCTCTCTCGATAGCCTGAAGGCAGCGATCGTTCAATCGAAGGCCGACATGATTGTGCCTTGCGACGATGGTGTGGTCTGGCAGCTTCACGCTCTTCATGCCGGGTGCCCCGAATTGAGGGAGTTGATCGAGGCCTCGCTTGGGCCTCATGAGATGTACGAGACCATCCGTAGCCGCGGCGGCCTGCTAGGCGTCGCCGCAGAGCTCGGGATTCGGGTTCCGCAGACGATGGAGTTGCAATCGAAGGTCGATCTGGAAAGGTGGCCCCTCTCATCCGGCGTTCTAAAGCTGGACGGGAGCTGGGGCGGCACCGGCGTTGAGATCGCCGATTCATCGGCCGCGATTGCGGAAGCCTACGAGAAGCTGGCGAAGCCAAAAGGAGCGGGCTTCTCGTGGAAGCGCTTTGTCGTGAATCGCGATCCTCTTGCGCTTTGGTCGTGGAAGCATGCGGGTAAACCCCGAGTCACCATACAGCAGTTCATTCCAGGGAGTCCGGCAAACGCGATGTTCGCCTGCTGGAAGGGCGAGGTGATCGGTATCGTCGCAGTTGAAGTGCTGAACAGTCAGGGTGCTACCGGCTCGGCCACGGTCGTCCAGGTAATTCAACACCCTGAGATGATCGCAGCGGCGCGTAAGCTGGCGAAGAGGCTTTCGCTCCACGGATTTCACGGGCTGGACTTCATTCTCGATAAAGAGACGAACGATGCGTACCTCATCGAGCTCAATCCGCGGTGTACACAACTGGGCCATCTGCGGCTGGCCAACCAGGGCGACCTGGCAGGGGCTTTCATCGCCAGATACAGAGAGAAACCGCCGGTTCCCTCAGACCCCATCCGGGGAGATACGATCGCGTTCTTTCCTCAAGCGTTCTTACTAAACCCTAAGAACCCTTATCTGGTCTCTGGCCATCATGATGTTCCATGGGAGGAGCCGGCGCTGGTTCGCGAGTTGCTCCAGGGGCCGTGGCCTGAGCGGCAGTGGCCGGCGCGCATCTATCACTTCTTCAGGCCGCCAAAGCGTGCTGTGGATTTGCAGATTCAAGCCGACTGACCGGCACGGTCAGAGCTGCTTGTACTCCACCAGCATCGCCCGCTTCCCTCTTCTGCGGTTGAGCTTGTATTGCAACTGACCGATATAGATAGGCAACTGTTGCAGGTGGGAATGAACGCCATAGAGGGCCAGCGCCAGCAGATCGTTCGACTTCCACCGCACCTTCCAGGCTGAGCGGCCCGCCAAGAGAGCCAGGAACACCAGAACGGCTGCCAGCGGCCACGGGCTGCGCCAAACAATCGATCCAGCCAACCCCAGGAGCAACAACCCTACCAGCGCAAGGGCGCGGTTTCTGTTGGCCTTCGACTCCTCCGTCCAGAACTGCTGCTGCGTGGACTGAAAACGATCAGCCACCTCTGCAAAGGCATGCCCCGCCCTGGTCGACCGCTTCCAATACTGGCCCCACCGATGAATGGCCAGGTCGTGTCCTGTCATCGGGCGATCGACGTGGAGGATGGCAAAGCCAAGCGCGGCGATTCGCCTGCACAACTCGGGCTCTTCTCCGGCGATCAGCGTCTCGTCGAAGCCGTTCACCCGTTCCAGCACGTCGCGTAGAAAAAGGGCGTCACCGCCGCAATAGGGCGTTCTCCCAGCGGCGTAGATCCAGTCGAGATCAAGCGTTCGGATGTAAATCGACCGCTCGGGGTAAAGCTCACGCCGATGCCCCCAGACGACGGCAATCTCGGGATCGGAGAACTCCTGGAGCGAGTCCGCCACGAAACGCGGATGGAGGATGGTGTCTCCGTCGAGGAACAGGACGACGGAACCGGTGGCTGCGCGCCAACCTGCATTTCTCCCGAGTGCCGCAGAGGGGCGATCTGGATGCAGCACGATGGTCTTTGCACCCATGGACTGGGCCAGTTCGACACTGCGGTCGATCGAGCCAGAATCGACGTAGATCACCTCCGTCTCGAATCCGCTACGGTCCATCTCAAAGACGGACTGGAGACAGCGACGCAGCCGTTCCCCTTCGTTTCTACCGATCACCACGACCGAGACAAGCGGTCTGCTGGCCAGTTGCACGGGATTTGATTCAGTCGTCATCTATTCATTTCAAAGTGCGCCAGGTCTGCTTTCTTCAGTCCACGGCCCCTGCAGGTTCACTGACCTTTCGCGGTATGACTCGCGCCGGTATGCCTACGGCGATGGAGTTCGAAGGCACATCCGAGATCACCACGGCATTCGCTCCAATCGCCACATCGTCGCCAATGACGATCGGCCCCAGCAGTTTTGCTCCTGCGCCGATATCCACGCGATTTCCAATACGCGGAGATCCGCGAACGCCGCGATTTCGCAGCCCGACGGTGACACCGTTTCGCATCACGCAATCGTCGCCGAATACGGCATCGCCACTGACAACAATGCCGCCGATGTGCTCAATAACGAACCGCTTCCCTACGATCGCCTCACATGGAAGTTCTGCTCCTAGAATCATTTCCGAGAAAAACTTAATCAATTTATATAAGAACGAGAACGGAAGGCGCAGGGGGCGGGGGTGAATTCCATATCGCCATCGTCCAAAGCGATAGACCAGTAGCACCCAGAAACCGTGACGGCTCCACTGACAGTTATGCGTACGCCAGTCTTCGCGGATATTCTCGAACACAAAAGCTCCAGGGTCGAACCACCGAGGTCAGGCGCTGCTTATCGCAGCAAAGCTCCAATCGTAAACAGGTTGACCAGCGGAGACAATTTCTCGAACGTGTAGCCTACGCGATTGAACCCGCTCTCGGGAACATAGATGATGTCCCCCGACTGAAGGGTCAGATCGAGCGGCTTTGCGCCAAGGATGTCTTTATAGGAGACGACCTGGGTCTTGCCAGGCACCTTGTCCGTGCCACGATGAATGACCTGAATATCCGGGTAGTGCCCCGCCCTTTCAGTAGGCCCTCCAGCCATGGCAAGCAACTGCGGGAGAGTCGACTTCTTCTCAAGGCGCTGCGTGCCAGGACGCAGAACCATGCCAAGCACGGAGACATACTTGTCGGGTCCGGGAACGAAGACGACGTCGTCGCGCTTTAGCCGCATATTTGCGAGAGGATTTCCCTCTTCGAGCAGGCTGCGCAGCTCAACCGTCACCATGGTCGCGTTGCCGCGATAGATCATGCACTCTTCGGGAACTCCCATCGGGATGGGCGCGGAAGTTCCGGGTGCAGCGTTTACTCCCGGCCCCATGGGCGATGGCGTCTGTAGCTGGCCCCCGCGAGAGATGACCTCCAGCAGCGTCGGCGTCTTGTCGAAGGTCAACAGCCCTGGATGCTCCACCGCTCCGAGAAGCAGGATGTGGTTCGAAGTGTAGTGGTCGACCCCAACGGAGACTGTCACTCCCGAGTAATAGCTGCTCAGCGCGGACTGAATGTCGGCCGCTGCCTGTTCGCGGGTCTTGTCGGCAACCATAATGGAACCGGCGATCGGCATGGTGATTTTGCCGTCTGGACCGACGGTATGCTTGCTGGTCAGCTCTGGGCGCCCAATGACCTCGACGGTGATCTCATCGCCTCTGCCAAGCTCGTAGGGTTGGTTCGCGTCCGCCTCGAAAGACTTCAACAGTGCGAGGGGATTTTGCTTCAACTCCGTCGCAGGTTGGGTCTCCTGTGCGAGACAAGCCGGAATCGCCTGCATAACCGAGGCAGCCAGCAGGAACATTCCCAATTTGCTTCTTTTCGACTTCATGCACATGGCAAACTCCGTAAACCCTTCCCTGACCGATATCAATGATATGCGAATGGCCCGATTCGTAGCTGTCTGCCGTACAAGTGAATGACGCGACAAACGGACGGCGGTAACTATCCCAGTTTTACAGACGGCACTCCAATGCCGAAAGCGGAAAGTTGAGCCAGAACATACGACAATTGTGTGAGCCGGTGGCAATGGCCCCCACGAGAGGCGAATCCAGTGGGATGTTGCTCAAAAAATAGCGCTTACGCAACTCCTCGGATGTACCTATTTCTACCTCGGCGGGAGCACTTGTTGTTGAGAGTACAGGCACCTTAAACGAGGCCGTGGACAGCGAAAGACCTCGACCGTCCGCCTTGATGATTGCCTCCTTCTGTGTCCAGCAGCGATAAAATGCCAAACGCCTGATCTCAGGTGACGAGATCGACCTGAGCAATTCAATCTCGTCAGGGTGAAACGCAGACTCCGCTACCTCCATGATGTCGGCTGAACGATCAAGATGTTCCACATCAATTCCCACGTCGCCTGTCTTCCCCAAAGCGACAAGGATCGCGCCGCGCGAATGGGTGACATTGAAAGATATGCTGAGGCCACCCATGAATACTGCGGGTTTGCCATAAGGCCCTTCAGAGAATGGGACTGTTCGCGGATCGACGCCAAGGGCATTGCCTACGAGAATCCGGAGGCATGCTCTTGCCGCGGCAAACTCTTCACGCACTCGTCCGGCGCGTCTTCGTCCGGCCTGTTGACGTTCTTCAGCCGTCAGGAACGGCATGCAGGAATCGAGCAGAGGGCCATGATCGTCCAAAAGAAGGCGCCATACCTGAATCTCCCCATCGACCAGTGGAGGGAGAGTGTCGACGGATTTCCAGGTTTCCGGCATCGGGTTGGTCTGGTGATTTGTCAGCGGTCAGGCCGATCATTTTGGCTGAAAACAGCATACCTGAGTGCGACATTTCCGCTAAGCTGTTGTAGCAGCGGTTGTTCAACGATTTCTGCGCTTTGAATGCTGGAGGTGTATGAGCATCTTCCCGACTGGATCGGCAACTCATCGCAAGGTTCCCGGAGCGGTGAGGAGCTTGCTTAGCCCGCTTGGAGTCTGCACAATAGTTGTTCTCGCACTCGCAGCCGCTGGGTTTCATCAGGCCGACGCGCAACGCAACGCGGCGACCGAAGACAATGGCAGCCAGCCTACGGACATCGCCATTGATGGAACGGTTGTCCAGTCGAACGTCAAACGGCTCGGCATCAATCTGCCTGCGCAGAACTACTACGACTCGGGGCAGGTGCTTCGCAACCTGATATTCCGCAATCCTGGCTTTGAAGGAGAGATTTGGCAGACCATTCTGCGCTGCAAGGCTGTTTCGGCAACAAGCTGCACTGACTGGAATCAGTGGGGCCAGTGGCCGGCAAATTTTCTTCAGGGTGCGCAGTTCGAGTTCCTCTCCGGCTCCGCGGCCGGAGAGACGGGAACGGTAACGATGAGCCTTCCCGCTCAGGAACAGATATCCAATCAGGGAGCAACCATTGGCTTCGCTCCCCTGGCAAAGAAGCCCGCAGTCGACGACTTCGTGATTGTAAGGAAGACCATGCCCGGTAGCGCAGAGGCGGGATGGTGGCCAAACAGAGATGGCGGAGGCTCATTTTCTACAGAATCGACGGACCTGTCGCCGGAGACCCAAGGTAAGCAGGCGTTGAAAATGAGCGCCGAGGGCCCCGGACGCTGGGCGGAGATCAGCTCGATCTTCGACTCGTTTCAAGGGCATTCCTTTGTTCGTATCCATGGAGCCTACCGACTCACCTTTCGCGCCAAGGGCGTTGGAGGCAACGGCCAGTTGCGCGTCCTGCTACAGCGGCAATCGAAAGGCGGCGCAACCTTTCTGTCGAAAGACGTTAGACTGTCGGGCAACTGGAGCGACTATAGCTACGACTTTACGGCAAACGAGAACGGCGATGAAAAAGGGAGTGTCGCGCTTAAATTCAATGTCTCGGGTGCCAGCGTCCTTCTCGACGACGTGAGCCTTGCTCCGGCCAATGCACCAGCCGGCAATCCGACGGCATTTCGCGATGAGGTTGTCAGCGCGCTGAGAGACCTGCGTCCAGGAGTACTGCGCTATAACGACGAAGCCAGCATGGGGAGCACGATCGACAACCTTATTGCTCCGCCCTATGCGCGCCAGAGGGCCGGTGCAAGCAGTAGAACGGCAATGGCGGAAGATGTTGCCATCGGCCTGCAAGAGTTCCTTCAGCTCTGCCAAGCGGTTGGGGCTGAGCCGTATTACAACATGCCGCCTGGAATATCGACGGCTGAAACCAGGAACCTGATCGAATATCTTGGAGGAGCAGCGTCGACGCCATATGGAGCGAAAAGAGCAGCCCGAGGACAGGTCGCTCCGTGGACCACTGTCTTCCCGACGATCCATCTCGAGCTTGGAAACGAGCAGTGGAATGCGCCTGTTTTTCCGGGGACATCGATAGGCGACGGCCCCACCTACGGCAGGCGCGCCAAAGAGATATTTATGGCGGCAAAGAGCTCTGCCAGCTATAGCCCCAACAAGTTCGACCTCGTGATAGGAGGGCAGGCCGTCAACACATGGCTGACAGGACAGGAGCTGGCCAATAGCGATGCCTATGACAGCATCGCTTTCGCGCCTTATCTGTTTACGCGGTTCGACGATGCCAGCAGCACAGAAGCCATCTTCGGCCCAATGTTCGCACAACCGGAGATGCTCGACAGCACAGCTTCGGGTTATATGGCACAGCAGGTAAAAGCCGCGAGAGAGGCAAAACGCCCCGCAAAGGTGGCCATCTATGAGGTGAACCTCCACACGACCAACGGTTCGGCGGACCAGGCTAGCTTTGACAGCGCCATTCCCTCTGTTGGCGCGGGGCTTGCACTTACCGACCACATGCTTCTCATGATGCGCGACCTCGGGATCACGACCCAATCGGTATGGGCGCTAACGGGTTATGAGAATGGCTTGAACAATTCAGCAAACCACCAGCGCCAGACAACGCCCCTCTTCGCGACGGTGGTCGATATGGGCGGGGCCACGAACCTCCGCCGTCCGCAGTTTCTCGCCGAGCAGTTGGCCAACAGTGCGATCCTTCCCACGATGCTTGCAACAAAGCTGAGCGGCAGCAATCCAACGTGGCATCAACCAAAGAGCCGGAACGACGATATCGAGCTTGAAAAGGCGCACTACCTCCAGGCGTTCGCATTCGCAGACGGTACACGGCGAAGCCTGATCGTCTTCAATCTCAGCCGCGATCGTTCCCTGCCTGTCACGTTTTCAGGCAAGGACGCGCCGGGCGGCGTCGTTGAAGTGGGACTGCTCACATCGAAGAGCATCACCGATACGAATGAAGCGAAGGCGAACGTTGCGATTGTCGAAAGCGTCAGCAGCAGCTTCAATTCAGGAACGCCCTATCAACTGCCGCCGTTTTCGATGACGGTCCTGCGATGGAAGGCCACGCGCTGATTATTGCCTTGCCGAAAGCGCTTCAGAAGGAGTGCGCGGCTCCTGGCTGCTTAGCTTTTTCTTTGTGTAGAGAAAACCGGCAACGGAGAACTCCGCAAGGAGCGGGTCGCAAGGAAACCTGAAGCGAGGTTTGGCGATCGTCGCAGCCGAACTTCCGACGACCAGCAACAATGCCGCAATCGTAAACCATGACAGCGGTTGCTTGTAACAGACAACCAGTCCCAGAACGCCGAACAAGACTACAGGCAGCATGATCCATCCCATCAGATGGCCCACCAGACCGGAGTGCAACCCCTGCGTTCTCGGGTTGCCGACGGAGTCGAAGACAACGACGGATCGCGCGATCGCCAATTCTCCCCAATGGGCCGGGTGGCTCTTGATCCATTGCACTGCGGCGGTCTTATAGTCGTCGTCGACTGCAATCTCGCCAAGCGTGCCTTCGCTGTAGAGATGCGGGTCGACCCAGTTGCCCGACATGGGCGTCGCCAGGTCGTTTGCGCCAAGGTAGAGATTGTAGCCTCCATTGGTTGCAACGGTGAATCGACCCATCACACGGTCGTTACGGACCATCCAGAGAACGACGGGCAGCATTCCGAGTATGCCAACGATAAGAGCCGACCTATATGACCGCCTGAAAAGCAGCAGCACACCGGCTATTGCCGCCAGTGGAGCAAACGTCGTGGTAGCAGAGCCAGCGATCCCAAATGCAAGCCCTGCCCCAGTGGCTGCGCCGATTCGATCACCGTTCACCGCGAGGCTGCAAAGCCATACGCCCAACGTCAATGCGACTGCCGTCAGCACCGTGGGATAAAGAGTGGAGGAAGCGTAGGCAAGCGCGGGGTGCAACGTGGCCAATGCGGCCCCTACGTTCGCAGCGGCAACGCCAAGGCCGAGCATCCGCCCGATCCTGAAGCAGATGAACGGAACCACTGTAAGAAGAAGCGCCTCCACCACCTTGATGAGCACAATGCTCTGTCCGAACATCTTGAAGAGGAGAGCGATCATCACTGGCTGCGCGGGCGGTCGATATGCCGTGAAATGGATACCGTCTTTTATGAACCCATGGCCATGCGCGATGGATATCCCGATCTTCATATAGTCGATCTCGTCCGCGAATACCGTGGTCTTGAATTTGTAGGCGATGAAGACGAGAGACAACCGCAGCAAAAGCGCGATGATAGCTATCGAAGGAAGGAACCAACTGCGTTCAAGAAGCAGACTAATCGAGCGAGATCTCGTCATTGAACTTCCTCGGGGCCTTTCTTTCCTGCCATCGCGATGATGGAAACCGTTACGTCGCAGAGTGCAGAGCTTTGAGCTTCACCTGTAGATACTCCATGAAGGGCCATCTGCCTTCGCTTGAAAGGTAGAAGTGACCTCCCTGAAATAGATTCAGGGCAAAGTCGCCGGTCGTGTGGTCCTTCCAGGCAAGCAGACCTTCTTTCCAAACGCTCTGATCGTCGGTGCCTGCCGAAACCATGACCGAACAATTGAGCGGTTCACGCTCATGATACCGATATGTTTCGATGAGCTTCAGGTCTGTCCGAAGAATAGGGAGATAGAAGTCAAGCATCTCCCTGTCCGCTAGAAGCTCTCGCGGAAGCCCACCGTAGCGCAATTCCAGTTCGGCAAGAAAGCTATCGAGAGGAAGATCGTGGAGAGGCTTGTTGCGAACCTCAAGATGCGCCGCGATCCTGCCCGACAGAAAGAGTGTCTCCGGCTGAGGCAGTCCGATGTCTCGCAGGCTTAGAGCGAGTTCATAGGCAAGCACCGCCCCCATGCTATGACCGAAGATTGCATAGGGGATGTTACAGTCGGCCGAAATGACTTCGGCCATTTCGTTAACCAGGAGATTCGCTTCGGAAAACGATCTCTCGGAGAGTCTTGTTTCCCGTCCCGGCAACCTTATGGCGCAAAGCTCGACAAAGGGTGGCAGATCCTTCTTCCACGCCTGATAGGCCGTCGCGCCGGCCCCTGCATGAGGAAGACAAAACAGCCTCATTCTGGCCCCGGCCACGCGATCGCGAGGAGATATCCACCTGTCCAGATGATCGTGCCTGTTCGCCATAGCTAACAATGCGAGGTCAACCTGCCCTACTCGTCCCTGGCAGTCTGCAACTGCGATGAAGTCTGGCGCTGCTTGGTCTTGTCTGCCGGCCCCTCGTAGACGCTCACCGGATATTCCTCGGAGATTCGACCGGAGGACGAGGCATCTCGTCGTCGCGCCTCAGTCTGGCGTCCCTCAACGCTATGCACAACCGAGATGAAGTCGTCGTCGGCATGCCTCAGTTGAACATCGTTCAGCACAGTAGCGACACCGGCGACGCTCAGGCGTTCCATGACAGCCATCGTACTCGTCAGGTCGTCTCGCGTCGTTTGTGCCGATTCGGCGATCAGAACCGTTACATCGGCAAGCCGTGCCGCGAACTCGGCCTCAGTCGACGAGCGGAGGGGCAGCGCCTCAATGAAGAGGAGGTCGACATTCTCTTTGAGACGTTCGAGATTTTCCGCAACAAAGCTCTCACGGCGCGGCCGCATCAGGTGCGATTCCCCAGACCTTGCCAATCGCATGCCGGAAGACCGCGGTTCGGGAAGTCTGCGCTCAGCCCATGAATTCTCATCGTCTTCATCGTTGGCATCGGGGCTGAGAGAAAGCCTCTTGAGAGCGGACGATGCCTTGAGAACCATCGTTCTGTAACCGATCTTGTCCATTCTTACGGCAAGTCCGGCCACGAGATCGGTGATGCTCATGTTCGACGATGTGGAGGTGAAGACGTAGGTCCTCGCCCCACTCGAAGTGTGGGCCTGATCCAACCCTCCTACAAATCGCAGCATGAACTCATCGACGACCTTGGCGTCAACTTCATCGGCGACCGGAAGCACCGCCATCGGCGGAAAGCCGAGCGTCGTCTCGACATCGTCGCCGATGTAAACCCTGGGATCGATCTTATGCCTCAACCACCCGGCACCGATTCCGCACAGAAGAGCGAACGGAAACGCTCCGGCCAGAATGATCATCTTCTTGCTCGGTTTCGGCTTTAGCGGCACCTCCGCCGGCAGCAACAGATGCACGAGTCCGGAGGACTGGTTCTCCAATTGGATCGCCCCAATCGCGTTCTCGACTTCAGTCAGTTGCGCCTGAAGGCGTGTCACCTGCGCGGCGAGGTCGGCAGCCTGCTGCAACTTCGGCGTGGCTCCGGTAGCGATTGAGGTCTGCTGTGACAATTGCGATTGAAGTCTCGCGACGATGTCGGCTGTCCGTGCAGACTCGAGTTTCAACTTCTCCTGAAGCTGACGCGCGGCCTTGTCGCGCAACTGGTTCGTCATATTGTCCAGCGACTGGTCCAGTCGTTGAAGTTCGTCTTCGTCCTGCTTATAGAGAGGGTTCTTCGGGGTCAGCCCTGCCATCTCCCCAACGAGCTTGCTTCGACGTGTCGCGATCGATTGTTTGAGCGTTGAAAGCCCGGGATCGCTTGCAATCAACTCGTCGGCAGCAGCCTTGAGTGCCGCGGCGGAGTCCGGGCCGTGGTTGGCGATCGAGGCTATCTGGGCCTCGGCGATTGCGTGCGCGCCGCGCGCTGTTGCAAGCTGCGTCCTCAGCTCACCCAACTGAACGTCGTAGGGATTGCCATTGTCTCCGGCGGTATCGGCAACCCCAAGCGAGGAGCTGAGGCCTGCCTGACTATGCCTGCTTGCACCCAACTGAGTCTGGAGCCGCTTCTGCTCCTGGAGAAGGACGGAGAGTTGCTGATTCGTTTGCGCCAGTTCGTCGAGACGCTCTCTGCGGATATATGAATTGGTGACAGCGTTGACTACCTTCGCAATGCCGTAAGGATTTCCACCACTGAGAGAGATCGAAAGCTGATAGCTGCCCATCTCTCTCTCCACCTTGAGATCATGCTGGAGCCTTGCAATCGCGGTCTGCTCCGATTCACCAGGACGGGTCCACATGCCTGGCGGGACTGACTTCAGCGCGTCGGAAAGCACATCGGAACGCACGATCGTCTGTAATTGCTGCTGGATGTACGTGTCGTAGCGCGTAGGATCGTATGTGCCACCTGACGCATCCGTAATAAGCTTCGCCTTCGCCGGCTGAACATAGATCAACGAAGATGTTTCAAAGTAAGGCGCTCGTTGCAGCCCCAAGCCGAACAGAAGCACGAAGATCGCGGTTCCAACAAGAATTGCCAGCTTCTTGTGCATCCTGAAACTGCGAATCAGTTCGCCCTTCAGCTTCTTCCACTGTTGCGAAGGAGGAGTATCGAACTCAGCCTGCTGAGAAGATCCAGGCGATGGTTTGAAAATAACCGGGTTCATGAAGCTCCTTCGGTGGGTGATCTGCCATCAGCTATCCGCCTGCAACTCGTGGCGTTACTTAGGATATCGCATGAGATTTGACAGAAGCATCACCCTTTAGCTGTAGCGGCACGCCCCCCACAGTTCGTCGTTCTTGGCCTGGCAACCGGCCTGCGTAGCCGAATCATAGCAAAACTGGCGTCCATTGCCGGACATCCTGTCACATCCCTTAATTGTTGTACCTCTTCCTATTCTGAGACCAGTTTCGTATCCCATATACTGACTACATTGCGGACCTCCTGAAAAGGAGGACGCCGTTACTTTTGACTGCTGAACTCGACAGATTACCGATCGCTGTCTCCCCAACATGCCTTTGATTACCTTCATTCCGGGCATTATCTGCGTCATCGTATTGCTGCGCAGCAGAACGCAGGACGCGTTTCTGAATGTCGTGCTCCCGGTCCTGCTGCTGATCCCGGTCGACTACTACATCACCATCCGGCCCATCCCCCCGCTCAACATGATCGATGCCGTCCTGATCCCACTCGGTATCGCCATGTTTATCAGGGACCTTCCGCGCTGGAGGTTCTCGCGTACCGATATTTGGCTTCTTATCTATATCTTCAGTTTCGCCTACGCCGACTATAAAGCCGGACAGACGACAGCCGCAGTCCTAAGGTGGTTCATCGTTCTGGTTACAGGTCTGGTTCCCTACATGGCTGGAAAGCTCCTGATTGAGCAAAACGGAATCCGCGCCGAGACCGCAAAACGCTTCATCACGCTTTTGTTCGTTGCGTCGGCGTTCGGACTGTATGAGTACGTGGGAAAGTCCAACCCCTATCAATACTTCTGGAGCCACTTTTACCCTGGACAGTGGTCAGGATGGCACACTCAGATACGCTGGGGATTCGGCCGTGTAGCGGGCCCGTACGCTCAGTCCGAGCTCGCAGGCATGATTGTCCTCACAGGCCTGGTCTTTGCCCTGTGGTTGGGCTATCGGCGATATCGCTATCGCGACACCGTCACAGCGACCTCCAAGCCGTTCAAATACGCAAAGATTATCGCCTTCCTTCTATTCGTGACTCTGGGAACGACACAGGCGAGAGGGCCGTGGATTGGGACCATCATTGCGTTGCCTGTTGCATGGATCGGTCTGGCACGCTTTCCAAAGCGGCGGGCCCTACTCGTGTTTATTGTAGGGCTTGCAATTGGCATCCCAGCCTACCTGGCAGCAAAAGACTATGCCAGTGGCAAGCGAACCGATTACGGCAGCGAACGGGAAACAGCACAGTATCGAGCCCAGTTGATCGATTACTATATCCCGATCGCTCAACTGGGTGGACCGTGGGGATGGGGTGCCTTGGGTTTCCCTCGCGTCAACGGTCAGTTGTCCATCGACAATGAGTACCTGTTCGTCTACCTGGCACAGGGTTATGTGGGGCTGACATCGTTCATTCTTCTGCTGGCAGAAACGGCATTCGCCCTTCTACGCGAAGGACTCAGGACAAGATCGATTCGAGACCGGCACTTCATCTTCTCGTTGCTAGGGGTTGTTCTCGCACTCTCATTTGTCATAAGCACCGTCTTTCTAGGCGCACAGAGCTTCGAGTTGTTCTTTCTGATCGTCGGCTGGTCACAATCGATTCGCGCCATCAGGCGAACGAGTGCAGCGGTGGAGACCCGCGTGGAAGAAGTGGCAACCGCTCCCGCGCTGATGCGCGTATATACATAGCGGTCAAAGCCTGTCCAGGCAGTGTCATCGCTCTTGCATCTGGTTAGAACAGGTGACGCAGCAGAAAGCAAATCGCAAGAATGCTTACGAAGATCCCAGTCATCTGCAGGTCCTGCCACAGGGGCTTGACCCCTTCGCGGGTGCACCCTGTCTGGACGACAAGATAAAGTGGGAGATCGCCAGCCGCGATCGCTACAACCGCCCCTGTCATTCCCCACAAGTGAAATGCCAGCGGAAGACATGTGAGCATCGCTATGCAATAGCCCGCATTGCCGATGGCGTTATATCGAGGTTTACCGAGCGCAAACAATACCGGTGCCGTCGTCTGGTAGAGCAGCGTTTGCCACAGGCCCAGGGCGAGTATGGGAATCATCCAGGCTGCTTCGTGATATCGCCGATCGTAAAGCAACAGGATGATCAAATGTCCCCATACGACCATCAGGCTGAGCAGCACCGCGCCTAGCAGAAGAATATAGAACCGGTAATGGAGAAACTTTGCCCTGAACTCATCCATCGTCATATGGATCAGTTTCGAGATAAAGGGATAGGCTACCCTTCCTCCCAGGGCCAGGATGATCTGTCGCGGAACATCGGAGAGCTGATAGGCCAGGCCGTATACGCCAAGAAGCGTGAGACTGATCAACCTGCCGAGGATGAGGCGGTCCGCCTGCGACGCAAAGAAGAAGAACGCGGTGCCAACCAGTATCCACTTACCAAAATGAACGATGCTGTGGAGCGCCTCTTTGTCCCAGCAGAAAGTATTGCGAATTCCCGGGGCCAGCGCGGGAATATGGCTGAGAACCAAACGATAGATCGTGGAGACAATCTGGCCGAAGACGATCGCCCAGACCGATGGCCAAAAGTAAGCCCAGATGATCGTAACGACCAGTGATACGACCGCAGTGCTTCCATCGATGGCGAAGAGCCGGCGGACTCCCAGGTGCCGCGACAGCGTGAGCAGGTTTGTACTGTTGAAGCTGCCAATGAGCGTACTCAACGCCAGAACCGGAAGCAGAAGCTTGAGCTGAGCGTCGTGGTAGAAGATGGCCATGGGCCAACTGATCAGGATCGCAATCAGCCAAAGCGCAACCCCTCTGATCACTTGAATGGTCCACGCTGTATTGAGGAAGACCGGTTCATCACCTTGTGCAGACTGGATTACGCTTGGAGCCAGTCCGAAGTCGGAGAGGAGGTTGATGCCGACGATCAGAGTCGTGACAAGGGTCATCTCTCCGAAGTACACCGGGGCCAAAAGGCGGGTGAGCACAAGACTGCTGATGACCCGCAGCCCCATACCTGAACCGTATTCAAGGACGGACCAGAAGGCACCTCGTATCGCCTTCTTTTCCAGCGCACGTAGCACGACAGGCGATTCTGTAGTCACGGTCTCTGAACCCACGGTTATTTCGTACTTTCCGGCGACTGGAGTTTATCTGAGTTTACCCAAGCCGCGCAGTCCGGCCTAGGCCCAAGTCGACAAGCCTGAACATTATGGGCTATTTCGACAATAGGGGCTCGATTGAAGTTCTGGAAATAGCACTTCCGTAATAATCTCTTGCATCGCTTAAAACAGGATGGGGCCGGAACCGGCGAACCGGATCGACCCCAGGCCTTTACGTTTCGACTTACTGCTGCCAGGTAAAGACCGTCATGGAGAACGGCGGAAGCGAATAAGGCGTTGAAGACTGGAAGTTGGACAACGTTGAGTTGGTGATCTTCACGTTGCCTGCCGTTTCGTTGTTGTCCGTCAGGTTGGCCGAAGTCAACTGCCCAACGTTGACCGTACCTGTGGGAATGTTCGCTCCCGAGAAAGTTACGGGACGAGCGGTTGTGCGGCTGTTGTTGAAGACGATGACGCTTCGATTTTTACCTCCGTCGGTAAACGCGAAGCTCTGTATCTCATGTGCCCCGTTCAATTGGACCGAATCGTTTGTGCTGAGCGCCTGGTTCCACGTCGGGTTGGCACCCGAAAGCGTGGTCGCCAGGATGGTCGGCATGATGGCCGAGTTCGCCAACTGCGCGGCAAGATAGGTAGGACGGCGAAGGTTCGTCTGTCCTCCCATATCGATCACCGATCCGAACAGCGGCACGGATTCATTGGCCCCTGTTGCGGTATTGGTAAATCCATTATTGTATCCAGGAAGCGCCCAAAGGTTCTGGGTCGTGATTCCAAGATCGCGCGCCATCAGAAGCATATGTTCGGCCACAGTCAATCCGCTTGTAACCGATCCCATAACGGAGTTGACCGTTGCCTGGTCAGCGGTTCCAGTCTGAGCGCCAAGGTTTACCTCGTAGACCACGAGTTTCGTTCCTGCCACCTTCGCTGCCTGCCCCTGCTGATACATGAAGCCACCCGAAACACTGTCTACCATCTCTGGCTGTGCAAGCATCGGTCCGAAGATAGCCTCGTTCGACGACGTATCGTTCAGCGAGTTGTAGATGTACGGGCCGACAGACACGGAGTCGTAGTTCGAGCTGTTCGCGGTCTCCTGCTGCGTCCACCAGGGAACGACAGCCCAGCTACCGAGTACGAGGTCGAAGCTCGATGCGTTATAACCCGAGGCGGTCTTGGCTGCTGCGAAGATTGTCGCAGCGCGCTGACCATAGGCAACAGGATCGCTGATAGCGGAGCCGGCGAAGACTCCGGAGTTCCACTGTTCGTTGCCGAGTTCGAGGTGTATGACCGGGAACACCGAGGTCCACGGCGCCGCCTGGCCCATTGCGGTACGCTTCGCTCCATAAGGAGTCGAAGAATCGCCTCCGAGGTATTCGATCAGGTTCTTCATCTCCGTCGCAGACATGGCTGCCGGCATGTTGTAGTAAGGCTCCGCACCAACCGTCTGGCATAGCTGGAGGAACTCGTGCAGGCCCAGCGCGACATCTTCCGACACCGTGGTCTGTTCACTTGCTCCCGCCCTCTGACGGGCGAACGCCGGAGTAATGATGTTATCGATCGTCGACCCGGTATTGGAGCCGTCGTTATACCGAATCACTCCAGGTTTCAGATCCAGCAGGGTCTGAACCACTTCATCGCGGAACGGTGTCGGGTTGAAGCTCGATACCGTAACCGGGGTGATGCTGACGTCGTCGAGAAGAACGTTTGCACCGCTCACATCGAATGCCAGCTTCACGTTGCCGATCGAGTTTCCGGTTTCGTTCGCCGTAACGGTGTAGGAGTAATCCTGCCAGCTCGATCCGAGTGAGACCGTCTGATAGAGGAACGTCTCGTTCCCGTTGGTGGCATTGCGCTGGAACGTGACTGTCAACTGGTTCGATCCGCCCACACCCTTTGCCCTGAAGGCGACCTTGTAGTTCCCGTTCAACTGAACGAACGAACGGCCAGAGTAGGTATCAAAGTACGAGCTGACGTCCGCAGCTTGTCCCGAACCCGCTGCGGTGATTCGCAGCGCCTGCTTTCCAATCGTATTAGGCGAAAGGTCGGAGTACTCAGCAGCGAGTGTTGCACCACCCGACACACTCGTCCACCAACCGGCCTGCGGATTGCCGGGAACGGTCATCCTCACGATAACGAAGTCACCCACCTTAGGCGTCTTGCCGCCTTGCGCGAAGTTGATCGTCACACCCTGGCTTGAGGTTGCCGCGGTGCTCGATGTTACCGTACCGGTCTGACCCGCCGCTCCTCCGTAGATGAATTCGTAGGAAGCTCCCTGAACAAAGTTTGCAGGCCACTGCGCCCAAGTGTTCGTGTCTGTACAACTTGTGGCTGTAACCGCAGCGCACTTGAGAATCGACTGCCAAATTTCACCTTCGAAGCCGGGGTTTCTGAAGACAAGGTTACGGAGCATCTGGCTGGAATCGTAGTAGGCCTGGCCTGCGATGTTCATGCCGAGCCGCTTCATGCCCGTCTGCGCAACGGTTGTGCCAATGGCAATGTTCGTCGCCGAAGAAGTAGTACCGCCCGTCACACTGAGCGAAACAGACGCCGTCGCCGTCGTGTAGTGTGCAGTATCGGTAGGCGTGAAGGTAACGTTGAGGGTATTCGTTCCTCCGGAGAGGACCGTACCCGACGCGGGGCTGTAAACGAACGATCCGGGAACCGAGGCTGTCGCGTTCAACTGCGTCGACGACAACGCCGTGCCGCTGGAAATTGCCGCCGGTGTCGCCCATGTAATGGTAGGAACGAGCTTATTCACCACCAACGAGACTGTTGCCGTGGCCGAAGCGTAGGAGGCATCCGTCGGATTGAAGGTCACGCTCAGCGTCGTGGTTCCCGTCCCGAGCACCGTTCCCGACGCGGGGCTGTACGTCAATGTTCCAGGCACCGAGGACGTCGCGTTCAACTGCGTCGACGACAGCGCTGTGCCATAGCTGATCGCGGCGGGAGTTGCCCAGGTGATGGTTGGATTTGCCTTGTTAACCACAACGGTGGTGCTTGCAGAAATCGGCGAAATCGTCGTATCGGTTGGCGTAAAGGTTACAGTCAATGTTCTGGTGCCTGCGGCGAGCACGGTTCCCGATGCTGGGCTGTAAACAAACGATCCCGGAACCGATGCCGTCGCGTTCAACTGCGTCGACGACAGCGCTGTGCCGTAGGTAATCGCCGCCGGATTTGCCCAGCTTACGGTAGGTGTCGTCCCTCCCGAGTTACCGCTAACAACCAGGCTGACCGCGGCGGTCTGCGTCGAATAGTTGGTTGTATCGGTCGGGGTAAAGGTCGCACTCAATGTGCTGGTACCCGCCGGAAGCACCGTTCCAGCCACTGGGCTATAGACAAACGATCCAGGGACTGACGCAGTCGCAGTCAACTGTGTGGACGACAGCGCTGTGCCATTCGCGATGGCCGACGGCGTAGCCCATGTGATCACCGGAGCAGCTTTGTTCACAACAAGGCTGGCCGAGATCGTCTGCGTCGAATAGTTGGTCGTATCTGTCGGGGTAAAGGTTGCGGACAACGTCTGCGTTCCTGCCGTCAAGACAGTACCTATCGCCGGGCTATAGGTGAAGCTTCCGGCAACCGGCGAGCTGGCATTCAACTGCGTCGCCGACAGCGCTGTGCCATAGGTGATCGCAGCGGGATTTGGCCAACTGATCGAAGCCGAACCGCTACCAACCGTCAGGCTGACCGTCTTGGTTGCAGTGTTGTAGTTGGCTGTGTCGGTGGGCGTAAACAACGCGCTCAGGGTAGACGTTCCTGAAGCCGGGGTGCTTCCCGCTGCCGGCGTATAAGTGAAGCTTCCAGGCACAGTTGACGTTGCGTTGAGCTGCGTCGAGGACAGGGCCGTTCCGTATGTGATCGATGCAGGATTTGCCCAGGCAATCGCCGGCGTCGCCTTGTTGACGACAAGGTTCACGGTTGACGTCTGCGTGGCATAGGAGCTGTCATTCGGGGTAAACGTCACTGAGAGCGACTGCGAACCTGCGCCCAATACAGTACCCGAAGCAGGGCTGTAGGTGAAGGTGCCAGGGACAGAGGCCGTCGCGTTCAACTGCGTGGATGAGAGGGCCGTACCATAAGTGATTGCAGCCGGGGTTGCCCAGGTCACTTGTGATGTTCCGCCGTTCACAGTCAGAGCTACCGACTGGGTTGCAGTGATGTAGTTGTTCGTATCCGATGGCGCAAAGGAGACAGACAGCGTTTGGTTGCCTGCGCTCAAAGTGGTTCCGGCAGCAGGTGTGTACGTAAAGCTGCCAGCGATCGGAGCAGTCGCATTCAGTTGCGTGGACGACAGAGCAGTGCCATAAGAAATTGCAGCCGGAGCCTGCCAGGAAATTACCGGAGCCGCTTTGTTGACCTGAAGGATAACCGTAGCTGTCGATGTGGAGTACGTCGTCGTATCGTTTGGAGTAAACGTAACGCTCAGCGTGTCAGTTCCCGCAGCGGGAACCGCACCGGCAGCCGGACTGTATGTGAATGTGCCAGGTACCGCAGCACTTGCATTCAACTGCGCTGTCGAGAGCGCGGTCCCGTAGACGACGGGAGCGGGGGTTGCCCAGGTAATTGCAGTACCACCCTTATTGACGACAAGATTGACGCTCGCAGTTGCCGTTGAATAAGCCGTCGTATCCGTAGGAGTGAACGTCACGCTCAAGGTGGCGTTGCCAGCGGCGGGTACGGCACCGATTGCCGGACTGTAGGCGAAGGTGCCAGGAACCGAGGCGCTCGCATTCAACTGTGCCGTCGAGAGCGCAGTCCCGTAGGCGATCGGCGAAGGTGTACGCCAGGTGATTGTCGGCGTCGTCTGCTGCCCTTTGCCAACGTTGATGCTCACCGACTTCGAGGCACCTGTGTAGTTGGCGGAATCCTTTGGCGTAAATACGGTTGAAAGTGTGCTCGTGCCCGACGAAAGCGTCGTTCCGGCTGCCGGAGAGTAAGCAAAGGTTCCCGCAGTGCTTGCCGTCGCGTTCAACTGCGCGGAGGAAAGTGCAGTGCCTGCCGTGATCGAAGAAGGGGTCGCCCAACTGACCACAGGAGTGGCCTTACTCACCGCCAAAACCACTGACGCCGACTTTACCGCGTAGGTAACACTGTCGCGCGGCGTGAACGTGACGTTGAGAGTCGTGTTGCCCGCAGGCAGTACCGTTCCGGCCGACTGATCGTATGCGAACGATCCGGGGACCGAGGCTGTTGCATTCAACTGCGCGGCGGAGAGCTGCGTACCGTAAACGATGGCCGCAGGCGTTGCCCAGTTGATTCCAGGATCGGCCGCTGCAACCGAGGCACCCGCTGTTGAACCGAACAACGTCCAGTCGGCAGGAGGAGAGGTAAGCGTCGGCTGGAAAGGCAACACCGATGCCAGGTTATAGATCGCATTGACATTGTTTGTCGGATTGAGGGCGATGTTCAGAACAGCGGCAATGGTATTTGCGGGAGCTGGAGAACCGTTGGTGGTCGCAGCCGCGAAGAGAGCGTTGCACGCCTTTGAATTGGTCGTAGAGTTGACGCAGGTTGCAAGCGAATCGGCGAGCGAATTCAGCTTTTTATAGACGGGGTTCGAAGAGATTGCGGTCCCAGTCGTTAAATTGGCAAGCGTACCGGCAGTCGTATAAGCTGCGGCAACTGCAGAGGCGTTGCTGCTGCTCGATGCGACATCGAAGGTGTTGGGGTTCATGAACTGCGCCAGCGCATAGACTGACGCGATCGTCGTAACCTCGTTGATGTAGATCTTGGTCTTCGCGGTGAGCTGACTGCACGTACCCAGGTCAGACATGAGCGCCAGGCTCGTGTTATTCCCTCCGCCAGGATTCCCCCCCGTCGCGACCACATAGACCTGGTCCGACCCGTTGATGCACTTAAAGTTCGCTGGAAGGGAGAAGGCGCCGCTGACGCTGCTCGAAATCTTCGCAGTCGTTATTTGCGTCGCAGACGTATTGTTGCCCTTCGTGCTCGCTGCGAAAAACTGGATCGAAGCGCCTGAAACGGGCTGGAGTCCGCCTTGCACGCTCCCCTGCAAATCCAGAGCGTCTGGTGCGGTCCCGAGCACGCCGCTTCCGCAGCCTGCCAGGAAGATAGAGGAAACACCTGCTACGAGCAGCACAAACTGGCTTACTTTAGTACGGGGGGAGGTAGTTTTTATCACCTGAAACTCGCTTTTCAACAAATAAATAGTGTTTGAGATACACCTCTGGCGACAGAGCTATCTGTGGAGGCAATGCAATCGAAGAATGTTTGGGAGATGACCCTACTGCGAGAGGGCCCGTTCCGGAGCTTCTCTTAAGGCCCCGGTCACTGATAGCAACTTGTGGGCATAATCCTGAAGGGTCCCGTTTCCATTGCCGGAGCGCGCTGCGAGACTTTCCTGTGTGGTAGAGAGGCGCGCGAAACGGTCGACTACATCTGAAAGCTGCCGTAACAACTCGGTTGAATCTGTCCGATTCACCCTTCCGTAAAGATCTCTTGAGCCGGTTGCTTCACCTGATCCAGTGACTGTGCTGCGGGCCTGTTCCATCATCGCTTTTACCTCTCGGGTTTGTTCACCAAGGACCAATAAAGCATTGCTTACAGAACTGCAAAATCAAGACAGTTTTCCAGACGTTACTCTTGGCACCAACTGTAGAGTCCGAGACATCGCTGAGCCATACCACGAAAGTACAAGGGCATGGAAAGCGAATGGAAAGCTTTGCATTTCATACAACTTAGATTGGCCGTGTGCGGTCTAAAAAATTGAAGGGCGGGAACCAGATGCGAGACAGTAGCCGATTTCTTCTTCTCGCAGTCTTTCCCAGGAGTGCGTAGATACGCTCAAAATGACTTGAGTATCGTTAACTACTTATGCAATCCCCATGCCAAACCGTCTAAGAGCGTGACGTGCAGAGATTTGCACCGTCGCAATCGTAATATTTTCCACACAGAATAGAGAGATTGGCGCAGATTTTTTTCCCGCACCAAGGCAATTCTTACTCCATACCTTGTAGCTTACCGGCTAAAGCGGCAGAAATGTGTCATGACATTCCCGCTTGTAATCGTTTCTATCAAGGATGCTGAGGGAGCTGAGTTGTATTCCAGCCGCCTCCCAGTGCCTTGACCAGCAGAACACTGGCTTCCAGCCTGCGCCGCGTAATGTCGATATCGTTGCGCTCGTTCTGCAATAGCGCGGTCTGCCAGGTAATGACCTGGAGATAGGTATCGACTCCGCCTTCATAGCGGGTATTGAAGAGATCGAGAGACTCCTGCGCGGCCGTTGTTGCCTGGCGCTGCTGGTCGGCCTCCACTTCGAGCCGGTGCAAGGCATTCAGGTTGTCCTCAACCTGCTGGAAGGCCGTCAGAGTGGTCTGGCGGTACTCGGCTACAGTCGAATCGTACTGGGCCAAAGCTATGTCCGACGTTGCCCTGCGGCGTCCATGGTCGAACAGAGTCTGGGACAACCCCGGCCCCACGGCGAAAAAGCGGCTTGGCCATGTAAACCAATTGATGGCAGATGTGCCTGTAAATCCCGCCACCGCGGAGAGCGACAAAGTGGGGTAAAAGGCTGTCTTCGCAATCCCGATCTGCTCGTTTGCCGCAGCCATGCGGCGTTCTTCCGCAGCAATGTCCGGCCGCCGCTCCAGAAGATCGGACGGTAGCATCCCGGGTATGGCCGGAAGCGCAGGCTTGTTCACCGTAACAGGTGCCTTTGGCAACGAGAGTTCGCTGGGAGCCTTACCGATCAGGACTGCAATGGCATGTTCGTAGTCCGCGCGCTGAATGTCGACATCGGTAGCCTGGACTTGTGCCGTTTGAAGAAGGGTGCGGGCCTGCGTGACGTCCGACAGCGGCGCTGCCCCTCCGTCATATCGGTCCTCAGTCAGTTGCAGCGCATTTTTGTAGGCCAGCACCGTATCGTCGAGCAGCTTACGCTGTGCGTCGGCCGACCGCAGATTGAAGTAATCGATTGCCAGCTCCGCATGCAACGACAGCTTTACCGACTCCAGATCGGCAGCGGATGCCTGTGCCTCTTCAGTGGCCTGGGCAATGCTGCGACGCACTCTTCCCCAAAGATCGATCTCATAGTTCAAGTCGAAGGGAAGAGTAAAATCGCCGGTCCCGTTGATGGCGAGAGAGCGATTGAAATACGGCTGGTTCACCGAATTCCTGACCACCCCGATACTCGGAACTGCCGCCACCGTCGGGGCTTTGGAGGCGCGGTAAAACTGTATTGCCGCACGGGCCGTGCGAAAGTTCGCCTCCGCCTGCTTCAATGTCTGGTTTGCTGGCCCGACCTCAACCTCCAACGCATTCAGTCCATCGTCGTTGAATAGCGTCCACCAATCCCCCTTCAACTGTGCATCTGCCGGCCGGGATTTTTTCCAGCCGGAATCGTTGAAGTTCGCGGGTAGAGGCTCCTTGAACTCCGGGGCCAGAGGGGTTGCGGGGCGAACATACTGCGGGCCAACGCGGCATCCCGCCATGGTGCAGATGAAGGCGAGCGTCGATATAGCTATCGATCTTTGAACTGCGGGCCGCCCGAAACCGTCCTTCATGGCTTCCCTTTCGCCGCATCATCCGACCGGACTTCCATCCCACTCGTCAGCGAATCGGACGGATCGAGAATGATCTTGTCCGAGGGCGTAAGTCCCGAGACGATCTCGAGAGTGTTGCCATAGTCATGACCGATTGCCACAGGGACCAGCTCAACGCGATCATTGCGGACGACACCCACGCGCAGACCTTCAGACCGGAAGAGCAGCGTGTTGGACGGAACCGTTACCGTATCCACTTCCGCAGGCAAGCCAAAGTGGACGAATACGTAGGCTCCCGGGCGCAGGATGTTTTTTGAATTGTCGATATCGACCTCGACATTGAGCGTTCGCGTAGCATGATCGATCGCGTTCGCGTTACGCACGATCTTCCCCGGTACCTTCAACGCGGGACTCGAATCCTGCGTCACATAAGCGTTGTCGCCGTCACGAATCGAATCCGCGTAAACCTCGGGCACAGCGACATAGACCCTCAGCTTTCCGATCGCCGCCAGATGAAACAGCTCTCGCGGATTGTTCGAACCCGAACCTGCCTGGATAAGGTCTCCGATGTCGGTATTGCGCGCCGTAATAATTCCGTCGAAGGGAGCGACGATCCTCTCGTAGCTCTGAAGCTGCTCCAATCGCCGGACATTGGCCTTGCTGGCATCGACCGCAGCCTGAGCAGCAATGTAGTTGCTGCGGGCCTGGTCCGCTTCCTGCTGTGAGACGGCATGTTTCGCGAGCAGACTTTGCCAGCGGCTGCTGGTAACTCCCGCCAACTCCATATTGGCCTGGATTCTTTCAAGCTCTGCACGGGACTGTTGAAGCTGCTGGTCGACTTCGGGGGTCTCAATCTCTGCCAGTAACTGCCCTCTGCGCACGTGCGATCCGATGTCGAAGTACCACTTCTTCAGGTAGCCATTGGTGCGCGAATAGATTGGGGTCTCGGTAAAGGCCTGCACATTTCCAGGCAGGACCAGGTCCTGCGACGCCGAGCCGACTGAAGGGTGAATCACGCGAACAGTCATGACTGCCGACTCCTCCGTCGCGCGCTCCAGCTTTCTTTCCGCAGTCGATCGAACACGAAGTCCGTACACAACTGCGAATATCAGTGCAATCGCAAGGAGGATGAGCAAGGCTTTCCCTTTGCCTGCTCCCTCGATCTGCGCCTGCTTCACAATCTCGGTATGAACCGGGCCAGCGTCGACGTAAGGAGTATCTTCTTTCACACTTGGGGTATTTTCGGATTGATGGTCTTCCCTGCCAGCGATCATGCGTGCTCCTCAACTGGATAGTTCGCGGTGATGGTGCCCTTGGCTCGTCTTCTTCCATGAATAAGCGCAAAGACGCTGGGCACGAATATCAACGTGGCAACCGTGGCGCATAGCAGACCTCCGATTACAGCGCGTCCCAACGGCGCGTTCTGTTCTCCGCCATCGCCAAGCCCCAACGCCATGGGCACCATGCCGATAATCATGGCAAGGGCCGTCATGATCACGGGGCGAAAGCGGGTCGTACCCGCTTCAACGGCGGCCCGAACGGCATCTCCATGCTGTTCCAATTGGCTCTTGGCAAACGATATGACCAGGATGCTGTTCGCAGTTGCGACGCCCATGCACATAATGGCACCCATCAATGCCGGAACCGAAAGCGTGGTGCGCGTAATAAAGAGGAACAGTACTATGCCCGCAAGGGCCGCTGGGAGCGCCGTAATAATGATGAAAGGATCGATCCAGCTTTGAAAGTTGACGACGATCAGTAGATACACCAGGACGATCGAGAAGACCAGTCCGCCCAACAGACCGACGTATGAGGTGCGCATCGTCTCAACCTGCCCCTTTAACGTAATAAATGTTCCCCGAGGAAGGGCCTTTTGGTCGCTCGCAAGTATCTTCTCGATCTGACGGCTGACGGCCCCAAGGTCTCTCCCCTGAACGCTGCCATAGATATCGAGAACACGGCGGACGTTGTAGTGATTGACGGTTGCCATCTCCGTTCCTCGATGTACCGATGCGAGATCGCTCAATATCTCGGGCGTTGCTGTGCCGGTCGGCGGAGCGCCGCTTGTGGTGCGATTGATCGGAATGTTGCCGAGGTCCTGCATGGAGTCCATCTTGTATTGCGGGGTCTGCGCCACAATGAAGTAGTTGACGTGGTTCTTCCAGTTCAGGAAAAACATCGGCGTAACCTGCATGCTGCCGCTTAGCGAATTCAGGACACTCGTGGCTACATCGCGTTGTGTATAGCCTCCCTGTGCGGCCTTTGTACGGTCTACCGTAAGCTGCAAGGTCGGATAGTCGAACGGCTGCTGGATTCTAAGGTCCGTGAGCCCTGGGACATTGCGGAGCTGAGCAAGTATCTTGTCGGCTTGAACCTTGCTCGCGTCCACGTCGTTGCCTTCGATCTGTATATCGATCGGCGCCGGTACGCCGAAATTCAGAATCTGCGTCGTGATATCGGCCGGCAATGTATAGAACGTAGCATTCGGGAACTTGCGCGGAAGCACACGACGTAGATCGCTTACATATCTTGCAGTAGGGTGGTACTCCTCTTTAAGAGTGACAAGGATATCGCCGTCCGCCGGATTGATCGATCCGTTCGTAAGATGCTGCGTATTCATAGTGCTATACGGCAGTCCTATGTTGTCGAGGATGTTGTCTATCTCCGACGCAGGAATCTCCTTGCGTATCTCGTCTTCAACCAGGTCGAAGAGGCGTGCCGTCTCTTCGATGCGGAGACCGGAGACTCCGCGCACGTGAAGGATGAACTGACCGCTATCGGTATCAGGGAAGAAGTCCTCTCCCAGAAACGGTGCAAGAATAAATGCGCACACGCAAAGCGCGAGAAAAACCGGCACGAACACTCGCCGGTGAAAGACGAGCTTCTGTAACAGGGCATGATAAGAGGTCCGGAATCGCTCGAAGCTTCTCTCAAACCAGTGCTGAAAGCGCGCGAAGAGTCCTGTACCTGGGGCCCCGTGGCCATGTTCCCGCAATAGATACATGGCAAGCGTCGGTACAAGAGTACGGCTCAGAATATAACTGGCAAGCATGGCGAAGACGACAGCCTCAGCCAATGGAACGAAGAGGTATCGTGCCACTCCGCCAAGAAAGAACATCGGAAGAAACACGATGCAGATACAGAGCGTCGAAACCAGCGCAGGAACGGAGATCTGCGCGGCACCCTCAAGAATCGCCTCACGCAGCGGAAAACCGTCTTCGAGAAACCGCTCGATGTTTTCAATGGTTACAGTAGCATCGTCGACCAGGATACCGACAGCCAGCGCCAGCCCTCCCAGCGTCATCGTATTGATCGTCTCTCCCATCAGGCTGAGAACGATTACGGAAGTGAGAATGGAAAGAGGTATCGAAACTGCGATAATGACAGTCGAGCGCCAGCTCCCCAGAAAGATCAGGATCATCACCGCAGTCAACGCTGCGGCGATAATCGCTTCGCGAATCACGCCGGCGACCGCTCCGCGCACGAAAATGCTTTGGTCGGAGAGAGGCGTTATCTTCAGCTCCGGCGGCACAGTAGTCGCCACTCGCGGAAGCAATTTGCGGATCCCGCTCACGACATCGAGTGTGGACGCATTTCCGTTCTTCAGGATGGATATCAGGACGCCGCGATGCCCGTCCTGCCGCACAACATTTGTCTGCACCTGGAACCCATCATTGACGCTGGCGACATCGCGAAGATAAATCGTTGTGCCATTGACCTGCTTTAGCGGTATATTCGCAAGCTCCTCAACTGTACGTGGCGTCCCATTCGTTCGCACGTCATATTCGGACTGTCCGATCTTGATCGTTCCCGAAGGCATCACGACATTCTGCTGCGCAACGGCGTTCAGCAGATCGCCCGGAGCAATTCCCTTCGACTGCATCGCAGCCTGGTCCATCGTAATGTTGATCTGCCGCTGCCTTCCTCCGTAAGGCAACGGGATCATGGAACCGTTCACCGTAATAATTTGGGGACGAATAAAGTTCGTCGAGTAGTCGTTCAGTTGCGACTCTGAAAGCCCCTGCCCCGACACGCCAAGTTGCAGAATCGGAACACTGGAGGCGGAGAAATTGATGATCTCGGGCGGAAGGATCCCCGGAGGCAGTTGCCGTATAAGATACTGCGACGCTGCCGTTACCTGAGCGTTCGCGGTATCGAGCGACGCGCCGGGCTGCAAAAATATCTTTACAACAACGACACCGTTGTAGGTTGTCGACTCAGTGTGCTGTATGTTGTCGACCAGCGTCGTTAACGCCTTCTCGTAAGGCGTCGTCAGGCGCCCCTCAAGTTCTTCAGGATTCAACCCCGTATATTGCCAGCCAACCGAGATGACCGGAATATCGATATTCGGAAAAATGTCTGTCGGCGTACGCAGAATCACGACCGGCGCTGCGATAAGAATCAGCAGCGCAAGCACAATGAACGTATACGGTCGGTTGAGAGCTACCTTAACAATCCACATCTACGCCTCGGTTCCGGCAATGCCTTGATTTCTCTCTGCTTCTATCTTATTTGATTCGACTCCAAACTTAATCGACGCTGCGTTCCCGCCTTAATCTGAGGCGTGATTCCACATTTTGTACGATACCCGCACCAACCGCAGCACAACGACTGCGCTACAATCGCGTCATGCGTCGCCTGCTAGCCATTCTCCTGCTGCTGATACCGGGGCTTCCCCTTGTATCGCCGCTGGTCGTGGCGGCCACAGGTAAAGACGCAACCCTGCCAGCCTGCTGTCGTCGCAATGGAGCGCACCACTGCTCTGCCATGATGTCGCCGGACATCTCGACAACAACGCGGATACAAGCGGTTCGTGAACGTTGCCCTTCGTATCCGGCCGCAGCCGTTTCCGTATTCCATGGCGATACAGCAGCAACGGTCTCTGCTCTGTTTCTGCACACACATCCCGAGCTTGAAGCTCCCTCGCTTGATCGCTCCGCAACCATCGCTTCCAGAGATGATCAGGCGAAACACGTCCGCGGCCCACCTTTCTCATTGGTTCGAACTTCACTCTAGACCTCTAACTCAACAGACCAGGTGATCGCTCTCGTGCGGCTTCACGTCCGCGGCAGCGCTGCACGCCCGGCCAGTTGAGCTTCACAGAACAGTCTGAGCCTGAAAGGCTCGGCCGCACAGCCGTATACGAGGAAGCCTTGAAACACCCTGGACTCTGGATGCTCGCCATTGGCATGGCGCTAACGCCGCACGTCTGCGCTCACGCACAACAAACAATCAGCAACGCAACTCTCGGCGGACGCGTGCTCGACCCACAAAGCCGTAGTGTCGCAGGCGCAACCGTTACTGCAACTCAACTTGCAACCAACCTGCCCCACACCGCTGTCACCGACTCTGAAGGACGTTTCCGCTTTCCGTATTTGGCAATTGGTCCGTATCTCATCTCCGTTGCGCAACCAGGCTTCTCGGCCGCGCAACGGGAAGTCAATCTGACTGTAGGCGCCGACTTCCAACTCCTAATCGCACTTAGCATTCCAACGGCCCAGACCTCGGTTGAGGTAAGCGGCACTCCACCCATTGTGGAGACCAATCGAAGCGAGATCGCGGAGACCATCTCGCGCAACGAAGCGCAGAACCTCTCATTGCTGGGGCGAAGCTTTCTTGACCTTGCACTTCTTACACCCGGGGTCTCCCCAACCAATACCGCAAGCACGCAGCTATTCGCAGAGACATCCGCCGTCCCTGGCCAGGGCTATTCCGTCAACAGTCAACGCAATTTCTCGAATAGCCTTGTCGTCGATGGACTCTCCGCGAACGACGATGCCGCAGGTCTCACCGGAACTCTTTACGGACTCGACGCCGTGAGTGAATTCCAGATTGTGACTTCTGGCGGACAAGCCGAGTTTGGCCGTGCGCTCGGAGGATATGCCAACATGGTCACTCGCAGCGGTACCGACGAGTGGCACGGCAGTCTGTACGGCTTCTTGCGTAACCAGCGATTGAACGCCGCCAATGCACTGTCGCAAACGACGCTCCCTCTCACGCAGGCCCAGTACGGCGCTAGTGCTGGCGGCCCGATCGTGCACAGTCAAACTTTCGTATTCGCCAATTTCGAACGAAAGCAACTCAATCAGAACGGCCTTGTCACTATTGCTCCTGGAAACCTTGCCATCATCAACTCACGATTGAAAGCCATTGGCTATCCGGGCCCGCAGATCGCAACGGGAATCTATCCAAACCCAGTCCGTTCTGACAATGTCTTCGCGAGGCTGGACCATCGCTTCAACCCACGCGACGAGTTCAACGCTCACTACAACCTCTATACCGTCGACAGCGGAAACTCGCGAGGAGCAGGGGCCCTAAGCGCTACCAGTGGAGCAGCAGCACTTCACAATACAGACCACACCATCGCATTCAGCAACATCGCCACCTTGTCGCCAAATACGGTAAATGAGACGCGCGGACAGTTCCTTCACAGCTCGCTCGCGGCCCCACCGAACGATCCAGCCGGCCCAGCCGTCAGCATCTCAGGTGTGGCATCTTTCGGTACGCTCTCCGGTTCTCCACAAGGCCGCTTGAACAAGCTCTATGAAGTGGTAGACAACATCTCGCACCAGACCGGTTCACACTCTCTGCGTGCTGGTGCGGACTTCCTCTATAACGACCTGAAGATCACCTTTCCGCAATCCACGCGCGGAAGCTACTCCTTTTCATCGCTCGCCAATTTTCTGGCGGGAGCGTACAACTCCCTGGGATACACACAGTCCTTTGGCAATCCCGTTGTTCTTCAGGGCAATCCCAATCTTGGCCTCTACGCACAGGACGAGTGGAAGTTGTCACATGCCTTCACACTCAATGCAGGACTGCGCTACGACCTCCAATTTCTAAAAGCGATCGCCACGGATACCAATAACGTGTCGCCGCGAGTTGGCTTTGCCTGGTCGCCGTTTCATAACGATCGCACGCTTGTCCGCGGCAGTTATGGTCTCTTCTATGATCGAGTTCCCTTGCGCGCTCTATCCAATGCGTTGCAGTCCAGCGGCAATACGACGAACATCAATGCGTCAACATTCGTCACAGTCAATCTCTCGCCGGCACAGGCAGGAGCTCCCGTCTTTCCCAATACAATTAATTCTCTTCCTGCGGGTGTTCTCGTAAACTTCACCACGATGGACCCGCACATGCAAAACGCCTACTCTCAACAGGCATCGCTTCAAGTCGAACAACAGCTTTCCAGCAAGAGCACTCTCAGCGTCAGCTA
>JAFDVV010000019.1:119546-127856 GCA_018268775.1 Acidobacteriota bacterium | reverse complement strand
TACGGCAACAACAAACAGTATCGAGGGGCAGCCGACTCCTACTACGACGGCTTGTCCGTCTCGCTTGTCCAACGTCCGTCGCAGTGGGGCAGCTACCGCATTGCATATACATGGTCGAAGGCAATCGACGATGTCAGCGAATTCTTCTTCAGTTCGCCGCTCAACAACTTCAATATCTCGCAGGACCGCGGACGCTCCGATGATGACCAGCGCCATCGCGTCGTATTTTCAGGGGTCGTCCACACATCCATGAACCCTCCTGCGAACACCTGGGCAAGGCTACGCAACGGGTTCCTCCTCAGCGGTATCCTGCAGTATTACTCCGCTCTGCCCTTCAACATCACTACCGGAGCGAACAGCATTCAGGGGACAACCATGCGTCCCTGCACCCCAGGCATCGCCAGTTGTACGCAGCTTCTTCCTGGAACTGTCATCGGTCGCAATTCCGGCTCAGGGTTTGATTCGTTCACACTCAACGCGCGGCTAAGTCGAACTTTTCACGTTGGCGAACGCATCAATCTCGAAGGCATCGCCGAAGCCTTCAACGCTCTCAACCATCGCAACGACCTCATCCCCAATGGCACATTCGGAACCGGCATCTATCCGGCGATGCCATCCTCTTCCTTTGGCCGCGCCAACGGCGTTGGCGATCCTCGACAGATACAACTGGCCTTGCGCCTGAGTTTTTAGTTGAAGCATGACACCATCATGACAGGCTGACCATTTCACCTGCAGCACCGGTATGTGTCGGCCTTCGTCATGCTGGAGGCTTTGTACTTGCAGCTTCTTCCAGGTCGGGACGAAGCAACTTGCGCAAGGGCTTCTGCACCGCACGAAGCAGCGCACGCGCCGCGAAGAATGCTACAAGCAGAAGCACGATTGCCATGGAAGCGGCAATGAAAGGATGATGCGTTGCAAACCAGGTCACGCCAATCGCCAGAGCATCTTCCGTCGTACTCAAGGCAATGTTAGAGACCGGTTCAGGGCTTGGCGTCACGGCAGCACGCACTGCCGTCTTCGATCCATGTGCCGCAAGTGCAATTGCCGCGCCAAGTCCCGTTGCCAGTAGTTGCATCTGCGGAGAAAGCTGAGAGCTGGCATGATACGCCACCAGTCCCGCCACGGGAACGCGAACAACCGTCTGCAACCCATTCCAGATCATGTCGAATCCGAGTATCTTGTCCGCTACAAACTCAATCGCAAATAACAACGCACAGGTTACGATCACCCACGTATTGCCAAGTCCATCCAACCCCGGAGGAAGTGCAACCCATTGCGTGCGGGCCAGAATGCCGAGCGTCAGCACTGTGGCGTAGATATTCAAGCCGCCTGCAAAACTTGCAGCGATGACGAGGGCCCCAATGTTTGCCGGTGAAAAGCTCATAGTGGTGGATTTTACTCCCCTCTATACCGCAAACTCTGAAATTGCCTGCCTCGGACTTTCTAACGGCGTATCGCTCGCTTGACCTGTGCATACTGCTCCAGAATGAAGCTGTCCGTCATCCCAGCGATATAGTCCGCGACAACCCGCGCCAGTCCTTCCTGCTCGACCTCTTCAAAATGGCTTGGCGGCAGTTCCTCAGGATCGTTGATCCAGAAATCGAACAAGGCCGTCACGACCTCTTCCGCCTTATCGTGCTCACGCTCCAACTCGTCGCATGTGTAAAGCGTTTCATAGAGATAGCGCTTCTCCTGCAATCGCTCCGATTCAACCTGATCGGAGAACGTCGCCAGCCGCGCCTTATCGCTCCGAATATCCTCAAGTGTTTCTGCGCCGAGCGTCTTCACGTTCTTCCATGTGTTTTCGATAAGATCATCGGTAAGAATGTTTTGCATCAATTGCAAAGCTTCATGAAAGAGGTACTTTTCCTCGACCCCGGCGTGACGCGCCTCAATTGCGCGATAACAGCGGCCAAGAATTGTGACGTTTTCGCGGATATGACCGATCTCCAGCAGACCCGACTCGACCCCATCGTCCAGGTCCGCCGTCAGATAGGCGATCTCGTCCGCAAGATCGATTAGTTGGGCCTCAAGCGGAGGACGTTCACTGAGAAAATATTCGGCCAACTCCGAGTGCTCTTCCTCCTTGTAGTCGCGGGAGTGCTTGATGATCCCCTCGCGAACTCCAAGGGTCAGGTTCAATCCGCGGTGAGCGGCATAGCGCTGCTCAAAGTGCTCGACGATGCGCAGCGCATGGAGGTTGTGGTCGAAGCTGCGACCGTGACGCCTCAGGCAACGATCAAGCGCCCGCTCCCCCGCATGTCCAAACGGAGGATGGCCGATGTCATGCACCAGCGCCAAGGTCTCCGACATGTCCTCATTCAGTCCTAACGACGATGCCGCCGCCCGTGCAATCTCCGCCACTTCGATCGTATGCGTCAGCCGGCTTCGGAAATGGTCCGACGATCGACTGGTAAAGACCTGCGTCTTCCCTGCCAGCCGCCTGAAGGCGCGCGACTGCACAACCCTCTCACGGTCGCGTTGAAAAGCCGAGCGCCCCGAGCGTGCCGGAGCCGGATAGATGCGTGCTGTAAGCGGATCGCTCGCGTCCCCGACCACCGCGCAGCGCCTGATATCTTCTGTCATCTCAACCTGAGTGTATCGAAATTCGCCCGTGGCGCCCTGAAACAACAATGGCGCGCTATCCCGATCAAGGACAGCGCGCCGGAGAACAGGTTATCTACTGCTGCTTCACCTGCGTGGTATTCAGCTTCGACAGCTTCACGCGTGCGTTGTCCAGCTTATGCTGCACCTTGGCGATGTCATCGGGGTCGGCATCGGCAGGAAGCGATCTAGCGTACTCCGTCAACGAGCGCTCCCACTGCGCCACCGCAAGTTTCAGCTTCCCAGTCTTCTCGTATATCTCGCCCAGATGATCGTGGATCGTGGGGTCGCCGCCGTTGCGCTCAATCGCCTTGCGGATGTTCTCCTCCGCCAGCGCATACTGACCGGTCTTGTAATAGGCCCATCCCAGCGAATCGAGATAGGCGTAGTTCTGTGGGTCGAGGTCAACGGCCTTGCGAATCATCGTAAGGGCCTCGCTCAAGCGGACCCCTCGATCGGCAAACATGTAGCCCATGTAGTTGAGGATCGTCGCGTTCTGCGGGTCGATCGCCAGCGCCTTGCGAAACTGCACCTCTGCCGAATCGTACTGCTTCTGCCTGTCGGCCAGGGTGCCGCGCAGGAAGTAGACATACAGCTTCTCCTCCGGCTTCGTCGAGAGCGTCTCCGCCGCAGTCAACTCCGTATTGGCATCGGCCCATTGCTTCAGGCGTATGTAGATATTTCCCAATGCAAGATGCGCTTCGCGATCGTTCGGCCCATTCCCCGAGGCTGAAAGCTGTGCCTTGGCAAGCGCGATTCCCTCTTTGACGCTGCCCGTATCAGCGAGCTGACCGGCGTACATCAATTGCACGCTGGTGTCCTTCGGCATGGTATTCGCCGCCTCGGCCGCGGCAGCCGTCGATTCCTTCCATTGATGCGCATCGCGGTAGGAGTCGACGATCCCCTGATAGCCGTTTCGGGCAAACTCTCCACCCAGCGCAACCATCTGCTTATAGGCATTCACCGCCTCGGCAGTCTTGTTCTGCTCTTTGTAGACGATCCCCATGCGCTCAAGGAAGATCGCACGGTTGGCCTTCTCCTGCTCCGTGTACTTTCCGTCGGCGTGGGCGGTCCCTTCGAGCAGCGTCTTCAGAGTCGCAATCGCATCGTCGTAACGCCCAAGCGAGTCGTATACAAGCGCCTGGTTATAGTTCAACTCAACGGAGTCCTGCGCCAGAGGCTTTGCCTTCTCCAGGGTCGCGAGTGCCTGGTCGTAATGCCCCTGCTGCCGTTGGATGTCGGCAATCTTGATCTGCGACTGCGCGTCCTGGGGCTCCGCCGCAACGATACCCGTAAATATCTTCAACGCCTCGTCAAGCTGGCCATCGGTAAGCAGAGCATTCGCCAACCCGCGTTCTGTATCGACATTGTCCTGGTCGTCGTCGAGCGCCCTGCGATAAGCGGCAATCGCATCCTTGGGCTTGCGAAGCAGGTCATACGTCGCGCCAAGCGCAAAGTCGATCCTCGAGCTGCGGTCCGCGTCCGGAATCGACTTCAGTATCTCTGCCGCCCGCGCATAGTCGCCCTGCTCCGTATAGAGCCGGTACATATTCAGGACGACATCTTCAGACCCGCCGTCGATCTTCTGCGCCGCCTTGAACTCCGTCTCTGCCCTCGCCGAATCGTGGTTCAAGCCATAGAGCTGCCCCAGCAGAAGCCGGGTCTCTACATCCTTCGGCTTCAGCTCTGCCAGCTTTTCATACTCTCCGATTGCCAGCTTCAGCATCTGCGACGACTGCTGGCTCTGCATGTCTCCAAGCGAGCGCAGATAGATCTTTCCCAGCAATTCGTGCGCGGCTACATCGTCTGGATTCTTCTTGACCTGGTCCTGGGCGGAACTTACCGCCTCGCGAATGCGCCCTATCTTGAAGTACAACTCCGCAAGACCATTCTGCAGAAGCGTCGAATTCGGATCCGCGTCGAGTGCCAGCTTATATTCTTCTACCGCCTGGGTCGCGTAGTCGGGGCGGCCCGCATTGACGGCCATGTCCTCATACATATGGGCCAGGCCGTAGTGGTAATACGCCGAAGAACGATCAATGGTCGTGGGAGCAGATGTCGTGGATCCGGCCGATGTCTGCGCCGACAACGGCACCGCAATCAGAATGGCGGCGACTGGAATCAACCGGATGGTGGAGGCACGCAAAAATGACGTCATCTTCAATAACTTCCTGTGCCGCCGCGATTTAGCGCTTTGTCGAAAAAGACGCCGGTCAGCCGGGAATCCTTCTATATAGACGATACCCGCGCCAGATAGGCTTCAATGCCGTCCAGACAGGAAAATCAACGATGGCCTGGCCGTGATTATATCCGGCTTTTCCTCAGCCATGCCGGAAATGGCGGACCCCCGTAAGTACCATTGCCACTCCCAGCCGATTCGCAGCAGCAATCACATCGGCATCCCTAACCGACCCACCCGGCTGAATCACCGCCGTAGCCCCAGCCGCAGCAATCGTCTCCAAACCATCGGGAAACGGAAAGAACGCGTCGGAAGCCGCTACAGTCCCGGCCAGCGGAAGCACTGCTTTCATCGCGCCAAACCTGGCAGCATCGACACGGCTCATCTGTCCTGCTCCGACGCCCACCGTCTGCCCGTGACCGTCCGAATACCGCGCATAGACGATCGCATTCGACTTCACATGCTTGCACACCCGCCACGCAAAGAGCAAAGCGCGCATCTCTTCAGGAGTCGGCTTGCGGTCCGTCACCGCCTTCAACTCGGCCTCGGTAATCCGCAACCGGTCGGCGTCCTGCACCAGCAGCCCGCCAGAGACCTGCTTGATCACCCGAGGCGTCTCAGCCGGAACGATCTTCACCAGGCGCAGGTTCTTCTTCGCAGCAAACCTCTCCAGCGCCTCCTTCGTGAAGCCCGGAGCAACGATCGCCTCCACAAACAACTTCGCGATCTCCTCAGCGGCAGCGCCATCCACCTCGCGGTTGATACCGATCACGCCGCCAAAAGCCGATACCGGATCGGCCTCGAGCGCTCTCTTGTAGGCCTCCAGCACATTTGCACCCGTCGACGCGCCGCACGGATTCGTATGCTTGATAATCGCCACAGCCGCCTCAGCCGCTGCGTCGAACTCGCTCACCAACTCCCAGCAGGCGTCCAGATCGACCAGGTTGTTGTAGCTCAGCTCCTTGCCCTGAAGCTGCTCTGCGGCCGCCACTCCCTTGCCGCTTCCGTCCACGTAGAGCGCAGCCTTCTGATGCGGGTTCTCTCCATAACGCAGCGTCTGGGCGAGCGGGTCGATAATGCGTACCGTCTGCGGCAATGCATTCTGGCTGAACACGGCAGCGCCCGAAGGTGTCTCGATGCTCTCCAGCGCGGTGGCGATTCCGGCATCGTAGGCCGCCGTCACCGCAAACGCCTGCTTCGCCAGCCGCCATCTCGTCGCACGGGTCAACGCGCCCTGGTTCGCCTCCAACTCCGAAGCCAGTGCTTCGTAGTCCGGAACCGAGGTCACAATCGCCACGTCCTCAAAGTTCTTCGCCGCCGACCGCACCATCGAAGGTCCGCCGATGTCGATGTTCTCGATCACATCGGCAAACGCAACACCGGGCCTCTGCGCCGTCTTCTCGAAGGCGTAAAGGTTCACCACTACCATGTCGATCGGCTCGATCCCGTGAGACTCCACCGCTGCCACATGCTCCTTATTCCCACGCATGTGCAGGATTCCGCCGTGTACCTTGGGGTGCAGCGTCTTCACCCGGCCATCGAGCATCTCAGGGAAACCCGTAAGCTCGCTGATGTCCTTTACTGTCAGGCCCGCATCGCGCAACGCCTTCGCGGTTCCACCGGTAGAAACCAACTCCACTCCATGCCCTGCCAGAGCGCGGGAAAACTCAACAATACCCGTCTTATCGGTAACTGAAAGAAGAGCACGGCGAACAGAACGAAGATCGACAGAAACCGAAGCAGGAGCACTATGTGAGGTCATTACCTTCTATTTTATGACGCCAGAGCTTCTACTTCGCGCGGTGAATCACAGAACCTCGTCATTCTGAGCCGCAGACGAAGAATCCCTGTATTTGTTCGCAGTGCTAAAGCTGGAATACGTGCGAGTCGTCCTCACAATAACGCCGCTCCCGTCAACTGGCCCACGTGCTCCACCTGATGGCTTGCGCACCACTTCCTCATCCCGTTGGCGATGTTTTCCACAGCCCGGGGATCGGCATAGCTGGCTGTTCCCACCTGTACCGCCGTCGCCCCGGCCATCATGAACTCCACGGCATCCTCCGCACGCGCAATCCCTCCCATCCCAACCACCGGTATGCGCACAGATTTCGCTGCATCGTGGACCATCCGCACGGCGATCGGCTTGATCGCCGGGCCGGACAGCCCACCCGTGACATTCGCGATTCGAGGTTTACCTGTCTCTATATCAATCGCCAGAGACACGAACGTGTTCACGAGAGAGACCGCATCCGCACCTGCATCCGCCGCCACCCGGGCCATCTGTCCGATGCTCGTCACATTCGGCGACAGCTTCACCATCAGTGGTCTTCGCGAGGCCCCACGCGTCCGCGACACCAGCTCATACAACAAACTGGGATCAACGCCAAAGGCAATCCCTCCGTGACTCGTGTTCGGGCAACTTGCATTCAGCTCATACATCGCAATGCCCTCGGCATCGTTCAGTACGCGGATCACCTCCAGGCAATCCTCCACCGTATAGCCGAAGACGTTCGCGATGACCACTGCGCCCTTCATCGAGCGCAGCTTGGGCAGCTTCTCCTCTACGAATGGCCGCACTCCCATGTTCTGCAGGCCGATCGCATTGATCATTCCCGCCGACGTCTCGATGATCCGAGGCGTCGGGTTCCCCTGCATCGGCTCGCGTGACAGACCCTTCGTTACAAAGGCCCCGATGCGTTCCATGGAGACGATCTCTTCAAACTCCACGCCATACCCGAACGTGCCGCTTGCTGCAATCACAGGCGAGCGCAGCTCAACACCCGCTACGCTCACCCGCATGTCGGGCGTGTTTGAACTCACTTCGCGGAGCCTCTCTTCGTGGCCGTTGTCATGCTTCCATTATCAGGCCTCAGCACCTGGGTCAGCACGTGCCCCTCAATACTCGAGGGCTGGTTCACCCGCAGGATCGATGCGAACGTCGCCGCAATGTCCACAGGTGCGACACGGTCGTGATACGTGCCCGGGACGAACATCGCACCGTAAAAATCGAGCGGTACATGACGATCGTACGCAAACGATGAGTAGTGTGTCGCGCCTGTCTCCGAGCCCGGAAACTGAAACGCGCTGAAGTTCAGCCAGATCGCCCAGCCCACATAGGGCGAGTAGCTGTGCATGATCCTGCGTCCCAGTTCCGTGTCCGGAATCTCGCCTGCACGCATCTTCGCCACCGGATAGACCGAACCAAGCCCGACTGGATCGGCGACACGGTCTGCGGGAACCGCGGCCTTCGTGCTCTTCACGCCGTAGTTTGCATCCGAAGCCGCCAGCAGCGCCTCGAGCTCCGCCGCTGCCGCGGTCTCGGCCTCCAACTCGCTGACGTGGGCTGCCTCAAATGCCTGCTGGTTCAGTTGGATGTATGGGAACTCTCCGCCCAACACATACTTGTCACCCTTCTTGATGGGCCACTTCTTGTTGAGGGCCTCCTCAAGCGCCTTCAAAACCGCTCCGCTCTTGATCCCAACCGAGGGCATCTGCGCATCGTTCGCCGCGCGCATCGTCGGAGCGAC
>JAFDVV010000019.1:75583-119523 GCA_018268775.1 Acidobacteriota bacterium | reverse complement strand
GTGAAGAAGTCGTTCAGCGAGACATCCACCGCGTCGATCATCTTGCGCTGTTCCGGCGAATCCGGCCCAACCTTGTGGCCGAGGATGTCCGTATTGCTGATCGAGATCGTCAGCATGTCCGTGACTTCGTTATGGCCCAGATTCTCGTTCTTCACCAGGGCCTTGGTGAAGTCGATCATGTACTGCACCGCCGCCGGCGTCTTCCCTACCTCTTCATAGAAGTTCCCCGAGGGGATGTTCGCCGCCGCGCGTGCCTTCGCGCGCTCGTCGCTCGCGTTGAAATCCTTTGCCCAGGCTGGAAGCTCGTTCATCCAGTACGTCGAGCTGATGAACGCGCCCGAATCGTGGTCCGTCCAGAAGGCTCCCTTGGTCGCATGACCCGAGGTCAGGATCGCCGCCCTGTCCTTGAACGAGACGCCAAACACTTTGGCCCGTCCCTGCGTCGCCAGCTCAAGCTCATCGCCCAGCGTCGAGGCTGCCTCGCGATGCGGCGAGGCCCCGGGCGACACCTCGCCTCCCGCCGGCACGCCCACCAGCTTGTAGCGATGGTCGCTCACCGACGTCACCAGTTCGAGCTTGCCGTTTTCATCCCGCTCCCACCACTCGTTGATCGGGATCTTGTGCCCATCCGTATAGCTTCCCGTACCGATCGTCGAGTGCCCCGCCGCCGTCACCAGATTGGCGTAGTCGTAGTAGCAATCGGTGAAGTGGACGCCCTTCTTCAGAAACAGGTTGAACCCGTTCGGCGTCTTGAAGTCGTCGCGGTAGCGGTCCAGGTAGTCGCCGCGGAACTGGTCGATCACCAGCACAACCACCAGCTTCGGCGTCGCATGATACGCATCGGCACGCGCCGGTACGGCACCAGGCGCAAGAAGGGCGAGTGAGAGAAGCAGAGCTATACAGGCACGCATAGGTTTAGAGTAACGCCTCCAATCCTTACAAATCCTTACATTTGTCCCCCTCTATTCCATCAGACGCACGGCTCCGGAGACGATAAAATAAAGTCAAATGATTGATCTGGCATTCGTCCGGGCAAATCTGCCCGTTGTAGAAGAGAAACTTCGTGCGCGCGGCATCGACCCGGCCATCGCCCTCGGCGACTTCACCGCCATCGACCGCGAACGGCGCGACGCCATCACGCAGGTCGAAACCCTGAAGGCCCGCCGCAACAAGCTCACCGAAGAGATCGCCCGCCTGCGCAAATCCGGTGCCGACGCCTCTGCTCAAACGGAAGAGACCAAGAGCCTCAAGTCCGAAGTCGAGGCCCTCGAATCACGTGCCACTGCTGCGGACGAACGCCTCCGCGCGATCCTCCAGACAATCCCCAACCTCCCGCAGGACAGCGTTCCAGTCGGCTCCGACGAGCACGGCAACGTCGCCGAAAAGCACTGGGGCGACAAACCCGGCGTCGACTTCGCCCCCAGACCCCACTGGGAGTTGGGCGAAGCCCTCAACATCCTCGACTTCAACCGCGCGGCCAAGATCTCCGGCTCCCGCTTTGTCGTCCACTACGGTGCCGGAGCACGGCTCGAACGCGCCCTCGCCAACTTTATGCTTGACCTCCACACGCGCGAGCATGGATACACCGAGGTTCTCCCGCCCTACATGGTCAACTCGAAGAGCCTCTTCGGCACCGGCCAGCTACCCAAGTTCGCCGAAGACCTCTTCCACTGCGACGACAAGGACGCCTACACACCCGGCGAGTTGCAGGACGGCGACCACTGGCTCATCCCGACCGCGGAAGTCCCCGTCACCAACCTGCTCCGCGACGAGACCATCGACGAGGCCCAGCTCTCCATCTCCCTCTGCGCCTACACCCCCTGCTTCCGCAGCGAGGCCGGCAGCTACGGCAAAGACGTTCGCGGCATGATCCGCCAGCATCAGTTCCAGAAGGTCGAGCTGGTCAAGTTCACCACCCCCGAAAAATCCAACGAAGAGCACGAAGCTCTCACCCGCCACGCCGAGACCGTCCTCGAGAAACTCGGCCTTCCCTACCGCCGTATGCTGCTCTGCACCGGCGACATGGGCTTCGCCTCCTCCAAGACCTACGATCTCGAGGTCTGGCTCCCGGGCCAGAACCTCTATCGCGAGATCAGCTCCTGCTCCAACTTCCAGGACTTCCAGGCCCGTCGCGCCAACATCCGCTACCGCCCGTCCGGAGGACCGTTCAAGAGCAAGCTCTTGAAAAAGTCCGAATACCTCCACACCCTCAATGGCTCCGGCCTCGCCGTCGGCCGCACCTACCTCGCCATCCTTGAGAACTACCAGCAGGCGGACGGCAGCATCAAAGTCCCTGAAGCTCTCGTCCCCTACATGAACGGCCAGACCGTCATCGCCAAACAGGAACGCATCGGATGACTCTGTCCGCAGCCCCGAACGGGTGCCCCATCTTCGCCGCGCAGCGGCTAAGGTGGGCATTCGCGCGAATGCGCGAACCGCTTTACCGCTTTGTTAAGGGTTCGACTGGTAGCCCAAGTCTTCAGCCTTGGGTCTCCGTGCCGCATTGCCCATCCAAAAGTAACGGGCCTTTAGTCCCCGAGGTACAGTAATCATGCTAAAAACCCTCCGCGCCTACTTCTGGTGGACCTACGACCGCGGCAGCTTCCATTACGACGTCATGGTCACGCTCATCCTCATCTTTCTCTTTGTTGGCCCGCGCTTTATCGACTTCAAGGACCGCCCCGTTGAGACCGTAGCCATCAACTCCTCCGAGGTCCTCGTCAAAGAAGCCGGTACCCAGGACGGCAGCAGCCTCTTCATCTACCAGATACGGGCCGACGACATCCAAAAAGCAGTCGACGGCAACACCAGCGACGCTGGTCTCCGTACAGCAATCGTCCGTATCGTCGAACCCATCGCAGGTGAGATCACCCTTGAACGCTACGAACCCGTCCGCGATGCTCAAGGGCACATCATCGCCTATGACGCGTGGATCACCCGCTGACCGTCACGCAACACGGACTTTAGCGCAGCGTCTGCGCAAAGAGCCATTGAGTGATCTCGGCGTTCTGATAAGCAGGATCCCAGGCCGCGTGGTCAACTCCAGGTAATTCGGTCAGATGGACGTCGTTCCCCGCAGCCTTGAGTGCGGCATACATGTGGCGTGATTGCTCTACAGACACGTTCTGGTCGGCGTCGCCATGGACGAGCCAGACCGGCAGGCGGCCAATGCCTTTGGCCACCGCGGCGTAAGGATCGCCCGCTGATGGCGGAGCGATAGGCGGATACTCGATATGACTCTGCCGCCCCGTGAAGGCCGTAACCCAGCCACAGACGATCACAGCCGCCGCGAATCGGCCGCTGTGATGATAGGCCAGATACCAGCTCCCGTTTCCCCCAGCAGAAAAACCAGTGAGATATACACGGCTCGGATCGCCGTGAAATTCAGACAGCGCCCCGTCAACCTCCTTGAGCGCCGCCTCGCCGTTCGGGCCCTGCCACGCCCGGCCATCGGGATGGGCATGCGGGAAGACGACTATCGCGGGGAAGCGGCTCGGATACAGGCGAATAGCCTTGGCCAGGGCGCCCTCCGTGGGCAGCAGGCCATCGGTCCCGAAGCTACCGCCGCCGTGCAGGGCGAGGATTATGGGCCATCGGCGCGCGGCATCCCATTCGCGCGGCACGTAGACGACATAGCGGTATTCCACGCCGTCAACGACGACTGTCCGATTGAGGAATCCAGTCTCGTGCTGGCCACCTGCGGGAGCCGCGCATGCCAGCGCTGAACCCAGCAGCAGAAAGGCTATCAATCGCAACATCACACCTGCTCCCGAATGGCGACCTCAATATTTCCAACGTATCGCGCCAATGTACCCCAAGCCCGTATCATTCTCAAGAGACTTAATCTAAGTCACCTGGAGAATCTGACCCGAATGACCATCCTCCGCCGCCTGGCCACTCTCCTGCTCATCGCAACCCCGCTTGCCTCACCCGCCCAGGTCAAGCCCGGCGAACTCGACGCCGTCCTCCGCCAGATGGACGCCGCCAGCGCCAGGTTCAGATCCGCCGAAGCCGACTTTCAGTGGGACTTCTACGAGCGCGTCGTCAAACAGACGACCACGCAGCACGGCAGCATCTACTTCAAGAAGAATGGCTCCAACCTTGAGATGGGAGCAAAGATCGTTCCTCCCGGCGCCAAGTTTTTCTCCTTCAGGGACGGCAAACTCTCCGTCTTCGATCCCGGCACCCACGACCTCAAGGTCTTCGTTTCCGGTAAAAACCGCGCCCAATACGAGAGCTTCCTGACTCTCGGCTTCGGCGGTAGCGGCAGCGAACTCGCCAAGGCCTGGACGATCACCGACCTCGGCACCGAGCCGCTCTCGGACGGCAAAGCCACCGTCACCACCACCAAACTCGACCTCGTCTCAAAAGACCCGAACGTGCGCAACATGTTTACGCACATCACCATCTGGGTCGATCCCACACGCGGCATCTCCCTCAAGCAACAGTTCTTCACACCGTCCGAGGACTACCGCACGACCATCTACAGCAATATCCGATACAACCAGCAGATCGACACAAAGCCGTTCCAATTCAAGAGGTAGAAGACGCATCTGAACCTCTGGCCTGCCTACCAGTGTGGGCATCTGTGGGCACAAATACGACCAAAACTCATTTACAGTAAAAGTATGGCCAATACGTCGAAGGTCGACCTGGTCGGCGTAGGGTTGAATGCCACCGACACGGTCATTCCCCTTCCCCACTTTCCCGCCGCAGGCTCCAAAGTCGAGTTCGGCGCAGCGAAGATTCTCCCTGGAGGACAGGTCGCAAGCACCGTCGTCGCCTGCCAGCACTGGGGTCTGAGTACGCGTTACGTCGGCAAGATCGGCGATGACAGTGCCGCCGACCTCCACCGTACAGAGTTCACCCGCACTGGCGTCGAGGCCCATCTGCTCACCGTCCCCGGCTGCGCCAGCCAGCAGTCCTTCATCCTCGTCGACCGCGAAGGCGAACGCACCGTGCTGCACCGGCACGACGACGCACTTTCGCTCCATCCCGGCGACCTCAAGCGCGAATGGATCGTCAACGCCCGCGCTCTCCATGTCGATGGATGGGACACTGCCGCCGCCACACTCGCAGCCACCTGGGCCCGCGAGGCCGGCATACCTGTCATCGCCGACCTCGACGAGATCTATCCGGGCGTCGAAGACCTTATCGAAAAGATCGACTACCTCATCGTCAGCCGCGACTTCCCCAGCCGCCTCATGCACGAGCCCGACCTTGAGACCGCACTTCGCCGGATGCAGGGCCGCTTCGGCTCAAAACTCACCGCGGCCACTCTCGGCCATGAAGGCGTCCTCGCCTGGGATGGAAAAAACCTCCACTACTCCAGCGCATATCGCGTCTCTGTAGCCGACACAACGGGTGCCGGAGACATCTTCCACGCTGGCTTTATCTTCGGCCTTCTGAAAGGGTGGCCTCTCGACCGGCAGCTTGACTTCGCCTGCGCCGCCGCTGCCCTGAACTGCACCGCAGTCGGAGCGCGAGGCGGAATCAAAGATGTGGATGAGATCGAGCGATTGACGGTAACTGGTACGCACTATCCCTCGGACAGCTACGCTCCAGCCTCGGACTCCGTAAGCCTTTAGGCGTGCTGAAAACTTGGCTTGCTTAAGGGAACGGCTTCAGCCGTGCCCAGGGCCAACGGCCCGCAATATATTAGCCTGGGCCGAAGGCCCAGGTGAGCAAACAGGAATGAACAAAGCGCTGAAAGCGCGACACAAATGCCGCACTACATCTGAGATGTAAACCGGTTCAACGCCAGCTCACGGCAAGGTGCCATCTCAACTGGCGGTCCTGTGTCTTCCGCAATACTCTGCGGTACTCTACAAGCTCGGCCAACACCTGTTCGCCCTCTGAGCCGAGTTGCTGCGGCTCGTCTTCCAAGGCGGACACCATTGCCTCCACCGTCGCCAGCCCCTCGGACGGCAGATACCACTGTGGGGGCGGCAGCCTTTGAAGCAGCTCTCTGTTTCCCGCCCCCTCTTCTATCAGGAGCGACATCGAATTCTCATCGGCTGAGAAGAACTCGATCAATGGCCGCACTCCCAAGCGCAGGGCGAGCTTTTCCACCGCATCCTCGTTNNTACATCGAAGCAGCCATCGTCCGCAGTTTACGCTCTGCGAGCATGTGAAAAAAAGTGCACCTTCAGGCTCGTCCTCTTATTCGCGCTTCCCGCACAAAAGCAAAAGGGCCACGCCGGAGCGTGACCCTCATTTCAGCTCTGCCGATGCTTAGCGATTTCCGCCACCCTGGTGCGAGGGGCCCGAACCGCCACCACCCGGACCGCCACGACGTCCACCGCCGCGACGGCGCCGGCCACCCGGACGACGTTGTCCTGCCGGACGTTGCCCTCCGCCAGCCGGTGCGCCTTCGGCACGATTGAAGTTCGGCTCTTCTGAGCCTTCCTCGTCACCGTCCTCGAAGTCATCATCGTCATCAGCGCCTACGTCCTGAGCGGCAGGAGCGGCCTGCTCTCCGCGGCCGTGGCCCTCACCATCACCGTTCTGCGGTGCAACCTCAGGCAGTCCCAGCTTGGCTCGCTGTTCACGAAGCACAGCCTTGCGCGAAAGCTTGATGCGGTTGCCCTCGATTGCCAGCACCTTCACCAGAATCTGGTCGCCCTCGCGAAGCTCATCCTTCACTTCCTTCACGCGGTGCTCCGCGATCTCCGAGACGTGCAGCAGACCATCGGTTCCGGGGAATATCTCGACGAACGCGCCAAACTCTGCCAGCCGGACAACCTTGCCCAGATACGTCTTGCCAACTTCGGGCGTGGCGGTAAGGTCCGTAATCATCTGGATTGCGCGGTTCAGACCGTCCGCGTCGCTCGAAGCCACGTTGACGCGGCCCGTGTCGTCCACGTCGATCTTTACGCCGGTCGCCTCGATGATGCCGCGGATGACCTTGCCTCCCGGCCCGATCACATCGCGGATCTTGTCCGTCGGAATCTGCATTGTGTGGATACGCGGTGCGAACTTCGATTTCTCCTGGTTCGCGCCTGCAATGACGGCATCCATCTGGTCCAGAAGCCACATGCGTCCACGACGGGCCTGTTCCAGCGCCTCACGCATAATCTGCGGCGTGATGCCCATGATCTTGATGTCCATCTGAAGCGCAGTAATGCCGTTGCGCGTTCCAGCCACCTTGAAGTCCATGTCGCCGTAGTGGTCTTCGGCACCGGCGATGTCAGTCAGGATGGCGTACTTGTCGCCCTCCTTCACCAGACCCATCGCAACACCGGCGACTGCACCCTTCAGCGGAATGCCCGCCTGCATCAGCGACAGCGAAGCGCCGCAGACCGTCGCCATCGACGACGAACCGTTCGACTCCAGGATGTCCGACACAACACGCAACGTGTACGGCGACTCATCCTCGGCAGGCAGCACAGCTTCGATGGCACGCGAAGCCAGTGCGCCGTGGCCGATCTCGCGACGGCCAACACCGCTCATGCGGCCGACCTCGCCAACCGAGAACGGCGGGAAGTTGTAGTGCAGCATGAAGCGACGCTTCACCTCGCCCTCGTAGGTCTCGATGCGCTGCGCATCGTCCGTGGTGCCGAGTGTGGCCGAGACCAGCGCCTGCGTCTCGCCGCGGGTAAACAACGCCGAACCGTGGACGCGGGGCAGCACGCCGACTTCGATCGAGATCGCGCGAATCTCATCGAACGCGCGATGGTCCGGGCGGATGCGGTCGTTCAGCACCTGCTCGCGGAAGATCGTCTCGCGCAGAAGCTCGTAGTACTTGCTCAGCTTCTTCGAACCGTCTGTGTCCTCGGGAGCAATCTCCGCCTTCAGCGAATCCTTCAGCGCCTTGACCTTCGCATAGCTCTCGAACTTCGGGTACTTCTTCGTGTTCAGAGCATCGGCCAACTGCGCACCGATCTTGTTCTTCAACGAAGACAGGTACTCTGTGTCGACCTCGACCGCTGTTACAAGGCGCTTCGCCTTGCCGGCGCGGGAGACCAAGTCCTCGATCGCGGCGCAGATCTTCTTGATCTGTTCATGGGCAAACTCAATCGCATCGACGACGCGCTCTTCCCCAATCTGCTTCGCACCCGACTCAATCATCGTGATGCCGTCCTTGGTGCCGACAACCATGATGTTCAGCGTGCTCTTCTCGCGCTCCGCGTATGTCGGGTTCACGATGAACTGATCATCGACGATGCCGATGCGCACCGCGCCGACCGGGCCGCCAAACGGAATGTCGCTCAGCGCCAGCGCGCAGCTTGCGCCGTTGATGCCCAGAACGTCCGTATCGTTCTCCTTGTCGGCCGAGTACACAAACGCAACCACCTGCGTCTCGTTGCGGAATCCCTCAGGGAACAACGGGCGGATGGGACGGTCGATCTGACGGCTGGTCAGGATCTCCTTCTCACTCGGGCGTCCCTCGCGCTTGATGAAGCCGCCGGGGATACGTCCCCCGGCATAAGTGAACTCGCGGTACTCGACCGTAAGTGGGAAGAAGTCGATGCCTTCCTTCGGGTCGGGAGCGGCCACTGCGGTCGCCAGCACCACGTTGTCGCCGCTCGTCGTCAGCGCGGCTCCCGAGGCCTGCTTGGCCATGCGCCCTGTCTCAAATTTGATGTGCTTGCCACCTGCAAGCTCTACGGTTACGTCCTGCTTCATAGTGTGTCTCTCTTTTCTATCGTCGTTTGGGAACTTGTATCTCGCGTCATCTGCCGTGCAGGCGCGAAAAAGCGCAGCTCACCGGAGGTCTCTTCAGACCGCCGGTAAACTGCACTCGATTGAATCGTTCATGGGATAGCTCTGCATGACCGGCCAGCCACAAAGCCCTTGCGGGCCTTGCACGGAATCTGCTGCCGGAATGAAACGGTCCGAGCATACTTCCATGGTTGAATGCTGTCTCCGGGATGCGGTTACTTGCGGATACCCAGCTTGCCGATGACCTCGCGATAGCGGTCGGCATCGCACTTCTTCAGGTAATCCAGCAGACGGCGGCGCTTGCTCACGAGCATCAACAGCCCGCGGCGCGAACCGTGGTCCTTCTTGTGAGCTTTGAAGTGTTCGGTCAACTCGCCGATGCGCTCGCTCAGAATCGCGATCTGAACCTCGGGGCTCCCGGTGTCTGAGTCGTGCGTGCGAAATTTCGCAATGATGTCTGTTTTCTTGGCAGGTGCTAGCACAGCTTTCGTTTACTCCTGATTCTTCTGATCCACTTAGTGTTCCTAAAAGAATAGCACCGCCAGCCTGCGCGGGCAATGGAACGGCAGCTAAAGCAAAGAGATAAAACCGGCTGAAGGAACCAGCCCGCTCACCCCTTCTCCCGTCCACCGGCGATCTCGCGCATCTCGCCCAGCCATCTCAGGAATCGCGTGGCCTGCCGCTTCTCTCCCCACGCCAGCGCCCAGAAGTCCTTCAGCCCCACCGTGCCGGCCCATTTGCCGGAATAAGTCTCCAGCCGCCATCGCAGATAAGGGCTCCGCCACGGACGCAGCCGGTGCCCCTTTGACGCACGCCACAGAAACCGTATCCCCTCTATCATCTTCTTCAGTGTAACGCTCAGTGCCGAACGGCCGAAGGAATCACAGTCAAACATGGCTACTCTTCTTCGGTCAGATCATCTTCGACCCTCAGGTACCGCCGCATATACCGCAGCGGCTCCTCGGCCATCGCCAGCTCCCGCAGGTGATAGCGCCAGGCATCATCCCTCGCGCTTCGCCGCGTATACGCTTTACGAGTAACCGTACCGATACTCCCATCGGCCATTCGCCGCTTGAACATCTGCGTCGGCACCTCGAAGGTCATCAGCTCGCCCGCCTTCCAGAAGTGCGAGGCAAACTCATGCGAGAACAAAAGCGCGTAATACCGCCTTTCGACAGAGAGGGTCTCGATTGCCTTCTGCGAATCGACCCATGGCAGGCCCAGCTTCCCCACGTACCACTTCCGGAACTGGAACCCATTCGTCCGCGCCTGGCCCAACAGCAACTGAAGCAACTCAAACCGTGTCATTGGAGTCCTTCAACTCAGGATGCAAGATCAAAGCTGTAACAATTGCCTGAATTCATGACGGCTCGCCGCGCTATGGTTCCGCGCAACGAGCGTCTAACATAAGACGAGTTATACACCGACTCGACGACTGCATGATGCCAACAAGCCGCACTGACCCTTCTATCACCTTCTCCATGCTCCGCACCGTGCTGCCCCTGCTTCTCGCCGTCCTTGCGTTCGCGGCACCGCTCAGCGCGCAGTCAAACCCGCACACCGACCCGCTCAACCTTACCCCCGAGGTCCGCGAAGCCCATGTGCACTTCTACAACCTCGACTACGAGGGAGCGCTCTCCCGCTTCGAAGCCGTCCAGCGCGCCAACCCGCAGAACCCCATGGCGACGAACTACGTCCTCTTCACGCTCGTTTTCCGCGAGCTTTACCACCAGGACCTGCTCGATACCACGTACTACGCCCACGACTCTTTCCTTACTTCCAAACGCGACGTCCCCGTGCCCCAGGCCACGCGCGACCGCATTGAACATCTCACCAGTCAGGCCATCGAACAGGCAGACCGGCAGATCAAGGCCGACCCCAACAATGCCAATGCATGGTTCGCCCGCGGATATGCCAAGGGCATGCACGCATCATTTATCACCCTCGTCGACCACAGCTTCATCAGCGCGGCCCGGCAGGGACTCGGCTCCCGTCAGGACAGTGAACAGGCACTCCGCATCGACCCTGACTACGCCGACGCGAAGATGGCCGTCGGCATCCAGCAGTTCGCCGTCGCCTCACTGCCGCGCATCCTGCGCATCATGATCGGAATCACGGGCGTCACCGGCAATAAGGAGAAGGGCCTCGACCTCCTGCGCGAGTGCGCCGCCAAAGGCGTCGTCAATCCCATCGAGTGCCGGACCGCCCTCTCGCTCTTCCTCCGTCACGACGCCCGCTACCCCGAGGCCCTCGCCGTCCAACACGGACTTGCCGCCGAATATCCCCACGACTACCTCTTCCGCCTCGAAGAGGCCAACCTCACCAAGGACAAGGGCGACGGCCCCGGTGCCATCGCTGCCTACAAGCGCGTTCTTGAAGACGCCCGCAAGCCCGGCTACTTCACCGATCCGCGCCTCCAGATGACTTACTTCGGTCTCGCCGACACCCAGCGCGGCCAGAACCTCATCGCCGACGCCGCGCAGAACTACCTCAACGCCGCCGCCCAGCCCAAGTGCAGCGACTGGCTCAAACGCCGTGCCCAGCTCAACGCCGGTCAGATGTTCGACCTCCTCCACCAGCGCGACAAGGCGATCGAGCAATATAAGGAGGCATCTGCTGGTGGCGGCGACCAGTCCCAGGCCGACACCGCTCGCAAATATCTCAAGACCCCCTACACAGGCGCCTGAATTCGCCCCGGTATCGCAGTTTCTTCATTACAGAGAACTTCCTTCCATCTCCCTCCGTATCTCTTCCCGCAGGGTGCCAATCAAAGTTGTGACAAAATAGAAACGCCCTGGGTCTCTCGGAGGACTCCCAATGTTCTGTACCCGCTGTGGAAATCAGTTGGAGCCAACATCCCGCTTCTGCCCCGCCTGTGGCGCCCCAGTCGCTGCGTCTGCTGCTCCTCAGCAACCCTTCGCGCCTTCCCGCCTTATGCGTCCCCGCAACAACCGGATGATCGCCGGGGTCTGCGCCGCCTTTGCGCGTCAGTATGGATGGGATGTCACTCTCGTCCGCATCGTCACGGCAATCGTCTGCCTCAGCGGTGCCGGAGCCATCGCCTACATCGTCGCCTGGATCCTCATTCCCGAAGAGCCTTACGCTCTACCGACCATTTAGGCTCAACCTATACTGTGGTCATCCTGAGCGCCGCCTCCTGGAACGTGTCATCCTGAGCGGAGCCGAAGCGCGTAGTCGAAGGACCTGCATTTCGCTGTCAGCGCAACAACCCAAAGTGAGCATCACGTCTTGAAGAAGAAAGTCACAACGAGGTCCGCCCCCCCAGCACGCCCCTTCGCCTACCGCAACCGTTCTCTCTCCTGCGATGGAGCCAGCCTCACCGCGCTGGCCGAAGCACACGGCACGCCGCTCTACGTCTATTCCGCGCAGCAGATCTCCTGCCGCTTTCAGCTCTTTCAAAAGGCCTTCGGCTCACGTCCTCACACCGTCTGCTACGCCGTTAAAGCCAACTCCTCGCTCGCCATCCTCAAGCTCCTCGGCGAACAGGGCGCGGGATTCGACATCGTGTCGGGCGGAGAGCTCGAGCGGGTCCGCCGCGCCCACAAACCAGCTCTAAAAAAAGTTGTCTTCTCCGGCGTCGGCAAGCAGGCATGGGAGATCGACGCCGCCCTCAAAGCCAACATCCTCCAGTTCAACGTCGAGTCCGAGCAGGAGCTTGACCTCCTCGCGGCCAGAGCACAGGCGCTTGGCATCCGCGCCCGCTTCGCCCTGCGCGTCAACCCCGACGTCTTCGCTGAAACCCACCCCTACATCTCCACCGGCCTCAGCGAACACAAGTTCGGCATCGCCATCACTCAGGCCCGCGCCATCTATCGCCGCGCCGCCAAATCCAAATGGCTCGACGCCTCGGGCGTCAGCGTCCACATCGGCTCGCAGATCCGCAAGGTCGACCCCTTCGCCGCCGCACTCGACCGCGTCACCTCGCTCGTAGCTCAGCTTCGCCGCGACGGCCACAACATCCGCTACATCGACGCCGGTGGTGGCCTCGGCATCGATTACTCCGACGCACCCTTCGACGCCGCCCATCAGGTCGAGCGCTACGCCGCCGCCCTCGCCAAAGGCCTCGCCAACGAGCAGGCCCACCTCCTGCTCGAACCCGGCCGCTTCCTCGTGGCCCAGGCAGGCGCCCTCCTCACCCGCGTCCTCGTCACCAAGAAGAACGGCGCGAAGACCTTCGTCATCACCGACGCCGCGATGAACGACCTCATTCGCCCCGCGCTCTACCACGCGCACCACGAGATCGTCCCCGTCCGCCAGCCCACGGGCAAGGCCACCATCACAGCAGACATCGTAGGGCCGGTCTGCGAGTCCGGCGACTTCTTCGCCCGCGACCGCGCCATCGCCAACGTCAAACCCGGCGACCTCGTAGCTCTCCTCGACGCCGGAGCCTACGGCATGACCCAGGCCTCGAACTACAACTCCCGCCCCCGAGCCGCCGAAGTCCTCGTCGACGGCACAAAGACAACACTCATACGTCGCCGCGAAACCATGCGCGACCAGCTCGCCACCGAGATTCTCTAAGCCCCACAAATCGGGTGCCCCATATCTGGCAGCATCATCGCCAGATGTGGGCATTCGTGCAAGCGCAAGCCGCTTCTAAGTACCCCAAGGCTTCAGCCTTGGGACTCTCTCAACAAGCCGCTGCGAAGCAGCTACCGCTCTGCCGAAGGCCGGAGTGGAGTCCGAAGGTCGGAACGACCCGCAGATGCCAGCCGCGCCAAAGGTGCATACTGAACCCATGGCCATCCCAGCCGGAACCCGCATCGGACACGTCCACCTCAAGGTCGCCGACCTCGACCGCGCCCTGGCCTTCTACTGCGGAGTCCTCGGCTTCGACCTCATGCAGCGCTTCGGTTCGCAGGCTGCGTTCATCTCCGCCGGCGGTTATCACCATCACATCGGCCTCAACACCTGGGAGAGCAACGGCGGTCATCCCCCTGCCCCCGGAACCACAGGCCTCTATCACCTCGCCATCGTCTACCCCACGCGCAGAGCGTTGGCCGACGCGCTCAAAACGCTAATCGCCCATAAAATCCCGCTCGATGGAGCCGCCGACCACGGCGTTAGCGAAGCGCTCTATCTCCGTGACCCCGATCAGAACGGCGTTGAGCTCTACTGGGATCGCCCCAGAGACGAGTGGCCGCGCTCCCCCTCAGGAGAGCTCGCCATGTACACCCGCCCGCTCAATCTGCACCATCTCCTGGCAACCTCCGACGACTCTATTCCCGATCGGATCTCTGAAGGACCGAAGGACCTGTAGTGAGCGAAGCATTCCCCACGAGCCTCATCCGTCTCATAGCAGGTATCACATTGAATAGATATGACATTGCAGAGTGTCAAATTATCTTCGCCGGGAGCATCGCTCGAATACCACCGATGCCCGCGACACGAATACCCTGCTGCCGACCCGGGTTGACAACGTGCTAAAATCACAAGGTCGCATGACCCTGTGTTTCGCACAGGCGAAGCAAATCATCAGACTGAGGTTTTGAATGTCCGGCCACTCAAAATGGGCGACCATTAAGCACAAGAAGGGCGCCCTCGACGCCAAGCGCGGCAAGATTTTCACCCGCCTGATCAAGGAAATCACCATCGCCGCCAAGCTCGGCGGAGGCGACCCCGACGGCAATCCGCGCCTGCGCAGCGCCATCGCCGCTGCCAAGGCCGAGAACATGCCGAATGACAACATCAAGCGTGCCATCCAGCGCGGCACCGGCGAGCTTGAGGGCGCCAGCTACGAGGAGATCACCTACGAGGGCTACGGCCCAGGCGGTGTCGCCATCATCGTCGACGTCCTCACCGACAACAAGAACCGCGCCGTCAGCGAAATCCGTCACGCCTTCTCGAAGAACGGCGGCAACCTCGGAGCGGAAGGTGCCGTCTCCTGGATGTTCACCACCAAGGGCGTCATCACCGTCCCCAAGTCGGATGCCGACGAGGAGAAGCTCACCGAGATCGTCCTCGATGCCGGAGCTGAAGACCTCTCCGATCAGGGCGAGAACTGGGAGATCCTCACCGACCCCAAGGACTTCGAAGCCGTCAACGAGGCCATCAAGGCGGCCAGGATTGCCCCCGAGACGGCCTCTGTCACCAAGATTGCTTCGACCTACACCAAGCTTGAGGGAGCGCAGGCAAACGCCATGATTCGACTCCTTGAAACCCTCGAAGACCTCGACGACACGCAAAACGTCTACTCGAACTTCGATATGGACGAGGCACCTGTCGCTGGCTAGTCGACGCGGTCTACTATCTTCATGGGCCGCCGGTTTCGGCGGCCTTTCTTCTGCGAACCCAGGCACAAAGTTTCAGCGGAGCTAGAAAAGAGTGATCTCCACAATCCGACGCATCGTAAAGCCCTGCTTCCTGCTTCTGCCGCTTTTCGCGCTCTCGCTGCCTTCACGGGCTCAGGCAAAGCCCGCCTCACCGACGCCCTTCAATTCGACCACTCGCCCGCTTGGAATCGGCGTGCTTGCGCAGGCCGGCTTTGGAGTGACTGAAGACCGCGGCAGCTACAAGTTTCTGATGTTCGGCGGCCGCGCCGGCAAGGTGCTCACATCGGACTTCGGCCCCGGCCTGCTGCACGGCAACTTCGAATACGGCGTAGAGGTCTTTCCCTTCTGGCAGTCGTACACACCAAAGTTCGATCGCCGGATGTGTACCGCTCCGGGCGTGTGCTCGGCCCCCTACACCGTGGGCGGAACCTTTAGCGGAGTCTCCATCACGCCCATTCTGTTGAAGTGGAACTTCACTGGCTTAGGGCACAGCAAACTGGTTCCCTGGGCGCAGGGCGGTGGCGGCGTTATCTGGACGAACCACAAATATCCCCCGTTTGGCGGACCGCCATACAACGTCAACAACGATGGCCCGGCCGCAAACACGAGCGTCTGGAACTTCACTCCACAGTTCGGCATGGGAGTGCACTACTTTGTAAAACCCAACCGCTCGCTCGACTTTGGGGCCAACGCCATTCACATCTCATCGGCATCGCTGGGCGACAAGAACCCCGGCGTGAACGCGAGCGTACAATTTTCAGTCGGTTACACCTGGTGGAAATAGTACTTTGCAACACTTAAAGATGGCTTTGAGCCTTAGGTTTTGAATCATGAACTCCGAAGCAATTATCGAGTGCGTCCCCAACTTCTCTGAGGGGACGGACACCGGCAAGGTGAGCCGGATCGTTGCGGCCATGCAGGTGCCGGGCGTAAGCCTGCTCGACTGGTCGCTCGACACGGCGCACAATCGTTCTGTCGTCACCATCGCCGGGCCTGCCGAGGCTGTCGTCGAATCGGCTGTGCTCGGAGCGGGAAAAGCGGCAGAGCTGGTCGACCTGACGAAACAGAACGGTGTTCATCCGCGCATTGGCTCGGCGGACGTCGTTCCCTTTATCCCGGTGAGCAAGGCATCGCTGGCGGACTGCGCGTTGCTGGCCCGTCAGGCCGGTCTCCAAATATGGCGGCGGTACGGAGTGCCCGTCTATTTTTATGGCGCTGCAGCCGCCCGGCCCGACCGCGTTCAGCTTGAAGACGTGCGGCGAGGGCAATTCGAAGGTCTTCGCGACGCCGTCCACAAGGACGCCTCGCGACGGCCCGATATCGGCGGCCCGGAGTTGCACGAGACCGCCGGCGCCTCCGCTGTTGGAGCGCGCAGCTTTCTTATCGCCTATAACATTCACCTTCGTCGGCCGGACGTCACCGCCGCCCGCGCAATCGCCCGCGACATCCGCGCCTCCAACGGTGGACTGCATGGCGTAAAGGCCCTCGGCGTCCTCGCAAATGGGCGCGCACAGGTGTCCATGAACATCACCGACTACCTCACCACGCCGATGCCAAAGGTCTATGCGCGCGCGCTGGAGCTTGCCAGGCGTCACGGGGCCGAGCTCGACGACAGCGAGCTGATCGGGCTGATTCCGCAGGCCGTCTACGAGCCCGAGGCAGAGTGGATCAAGCGAATACCCGGCTTCGAGCCTGCGCTAAAGGTCATCGAACGCCGCCTCGAAGCCCCTCTCGACTGGATAACCGGCTGAGAATGCAGCAGGTTTCTTACCATTGGCCGGCTCATACGTCCAAAGTGGCAGATAACGGCACTTGTCCGTCATCGTCAAATCACGAAAGAATAGACATATTGAGCTAAAAATCGCTCAAGGAGCAACTTCATTGCAGATTCTCAAGCCCTTCCTCCCCATCGCCACCCTCGCTCTTTCAGCAACGCTGCTTCCGGCGGCGCAGTTGTCCAGCGACGCGAAAGCGGCCATCCCGAGGGACATCCAGCAGATTATCGTCGTCGATTACCGCGCCATGCAGAACTCCACGGCTGCCATGGACCTAAAGGACCGCGTACTGCCACCTGAGCTCAAGCGTCTCGAAACCGCATTGAAGACCTCAGGACTCAAGGTCGACCAGGACGCCGACGTCCTTACCTTTGCCGCATTCCGTGAAGGAGCGCAGGGTACACGTATCGTCGGCATCGCCCAGGGCCAGTTCCATACGCGCGAGATCATGGCGAACTTCGTCAAGAGCAAGACGAAGCCTGTGGCCCTGCGCAACAACAACATCTATCCCATGGGCCAGAATGGCATGAGCGTCGCCTTTCTCAATCAGACGACGATGGTCTTCGGCGACCGCGAATCGGTGAAGGCCGCGCTCGATGCCCGTGATGGTCTTGCGCAGAACTTTCTCGCCAACGGCGACATGACCAACGAGATGCTCGCTGTCGAACAGCGCGCCATCTGGAGCCTGTTGGACCAGAAGGGCACGCAGACCATGATGCGCTCCGTGCTTGGCGAAGCTGCGCAGTTGGCCGACTACGACACGGTCCGCAACCGTATGAAGAGCTCCCGCTACACGATGGACTTTCAAAACGGCGTGAAGTTCGACATGGCCGTCGTGATGAGCGACACCATGACCGCTGCAACCTGCGCCACGCTACTCAAAGGCGTCTCTCTGCTGAAGAAGACACAGGGCACCCCGATGGAGAAGACAGCACTCGACGATACGACGATCGACTCTAACTCGGGAACACTTACGGTCTCCTATTCCTCTTCGGACAGCCAGTTTGCCAGTCTGCTGAGTTCCCCGCTCTTTCAATCGGTCGTCAAATAAAGCGCAGGCCTAGCAAGAATAAGAGGCAGCTCGAAACGAGCTGCCTCCTTCACGTTTTGCTTCGCCTGAAACTAGGCAGCCTGCAACAACGGAACGACCCTCGCCTTTACCTGGTCGGCGGTAAAGGGCTTGCAGATGTAGCCCTGCGCACCGGCAGCGATCGCCCGCAGGACAAAGGGCTCGCTTCCCTCTGTCGTAATCATGACCACAGGCACTCCCTCCGCAAGTTTCTGGTCGCGTCTGGCCTCAAGAAACTGGAGACCATCCATCACCGGCATGTTGATGTCGCTGATGATGAGGCCAATCTTCGCGGCGCTTCCCGCATCGACCCGAAGGGCCTCCAGCGCCTCTTCGCCGTTCGAGGCCTGAACCACATCGCTTAGATCGAGACCTGCCTGACGTAAGGCCCGCTCAATCACCTTACGCATGACCGCTGAATCATCGATAATTAATGCTCGCACCCGCCCTCCACAATCGTCGCTCTCTGATGCTGTATCGGCCCAGTCAATATTTTCTTGAGTCTCATGCACTGCTAAGTTTTCTCTAAGAGAACCGGTCCACACTTTGGCACATTGCGTGCCCTAGATCACGGCATGGACAGTGGGCTCTACGCTGCATACACAGGATTGGCGGCGCGTACACAAGCGCTCGATACCGCAGCCAACAACGTTGCCAATACAGGGACGAACGGCTTCCGTGCACAGCGCGACTACTTCCGCGGTGTGCTCGTCGAAGGCCTCGGTTATGACTCTCTCGCACAGTCGCAGGTTGGACAGACGGTCAACAACTTCGGCATCCTTGGCGGTAACGCGCTGGATATGGGACAGGGGCAGTTGGCAGCGACTGGAAACCCTCTCGATCTTGCGATTCAAGGTCAAGGGTTCTTCGCCATTCAGACGGCGAACGGCGTTCGATACACCCGCGACGGCTCATTTCAGCGGTCTTCAACGGGCTTGCTCCAGACCGCGCAGGGCGAACCTGTGCTGGACATAAGACAGAAGCCAATCACCATTCCCAGCGGTGACATTCACATCTCGCCTGACGGCAGTGTCTCCGTTTCCAATCAAGACGGCAGCGCCCTCGTGGGCCAGGTTGGCGTATTCGATTTTTCAAATCGCTACGCACTGACGGCAGAGGGCACCAACCGATTCACTGCAGGAGATGCGAAGCCGATCGCAGCGAATGCCTCCATTCAGCAAGGTGCTATCGAAGGTGCCAATGAGGATGCCATTCACGGAACAATGCAGCTTGTCCTGGTCCAGCGGCAAGCCGAGATGATGCAGAAGGCGCTAAGCGTCTTCAACAACGACTTCGACAAGACCGCTGCCGAGGACCTGCCGAGGGTCTAAGCGGTGCACAGAATCAGCAACGAACTTGTTTACGCAGGAGAGCAATCGTGATTCGAGCTTTATATACAGCAGCCAGCGGCATGAGCGCGCAGCAAGCGAACCTGGATACCGTCGCCAACAACCTGGCCAACTCGGCCACGGCTGGTTTTCGCAGACGCCGGCTTCAGTTCGAAGACATGATCTACCAGAACATGATCACTCCCGGTTCACCCGAGAGTCAGCAGACGACGGCCGCGGGATTGCAGATCGGACTGGGCACGCGTTCTGCCGCAACCGAGATGGTGATGACCCAGGGCGACTTCAACCAGACCGGCAACAAGCTCGACCTCGCAATTCAGGGCACCGGCTTCTTTCAGGTGACGCGCCCGGACGGAACGATCGCCTATACCCGCGCCGGTAACTTTCACCGCAACAACCAGGGAACGATCGTCACAACGGAAGGCGACACAGTCTTGCCCTCGATCACAATTCCATCGAATGCAACCGACATTACGATCTCGCAGTACGGTGTCGTTTCGGTGAAGATACCCGGCCAGACGGCCCCGGCCCAACTCGGTACGATTCAGCTAGCAACGTTTGCCAATCCCGGCGGATTGAACTCGGTTGGCGGCAATCTGTTTGAGCCGACACAATCGTCGGGAAACGCGATCACCGACGTTCCCGGCGGAAGCACAGGCATGGGAACGCTGCAACAGGGATATCTCGAAAACTCAAACGTCGATGTCGTCGCCGAGTTCGTCCAGATGATTCTGGCCCAACGCGCCTATGAGAGCAACTCGAAGGTCGTGCATGTTGCCGACGACATGTATTCGCAGATCAACAACATGGTTCGCTAGCGAACAGCGGAGGATCGGAATGCGGATCACCTCATTACCATCAAAATTTCTGATTCTGGCCGCCGGCCTGCTGGCTGCTAGCGCAGTCGCAGCCGCGCCATTGAATTCAGGCTGCCGCCCGACGCCTGAAGAGGCCCTCGCTTCGTTGCGCACAACGCAGCAAGGGGGCATGCACGGCTATCGCGTGGCGAACCTGCGCTGGGACCCCTTTCTACAGCAGCAGTGGGCCATTGTCGTGTCGTGTGCTCATCCAGAGCTTCCCCCGCTGACCCTTAGAGTACCCGGGCAAAGCAATCGATACACAGGCCCAATGAAGTTCTCTTCACCAGCGGTTCGCAACGGAGACCGTGTTCGTTTGTGGAGCCAGGATTCCGTCATACGCGTCGAAATGGCCGGATTGGCGGAGGGAAATGCAGCGGTGGGAGACCGTATCCGAATACGGGTAACGCATCCGCTGGCCCTAGGCGGCGACGGGCCTGACGCTTACAGCTATTCTCAGATTCTGTTTGGCATCGTTCGCGGACCGCACAACGTGGAGATGGAACCATGAAACAGTTACTCCTCAAACTGGTTCAAGGAACGTTTTTCGAGCAATGGCCAGACTCCGATGAACCGGCAATGCCTCATGCGCGTTCCTATGAGTTTGTACTCTATCGTTTTGCGCTGACGACTGCGCTCATTTTATTGCTCTCGTTATTCGCAACTATCAAGAGCTACCCACAGGGGTCCGGGAGCAAGAATCCCTTGCGGCAAAAGCCCAGCCCGGCGGCCACTTCGCTTGAGAACTACCTTGAGCGCGTGCGGGCCTACAACTCCTCGCAACCGGCGTCGGGATCGATCTGGATGGACAGCGGGCGACTCACAAGGATGATGACGGACGTACGCGCGATGCGTCCGCACGACCTGATCTCGGTTGTCGTCTCCGAGAACCTGGCCGCTTCGACGGATGGGACGGTGAAGAACTCGCGCGCGTCGAACGCAAACTCCCAGGTATCGAGTCTCTTCGGTGCGCTGCATGCCGGCAATGCGCTTCAAAACCTCGTCAATCAAAGCTCAGCGGCAGGTCTCGACGCCCAGGGCACCAGCGCGACGAATTCAAGCCTGAGCACAACGCTTGGCGGACAGGTCATTGAGGTTCTGCCCAACGGCATGTTGGTGATTGAAGCGGCCCGACAGGTCGAGTTCAGCCAGCAGACGCAAACAATTGTGCTGCGGGGGATCGTGCGGCCGGAAGATATCTCACAGCAGAACCAGATTCTGTCGACCGCCATATCGAGCCTTGAGTTGGAAGTGCGCGGCAAAGGCATCATCACTGACTACACACACCGGCCGAATGTACTCATCCGGCTCTTGCAACGCGCACTGATCTTCTAAACCTTGGGTAGCGGAAATATGAATCGATCGGCACTTACTCCCGGAAGGACATCTCTTGCGATATCGAGTGCTCTGCTGCTATTTGGACTCGCGGGTACTGCATCCTTTGCGTTTGATGCCACGTCAACGGTTGGACGGCAGGCGCGCGTAAAGGACATTGCAAGCATCGAGGGAATACGAGACAACCAGCTTGTTGGCTACGGCATTGTGGTTGGACTGCAAGGCACTGGAGACAGCCAGCAGACTGCGTTTCCTACGCAGACCCTCGCCTCTACGTTGCTGCGCATGGGCGTAAGCGTTCCGGCTTCGGCCATTCGAGTTCAGAATCTCGCAGCAGTCTTTGTTTCGGCTACATTGCCGCCGTTCTCGCGCTCGGGCACAAAACTCGACATTACGGTGTCCTCTGCCGGCGATGCTCGAAGTCTTGAAGGCGGTCTCCTGTTGATGACTCCGCTTTACGGTGCTGACGGGAAGATCTATGCGCAGGCGCAGGGCCCACTGGTCGTAGGTGGTTACTCGATCGGCGCGAACGGTAATCTGAAGCAGGTGAACCACCCCAATACCGCCCGCGTCCCCTACGGTGCAATCGTCGAGCGAGCAGTCCCACTGGACTTCGCGGGACAAAGCCAGTTCTCTCTCCTGCTGAACGATGCCGATTTTCGCAGCGCTGAGGCAGCGGCCGGAGCGATTAACCGCACGCTTGGCCGAAGCGTCGCGCATGTCGTCGACAGCCGCAGGATCATCCTCGCTGCTGGTGGCGAAGAGGTCCCAGCGTTTCTTGCCGAAGTCGAATCCGTTGAAGTCCCGGTCTATCCCCGCGCCAAGGTGGTCGTCAACGAACGAACGGGCACAGTGGTAATCGGCGGCACTGTTGTGTTGCAGCCCGTGTCGATCCTTCATGGCGGTCTGGCGGTCAACATCGTAAGCGAGTTTCAGGTCTCACAGCCCAATGCGTTCGGGCGCGGAGATACAAAGGTCGTTCGTCAGACAAGCGTGGATGCGCTGGACAAGCCAGTGAACCGAATCGAATTGAAACAAGGAGCGACCGTGGACGATCTTGTTCGCAGCCTGCAAGCCATAGGAGCTTCAGCGCGCGATGTTATTTCAATTCTGCAGGCCATGAAATCGGCAGGCGCGCTAGAGGCGGAGATCGAAGTCCAATGACAATCGCTCTGGATGGTGCCAATGGAACGTCCTCGCAACTTGGCGTCGAGAGACGAGCTAAGCTGGCCGATGCGGCACAGCAGTTTGAAGCAATGATGCTGCAAGAGCTACTGAAGCCGATGCGCTCAAGCGAAGACGATCTGAGCGGCGAGAAGAGCGAGGACAGCTCCTTCGATACCATTGCCAGCTTTGGAACCGAAGCCGTCGCCAAAGCCATCTCAAGGCGTGGTGGCCTGGGTATTGCCAAGCAGGTCGTTCAGCAGCTATCTATTGCAAACCACGATAAATAGGCCATCTCCGAAATTTCGGCACAAAAGAAAGCGCAGGGTACTAAAGTTTGCCTATCATGCGCCGATAAGCTCAAGTAGACGGAGGAGAACGATGAGTTTTGGAGATGGAATCGGCGATCTGAAGCAGGCCTTGAGCGCGATTGTCCCGGCAGTGAAGCCTCGGACAGTGGCGCGCGCAGAGCATACCGCCGATGGAAAGTCGCCGAAGATTTCTGAATCGCAGACCGACGCCGCCAACGTTAGCAAGGCCGGGGGACTGGTAGCCCAGGTATTTAGCGGCACTGATGTGAGAACAGACAAGATCGCTGCATTGCAGAAGGCTATTGCCGATGGCAGCTACAAGGTACCGTCTTCGGATGTTGCTGGAAAGATCATTCAGTCGCTCATCGATTGAGTCCGATCCTGCCTTCCTACCAACCTAGTCCGCCACAGGATCATGCCACCTTCGGCACAATCCGTGGCTGTACGTGAAAGCTCCCCATAGGGGACAGGAGTGATCCATGGGCACAGTCAACTCATTGATGGACCTTGCGAGACAGACGCTGATGGCTGACCAGGCTGCGCTGGGAGTTATCTCGAACAACGTCGCCAACCAAAACACACCCGGCTATACGCGGCAAGTGGTCAACTGGCAGACGCGGGACAGCGTCACCATCGGGGGTTACACAGTGGGCGAGGGGGTCGCCGTGGGCCCACAGGGCGTTTCGCAGCGAGATCGCGTTCTCGAACAACGCGTACAGCAGGCGATACAAACGCAATCGCAGAGCGAAGCGCTCAGCTCGGCTTTGAATCAGGTTCAGAACATCTTTGGCCTTAGTTCAACATCGAGCTCGGCCAGTTCGACGGCACTAGGCTCTGCGCTGAATTCGTTCTTCGGCACCCTGTCTTCGTTGACGGCCAATCCATCCGATGCGACAACGCGACAAGCTGTTCTTTCCGCGGCCAAGGGACTTGCCGATGCCTTCAACTCGGCTTCGAATCAGATCTCACAGGTGTCGCGCGATCTCGACAAGCAGGCCGCTGGATACGTCGATCGCATCAACGCTCTGACATCGACAATCGCCGCGCTGAATAAGCGGATTGGCAGCACATCTCCCGGCAGCGACGCCGGAGTGCTTGAAGATCAGCGGCAGCAGGCGATTGCACAGCTATCGCAATACATTGGGCTGAACCAGATTACGAACGAGGCCAATGGCATAACACTCACCACAAGCAATGGAGCCGTTCTTGTCAGCGGCGACCACTCTTATGCTATGAGTACGACGCAGATCTCCGGAGTGACCCATCTTGTCGCTGGAGCATCCAGCCAGGATGTCACCGTAGGACTTACCGGAGGTGCGCTGGGCGGCATACTTGCAGCGCGCGACCAACAGATTCCGGCATTTCAGAGCGCTCTCGACAATCTCGCCTATTCATTGGGGACGAAGATCAACCAGGTAAATGCACAGGGCCTTGACGGCAACGGCAATCCCGGCCAGGTCATCTTCGCTCTCCCTGCCTCGGCGGGTGGAGCCGCAGGATTGATCGGTCTCGCCACAACCGATCCTCAGGCAATTGCAGCCGCTGCAACAGGTGAAGGAGCCACCGGCAACAGCAATGCGCTGCTGCTCGCGCGGGTATCCGGGTCTTCGATCGTCGCGGGGCAAACGGCATCCGGCTTCTTCACATCCCTGCTGGCACAGATTGGAAACGCAGCGTCGGGAGCGGCTACGGACAACACTGCACAGCAAACGATACTTACTCAACTGACCTCGCAGCGCAACGCGCTGTCCGGCGTCTCGCTCGATGAAGAGGCAGCGAACCTGACGAACTACCAGCGTGCCTATCAGGCCGCAGCAAAGGTCTTCTCCATCGCCGATGAGATCATGTCGAGCGCGCTGAACCTTGGCGTGAACACCTCGGTTTCGTAGTAGAGATATTCATCCCCCCTCGGAAGAGAGCGCGCAATGCGAGCAGATCCCAGCTACATCAACAGCCTCACACAGTCGTTGAACAATGCTGCAATCACGGCCAACAATCTCTCCAACCAGCTTTCAAGCGGCCTGCGGGTCGCCTCTCTTTCAGACGATCCATCGGCCGCTGCGCAGAGCGTGCAGATGGGCAGTCAGATCGCAGGCGTCGACACGTTCATACAAACGGCATCGAACGAGACCTCGATGCTACAAGTGACGGATTCGACCCTTGGAGAGACCGTCACGCAGCTCACCTCCGCGATCTCGCTTGCGGTGCAGGCGGCAAACGGAACGCTGAACGCAGCGAACCTCCAGGCAAGCTTGCAACAGGCAACCGGGATTCGCGACCAGATACTGGCCCTGAGCAATGCCAGCTATCAGGGGCGTTATCTATTCGCCGGTAGCCAAGGTACAACGGCGCCTTTTTCTCTGGATGCAACGACTTCTCCGGCAACGGCGAACTACGTTGGCGATACGAAGGTCCAGTTCATCGAGACTCCCGGCGGGCAGATGATCCAAATGAATCTTCCGGGATCGTCAATCTTTGGCTCGGGAACGACGGGCGTTCTGGCTGCGCTGAATCAGTTTATCGAGCATCTCTCCAGCGGCGCGCCGTCCACTTCCATCGCCGCAGACAGCACTGCGCTCAACGCCGCGTTGACGACGGTCTCCACCCAGCGCTCCATCCTCAACAGTTCGTTGAGCACGCTGAAATCGACAAGCGCCTACGCGCAGACCCAGGAGGCGCAGATGAAGGCGCAGCAGAGTTCTTTGGTTGCCGCCGACCCGGCTTCCGTCGCAACACAGTTGAAGTCAAACCAGACCCAGTATCAGGCGCTGTTGGGCGTGATAAGCACGCTCAACAAGGTCAATCTCTTCGACTACCTGAAGTAACCGGATGCGGCACGTTCAACGCTGAAGCAGGTCCAGGGCTCTCTTTGCCTGCTTGATCTGTAAGCCGTCGGGAGCGAGTTTCAGGTAAGCGTTGTACTCTGCGATCGCTTCGTCGCGTTTGTCGAGCTTCTGGGCCAGATGGGCCAGGGTAAAGTGAGTGTCCGGATCGGAGGGTAGATACTTTACGGCATCCTTTGCACGTAGGTACGCCGCATTCAAATCGCCACTCTGCTCGTAGAACCTGGCAACATTCAAATCTTCGGCGGCACGGTCTTCATCAGACTGTAGCTTCTGGACCTTTGGGAGGCGCCTTCGCGTCGACGCGCCAGGATTGTCGCCCTTGTCGTCAAACGGAGGAGCGCCGTTCTCAGGCGAGTTGTCGCTCGAACTGGATGAACTGCTGCTCGAATCCGAAGGCATCGGCGGAGCTGAACCGGGAAATGGATGCTCTTCCGCAGCCGATGGATGTTGTGCGGGTGAGGCTGGCACATCGGGAGCAGATGATGATGAGCCTGGCATAGGCGGCGCAGGAGCCTCGCCTGGAAACGGAAACTTCTGCGCGGCAGAGGGATCTTTCGCAGGTTCCTGGGAGCATGGGGCCGCGGCCCTGTCCGCCTTCTGGGTAGATTGCTCCGTCGAACCTCGCATGGGGACCTTGTTGCCCGGCTCCGTTGCCGCGCAAGGCGAAACCAACGGCGACTGCGAGCGTGCCTCAGGCGACTCCATAGCTGCCGCGATCATGATAGTGGCAAGGGCCAATCGAGTTGAAAGAGGAGCTGCCATGCTTTGCTAGACTACGCGCTTTTGCCCAAAGCATCCGCGCAATGTTTTGACTCACATCGGCGCCGGTTTGTTATAGTCGATTTGCGACCCGCCGGTTGCGCCCATTTCACTTCCTCCGGACATCCTTACATGCTTCCAGGACTCGTAATTCGCTCCTCATCTATTCACGCAGCAGGCTGCTACACCATGCTGCCCATTGAGAAAGGAACACCGGTTGTCGAATACGACGGACCAAGGTTCAGCAAAGACGAGGCAGATGAGCGCTATAAGGACCGCTTCATTACCTACCTGTTTAGCACCGGCAACGGCGGCGAAGTGATCGATGGATTCGGAACAGCGATGTTCCTGAACCATTGCTGCGAGCCGAACTGCGAGACGGAGAATATCGACGGACGAATCTGGGTTGTTGCAACCCGCGATATCGCACCAGGGGAAGAATTGACCTACGAGTACAACCTGCACGACTCCGACGATGACGATGCCGACTGCTACTGTGGCACCGCAAAATGCCGGGGGACGATGTTCTCAGACGACGAGGTCAAGCGGCGCGCCAGAAAGGCCCGTAAACAGGCTGCAAAGGCCTGAGTCTCTTGCGGACGATACAATAGCAGGATGCGGTCATTGCATCGCACAACGCTATGGCATATCAGGTTTTAGCAAGAAAATACCGCCCCCAGCGCTTCGCCGATGTCGTTGGTCAGGACCACGTAACCGTAACGCTGATGAATGCGCTCACGCAGGGCCGCATTGCTCATGGATATATCTTCAGCGGTCACCGGGGCATCGGAAAGACGACCATCGCGCGCGTTCTAGCGATGGCGCTGAACTGCCGCAACGCCATTGGCAGCGCGCAACGGCCAACCGCTGAACCATGCGAGGTCTGCGAATCGTGTACGGAGATTCGCGCCGGCAACGCGGTCGATGTTATCGAGATTGACGCGGCGACGAACCGCGGCATCGATGAGATCCGCGAGTTGCGCGATGCGGCACGCTATCGCCCGGCCCGGGACAAATACAAGATTTACATCCTCGACGAGGCCCATCAGATCACCGACGCGGCGTTCAACGCGCTTCTAAAGACACTGGAGGAACCACCGGAGCACATCGTCTTTATGATGGCGACCACGCAACCGGAGGACATCCCTCAGACAGTGCGTTCGCGCTGCCAGCACTTTAGCTTTCATGCGGTGAAGTTGGTCGACATTCTTGGCCAAATTCGGCAGATCGCCGACCACGAAGGCATCGATGCGGACGACGCCGCTCTTGCGCTGCTGGCTGAGGCCGGCGATGGCTCCATGCGCGATGCCCTTTCCATTATGGACCAGGCCATTGCCAGCGCTCCTGTGGACGAAGGCAGGCCCAGGCTTGACGTAACGCAGATTCGCGATCTGATGGGGTCGGTTCCGAACGCAGTCTTCGAGCGCATCTTAGAGGCCGTGGACGCGAACCGCAGCGCCGATGTGATTACCGTTGCCAATGAGTTGCTGGATGCGGGCAACAGTCCGGCCCAGCTTGCACGGCAATGCGTACGCTATCTGCGAAACTGCGTTATTGCAAAGATCGCCGGGGTAAGCCCTGACGGCTCCGGGCTGGATGGGACGGCCTCGGAGTTACTGCAAATCTCCGCCGATGAGCAGCGGCGCGCGGCGCGTTCCGCAGCGCTCTTCAGCGAAGAAGAGTTGACTCGTTTTCTACAGATCATGCTGAAGACATTCGACGAACTTGGTTACCGGCAGGAGCAGCGCTTTCATTTCGAACTGGGTCTGCTGAAGCTGGTGCATCTGCGGCGTCTGTTGCCGGTTGAGGAGGTGCTCAGCCGCTTCCCTGCCTCGGGTAGGGTGGCAGCCCCAGCGGAGCCGCCACGTCCGCGACCCGCCACATCCGCGCCACCGGTTCAACCCATACCTTCCAACACTTCTCCTCCGGCGGCTAAACCCGCATTCTCTCCCTTTGCTGCCGATAGCAGCCGCAAATCTTTTAGTGAGCCTGCCCCGCCTGCGACACACGCAGACATCCAGCCGAAGGCTGCGGAGCAGGCTGCCCCCGTGAATACGGGAACTTCGGCAATCGAACCCGCAGCAAAACCTGCGGTTCTCACTCCACCCGTTGCGCCCGAGCCGGAACCTCAACCGTCGCTCGAATCCGATGGGCCTGCCATTGCAACGCCGGCCGCGCAATCGGCCGACGAGCTACAACGCTTGACGACCGAGGCACTGTCGGCAGCCAGGAGCCAGGGATCGGCTGCGGATGCGATCGCCGATTCAGAGTGGGCGATTGAAGGCGGAGAGATTCGCATTCAGACAAGCCTCTCCAGGACGATGCTTCCGATGGTGATCAACCCCGACGCCGATCGCGTTATTCGCTCCACGCTGCGGAACGCAGGGGCTGGATCGCTAAAGCTGGTGTTGCTGCCAGGAGCGGCGAACGCCACCGCAAGCAAGAAAACAAGGCCTGCGAGGACAGGCAGTGTGCAAGCGAAGGCCCTGGAACATCCCGTCGTACAGCAGGCGCAGCGATTGTTCAACGCCGAGATTCGAAATGTCATCGATCTTCGCGGCAACGACTGACACGATTTACAGATAAGGATTGGGCTATGAATCTATCGGACCTGAGCAAGATGAAAGAGATGATGGGGCAGGCGAAGCAGATGCAGGAACAGATGGAACGCAAGCTGCTGGAAACTGTCGTTGAAGCTTCGACCGGAGGCGGCATCGTCACGGTGCGAATGAACGGCAAAAAAGAGATATTGCGCCTGAAGATTGAGCCTGCCGCGGTTGGGAGCGCGGGCAGCGATCTTGAACTGCTGGAAGACCTGATCGCGGCTGCAGTCAATGAGGCTGGCCGCCGCGCCGACGATGCGATGAAGGCCAGCGTCGCAGGAATGATGGGCGGTCTGAACATTCCGGGGTTGACCTAGTGGCGCGATTCGCAGAACCGATGACGCGGCTGATCGATGAGCTGCGCAAGCTGCCGGGCATAGGGACGAAGAGCGCGCAGCGGCTGGCATTTCATGTTCTGCGCTCCTCGCCCGAAGATGCCGAAAAGCTCGCCGGGGCCATTCGCGAACTGAAGGCCAGCCTATATCTCTGCTCCATCTGCAACAACATCACCGATGTCGATCCTTGCAGCTATTGCACGAATTCAGTTCGCGATCGACAAACGATCTGCGTCGTTGAAGAGCCTACAAACATCGCCACTATCGAGAAGACCCGCAGCTACACCGGCGTCTACCATGTGCTGCACGGTACGCTGTCTCCTATTGGCGGGGTCGGCCCTGAGCAACTGCGAATCGCCAACCTCATGACGAGGCTCGCTGACGCGGATGAGGTCATTCTTGCGACCTCTCCAACCACCGAAGGCGAGGCCACGGCACGATATCTCGTCGATGAGATTCATCGTGCGGAGCCCCGCATCAGAGTGACACGCATCGCAACCGGCGTTCCCGCCGGCAGCGACATCGAGTATGCCGACGAGGTGACGATGTCGCGTGCGATGGAAGGACGGCGGGAGATATAGCCCCCGCCAAAAATTTCGGGGCCGGACAAACTATTGGCTGAGGTTCTCTCCAGTCATCTCCACCGGCTTTTGAAGATTGAGGAGTTTGAGAATCGTCGGCGAGATATCGCGTAGACTCCCTCCCGGCCTCAGGATGGAGTGGTGACTCGTATCCTGCTCATCGCTGACGAGAATGAAAGGCACGGGGTTCGTCGTATGCGCCGTATGAGGTCCGCCCGTTATCGGATCGATAAGCAGCTCGGCATTACCGTGATCGGCCGTCACCAGCAAAGCTCCACCGCGCTGTTTCACAGCGTTGTAAACGCGGCCCAGCTCAGTATCGATCGTCTCGACGGCACGGATCGTCGGCTCAAGCTTGCCGGAATGGCCAACCATGTCGGCATTGGCAAAGTTGACGATGATGACGTCGAAGGCCGTATCGTTGACCGCCTTGACGACGGCATCGGCAATCCCCGCGGCCGACATCTCCGGCGCCAGATCGTATGTGGCGACCTTCTGCGAGGGCACCAGCGCGCGGTCTTCGCCTGGGAAGGGCTTTTCGATCCCGCCATTGAAGAAGTAGGTGACGTGCGCATACTTCTCGGTCTCAGCGACCCGAAGATTGCGCAAGGTGGCATCGGCCATAACGTTGGCCAACAGGTTGTCCATCGACTCGGGAGGAATGATCACCGGAAGCGTAAAGTTCTTGTCGTAGTGCGTCATGCAGACATAGTGGAGATTCTTTGGCGCATCGACGCGCGGAATCTCCAAGTCCAACTCCGCCGCTTTTGGCAGATCGAGCGCATTCGCGGCTGTGAGGCCGCCCTGAACGTTCCGGCCCAGGACACGCGTAATCTGACGGACCCGATCAGCACGGTAGTTGAAGCAGATACAGACGTCGTTATCGCGAATAGGACCGATTACCTTGCCATGCTGATCCACAACTGTAAACGGAGGGATGAACTCATCCGTGGTGCCGTTGTTATAAAGCTCGCGGACGCGTGCGAGAGGATCGGTGTACGCTCCTCCCTGCGGGTGCCCTGTCACCATAGCATCGAATGCCTGGCGTTCTTTCTCCCAACGTAGATCGCGGTCCATGGCGAAGTAGCGGCCAGAGACGGACGCTATCTGTCCCACGCCGATCTCCTGTATCTGCTGTTCGAGCGCTTCCAGATAGCCAAGGCCGCTGGTGGGCATCGTGTCACGCCCATCCATAAAGGCGTGAATGTAGACCTGCCTGAGGTGGTACTGCGCCGCGAGTCTGAGCAGAGCATATAGGTGGCGCTGCTGCGAGTGGACTCCTCCATCGGAGACGAGGCCGAGAAGATGAAGTGCGCGATGCTCTTTCGCCGCCAGCTCAACGGCCTGCGTAAGCACCGGGTCGGTGAAGAAGCTGCCATCGGCAATGGCGGAATCGATACGGGTGATGTCCATGCGTACAACCCGTCCAGCGCCCAGGTTGAGATGACCGACCTCGGAGTTGCCCATCTGCCCCTCGGGCAGCCCCACAAAGCGCTCGCTGGCTCGAATCAACGTGTTCGGGTAGCTGGAAAGCAGCTTGTCGTAAATAGGCTTACGCGCCAGAGCAATGGCATTGCCATGTGTCTCGGGGCGATAGCCCCAGCCGTCGAGGATGGTGAGGACAATCGGTTTTTTAGGCATCGCTGCCTTTCAGGATACCAAGACATCTCACTTGAGGGTGAGCTTCGGAAGAACCTCTGTCGCCGCGCCAAGGATGATTTCGTCGAAGGCCTCAGCGTTTTCCGGCTCTTCCGGACCGGCGTATATCGTACGGATTCCCCGTTGCCGCGCGATGCGAACAAATCCCGCAGCAGGATAGACACAACCCGATGTGCCTATGACCAGCAGCACTGTCGCACGATCGAGCTGTGCATAGATCCCTTCCATATCCAGCGGTATCTCACCAAACCACACAATGTGCGGACGCACGGGAGAGCCACAATCTCTGCATTTGGGCAATGTCGATGCGGTTTCATAGAAAGAACGGTCTCCGAATGGGCGTTCACACTCTACGCATCGAGACTGGAAGAGCGAACCATGCATGTGATGGATGTTGCGCGAACCGGCACGCTCATGGAGATCGTCAACGTTCTGCGTACAGAGATAATAGCGATCAGCGAGCTGGTCTTCTAGCGCTGCAAGGGCAAAGTGAGCGGCGTTTGGTTCCACAGCCAGCGCGTCGCGTCGACGCATGGAGTAAAACCTCCAGACAAGTTCTGGATCGGCGTCCCATGCCTCGGGGGTGGCGACATCTTCAACACGATGGCCGTTCCACAATCCGCCAGAGCCGCGAAAGGTTGCGAGACCGCTCTCCGCGGAGACTCCCGCGCCTGTGAGAACGAAGAGACGGTCGTTGGCTAGCAACTTCATCGCGTCGCGGTCATGCTGGCTGAGAAACGATGTGGAGATCGTCGGCTGCATCCGCAAACGGCGACATCCAACCACCGGGGGGTGTGGTGTTTGCCCGGGCCTGCCCGGGGACTTCAGATGGCCCCCATGTCTGCGGTCGATAGGTGTAAACGGGAGTCTGCGCTTTCAGCATCGGATCGACGATGCGCCAGGCCTCCTCGACATAGTCCTGGCGGGCGAAGAGAGTGGCATCGCCGGCCATGGCATCGGTAAGTACTCGTTCGTAGGCCTCCATCTCCTCTGGGCGGGGATGGCGGCAGGCTTCAAGCTCAATGAGCGAGCGCTGACCGTTCTCGTCGGGCGCAGCAATGGACACGGCGAGGGCGATGGTCATCTCTGGGCCGATACGGAAGCGCATGTAGTTCTGTGGCGCAGGCTCGGTCATCTCCGTCTGCGGAGGCCGGCGGAGACGCGCGATGACCTCGGTGCAGGTAGTTGGAAGATTCTTCCCGGCACGGATGTAAAAAGGCACGCCATCCCATCGCCAGGACTTGATATCGAGACGAAGAGCTGCGAAGGTCTCGACACTGGAATTGGAAGCCACCCCTTTTTCATTTTTGTAGCCTTCGAACTGCCCTCGAATCAGGTTGCATGGGTCGATTGCCGGGATGGCCTTCAGCACCTTCACCTTTTCGTCGCGGATCGATTCACTATCGTGACGCGCGGGGCACTCCATCGCGAGATTGCTCATGACCTGGAAGATGTGGTTCTGGATAACGTCTCGGATGGCCCCGGTCTGGTCATAGAAGACACCCCGCCCCTGTACTCCAAAGTCTTCGGCCATCGTGATCTGGACGCTTTCGATATGGTCGCGGTGCCACAGCGGCTCTAGGAACGAGTTTGAGAAGCGGAAAGAGACGATGTTGTGGACTGGCCCTTTGGCGAGGTAGTGGTCAATGCGGAAGATCGAGGACTCGGGAAAGGCGGAGAGCAGGATGCGGTTAAGCTCCTGCGCCGAAGCGAGGTCATGACCGAAGGGTTTCTCGACGATCATGCGAGCGCCTTTGGCCGATCCTGATTGCACGAGCTGCTCAACAACCTTCTCAAAGAGCGCCGGGGGAATCGCCAGGTAATGAGCGGGATGCTGTGCCGAACCAAGCTGTTTGCGGACTTCGGCAAAGGTAGCAGCATCGGCGTAGTCTCCATCGACATACCGCAGAAGCGACGAGAGCTTCTGCCATGCGGCCTGGTCGAGGCCGCCATGCTGCTCAAGCGAATCCTGGGCGCGGGCTTTCAATTGGTCGAGGTTCCAGCCCGCCTTGGCGACTCCAATGACCGGCACATCAAGGTGCCCGCGCTTCACCATGGCCTGTAGAGCGGGAAAAATCTTCTTGTAGGCAAGATCGCCGGTGGCCCCGAAGAAGACGAGAGCGTCGGAACGAACGGGAGAAGAAGAACTGATCGACGGCGATTGAGTGTCCGGCACGAAGCCTCCTGAACTGCCGCTCCAGTCTATGTCGATCCGCTCGTTATGTGAACATGTGTACCGTGGCCTCAAGAAGCAACTGGCCTCGCCGAAGCGAGGCCAGTTACCAGCAAAATACTCGCGGCTACTCGCCGAAGTTGACGCTCTCGATACCAAGGAACTCCGCAGACTGGCCGAGTTCTTCCTCGATACGGAGAAGCTGGTTGTACTTGGCAATGCGGTCGGTACGCGAAGCCGAACCGGTCTTGATCTGCCCTGCATTGGTCGCCACCGCGAGGTCGGCGATGAAGGTGTCTTCCGTCTCGCCAGAGCGGTGGCTGATGATCGATGTATAGCCGTAGCGGCGGCCAAGTTCAATTGCGTCGAGCGTCTCCGAAACCGTGCCAATCTGATTGACCTTGATCAAAATGGAGTTGCCGACATTCTGGTCGATTCCCTGCTGCAGCCGCTCGACATTGGTAACGAAGAGGTCGTCGCCGACAAGCTGGGTAAAGTCACCGATCTGTTTGGTGAGCAGCTTCCAGCCATCCCAGTCGTCTTCAGCCAGGCCGTCTTCGATGGACACGATGGGATACTGACGCACCCAAGACTCCCAGAACTCGGCCATCTGCGCGGAGGTCTTCTCGGACTTGTCCGACTTCTTGAAGATGTACTTGCCGCTGGCCTTGTCGTAGAACTCGCTGGAGGCTGGGTCAAGCGCAATAGCGATATCTTCACCGGCTTTGTAACCGGCAAGCTCAATGGCTTCCAGGATCAACTCGATCGCTTCAGCATTGGACTTGAGGTTCGGCGCAAAGCCACCTTCATCGCCAACGGCCGTGTTGTATCCCTTCTTCTTGAGCACGCCTTTGAGGGTATGGAAGGTCTCCGTTCCCCAACGCAGCGCATCGGAGAAACTCTCGGCTCCGATGGGCATCACCATGAACTCCTGAAAGTCCACGTTTGAGTCGGCGTGCGAACCGCCATTGATGATGTTCATCATCGGTGTTGGCAGAACGCGGGCGTTGACTCCGCCAAGGTAACGATAGAGCGGCAGCTTGAGCGCATCGGCGCTGGCGCGCGCGACGGCCATGGAGACGGCGAGGATGGCATTCGCTCCCACCTTGCCCTTGTTCGGAGTCCCATCGATGCCGATCATCGTTGCGTCGATCAGACGCTGATTGGAAGCGTCCATGCCCGTGAGTTCGGGGGCGAGGATGGACTCGACGTTCTCGACAGCCTTAAGCACCCCCTTGCCGAGGTAGTGCTCCTTGTCACCATCGCGTAGCTCAACGGCCTCATGTTCGCCAGTGGAAGCCCCGCTAGGGACGGCAGCGCGGCCGCGTGCTCCGCCATCGAGAACGACGTCTGCTTCGACGGTAGGATTACCGCGGGAATCGAGGACCTCACGTGCGTGGATAGAGACAATCTCAGTCATGTCGCTCCTGTTGCTGGATGTTGCGGGTGTTTGTTGAACGACGCGATGCATGAGCCTCTCGTTCAACTTAGGTCTGCGATCGACGGGAACGTATGTTCCACCAGCCGCGACGATGGTTTGAACGAAGTTATGCCCAGAACTGGCGCCAGAAGATTTCACCACTGAAATTCTAGCAAAGGGAGGCACATGAAAAACTTGCTGCGACTGGAATGCCGAAAACACCCCATTCTCCAGCAACGGAGTGTACTCAAATGAAGTAGTAACAGGGTCGATTCCTCGCTGCCGAATTTCCTGTCGTCTCATCCCAGAGATTTAGCCTTGATTACGAGGGGAAAAGCCCCTGGAGGACTACTTCCATGAAGACACGCATGACGACTGCCGCGCTGTTTGCATTTGCCGCCCTGCCGCTGGCCGCGCAGACCACAGGCGTCTCCAATCCCGATCCGGTCACGATCGATGCGACCAGCGCGGACGCCAGCTCTGCCGCTCCCGCTGCATCCCCGGCCAAGCCCTCAGCCGCAAAGGCTGCTACGGAAGATGTCTACGGTGCCTACGTCCCCTATAAAGGGCCCGGCGCTGTCGCTGTCTCCGCACCTCAGGCTGTTCCCGCGGATGTGGACTCACAGATTGTGACCAGCGTCCCCGAGACAATTGGCGAGATCAACGAAGGGACCCTGCTCCGCGTCCGCATGCGCGAGCAAATCTCCACTTCGACAACGGAACCGGGTGCCAGGTTTACTGGAGAGATCATGGAGCCTGTCATGAACAACGGCCAAGTCATCATTCCGATTGGCTCCGTGCTGGAGGGCCAGGTGACAGAGGTGCACAGCGGCAGGCGCATCTCCGGCGCGGCTTCGCTGCACCTTGAGCCACGCACCGTTACCCTTCCCGACGGCACGGTCTACACCATCCACGCTCAACTGATTGACACTACGCTCAGCAGCTTCAACGTAGACCGCGAAGGCACTCTGAAGCGCCGTGACCGCGCCAGGGAGACGCTCGCCGTCGCCGCCTTGACAACGGGAAGCGGCGCTGTGGCAGGCGCGATGCTCGGCGGCGGCGTTGGGGCCGTTGTCGGCGCTGGCATTGGCGCGGGAGCCACAACGGTGATGTGGCTCAAGCAGGAGCGTCAGGCCACTCTGGTCAAGGACTCGCGGCTCGTCTTCAGCCTGACCACCCCGCTCATCCTCAAGCCAATTCATTCAGCCTCGATCGATCGAAGAGACGCCGGTGCTGGCTCCCCTTCGAGAAGTGGCGTAACCGAATAGCGCTGCTTGCGGCAGCAAAAAGACGGGCATGCAGCCCGTCTTTTTATTGCGAATTCGACTGTTTCTAGTTCCGAACCTGCGCGAGCAGGCGTCTCCAGTTCTTCTGATTACGGCGATAGCTCTTCTTCAGGTCTTCAAGTATCCGCTCGAAGTCGGCGTGGCCGGAGAGCCGCTTCCACGCCGGATTCTTTGAGAACCATGGATAGTTCTCGTTACCGAGATAGATTGACCGACGCAGCCAGTGCAGCGCTTCGCTCTCGTCCCCATCGACAGCGAAGTAGGTCGCAAGCCGGTAGGCCATCTCGCTATCGGCCTCGGCGGCGGCAAGCGTCTCGTCGATGATGAAAGTTGCGGCCTTCTGTCTGTCGCCAAGCTGCACGTAGCAGAGCGCGATTGTGGGAAAGACGATACGAAGTGATTTTTCGTCGCGTATGACATTCTCCAGCGTCTCAGTTGCGGCCGCGAGGTTGCCCGTACGCATCTGCTGGTAGCCAAGCGAGATACGCAACAAAGGCTGGCGCGGCTCAAGTGTGAGCCCTTTTTCGATCTCATCGGCTGCGAGCTCCAACTGGTTCTGATACTGATAAACGCGCGCGCGGTGGTTGTAGATAATCGCGGCGTTGGACGGATTCATACGCAGCGAAGTATTAAACTGATCGAGCGCCTCCTCGTACATGCCGTCGATACGCAGCGTCAGACCTGCAACCATGCGGACGTTCCAGTCGTTACCGGCCGTCTGCAACAAGTGTTCGATGCCGTGGCGAGCCGATTCCTTTTCGCCGCGCGAGAGCAACATGTAGACGCGATAGAGGTTTGCCTCGACTGAGCCCGGGTCAAGCTCCAGCGCGCGATCAAATGCGCGGCGAGCCTCCAGCACATGCATCTGTCCGCCCAGGCCGTGGCGCGCATACTGGAGATGGGTGATTCCGAGACCCGACCAGCCGGGTGCGAAGTTCTCGTTTCTTTTCACGACAGATTCGAATATCTGCCGGGCATGCTCAAGGTCGTCGCGGCTGCCGGTGCGCGTCATAAACGACGAAAGAAGCGCCCGCGCCTGCAGATACTCCTCCGAGAGATCGCCGGTCAATGATGTCGAGCGATTGTTTTCGGGAAGACTGCCAAGTCGTCCAACGCCTTGCAACGTACTGAAGACCTCATTGCAGATCTCGGCCTGCACACTGACCAGATCGAATGAGGCCACATTGATCGATCCTCCGGCACGAACGCTCTGCCCGGGGACATCGAGCAACTGCCAGTTGAGGTCGAAGCCTTTCTCCGAACGAAGAAAATTTCCCGTCAGAACAAAATCCGCAAGCAGCTTCTTGCCCACGCTCAGAGGGTCAAGCTGCTGCGTCGAAAGCGTCATCAGCGCGCTGGACGGACGAACGACCAACGACGGCATACGTGCCAGGCGGGCGGCGATGGCATCGGCCAGGGCATAACCATATAGCGGCGCAACATCGGCCGGACCATAGTTGATGAACGGCAATACCACAATGCTGTTGGTCTGCTTGCCTGCTGAGGAGGAGCCGGACTCGCGGAAGCGCTCGGCGAGCATTGAGAGTATGCCGGTCGTGCGCTTCTCCTCCTCCGGCGTATCCAGTGCCAGTCTTCCCTGCGATGGCAGCAACGACAGCGACTCTCCGCTGGTCATCAATGCTGCGGCATCAAGCTGCATGGAGCGCATAATGGTCTTCAGCGACTCGCGAATGTCCGCAGCAGCGGCAAAGCGCGCGGCTGGCTGCTTCTCCAGGCAGCGCAGAATCACGCTCTCAAGCTCGACAGGAAGCTGCGGCGCAATCTCGCGGACAGACGGAGGGTCTGCAAACTGGATGGCGCGGATGGACTGAAAGTCGGGCGCGTCGGGGCGATGGAAAGGATGTCTTCCGGTTGCAAGCTCGAAAAGGACCAGGCCCAACGCGAAAATGTCAGACTGAACGCTCGACTGGCCGGTAACGAACTGCTCCGGGGCCATATACGCGATAGTGCCGCCACGCGCAGTATAGGTAGCACCGATTGGCGGAAGGTTGCGTTTGTCGGCGGGGCCGGAGGGATCGAAGTCGGTCTTGTCGAGGGCCAATCGGCGAGCCAACCCAAAGTCGAGAATCTTGATCAAGCCACCATCAGTCAGCATGACATTCGCTGGCTTGAGGTCGCGGTGAAAGATGCCCAGCGAATGCGCAGCGGAGAGACCGTCAGCGATCTGGATTCCCGCAGATAGTACGAGTTCCAGACTGGACGGCCCTTCGGCAATGATCTTGTCGAGCGACTTACCCGGCACATACTGCATGACGATGTACGCTTCAGCTCCATCGCCGGACTCCGCAGGAGCTTCGCCCACTTCATAGATCGCGCAGACATTGGGATGGTCGATCGCCGAAGCCAGACGGGCCTCACGAAGCTGCGTCGCGCGCATCTGCTCAATGGTGAGGTTGCCACGCTTCAGCAGCTTCAACACAACCGGGCGCTGAAGAAGCGTGTCGTTCGCAAGATAAACTACGCCGGAGCCGCCGGCACCTATCTTGCGAACGAGCTCATATTGCTCGATGACACGGCGCTTCATGGCTCCATTATCGCAAGGAGTTGCATGTGGAAGATTGCCGCTGTGCTAATTGGTGCCTATTCCAGTTTCAAAAACGAACCTAGTGGTGCTTCGTACCCTCTCGCTCCCATGGGCGCGGATTGACCGGATCGTCCTGCCACTTCTGACGGCGGCCAACAACGAACATGATGACGCCGAACAAAAGCATGATCAGGCCCCAGCCGAGATTCAGGTTCACCCCAAGCGAGCGCTCATAGATGGCCGAGTGCCTCGTGATGACTCCATAAACACTCATAAGCCCGCCGACGATCAGGAATATCAATCCCAGCGGAACACGGATATCGAGCCCCATGGTTCTCCTTGTCCAGTTGCAGTACTTCGAAGTAACGATCCAATCTTATCTTTTGCTCAAACCCATGGGTCCTGACAGCGTAGCTTCGATTCGTTCGAGGTCAACGGGAAAGTCATCCGCGCAGTCCTCATCGTAGCTGAACGGATGTATTACGCCATAGTGTTCAACCCCAACGCACCGGGCCATGGTGTAGAAGTATTCGCTTGGCCGCGGCTCGGAATAAAAGACCAGCAGCTTCGCTCCCGGCGAAAATACGATGCCTCCCAGGCCGCTTCCATGGGGGCCAACGATCACCTCCGCCCGTTGAAACATCTCTACCTGATCGCGCAGACTCATCGTCTCCGGCCTGACGGCCACAAAGCCGTATTCAGCGAGCATCTCCATCAGGGCACTCTCATTCTCAATCCTGCGCCGTTTGGCCCCCGCCCGGGAGAGGTAGATACGGCGGTCTTTAGGCGCGTTCTCCGGCAGGCCGAATCCTCGCACGATACGACGCCGTATCTCGTCGTAATAGCCGTCGGGTAAATATCCGTTGCATCTGCCAGACAGATACGAAGGCAGGATGAAATGGTCGGTGTCGATCCATTTCTTTCCAGGGACCGCTTCAATCGTCATGTTAGCGGGAAGCATCAGGGCCAGTGATTCGCGCTGGAATCGCCCCAGATCGTCCGTCACAAACAGAGTGAGCGGCCTTCCCTCCATATATTTTTCAAGCGTCAGCAACTGAGGAAGACAATCGGCGAACCAGTGCCAGAAGCTGTAGGAATCAATTCTCTGAATCGTTGAATATGTTCCGGCGCGATGCGTGATCTGTCGCGGGCGAAAGCTGCGATAGGCGGGGCTTAGCTGAAAACGGTGAGGCAGCAGGACGGAATCGCGGAAGACCTCGAAGTCTCTGTTCGCTACCAAGCCAAGGTGCGGGTAGTAACGGGCCGAGGAGACCTCGCACACAAACACCTCAGGCAAGTTGATCTCGCCAGAGCTGTAGTTCTTGGCAAAGTCCAGAAATGCTTCGTCCCCCGGACGCGCGATGTTGACTCGTTGCGCCTCATGGATAATTCGAAGGTCGTTGACCTCTTTTCCGACGCGGTCCTTTGCCTCGATCAAGCGAGTGACACGGAGTTTTTCGAGGCCCATCCGGTCGAGAGGCTTCAGAAGGGTCTTGTCGGCCTTCCTGATGACCTTCTTCATCGCCCATGCGAGTTTGGCCCCCAGTTCGTCGGGGACGATCTCCAACCCGGGACCATATGGCTGATGCATTTTGAAGTCTCAACTCTCGAAGAATTCAGGCCACGATCAGTTACAGTACATGGCGACTTTAAATCAGGCGAAGACCAGATTGAGGACCACCAACAAGCCCAGAACACCCCACGCGAGGGACGAAGGTTTCTGATACCACCGCAAGTGATGCTCAACCGGTTTCGGAGTCAGTGAGTAGACCAGGCCGACCAACTCCGATTCTGCACGAGGCCTTGTCATCAGACTGACGACGACCGTGACGACCAGATTGACCGAAAACGCAAAGATGGCCGTCCAGAAGTTCTGCGCCATGTCACTCGGATAGCGATGGACAATCCCTATCCAACCGCCGTGAATTCCGGGCATTGCATCCACCGGGATCGTGAGGCCATGATGCAGCAGGGCAGCAACCGTGCCTGAGACCAGTCCCGTAAACGCGCCGTGGCCAGTGGTCCGCTTCCAGAACATGCCAAGTAGAAACGTGGCAAACAGAGGTGCGTTGACAAAGGAAAAGACCAGTTGCAACGCATCCATGATGTTGTTGAAGCTGGTGGCGGCGTAGGCCGCCGCGATCGACAGCAAAATACCGCCGATCGTCGCCATTCGCCCCATCCAGAGATAGTGCGCATCCGTTGCCCGCTTGTTGATATACGCCTGGTAGATGTCGTAGGTCCAAACCGTATTGAAGGCTGTCACATTGCCTGCCATACCAGACATAAAGCTGGCCAGCAATGCGGTGAGTCCCAACCCTAGAATGCCCGTAGGAAAGAAGTGGAGCAGCATGACGGGAATGGCGAGGTCGTAGTTATAAACCGGCTCTCCCTTGCTATCGACGATGGGCTGACCATTCAGAGGGTTCGTCTTCTGCGGGATGATGCCGTGCGGATGTTGATCGACCAGTGGCGCCGAGGCTGCCGGGCCTGCAGTCACCGTAGACGCGGCAGGAGTTGCATGCGAGGTGATGCTCACGGCAATAAGACCCGGGAGAATCACCAGAAACGGGAAGAACATCTTCGGAATCGCCGCGATCAGGGGGACGCGCCGGGCGGATTCCTCTGAGTCGGCCGCCATAGCGCGCTGAACCACCAGAAAATCGGTGCACCAATACCCGAACGAAAGAACGAAGCCCAGTCCCATGGCCAGCCCAACCCATTCGACGCCGAGCGTGTTGGTGCTGGCATGCGCCATGCCGCGCCACGAGTGCGTCATGGTCGCGGGCAGCGTCTGCTTGATTCCCTGCCAGCCGCCAACATTCTTCAACCCTATCCAGACAAGCGGAGCGAACCCGGCAACGATTAGAAAGAACTGCAGAACCTCGTTATAGATAGCGCTGGTCAATCCGCCGAGGAAGATATAGCCCAGGACGATGACCGCGGACAGGATGATGGAGACATGGAAGATGTAGTGGTCCGGAATGATGCCGTGAAACAGGCCAAGCGTCTGAATGAGCAGCGCCATCGCGTACATCGAGATGCCCGACGAGAGCACGGTCATGATAGCGAACGAAAACGCATTGACGGCACGCGTCTTCTCATCGAAGCGCATCCGCAGATACTCCGGGACAGAACGCGCCTTGGACCCGTAGTAAAACGGCATCATAAAGATGCCGACAAACACCATGGCCGGAACCGCGCCGATCCAGTAGAAGTGACTGGTATTGATCCCATACTTGGCACCAGATGCTCCCATGCCAATCACTTCCTGGGCACCGAGATTTGCCGAGATAAAAGCCAGTCCGCAGACCCACGCCGGAATGGAGCGGCCCGCAAGAAAAAAGTCGTTCGAGGTGCGCATGTAACGCTTCAGGGCAAAGCCGATGCCCAGAACGAAGGTGAAATAGACCAGCATGATCAGCCAGTCGACGGCGGAAAGATTCACGATTCCCCTTCAGAGTGCCATTTGAGTGAGCTTGCTTGGGCCAACTGTAAATCGTTTGCTTGCCTTCGTCTAGCGCATTTGACCTATACACAGATATCACTGTCTCCCTGGCCAAACCACCGCGAAAGTGGGATGGCTGGATAAAAAATTCCCATTTCTACTGCTGTGGGGAGAAAACTTCCGGTTCAACAAATAGCATCAGATGGACTAAATATAGGAGCATTCGACAAAATGCGATTCGAGTGTCCTGTATTTGCGATTGATTTCAATCGGCATCGTCATTCGTTCAAATCCGGTATCACGATCTGAGTGAACGAATTTGAATCTGCTTGCCCGGGGACCTATTTTGCGAATCGGCTTTTCTCCGACTCACTCGGCAAACTTATCTGGAAAGAGTGCAGGAGGAACGCAAAGTTGGCAGCCTCTCCGCTGGAGCAGTTAATGCCCCTACCCATGACGATCCTGTTGGTGGACGATAACGCAGTCCAGGCCGCGATCCGGCAGGCAATCCTGCGCCGTTCCGGTTACTTCGTCATTACGGCCCTGAATCCGATGCGGGCGCTTGAACAGCTACGCAACGGCGATTTTCCTGCCGAGGTTCAACTGGTCGTCACCGACCACATCATGCCTGGCATGAGCGGCAAGGAGTTCGTTCAGCATATCCGGCAATTCCACCCACTCCTTCCCATCCTCGTCATCAGCGGGATGGAAGAGGCTGTCGACGAATACACGGGTTTGAACGTTGAGTTCCGCGTGAAACCGCTCCCCCCCGAGCGCCTTCTTGAGTGCGTTCATGAGCTTGTCTGCGACGCATCACCGGTCGAAGGAATACACACCGCTTCCTCCCACCCTCCTGCGCGATAAACGGCGTTATTTGCGTGCGTCCTTTGCCGTTTTCCCTCTGTAATTGAGAGAATTGCAGAGAGGAACCCATGCGAACCCACCCCATGCCCGAGTTCGGGAGCTTTGCGCTGCTGCTGGCGCTGGCTCTGAGCGCGTACACCCTTGTTTTTGGAGCACTTGCGCTCTGGAAATCGCGCACGGCAAGCGGCATGACCGCCGGAGGCGACGGCGCGGGTCGAGTCGGGGAGACAGCGCGGAGGGCCGGAATCGCCAGCTTCGTTGCCCTGACCTGCGCCGCTTTCGCTCTGGTATGGGCCGCCTTTACGAACGATTTTTCCGTCTCCTACATCCTTCAGCACACCAATCGCGACCTCAATCCAGCCTACAAATTCTCGGCGTTGTGGAGCGGCCAGGAAGGCTCGCTGCTGCTGTGGGCATGGCTCCTTAGCGGCTATGGGTTCGTGCTGAGGATGCGCCACAAGGTCGACGTTCGGCTGTCGGCTTTCGCCTCGACGATTCTCGCCGGCATACAGATATTCTTTCTCCTGCTGCTGAACTTCGCGGCCCCACCGTTCGCCATTCAACCCGGCCCCCTCGCGCAGGATGGAAACGGCCTCAATCCCCT